>JBPCLO010000012.1:0-69699 GCA_051003155.1 Fimbriimonadales bacterium | reverse complement strand
CCCTTGCGAATCCCGCCCTACACCACCCTCCCCCCTTGCCAAGGTCCCTCCCTTCCTCGCCACGGCCGGCCGTGCCAGTCCTGCCGGTCTTAGTGGAGGCGCCTCTGCGCACCACGACCGCGTTGCGGATAATATAAGCCGACCTGGCGCTGGTCGGTTGGACCAAGGGAATACCGGTCAGGAACTCACGCTTAACATAGCCGACCGTTCCGCTCGGGAATTTGAGCTTGTACCAGTCTCCGAAGCGAGCCTTCACCCAAGCAACTTTGCCGCGGCCGACGGCCGCGAGCGTGGGCGAAGAAGAGTCGGGACTCTTGTAAATAAGAACTCCCTCTCCGTTGATTCCGACCTTCGCAGTTGAGATCGGAGCCAGATGGAGTTTTCCGGTAGTGGCAGCTTCGCTGCCGGTCTTGGCGGACTTGCCGCCGAGGCCATCAGCCTCCTGAATGCTATAAGATTGTCCGATAGCGACGACCGAGGCGGTGGCCACGGCAGCCGCAAGTGTTACTCGCAGGTTCATGCGTTTCCTCCAGGCTGGTGTGGGTCAAATTGCCCACCCATGTCGTGAGTGGCGCAGAGCCGTGTACCATCCTGAGTACGTATTAGCCCCTCGCGACCGTAAGAGTACCGGGAGCAATCCTCGGAAGTCAAATACTTGTCGCAAATTCATCCCCGAGAACGATCCATTTTTTCATTAATTCGGACGAAACACACGCCACTTTTGAACCTACAAATGTTGTTAATTTGGTGATAATTGCCAGTTTATGAAGACAATTCATTGCGCAGCTTCACCAGAGCGATAGCACATTGTTGACCTTAAATCGCCTAAAATGGGTCTATAACTTCGGTATTCCTACTTATAACCTTTAGGAGAACAATCATGCGTTTGAATCATCGATATGCAATCGCCGCCACCGCCGTCTTCGGCCTCGCCATGGTCGCGGCCGCCATCGTGCCTGGAGTCGAAACGACCGGCTGGCCATGGGTCGGGAAGATCGGCCCGCTATCCGGCTACAACACGGGAGCAGTCGCGGTCGGCGACCACTGGCTGTTGACGGCGCGTCACGTGACTGAAGGTCACGCCCAAATGCGTTTCCAACTAGATTCCGGCCTGACTTACGATTCGATCGCCATCTACGAGCACCCGACCGACGACATTTCTCTCGTCCAGGTTGCCCAAACCTTCCCGGGATGGTACGACATTTACTGGAGCACCGACCAACTCGGCAAGACCTTGGAGATGGTGGGCTACGGCGTGACCGGCACTTGGAATGGCAGCAGTTGGACCTATTCCGGCAGCTACGGAACCAAGCGTCGCGGCGGAAACCGAGTGAGCTTGGTGCAGTTCATTAGCCTTGGGACACTCGCTGGCGACTGGCTAATCTGTGATTTCGACGGAAACGGGGTCGACTCGTTCGGCGATGGCGGCCCGATAACGGACGAAGCCACCCTCGGCGGACTCGACTCCGGGGCGCCTTCGTTCATCGAGCAAGGGGGTGTATGGAAGGTGGCCGGAATTCATAGCTGGGTAGGCAGCGAAACCGGAGGCCCGCAGCCACCCCAGTACGGCTCCCTTTTTGGTGACCTACGAGTCGGCACGTACCGGACTTGGTTCGACACGATCGTGCCGGCAGAGGTTCTGCCTACCACGATGAATTTGTTTCGGGGGCAAGTTATCTCTGGCCAACTGTCAGACCTCTATCGCAGCGACGACTCGCGGCTAATACTTAGGCCGGGGCCGGTCTTCTCGACCGCAGAAAGCCCCGTTCAGCTTATTCTCGATGGCACCTCACCCGTATCGTCGACAGCCGAACTTCGCTTTGCCATGGAATCGAGCGCGACGTCTACGACAATAAGCCGCAAGATCGAGCTGTTCAACTTCCAGACGAGCGCTTACCAAACCTTCAGCACAACCCCCGCCACGACCGGAGATTCCGTCACCGAAGTGATTGTGAGCTTGAACCCGTCACGGTTCATCCATCCTTTGAATAGAACCGTGCGAGCCCGGATTAGCGCCCGGGCCAGTTCCACTCAGTTCGTCTACCCGTGGCTGTTCAGATTGGACCGCGCTGTTTGGAACATCAAGCGGTAGCGAACGATTGGGGCGTCGTCATCGCAGCGGGCGGGGGTGTCGACTCTGCGTTTGCCGAGCTGATAGGCGCCGACACCAAGGCGCTTGCCAAGTTGGGGGGCCGGCCATCGGCCTCCTACGTAATCGACGCTTGTATCGATGCGGGCTTCGGACGCGTCGTGCTTGCGGCGGAAGACCGCGTGGTGGAGCGTTTGCCCCGACTTCCGCCGCGAATCGAGGTAGTCAAACCGGGGACCTCCAACATCGGGTCGATCCGAAGCGCGATGTCGAAACTCGAACACGAGAGGCCGATGATATTCGTCCCATGTGATAGTCCGCTGATTTCCGGGTCACACCTTCTGCATTTCATCGAGCGCATCGGCGAGAGATTTCCGAATGCTCTGCCCGACAAGTGGTTCGCAGCGGGATTCTGTGGGGAAGCCGAAGCGCGAAGGACCCATCCCGGGGCCGACAACCGAGGCCTCAAGTTCCGCGGAGGAAACCTTGCCCCCGGAGGCCTTTACGCAGCATCGTCGGGCGGCGTTGAGGCGGCGTTAGCCATATTGGAAGAAGCGGCCGACAACCGCAAATCCCAATTTAAAATGGTGTGGCGCTTCGGCCTGCTCAATGTTGCGCGGTATTTTCTCGGGACCGTTACTCCTGCGGAGGCGGAATCTAGGGTGGGAACCATTCTGGGTGGACCCGCCACTATTGTTCACGATTGCCATCCCGACACGACGATCGATTTCGACACGCCCGCGGATTGGGCGTACTTGGTCGACCATTTTGAGGCACGGGCGCCGGCTGCCGTTCCTGAGATCTAGCCCTCTTCTTCGTAATAAATAAAGCGAAGGCAGTTCTCGCAGGTTTCCAACGTGTCGCCGAGCTTGAGATCGCCGAGCTGCTTTGTGGGAATGCTCGTGTGGCAGGCCGAGCAGACCCCGGCTATCACCGCCGCAACGCCGATTCCCGCTCTCTTTTTCCTCATCGCGTCGTACTTGCTAAGCAGCTCCGTATCGGCCTCGGCGACCTCCTTCGTTCGAGCGATGTTCAACTGACCAAGCTTCTCTTCGAATTCTGCCCTGACCTGCTCGTATTTGGCTGCGTATTCGGCAACTTTGGCGCTCGCCGCATCGAACTCGGACATTGCAATTTCCATTTCAACCTTGGCAGGTTCCACCTGTTCCCATAGTTCGAGAATCCGGTCGTCAGCTTGGCCTCTCCTCGTGTTAAGGTTGGCCAACTCGCGCTCGATCGCCTCGGCGTCCTTTGCGTTGTAGACCCCGCCCGAATAGAGGCGGTTCTTCTCGGAGACCATTTTCTGCTCGAACGACTTGGATTGAAGTTCTAAGTCTTCAACTTCTGTGCGGATGGTTTTCAGCTTCGATTCCGCTTGCTCTAAACTGGCCTTTGCTTGCTCCATGGCGGCTTGAGCGCCTCGGCCCGGGTCGATGAGCGAGAATTTGCGCTGCAGTTCGAGGATCAGCGAATCGATTTTTTGGACACGCCCGATCTTCTTCAGCGCCTGGTTTATCATCGCACGGATTATACGATACGATCAACCCATCATGGACGGCCGCAATTAGCTCGACCACGCGCGTGAACATTTGCGGGCCTGTGCGTAATACCGAGAAGGCATGATAAGGAGGCCACATCTATGAAACGTTTTTCAGTGATCACCGCGGTAGCATTGCTCGTATCTTCTTTCGCTTTCGCTCAAGACCCCGGTCCCGGAGCCAAGGAATGCGAATGCAAATGGGCCGGAGGGGCGGCGCGCCTGTTGCTTCGCCCTGACGTCCAGAAGGAATTGAACCTAACCGAACAGCAGAAGAACGCTATCGCCGAAAAACTGCCCCAAAGGGGAGGGGCGAGCGAGGTGGCCCGCCCACCGGCGCTCCACCGACCGCTGCTCCCCCGGCCGGACCTAATCCTGATCAGCGTCGCGCGGAAATGGAAAAGCAGAATGCCGAAGTCAGAGAGCTGCTCACTGAGCCTCAGCGCAAACGATTCGATGAGCTTGTCCTTCAATTCAAGGGCGCCTCTGCCCTCGGACGGCCCGAGGTAGCCAAGCAGCTCGGCCTCTCCGATAACCAGCAAGCCAAGGTCCAGGCTGCTCAGCAGAACCAGATGCAGGCCATGCGCGACCGAATGCAGGAAGCTCGCGATGGTAGCGGCGGCGACCGCGAAGCGGTGATGGCCGAAATGCAGAAGATGCGAGAAGCCGGCAACAAGGCGATCCTCAACATCCTCACCGAACCGCAAAGGCGGAAGTGGGAGGAGATGCAGGGCGAGCCCTTCACCTTTGAAAGCACGGGCCGCTAACCGGCCATTATTGAACACCGAGACGGCCGGAGCGTATGCTCCGGCCGTTCTTGCTTGCCACCCCGAAAGCTATAATGGGCGATGCCGCCAGAGACCATCGACGCCCCGCCCTACGCGGATATGGGGCTGTCCGCACATGAGTACAGCACACTCAAGTCTCAGCTAAACCGAGAGCCGACGTCCACCGAACTCGGCATGTTTGCGGTTCTTTGGAGCGAGCACTGCAGCTACAAGTCCAGCAAGAAAGTGCTCAAATTGTTTTCCAACTACAAGCTGTCCGCCGAGGGTAAAGGGCTGGAGAACGCGGGCGTCGTCGATATTGGTGATAATATCGGCATTGCTTTCAAAGTGGAGAGCCACAACCATCCGTCGGCGGTCGAGCCCTACGAGGGTGCGGCGACAGGAGTGGGCGGAATTATCCGCGACATCCTCACCATGGGCGCGCGTCCGATCGCTTCATTGAACTCGCTTCGTTTCGGGGATATTTCGAAGAACGCTGAGGACAAGCGGCTCTTCGATGGCGTCGTGCAAGGAATCGGCGGATACGGCAATTGCGTTGGCGTGCCCACCGTCGCCGGCGAGGTGTTCTTCCACGAGCGATACTCCGGCAACCCGCTCGTTAACGCCATGTGCATAGGGCGATTGGATCTGGACAAGATCGCCACGGCAACCGCCCAAGGCGTCGGAAACCCAGTCCTTTATCTTGGCAGCGCAACCGGCTGCGATGGAATCCACGGCGCGACTTTCGCCAGCGAAGTGCTCGACGAAGACAGCGATTCCAAACGCCCGAACGTTCAAATCGGAGACCCCTTTGCCGGCAAACTCTTGATCGAGGCCACGCTCGAAGCGCTGAAGACCGGTGCGATCGTCGGAATTCAGGACATGGGGGCTGCGGGTTTGACCTGCAGCACGTGCGAGATGTCCGCTAAGGGCGGCGTCGGGATGGATATCGATCTCAATCTTGTGCCGGTGCGCGATCGAACGATGAGCGCATACGAAATCATGCTGAGCGAAAGCCAAGAACGAATGCTCGCCGTCACCGAAAATGGCCGGGAAAACGAAGTCCTCGACATCTTCAAGAAATGGGGACTGCCGGCGGCCGTCATCGGCGTGGTAACCGGCGATGGCCAGGTAAGGATTAAGCACCATGGCAAGGTCGAAGCTGTCGTCCCTGCAGAACTCATCACCGAGGGATGCCCGATGCTCGACCTTAAGGGCGAGAAACCGGAAAACGTCGACAAAGCCGCTCGATTTTCGACCAACCGCATTCCGCCTCCGGCGGCCTTTGGAGGCGCCCTTTCGAAGCTATTATCATCTCCCTCGATAGCATCGAAGCGATGGGTTTTCGAACAGTACGACCACACCGTTCAGACACAAACCGCTCTAAAACCAGGCCTGGGTGACGCCGCGGTAATTGCTTTGCGCGGAACGAAGAAGGGCATTGCAACCAAAATCGATGGGAATAGCCGCTGGACTTATGCCGATCCATTTTCCGGTGGGCAACTCGCCGTCGCGGAGGCGGCTCGAAATGTTGCATGTACCGGGGCGCGGCCGGCGGCGGCGACCGACTGCTTGAATTTCGGTGACCCGAACTTGCCACACGTTTATTGGCAATTTCAAGAATCCGTGCGCGGTATTGCGAACGCTTGCGAAGCCCTGCGGATTCCGGTTCTTAGCGGCAACGTCAGCTTTTATAATGAAACCGAAGTCGGCGACGTTCTACCGACGCCGACCATTGGCGTTGTCGGAGTTTTGGACAACGCTGAAAATGCCTTGCGGAGCCATTTTCCACATGGTCACGGCTTTATTTATCTGTTGTACGGAAACGACATTCATGCGCCGCAGGACGGTCTGGGCACCAGCGAATATGTACGCGTAATTCATGGCCTCGATGAAGGAGCGCCGCAAAAACCCAACCTATTCACGGAAATGGGGCTCATCGAAGTCATGGTAAATGCAGCCGCGGACAAGCTCGTGGATTGTGCACACGACACATCCGAGGGTGGTCTTGCCGTTGCCTTAGCCGAGATGTGCTTTGAGAAAGCAGTCGGCTGCAATGTAATTATCGATGCACAAGAGCATTATCAAAAACATATCCTCGAGCCAATATTGAATGATAATTCTAGTCTTTCCCAGGCCGTCATTCATTCCCTCCTCGATGCCGAGCGACAACTCGACCCCTGGACATTCTCGCGCCGCATGGACGCCAGGTTATTCGGGGAGATGCCGGGCCGCATTTTGGTCGGAATCGGCATGGATAAATTGATGGATGGTGCCGCTGGGAAGCTCGCAACGCTTGCAGCCAAACACGGCCTCAACATGCACTGCCTCGGAACCTTCGATCGCTCGATGCCGAACCTGACCATTTCGACGCCTTCGTCCCAAGTCATGTCCGCTAGCGTCGAGGCTCTCCGCACCGACTACGAGGAGGCTCTTCCTGCCTTGATGTCTAGATAAATGTGGACCTTTAGCGAAGCGATCGACATCATGGCCGATCCCCAGGAACTCTTCCTCGTGGTCGGCGACCTCATGACTCGTGGCCATTACCTTCCTGACATGGTCATGGCCATCCGCGAGACCGCTCCACGGCCACCGAGCGAGACGGAAAAAGTTTTTCCGGGCCAAAGCATTTCTTTTTTGCAGGACGGCGAGCAGCGCGACCACGAGATTGCCGACGTGGAGGAATGGGACCAGGCCGAAGCCAGAATAGTGGAAAAGGTATTACGATCGCCTAAAGAAGAATCCATTAATTGGCGGATTTCTGAGCTAATTCAGGGGACGTATCGCGTTACTGTCACCTATTCTGCGAATTACGGCGCGCTGGAGAAAATATCCAAAGGTAGGCGGGCCAGGAACTTCTACGCGGTGGCCCTTTCGCGTCTCAAAAGATACGTCGAGGACAAACGCAGCTTCGCCGGGCCGCGAACGTACGCACCGAAGCCAACTCCCCTAGATCCGCTGGCGCCCTAAGTATTCTCGGGATCGACGAGGTGCGCGGGCGGCCTCAAAGGACACACACCGTTAGGCTTACGGGTTGGTCTCGTGAGGATATACCAGGCGGCCCAACCACCGGCAGCGGAAAGGACCATCTTAACCCAAACTGGTGCAGGCGAAAACAAAGTGCCGGCAACTGCTGAAATGGCGATCATTCCGACCGAGTAGACCTTGTGCTTACGGCGCATGCTGCCATCTTCACGCCAAATTCTCAAGCTTTCACCGAACTGGGGATGGTTCAGCATCCAGGATTCGAACCGCGGGCTGCTTCGGGCAAAGCACACCGTCGCCAGCAAGAGAAATACGAAGCCTGGGAGTACCGGCAGAACAACGCCGGCGATACCAATCGGCACGAGAGCGCAACCCAGAATTAGATAAACCGTCCGCATGGCTGGCACCGATTGTGGCACTTTCCGGCTCCTAAGGCCTACCGCAATGACCAGGAAGGGGCTCGAAGAGCAAGAAATTGGCAGTCGGCATTTGCGATCCGAGCCGGTCCCGCATCTCAGCCATACCAGGCTGCTCGGTGTGATAATGGCCCGAGTCCACCAAGCATATACCCGTTTCCGCTGCTTCGACAGCCTCATGATGACGCACCTCGCCGGTAACGAGAGCATCCGCCCCAGCTAACTTCGCTGAAAGCCAATAGCGTCCGCCTGATCCGCCGACGACGGCGATGCGCTTGACCTTCCCAGCATGGCCAAAGCCCCGAGACGAGGAGCCCAGCGACCGGTCGACGTGGCCCACGAACTCGGAAAAAGTCGTTGGACTCATCGATCCAATTCGGGGTAAGGAATGCGCCTCCGTCGACACGTCCCAAATGTCGTACGCCGGCCGGTCGTATGGATGGGCCGACAGAAGGGCGCCTTCGACCGCCTTCCTCCGATGGCTCGGAAACCGCATCTCCACCCTGCGCTCCGGGGTCGTCTCGCGCTTCCCGACCTCTCCGACAATGGGGTTTGCGCCCTCTTGCGGCTCGAAGGTCCCAAGGCCCTCGCTGTGAAACGCGCACCGCTTATACAATCCGATGTCGCCTGCCCCTGCGCGGGCCAATGCATCCACAACCGAATCCAGCCCATCCGCGGGCAGAAACGTCACCATCTTGCAATCCTGCACGGAAATATCCCCTCCGAACGCCTCGATATCGGCGAGTCCGAGCACTCGAGCAAGAGTGTCATTCACCCCTCCGGGCGCCGTGTCCCAATTGGTGTGAGCGGCGGTGATGGCTATCGAATTCGCCATCGCAAGACGAACGCACTGTACTTGGAGACTGTCACCGGCCAAATCGCGCGGCGGGTTGAAAAATAAAGGATGGTGCGCTACTACGGCTTCCGCGCCCTTTTCCTTGGCCCAATTCAGCACTTCGGGAGTTATATCGAGCGTCACCACACATCGCGAAAATTTGTCCGATTTCCGGCCTATTTGCAAGCCGATCGGGTCGTCGGCCATCGCTAGGTGCACAGGCGCGATCACCTCGAGGGCGTCGAGCAGTTCCCCAATCGTCGGCATGCGCGGATTCTACCGGCCCTTCACGCAGGCAGCCCAGCGCCGCCACGTTTCTGTGGCCATCACCCGCGACCGAAGCGGCTCCGGCAGGTTCGGAGTCTCATAATCGAAATGCGTCTGCAACCGCATTCGCTCGGTGCGACAAAGCGCCGGCGGACGGCCCTTAATCCACCCCCAAGCGGTAGCATAAACCAACAGCCGCCCAATGGTCTGGCTCTTGTACATCCCGCTGACCTCTCTTTTCAGCCTCCATTCCTCCGGTTCGAGGTTCAGCACCTCTTCCCCGCTCGGGTCGGCGAATCGGTTCAGGACCGGCGTGCGAGCCAGGTAGGTGTGATACAGCGGAATCTCCAGCGTCGGAATCAGATCCTCATTCGCACGGTGCACTGCGAAGTTGGTCGAGTCGTGGTCGATGTGGCCACACTCGAAAGCGCCCAGCGCAATTCGCTCGGGATCCGCGCGCTCGATCGCCGATGACCACAAGGAGGCCAGCTCGGGCAGGTGTTTGCACGCACCCTTATCGGGCATTCCATGATAGAAAAGTCGCTCCTTCGGCACGCCGAGCTTCTCCATAACACGCGTCCCCTCGGCCGCGCGAACCGGGTCCGTCACGCTCCAGCCCGCCCACACCTCAGCGCCCGCCTGCACAAGCCTCCTCATCCAAGCCACGATCGAAATTTCGTCGTCAGGGTGCGTAAACGCGAACAGCCACCTCTGCGGGTTCGGCGGCAGTTCGAACAGAGCCATCCGCCCATTGTAGCGTTGGTCCATAATTGCCATTCCATGCCTGCTCTCGAAATCCGGGGACTCCGCGTTGCGTTCGGCGCCACCGAGATTCTGCGCGGCGTCGACCTCGTGGTCGAACCGGGCGAGACGCTGGGCGTCGTCGGAGAGTCCGGCTGCGGCAAGTCCATGACCGGGCTGGCGATTATGGGCCTCCTTCCGCCGGGTGGCCGCGTTACCGACGGCGCCATCATGTTCCAGGGCACGGATTTGGCTATGGCCTCGCAGCACCAGATGCGGCAGATTCGCGGCGGCGACATCGCTATGGTATTCCAAGACCCGTTCACCAGCCTCAACCCCTCGATGCGCGTCGCCGACCAGATCGCCGAAGCCATCATCCTGCACCGAGACGTCGGGCAGCGTGAGGCTTACAACCTTGCGATCAAGCAACTTGAGTCGGTGCGCGTCCCTGCACCGGCCAGCACGGCCAGAAAGTTCCCTCACCAGCTTTCAGGGGGCCAGCGCCAGCGCGTGATGGTCGCTATGGCGTTTGCCTGCCATCCCAAAGTCCTCATCGCCGACGAGCCGACGACCGCACTCGATGTCACGCTGCAAGCCCAAATCCTCGCGCTCCTGCACGATCTCCAAGAGCAGACCGGCACCGCGGTCATCCTGATCTCGCACGACATCGGCGTGATCGGATCGGTCGCCGACCGCATCGCCGTCTTCTATGCGGGCAAGGTGATCGAGGAGGGGCCGACCGAAGGTGTCCTCAAAAATCCGGCCCACCCCTACACGATCGGCCTGCTCGCTTCTCTGCCCGGAAAGGCCGAGAGGCTCTATTCGATCCCCGGGCAGCCTCCCGATTTCAAAACCCTGGCCGGCGCTTGCAGTTTCCAAGAGCGCTGCCCCTGCAGGCATGTCAAGAGCAACGTCGAGCCGGGGCTACTTTCAATTACCGATAGGCACCGAGCGGCGTGCTGGCTTGTCGAGGATAACCTGTGAGCGCGGTCCTCGAGATTCGAGACGCCGAGGTTTCGTTCAACGTACCCGGCGGGCGGATTCGTGCAGTCGACGGCGTTTCGCTAACACTGAACGAGGGTGAAACGCTTGCCGTCGTAGGCGAGTCGGGCTGCGGCAAGACCACCCTCGCTAAAGCGATTCTCGGCTTAGAGCCCCTTTCTGCAGGAGCGATCGAAGTTCAGGGCCTATCGGTAACGCCGGACCTGCGTGGGCTCGCCAAGCGAGTGGGAATCGTCTGGCAAGACCCGTACGCCAGCCTCGACCCGCGGTGGCGGATCGGCCGCTCGATCGCGGAGCCGTTGATCGTCAACGACCAGAGGCTCGACGGCCGTGTCGACGAAGTCATGCGCCAGGTCGGCCTCGACCTGGCCATGAAGGAGCGTTTTCCGCACCAGCTCTCCGGAGGCCAACGGCAGAGGGTGGCCGTGGCGCGAGCGCTCGCGCTCGGCCCGCCCCTGGTGCTCTGCGACGAGCCGAAGGCAGCGCTGGACCTTTCGATACGGGCGCAGATTCTCAACTTGCTCAAGGATTTGCAAAGTAAACTTTCGTGCGCTTACCTGTACATATCGCACGACCTGACGACCGTCCGCTTCATCGCCGACCGTGTCGCGGTGATGTATCTCGGCCGTTTCGTGGAGGTCGGTAAGACTGAAAAGGTGTTCACCCATCCGCGCCATCCCTATACGCGAGCGCTACTCGAATCCGCCCCGACTCTGGAGACGATCGGCCGACTGCCTGCGGTCCTACCCGGCGAAATCCCCGACCCTCGAGAGGTGGCAGTCGGCTGCCCGTTCAAGACCAGATGCCCGAACAAACTCGAGGTCTGCGAGACGGTCTTTCCCGATCCGAGCGAGGACGGGGAGCGCGTTTTCTACTGCCACAACCCCGTCGGGACGGCGACGCTTTAGCTAGCAAGCCCCGGTTCGTCTGGGCCTCTAACGAGCACGTGACGCCGATTCATCGTTAAATAAGACGGACACTTTTTTGTTCGGTCCTGGCGTAGATTGATCGCGACATCCTGCCTGATTGGGACTCTGGGGACGCGCAAGTCAATCAGCGGTCCACACAGTCTGTCAAGGCCGTCGTATCGGCTATCCGTCCAATCCGGCCACTTCGATCGTCTAAACTCGACTGGCTTCGATGATGTCAGACACAACTGATAAAAAGATCGAAGAAATGCTGGAAAAGCTGAACAAGGAAGCGCTCCGGCCCTCGGCACCACCGCAGGCATGCACTACTGCACCGTTCGGCGAATGAAGATGGAGTCTGAAATGGAACTTCCGGTTCATTTGAGGGCAGGTTGGGAAATCTCGACAGCGACCGGCAAGGCGGCGAACGAGATGACGAGGTCAAGTGGAACGAGATCATCGGAACATGTGCGACTAGCTGAAAGAGAATCACCCCGATATGTATCGACGGCTGTTTCCCGACGATTCAGCTAGATTCGAACGGCCGTAGCGATCATGCCCGCTCCGCCAGCGCACCCGGTGGCTCCATCATGTTCCGCCCTATCCTTCCAATCCTTGAAAGGACCACCACGGCGTGGTAGGCAAGAAAGAGAAGCAAGTTCTACGCATTGAAGATCGGTGCAACATCTGGAATCCCGTCTGGGATACCTGCGTGCGCTTGAATCGACGAGCCCGGCAGAAGCGTCACGAATTTGCGCGCAACTGAAGGGTCTGGATCAAAGACATGCACCGTCGGATTATGTGAGGCCGCTTCCCTAAGCAGTCGTTGTACAAGCTCGTCATAGGCCGGCAAGCTGTAGCCGACAATTATCCATTTAGGTGACGAGCGCAGCGCCATGTCGACAAGTTGCCATGTTTCCTGCATGGTTGCCAGGAAGCCTGCGCCTATGAAAATTGCAACGTTACAGCTCAGATCCGCTTCCGCATAATTAGAATCTTTTCGTACTTGGTCGTAACGGTACGCCGTCGCGAGCGGCGATCATCCGGTATCTGGTCTACGACAATTCGCAAAACCTCAAAGCCGTCGTTGGAGACATCAATTGCTTCCTCGGCAATTATTTCGGCGGTCTCTCGCATCTTGCCGTTTCTGCTCACATCGCCTAGGACGAGAATGCAATGTGCTCCTGGCCTAAGGACCCTGAACATTTCGAGTAGGCACTTGCGCATCTGACTGAGGTACACAGACTGGCTTGCCGTCAAAGATTTGTCGAGGTCGCGCCAATCCTCGACACCCAGAAACCATAGACGAAGCCTGTTATCTCGTGCGTAATCCAGTGCGCCGAAATATGGAGGGCTCGAGATGACTGCATCTACACTTTGTGGCATGTATGGTAGGTCTATCGAATTGACCTTGTCAACGCGGTAATCCGCAAGTGTCCAGTTCGCGTAGGACGGGCGGCGATAAGCGCGGTGAACCTTCGCTCTTAGGCGAGTTGCGAGCTCGCGATACGCATACATCTCGGGATTTCCTGCTCGTGGATACATTTTTTCACGGAGGTATGGGGTCAAGTGCGATGCCGGATAAGATAAGAACCCCGGCCTAACGTGATGAAGAATGCCAAGCAGGCACGCTTGAACAAAAGGGGTCTTTAGTTTGCGGCAGGCCTCGAAGGCTATTAGCACCTCTTTAAGGGTGCGAGGGTGGAAGAACGATCGGACCCACTCAGGTACCTCCTGCGGCTGAAAATCATTGCGAAGCCGTTCGACCTCATGAATAACCAGGTCGGCTAGTGCAAGGGCTTGACAAACACTTTTAGGCGCGGCCAATTTGCCGAGCGTAAGCGCGTAGGCGTATTCGCTTAAGTCATTTGAGATCGCTTTGCGGCCCTGTAGTAATGCCTGCAGTGGAACCACACCGCTGCCGCCGAAAGGGTCTAAGACAGTGTCTCCAATCTCCGTAAACTCGTCCAACATTGCCGTGACCATCCCGGTCTTTAGTTTTCCAACATAAGGGGCCAACTGATGCAGGGAGCATTCCCTGCCGTTGAACGATCCCTCCCACAACGACGGAACCAACCCAAAGGGGAGGACCGCTTCTCTTACCTCAGAATTTATCATCTGACCTGAACTTTCGCAGAATTTCGAAACTGCTCTACGCCGTTTTGTCGAACTATGACCTCGCGCATCGGGATGTTACCGTTGAGATATAGACGAATATCTACTGTATGGACGTGAATGGGCCTATTTTCGATGCTGACCCCGAAGAAATCTAGTAGACGAAACGGAAAAGAACATGTGGCTTCCGTATGAACTGGAGGATGCAGATCGCGACCGAAAATAGGTACGGCTGAGGGAAGCAAGAAGATGTCCGGCGCCGGTCCAAGCACGGGATGAGAACCGCCGGCATACTTTGGACACGGTCTTGCTTCAGTGCCGCAAAGTTTGTCGCGGAAAATTAGCGCGTCGATTTGCTTCGGTGCCTTGATGATGTCGGCCACCACGCGACCTATGACCGCTTGAGCGCCCCGAGCGGGACTGTGAATTACGCTGCCGTCTAGGTGAGACCAGATGATGAACTCTTGGTAGTCTGGCGGGCGATTCGAAAGGTTGAGGCTGTTGCCCTCCCCGCCCTTGACCTCGATAGCAACGCGTCGCCTTGGATTTGTCTCCAGTTCCGCAGTAAAGTCCCATCGGACCCCCGGTGGAGTCTTCTGAGCTGACGAAAGCAGCCCTTTGTCCTCCATCGCCTCCAGTATCCTCCCAACGAATTGCTCGCGCGGTACCGTCTGGATTGCGGCCTGCTGCCCGCGAATTGTTTCGATTGCGGAGCGGAAAACATTGCTTCGATGATAATGAGCGGGGTCTATTACGGCATTGGCAAGGATGTCAGGGTGGCTCTGGTCCAAGTTTATCAACAGTTCAACAGTCGGCCGGACCTGCTGCACGATCAACTCGGAATTGACGCACGGCAGTACCTTGCCACGAACGCGCATTGGGTGAAGCCTACCTGGTTTACTGAACGGAGAGTCGTACCGCCCCCTTTCCCATTAACCTGCGCGACAGGTTCCAAGAAATAGGCTAGTTCATGTTTCAGAAAGCTCCTCATTCATGTGCTTTCAGCCTTCTTATCATCGCTCACGCAAGCGCGACATCACACCACATCCCTAGTACATGGGTGTCGTGATGACGAAGTGCTGCAGTCTAAGAAGAGTGCCCGCAGCTGCCGCAGCCGCCGCCGGTGGCGCCGGCCTCGCCTTCTTCCGTGGCGAAGGAGCTGCCGCATCCGCAGGAGCGGGTGGCTTGGGGGTTTTCGATCTTGAAGCCGCCGCCGAGAACGTCGTCGACATAGTCGACCACGGAACCGGCCATGTAGGAGAGGCTCGCCGGGTCCACCAGGACCTTGACGCCGAGGTGCTCGAAGATCCGGTCGCCCTCTTCGGCCTCGCCATCGTCGATGGCCATGCCGTACTGAAGGCCGGAGCAACCGCCGCCCGCGACCCAGACTCGAAGACCCGCCTCGGGCTTGCCTTGCTCCTGCAAGAGGTCTTTGATTTCGGACGCCGCCTTTTCGGTCAGCGTGATTTCGGGAGTCAGTACTTCTTCTCGTTGAGCCATGTTGTTCGGTGGACCTCCTGTTCGGTGGCCAATGCCTTTAACCATTATAGTGTATGCCGCCGTTCCATTGCAGGTATGGCCCTTGGCCCCGTGGATGCTTATCCATCGAACAAAAGGCCCGCGTATCCGTTCTTAATGTAGGGGGACGTAATCTGCTTAGTGAGTGATTCAGACGGGCCTATCGACGACCAAGGGGTATTGGCGACGCTCTCGGGGAGGGAGCGCGCTATTTTGATGCTGTCGGTGCACGGTTTTACCGACGATTCCATTGCAAACAAGCTCGGGATCGCCAGGGCGACGGTATCGACGTATTGGGGAAGGATTCGGACCAAGGTCGGGCACCTTTCCAGGCCCGAACTCGCGATGCTCGTCGGCGAGCAAGCGGCATCCGCGGCCAACCAGGATATCGAGGCGCGGCTGCGCGCGGAAATCGAAGCCCGCAAACGCCTGGAGGCCATGCTTCTTCAGCGCGAGGAGCGTCTGGAAAGGCTGATCCAGGCGATGCCGGACCCATGCATCAAAGTCGCAACAGACGGAACTCTTTTGGGAGTCTATCCGCTGGCCCGGGCGGACCCGTGGTTTCTCCCCGCGACGGGCCGGATCGGCGAAGACGCCTTCGCGGGATATGATGCGCCCGATTCGTTGGCCAACGAGGTTCGCGCGGCATCGAAAGCGCTTCGGTCTCGCTGCGTGAGGAGCGAGTTGAAGGTCGGGAATCGATCGGGCTTCTTCGAGCTGAAGTTCATTCCTTTGTGCCGCGAGGAGATCCTCGTCGTGATAGCTGAAAGCCCTGGCGAGTAAAATAGCGCCCAACAGCCCGCGCAGCGAAGCCGGGCGACATACGGGGTATATCAAAGACGATGGCCGCCATTTCCAACGAGAAGACCTACAACAAGCTTGACTTTCTGAGGCTTATGTTCCTGAGCCGCGAAGGAGACCGCCGCGAAGGCGTGCTGCTGCGACAGAGCAAGGGCTGGTTCCAGGTTTCCGGCATGGGACACGAAGCGCTGGCCGCTCTGGTCCTCCACCTGCGGGACGACGACTACGTTTTCCCTTATTACCGCGACCGCGCAATATTGTTGCAAAAGGGCATGACCGACCTGGAAATGGCGTACGCTTACTTCGCCAAGCGCAACAGCAGCAGCGGCGGCCGCCAAATGCCCGGCCACTACAGCAATCGTGAGAAGAACATCTGGAGCGTGCCCACGCCGACCGCCGGCAACGTGCTCCCCGGATGCGGCGCGGCGTTCGGCATGAAGCTGGAGGGCAAGGACAGCCTGGTTGTGGCGACGTTCGGCGACGCAGCCAGCCGACAGGGCGAGGTTTACGAAGCCATCGCGTTCGCGGTTCAAGAGAAGCTCCCGATCGTCTTCGTGATGGAAGACAATAAGTACGGGATCAGCACGAACACCGAGGCCATGAACCCGTACAATCTGGGCGTCCTGGGTGGCGACAGCCTCGTTCGCGTCGATGCGCGGCATCCGGATCGCGTTTACGAGGCAGGCAAGGCCGCCGTCGAGAAAGCGCGGCGTGGGGAGGGGCCGACGATGCTCTGGTGCGAGCTTGACCGCCTGAGCAGCCACACCAGCAGCGACGATCACCGCGTTTACCGGACCCAGGAAGATATCGACGCGATGATGACCCGCGACCCGATCGTGACCATGGCGCAAGAACTGATCGCGGCCGGCGACCTCACGGAAAAGAAGTGGGAAGCCATCCAAGACGAGATCAAGGACTCGGTAGACCGCGACTATATCGAAGCGGAAGATTCCCCCGATCCGCTGGCCGAGGAGACCATGGACTTCCTCTATGGCGACCTGCCTACGCCGGAGCCGCCTCCGATCGAGGGGGGCCGAAAGTGGCGGATGGTCGACGCGCTGAACCACGTTTTCAAGGTCGCGCTGGATCGCGACACGCGGATCGTTTTCTTCGGTGAAGACATCGAGGACCCGAAGGGCGGAGTTTTCAAGCTCACGGACGGCCTTTCGACTGCCCACCCGGACCGCGTTTTCAACTCGCCTTTGGCTGAGGCGACGATAGTGGGTGTGGCATGCGGGCTGGCTTGCTATGGTATGCGGCCGGTATTCGAATTGCAGTTCATCGACTTCGTGGGTCCGGGCTGGAGCCAGTTAGTCAACAATATTGCAACAATCCGCTGGCGGAGCTTCGACGGGTGGCCTTGCCCCTGCGTTATCTACGCGCCTTACGGGGCCTACTTGCCGGGCGGGTCGCTTTGGCACAGCCAGGCGAACGAGGCGAGCGTCGCACATTTTCCCGGCCTGCGAGTGATGATCCCGAGCAACCCGCAGGACGCTGCGGCGATGATGTGGACGGCAATGAAGGCCGATGACCCTACCGTGTTTCTGATCCCCAAGCACCTGTTCCGGATGCAGATGGACGTGCCCGAGAACGTGCCCGCGGTCGGTTTCGGCGAGGCGGCGATCCAGCGAGCAGGGGACGATGTGACGGTGGTTGCGTGGGGCAACTGCACAGAGCAAGCGATGGAGGCTGCCGTTAAGCTGGATGGCGAGGTTTCGTGCGAGGTGATCGACCTTCGCGGGATCGTGCCTTGGGATCGGGATGTTGTGGCGGCGTCATTGGAAAAGACCGGGCGGCTCGTGGTGGTTCAAGAGGACAGCGAGACTTGCAGCTTCGGGCAGACCGTCATCCAGTCGCTTGCGAGCGACCCGGAATCGTGGGGCTCGTTTATCAGCCCCCCGCAGTTGGTTTCCAAGCCCGACGTGCATATCGGCTTCAACCCGGTTTACGAATATGCTGCGCTACCGGATACCGACCGGGTACTGGCCGCAATACGGCTCGTTATGGAATAGTCTTTGCCGGAAGTTGCTACAAGTTGTCGGAAGAACCGGCTTCCGGACAAGGTAAGTTCGAGTCTCTCTTTCTCAAGAGCGTAGATATCTCGTCGAGTCTTCCTGAAGGCAAGCGCTCCACGGAACCACCTTGCCTCAGAACAAGCATGAACGCCTCCTCGATACTCCGAATCACAAGTTGGGAATTGTGGTTCATATCGAATGCGATTGGGTACTCCGCGCTCCTTAGGGCCATGCATTCGCGCTTTGCGGCCGTTTCTGCTAAGCCATCGGGGAAGAATGCATGCAAGAGGTAATCGCCTATTGACAACGGTTTTTCTACCACAGGACATCTCAATTTCGAGTACCCCAAGTAGGGCTGGAGTCCGGGCCAGTTCATGTTGTTCATCGGATATTCGCCATGGTCGTCCCGATATAGCGCCATGGCATGGCCGATCTGCTGTAGATTTGAAATGCATAGGCTCTGCGCTTTGCGAACCCCCGACGAATAGGTGGTCAACAAGATCGCTGCGAGAATCGCTATGATCGCAATCGAAGCCAGCAATTCGAAAAGTGTGTAACCCTGAGCTGTCTGTTTCATCCTCATTCCTCGTCGACGCCTCGCGTAGCTACCAAGAGGAGAGTTCCGAACGCAGCCGCTCCGATCAGCGCGATATGCCTCGTCGGCGCGAACCGACTATCCAAAATTTCTACTTTGGGCTCGTAAAATGATGAGAGAGCCAAGAGCCATAGACCGAGCACCAGAAATGCCAAGTTCTTGAATTTCCACGGCGTTGCACGGGCACCGCGAAGCGCGTTATAGGCTAAGCCGGCGATGACTCCTAGGATAATCCCCTCATAGAGAGGGATTTTCCAGGGGCCAGGGTCCATTCCGATAACATCGAAAGTACCGTCCCATGCAAAGCTCCCCATGAACGTTCTGCCAACAAAGAGCGCGGCGTATACTCCAACGGCGGCAAAAACGATCATGCGCGCCCCGGGGCGAAGGATGAGAGACAGGGCAATGCCGAAACATAGTGCAAGCAGCCAGGGGACAGTCTTCAGCACATACCAGCGGGCTGGGTTAAAGGAATCGAACATCTGCAATAGCCAGAACCGCGTAGATTCGCTGAGCTGGAAAGCGAAAATAGGCAGAGTAAGCGCGACCAATATCCATCGGCCGAGGCCGGGCCACTCGAAATTCGCCTCTCGCCACTTACCGGTACGAGAAATCTGGCGGCGCCAGAACCGCTCCATGGCACATTATTACCGAAGTTCAAACGATACGTGCGAATCGAGGATAGGAGATAATTTGCTGCTCGATTCTCCAAGCTCGGTGGTGAGCGCGGTTTGGCTGGTTACTGATTGAGCTATTCGACGCCGAACCGTCGAACGTAATCGCGCCAGATACGGGCTCCATATTCAGCCGCATAGGCGATCGCGTAGGGCTCACCCCGTGCCGCTTCACGCTTGCTCCTGGTGGTGATTCTGTCGTGGTGGTGGCCAAGTTCATGCAGAAACACGTCGAGGAGCAGAAACGCCCTGGCTGTGCTTTCGGTGAATTTGAGTATCACCTCATCATCATTGGACTCGATGGGCACATGCAGGCGCTCCATGATCTCTCGATCATCTTCAAAAGATCGGATCGTAACTCTCTCCCAAATTCCGACCTCCCAAGCGCACACGTGCACGACGCCCGGCACGTGCCAACCATAGCGATCGTGACGGCCCGCTGCGAGGACTACGGCATCCAAGCCCTGAGAAAGCTCATCCCAATCTGGAAGAATCTCAATGAAGTCGTAAATGTGCTGCTTCGTGAGCAGGTGTTTGAATCCAGGACCCGGCCGTTTGCGGTCCACGACCGGCAAAGGCTGCGTATGAACATAGTAGTCGTTGCTTAGCTCGGCTCGGTTCTTCTTGCGAACACGGCCGGCTTTGACTCCGGGAGTTACCTTCCTTTGCTGTGGACGCACTCACCCTTTATACACGAGATTTCGGTTCGGCGGCACCGCCACGGTCGAGGTAGATGAGGCGGGCGCTGCGGTTGAAGGTGATATAGCCCCACGCCCACTGGACCATGACGACGAGCTTGTTGTCGAAGCCGATGAGGTAGGCAATGTGAACCACGGCCCAGATGATCCATGCGGGGAGACCGGCGAGGTGCAGCTTGCCGATTTGGGCAACGGCGGAGTTTCGCCCGATGACAGCGATGTTGCCTTTGTCGCGGTAGTGGAAGGGTGGGAGGGTCTGACCTTTCCGGCGGATGCGGATCGTTTTCGCGACGTACTGGCCACCTTGGATCGCCACCTGGGCGACGCCGGAGACGTGGTTGGGGCCGATCGCGAGGTCGCCGATGACGAACACCTCGGGATGGCCACCAATCGTAAGGTCGGGTTGGACCTGGACCCTACCCACATTATCAAGTTCAGCGCCAAAATTCGTTTGCAGCACCTCGCCGAGGTGAGACGCCTTGACCCCTGCGCCCCAAAGGATCGTGCGCGCCGGGATATCTTTAGGGCCGTCCCCGAAATCGATCACAGCGCAGTCGTCGCTCATGTCCTTTAGGAAGGTCTTGAGCATGACCTTTACGCCGAGCCTTTCGAGCGCGTGACGAGCCTTGGCCGAGAGGTCGGGCGGATACGTTGGGAGTAGGCGGTCTTGGCCCTCGAGGAGGAGTATTTCAGCGTCGGCAGAGTCGAAGTTGCGAAAATCCTCTCGAACGGTTTTGCGCGATATTTCCGCGAGGGCTCCGGCGAGTTCGACGCCTGTGGGGCCGCCTCCCACGATCACGAACCTCAGCCAGGCCCTTCGCGGTTCCGGATCGTCCTCCTTCTCTGCCTGTTCGAACGCGTTGAAGATGCGGTTTCGCACTTCGAGCGCCTGCTCCATCGATTTGAGCCCAGGCGCGTTCGCCGCCCATTCATCGTGTCCGAAGTAGTGGTGGCGCGTGCCGGTCGAGACGATTAGCGTGTCGTACGGCACGCGATCGTCGGTTAGCACGACTTCCTTTCGCTCGGGGTCGATGTCCAGGATTTCGTCCATCAGAACGTGCAAGTTGGTGCTTTTCTTAAGGATCGAGCGAAGCGGGCCCGCGATATCGCCCGGGGACAGTGAACCGGTGGCGACTTGGTACAAGAGTGGTTGGAAAAGGTGGTAATTACGTCGGTCGATTAGGGTCACGTGTGCAGGAGTACCGCGCAGCGCCTTGGCGGCGTATAGCCCACCGAAACCGCCGCCCAAAATAACGATCCGCTCCATGACCGATTAAGGCACGTACGCGCGTCAAAGAGTCATGCGCTACCTCGTTATGGCTTTGCTGGCTAGTCCGCTCGTGTCGGATGTGCCGCCGACCCCGATGCTCCTCGCACTCGAGAAAAGATACGGGATCGCTATCGACTACCCCACTGCGCCCCCGTTCGATTGGGGATCGGTCACGTTTGAGAATCTCATCGAGGAGGACTCGTCGGAGCTTCGCAAATATGCGTTTATCCTCGCCTCCGAATTCAATAAGTATCCGAAAACCTTCGTGGCGAAAGTAGGATTGCGGCGAATCGCGCTCGTTAAGAATATGGCGCTAGATAAAGTCGAGATTGCCGCCAGCCCGGATTACAAGAAAGATGTCCTTTATTTGGATATTTTTGGCGGGAAGTCCACCGAAGCGTATCGCAGGCATGTCATTCATCACGAATTCTATCATATGGCCGAGGAGCAATTAAACGGCGATGCCTTTTTCAAGGATCCGGAATGGGCAGCGTTGAATGAGCCCGATTTCATCTACGGAAAAGGTGGCATTAGCGCGCGTGGACGCAATGAAACGGTTCTCAACAATCCCCGCAAAGGATTTATAGATGCATTCTCAATGTCGGGACTGGAAGAGGATAAGGCCGAGATTTATGCGGCATTATTTGTGGCCGACGAGCACAAAAGGATTATGAAAATGGCGGAGGACGACTCGATTATCTTATCGAAGGTGAACCTCATGAAGCAAGCTCTGCAGAAATGGTGTCCGGAGCTGAATGAGGCTTTTTGGCAGAAGGTGCGCAAGTAGGCCCGGCAGTCGGGCATAATCACCGGCTCGTGTTTTCGCGTTTCCTTGGCTCTCAGTGCGCGTCTTCCGAAGGCAAACTGGTCTTCGGCGACATTTCGGCGAGAAGGCTCGTCGAGGAGTACGGGACACCGCTCTACGTGATGGACGCGGCGGACTTGCGCGGGAAAATGCGCGAGTTTAAGGCCGCTGCACCGGGCTGCAAGGTCTCCTATGGTTCGAAGGCGGCCAGCGCGCTCGCGATCTTGCAGGTGGCGCGCGAGGAGGGCCTCGACGTGGATGTCGCCAGCCTGGGAGAACTGGAGGCGGCGCTGCGGGCAGGATTCGAGCCGAAACAGATCACGTTTCACGGCAACAACAAAACGGATGCCGAACTCGAGGCGGGCACGCGGTTGGGCGTCGGAGCAGTCGTCTTAGACCACCTTTCGGAAATACGTAGGCTTGCGGGACTCGGAACTCCTCAACGTGTGATGATCCGCCTCGCCCCCGGCGTCGACCCCGATACGCACAAGGCGATCAGCACGGGACAGGAGGACTCGAAGTTCGGCTTCAACATCGCGGACGGCAGGGCTGAGGACGCCGTCGACGAGGTGCTAAAACACAGGTGCCTCCGGTTTATCGGTTATCACGTTCACGTCGGTTCGCAGCTCATGACATCGGAATCCCATGTCGCCGCGGTTCGTCGCGCGGCAGCATTCGCAGTCGCGATGAATAGCAAGACCGGCGAGGTCGATGAGATATGCGCAGGCGGAGGATTGGGGGTTAGGTATTTGCCTTCGGACGAACCCGAATTGTTCGCGGAGCACTGCCGATCCGTCATCGCCGCGGTAACCGATGGCTTCGGCGGCCGTCCCCCTCTCATTAGTTTCGAGCCAGGTCGAGCCCTGGTCGCCGAAGCCGGTACGACCCTCTACCGGGTAGGTGCCATGAAGAAGATCGACTCGCGGACCTATATTTCGGTGGATGGGGGCGTTGCAGACAACCCTCGGCCTCAGCTTTACGGAGCGACATACACGGCCATGAATGCCGACCGGCTGGAGGAGCCGCACGACTTCCCTTTTCGAGTCTCCGGCCGGCACTGCGAGACCGATACATTGATCAGCGAGGCGCTGCTGCCCGCGTCGACCGGCGAGGGCGACGTCATCGCTGTGCAGTGCACAGGGGCGTACAACCACGCTATGGCGAGCAACTACAACCGTTATCCGCGTCCGGCGATGGTGATCGTCGGCGACGGGGACACGTTTGAGGCCGTTCGCCGCGAAACGGTGGACGACCTCTTCAGAACCGAATCGGTGCGTCCCTAAATCACTGTGGGTGGACTTGGTGGACGGTCCGGACGAGCCTGGCAGATCGGACGGATCGAACCCGGGAGCATTTCGGACCATGGCGGCGATGGACTATTCAGACGCCGGTTCGTTCTCGCCAAATGTTAGGCTTGTCGAGTTGATACAGTACCGCTGTCCGGTGGGTTCGGGGCCGTCCGGGAAAACGTGGCCTAGGTGTCCTCCGCAGTGAGCGCAGGTGACTTCTACCCTCTTCATGCCCAACGTGGCGTCCTCGTGCAATTCGACCTTACTCTTGTCCATCACGTCATAGAAACTCGGCCAGCCGCAGTGCGCGTTGAACTTGGTCTCGGAGTCGAAGAGGGCCTGGCCGCATCCGGCACACCGATACTCGCCCTTTTCCGTGTGCTCCCAGTACTCGCCCGTAAATGGCCGTTCTGTACCCTTTTCGCGCAAAATCTGGTACTGATCGGGAGTTAGAACTCCTCTCCACTCGTCCTCGATCTTCTCGATCCTTTCCTGGCTTTCCTGGCTTTCCTGGCTTTCCTGGCTTTCCATAGGACGATTCTACGTTATCGAGCTGAGCCGTATTACTCTCAACTTCGAAGACAGGGGCCTCCAGCGTCGAACGATCTTGGTCCCTTTGCCGCTGGCGGAATTGCCCGAACTGTTCCCTCGATCGTTTGCATCGAAACACCGATCGGTGTCTTCCTGACCTGGGCTGTGAAGCCGATGTGGCCGGATCCGTTCCGGCTGAGCTATGCCAAAAAGGTCGCGCGTCTGGGGAGGCCTTCCGGGAATCCCGTGGCGAATGGCCCATCCCCCAATGGCACACAGCCGAGATGCCACCTTTCGACAGCACCAGTAAACGAACGCTGCGCACCAGGGCGCTCTTGGTGGAGCGCAGGCCCGGTGAAGATGAGTTGCGATCCGTAGGTGGTCGTTCCTACCGTTGAGCTCTTGCGGCCGGACGACGTCTGCTTCGAACGCGGGCATTAGATAATGATAACTCCACCATGCAAATGCGGGAGCCGCGCCGAAGTCAACCTGCACGGGCAGCAATCGGTAGAATGATATTCCCTTGGAGCAGACAGCAGGAACACCCGTCGCCGCTATCGTCCTTGCAGCGGGCAAGGGGACCCGCATGAAGTCACCCCTGCCCAAGGCTCTCCACACCGTATGCGGCCTTCCGATGGGCGAGCACGTCGGCCGCGCCATGGTTGCGGCGGGCGCTCGGAGGCCAATTTTTGTGATCGGGCACGGGGGCGATTTGGTTCGCGATGCCTTCGGTGACAAGTACGAATACGTGGTTCAACAGGAGCAACACGGGACCGGCGACGCCTGCAAGATGGCGCTGCCGGCGATCAAGAACTTCGAGGGGGTGGTCTTGGTCGGGTCCGGCGATGCTCCGCTCGTGACCGGTGACTCGATGTGCGCGCTCGTTGCCGAGTTCGAAACCTCAGGAGCCGACTGCGTAGTGGCGACTTGCATCCTCGACGACCCGCTTGGGTACGGCAGAATGGTGCGCGATGACAAGGGGCACGTCACAGCGATCGTCGAGGAAGTGGACGCGAGCGAGGAGCAGAGGAAGGTTAGGGAGATCAACGCCGCGTTCTATTGCTTCTCGTCGAAGGCGCTGACCGAACTCCTTCCAAAGTTGAAGAACGACAACCAAAAACGCGAGTATTACTTGACCGACCTCGTTTCGATCATCTCCTCCCAGGGTGGAAAAGTCGCGACCCACGTGTACCGCGATGCGGACATGCTGCGGGGAGTCAACGACCGGTGGCAGCTTGCGGAGGCCGGCCGGCTCATGCAGCAGCGAATCCTGAAAACACACGCCTTGGCAGGCGTGACTCTGGAGGACCCGATGACGACTTACATAGGAGCCGACGTAACCGTCGAACCAGACGCCGAAATTGCCGCCATGACGGCGATCGAAGGCGCCACGAGAATCGGGGCTCGCTGCAAAATTGGATCTTTTTGCCGCATAGCCGACTCCGATATCGGCGCGGACAGCGTCATCTTGATGAGCCATGTGAACAAAGCGTCGGTCGGCGGTGGAACCAGGGTCGGTCCCTACGCGAACCTGCGGCCGGGCACCGTATTGGGGCCGCAGGTAAAGGTCGGCAACTTCGTGGAGATCAAGAACTCGGAGATCGGGGAGGGCGCCTCTATGTCTCACCTCACGTACGTGGGCGATTCGAGAGTGGGTCCGCGAGCCAACATCGGCGCGGGCACGATCACGTGCAATTACGACGGTTTTGCCAAGCATGAAACTATAATCGGTGAGGACGCGTTCGTCGGGTCGAACTCGACGCTCGTCGCGCCGGTGGAGATCGGGCCGGGTGCGATCACGGCTGCCGGGAGTGTAATCACGCAAGACGTTCCCGCCGACTCGCTCGGCGTGGGACGATCGAGACAGGAAAACAAGGAAGGCTGGGCGAAAATATGGCGTCGCAAGAAGAAAAACCAAGAGTAATGGAGACCAACAACAACCACAATTTGTCGAGGCTCAAGATTTTTACGGGCAACGCAAACCCGGAGCTTGCGCATAAGATTGCCGACATTCTGGAAGTCAAGGTGGGCCGGGCGACGACAACGAAGTTCAGCGATGGCGAGGTTCGCGTTCAAATTGACGAGAGCGCGCGGGGCAGCGACGTGGTCATCATCCAATCGACCTGCCAGCCCGCGAACGACAACATCATGGAACTCCTGATCATGATGGATGCGTTCCGGCGCGCATCGGTCCAGAGTATGACTGTCGTTCTTCCCTACTACGGATACGCAAGACAGGACAAGAAAATCAAGCCCCGCGAACCCGTCACCGCGCGGCTGGTCGCCGATCTTTTGACTCAGACCGGGGCAAACAGGATTGTCGCTTGCGACCTGCACGCCGACCAGATTCAAGGCTTTTTCGACGTTCCTGTGGACCACCTCTATCTCGGTCCGGTCATCGGCAGGCACTTGATCGAACAAGGCTACGCGGACCAGGATGCCGTCGTCGTGTCTCCGGACGTGGGCGGGGTGGTCCGGGCGAGGGCGCTCGCCGAGATGCTCGGCAAGCCGTTGGCGATCATCGCGAAGAGGCGGCCAGAGCCGGGCCGGGTCGATATAGTCGAAATCATCGGTGACGTCTCCGGCAAAGTCTGCATCATGATCGACGACATGGTCGACACGGGTGGGTCCGTCGTACAGGGTGCGGAGGCGCTCTTGCAGCGGGGAGCGACCGACATAGTCGTGACCTGCACACATCCAATTTTTAGCGCGAATGCCCCTCAGCGCCTGCAGGACGGCCCGATCAGCCGCGTGATATGCACGGATACAATTCCGGTACCGCAGCAAAAGCAGTTCAATAAGCTGACAATTCTATCAGCGGCGCCGCTGCTTGCGGAGGCGATTCGCCGGATTCATATGCACGAATCGGTGAGCAGCTTGTTCGAGACGTGGCGATAGCGTAGTGGGGCTCGAGTCGATGCTGTCGCTTCTCTTGTGGACGAGTACGCAACTTGGCCAGGAAAGCGGCAGGGCTTGTTCGCTTTTCTCGTCCTCATTGCGGGTTTCGCTGTTGGCTCTGTTGAAGTAAACGAGCCGGCTGTGGTCGTCGCCTCAATCGCTGCGGCCCTTATGTCGTCTGCTGCGTTCGCCTTGACTTACTCTTTGGAAACCCGAGGTGCGGGCGCACGGTTCTGCCTTCGGTCCGCAGCCGTGGCGGGTGCGCTGATGACCTCCTTTTTTTCGGAAACTTCTTAGTAAATTGCGTCTTGGAGTTTTGCCCGAACATTCACTACTATCGGGCTTATGCCGTACCGATGCCGATACCCCTCAGGAGTCTCCCGTTTGCTATCGTCGGATATTTTCCATTGGGCTGGCCCAAAGCCACGATCGCAGGACTGGCTAATAGGAGGCCGGGCTCGTGAAATTCCGGCGAATCAACATGCGCCGAGGGCAGTCTTAACGAATAAGCTGAATACCGGGAACGAACTGAGCTGGGTGGTCCATCTGGCCAAACAAGAACCGAAGAAGACACTCGTAGTTATCGCATGCGCGGGCCTGGCAGGTCTCTGCGGGGTGGCTCTGGTTCGCAATTTCTGGTTGCTTCCGTTCGGCCCTCTGGTAATCCTCCTGGGAACTGCCGACTTTCTGTTGCCTGTGCGATTTCGAATCGGCAAGGAGGGGGCGAGCAGCAAGTGCGGAATGAACACAACCGCGATCACCTGGGATAAGGTTCGCCGCGTGGTGGAAGGCGAGGACGGGGTCAAGCTGTCCCCACTCGAAACATCGAGCCGACTCGCCCCGTTTCGCGGGGTTTTCTTGCGCGCGGACGGTAATTTGCAGGAAATCAAGGATTGCGTCGAATATTGGAGAGAACAATATGCTAAGGATGTGGGATCAGCCACTGACCGACGAAAACAGGATGAAGATCGTGGAGCGGGTGGCCAAGGAAATCAAAAAGCGCCATCTGGAAACGCCGGCGATACTGTTTCTTGAAATGCATAAGCCTCTGGCTAACATCGTCGGTCACGCTGCCGTAGCCTTTTCTCCTTTCATGATGCCTTTTCTGGGTTTCAAAACCGTGGACGAATACTCCCAGTTCTTTTCCGACCGCCAGAACGTCGAACTCTTGATCCAAGAGATCGATAAGCGCGACCTCCAAACCCAGGATCAAAGCTGATGACCGGCCGATTTCGCAACACTCTGATCGTTTGCCTCATGGTTCTGGCGCTTTCAATTCTTTCGGGGTGTGCCAAGAAATCGTATGGCACTCAAGAGCAATACGTAACGGTCCGGGCGAATGAGCTTTATGTCGAACCGTCGGCAGGCACGGCGGTCGAACCTTCCACATTTCGGTGGAACTTGCTGTCCGGCCAGGCTTGGATCGACCGCTTGAGCACCGAGGGCGGCCAGGTGAGGGTACTAGAATCGATTCAATTCGGATCTCCCGAAGAGGCTGACGCGTGGCTCGCCAAGGAGGCATCGGAAGGACAACCGCCGAAACAGACGATCGAGCAATACCGCGCCGCAAGAAAGGCGGAGCTTAGCGCGACCTCCGGAGCGTTCGTGAGGAACGGCGAAGAGAGCGCCTACTACGCGTGGCAGCTCCCCGACGGCACCTTCATGCGCGACACTGTCACGATTTCGGGCAATGACGTGGCGGTCACCGAATCCAAGCCTTATCCCACGAGGGACACATTGGTCGCAGAACTCGGCGAGACCCTGGCTAATTTCGACGCCTACATCGCGCAGCGATCCGAGGCGCTCGGCGGGGCGGTTCTCGACTGGGGAGAAAACCGCCGCTCATGGAACCTTTACGCGTTCCGGATGCCCGACGGCCAATACACGCTTGACATCGTGAAGCCCGACGGCGACCACCTGTCCGGTGTTATACGGGTCAGATCGCAGACGTTCCCTTCTCTCGATGATGCGGTCGGCTATGTTGCGACCCAGGCGATGGACAGGCAGGCGGCGTGGACGACGGCATCGCAATACTCGCGCTTTGGCTGGGCGACGATCGGTTTCGTATTGCTCATCGTTGCATTCGTTCTCTTTAACGTCAACCGCTCACGCAAAGGCAGCGGCGCGACGATCCGGCGCATTGCGGGCCTGGACCAGATCGACGAGGCGGTTGGCCGTGCGACCGAGATCGCCCGGCCTGTCTTGATGGTTCCCGGTTTGGGCACCCTAAACGGCATCACAGTGCAGGCGCTAACCGTGTTCGCGTACGTCATTCGCACTGCTGCGAGGTTCGGCACACCCATTCGACTTCTGAACGCGGACGCGTCGGTTTATGCAGTGGCCCAAGAAATCGCGAGAGAGGTTTACCAGAGCGAGGGCGTTCCGGAACAGTACGACCCGAACAGTGTGCGGTTCGTTAGCGATAGGCAGTTCGCCTTCGCCGCGGGGGTCGCCGGCACCATCCAGAGGGAAAAGGTCGCCGCAACGTTCTTCATGGGGGATTTCTTTGCGGAATCGATGATCTTTGCCGAGAACGCGAACATGGTCGGCGCGATTCAGGTCGCCGCCACCACCCAGTTCACGCAAACGCCGTTCTTTATCGCAGCGTGCGACTACGTGCTGCTCGGCGACGAGTTCTATGCCGCCAGCGCTTATTTGGGCAGACAGCCGGTTCTCGTTGGCAGCCTCATCGGGGTCGACTGGTCGAAAATGATGATCATGGGGGTGGTCCTTCTCGGCGCCTTGACTCACTCGGTCCAAACGATGAAGCCGGTTCCTATGGGGAGCCTTCCGCCCGAAACGGCGAAGATGTGGGAAGGCGCGAACCAAAGGTATTTCGATTGGCGCAAGGACGACCTGTTCTTCAAGCGCCTCGTGAAGGTGAAGAGGAGCTAAGGATTTCCCGATGAATTGGTTGATGGCACAAGCTGAACCGCCTGGCACAGGATTCTGGGGCATCGAGCCTTCCTCGCAGCTCTTCTGGTTTATCGTCATCACCCTCATCGTAACGACGCTCTTGCTGTTTGCGATTTCCAGGGTTCCCAGCAACCTGAGGAAGCCCATATCGGTAGGCATCACGTTCCTCGCGGGAATGTTCTATGTCCTGGAGTGGCTGATCCCCAGGAGCCGAAGCGCTGCCGGCGACCAAGCTGCCTACCTCGGGCCTATCAATTTCGAAGAGGTCGTTCCGATCGTTTCCAGCATCAGCCAGGTCCTGACCGGCATGCTTCTTGCGCTCGGCGTCCTTAGCATCTTCCGCCTGCACTTCGGGCGGGTTTTCAAGATGCAGAAGGATTGGTTCTTCAGCGGCGTGCTGCTTGTGAGCCTATTCCTTATGGTCTTCCTCGGGTTAGCGAGTTTCGTCGGAGACGAGCAGGTGAAACGTCAGCAGGCCGGCATCGACGCGGCGCTAAGGGGCGTCACTCCGGCGTTTACTCCGGAGATGCGACAATTCGCGGAAACGGGCATCGACCTGCAGGCGACACTGCTCATGGAGTCGCGCCGGGCCCCACCGACACGCCTCTATCAGCAGCGGATAATGACTAAGGAACAGTTCGACCAAGAAATCACGACCGCGCAGGCGGAGGTGGACACGCTGCGTGCCACTCTTACGGATGGGCTCAATGCGGCCGCGACTTCAAATACCCTTACCCCGGAAATGTCCGAACTTGCCAAGCAGGGTATTGCCGAAGTGAAAGAGCGCAAGCCGCTCGTTCAAGGGTTCTCGCTCCTGTTTCAACGGGGCCTGCTTGCGATGGACGCCGCGATGTTCAGCCTCATCGGGTTCTTCATTCTCTCGGCTGCGTACCGCGCGTTCCGAATACGCTCGATCGAGGCGTCGATCCTCATGGCGACAGCGCTCGTGGTGCTGCTTATGTTCGTGCCGATCGCTTTAATGCTCACCAGCGGACTCGATCCTAATTCTTTCCAGGGGAACTTCCGAATCGACAGCGTGGGCATGTGGCTGCTGTCGACCATCAACGTTCCGGCTATCCGCGCAATCGACCTCGGTTTGGGGCTGGGCCTCCTTGCCATGGCGCTTCGAATCATGCTCGGCCTCGAGAAAGGCGTGGCGGCGGACTAAGGTGGAAACGGCATGAAATTCTGGCAAACGCTGTACGCAATCGACCGAAGGGTTCTGTACGCGATCCTAATCGTTCTGGTCGCGTGGCAGGTCCTTGTACCGATCACGGTTCCAAACGTGGTCCTGCCGATGTCGCAATCGATGTTCGATAAAGTCGACTCGATGAAGGAAGGCAGCTTGGTGCTTGTAGAAAGCGACTGGACTACTTCGACGGGCGGCGAGAGCCGGGGCCAGTTCAAAGGGCTCATCCGGCACCTCATCCGCAAACGAGTCAAATTCATCCTGACCGCGATCGACCCGCTGGCTCCGGGGATCGCACGAATCGCCGTCGGCGAAGTGTTGAAGGAAGAGCCCACCGATGCCGCCAGATACATAGAAGGAACCGATTGGGCGGTAGCGGGCTACTTCCCGAACGCGGAGAACCACGTTCTGTCCATGGTCACGAACGTGCGGAAGACCCTCGGCACGAAGGGTATCGACGACAAGCCCATTATGAAAGGTATCAAAGACCTGTCTGATTTCGAGGCGGTTATTCTTGTCACGGCATCTTCGAGCATCAACGTCTGGTACGAGCGGATCCGAGGTAAGGCGCCCGTTGGCCTTATGTGCACCGCGGTTATGGCGGGCGAGAACATTCCGTACTACGCGAGCGGACAGCTGTTCGGAATGATCATCGGCGCCAAGGGAGCGTTCGACTACGAAGACCTTCTCAACACCGCGTATCCCGACAAGAAGTACGTCAACTACCAGTCCGGCAGAAGATATATGAGCCCACTTTTCTTTGCGCTCGTTCTACTCATTGTTTCGGTCATCGTCGGTAACGTCGCCATGGTCGTGCTTCGCAAGCGGGGGGTCCAGCAGTGATGCGATTTTTCGCCCAGCTGCAGCCGAACAATGTGCTGACGCCCGAGTGGTGGCGCGGAGACCAGGGCTACCCGACCTACGATTGGCAGATCATGCATCCGGCGCTCGGCGTCGCGATTGCGGCGTTTTTCACGCTCGGCCTGTATTCCCTGCTCTACAAAGAGAACAAGTTCTATCGATTCGTCGAGCACATCTTCGTCGGGCTCGCGGCAGGGTATTCGATCTACGCGATCTGGGCCGAAGTACTATATCCGCAATGGTGGAAGCCGATGGTCGGCCAGGCCGCACAGGGCGGAATGCCGATCGAGATCGGCCACTGGGCTTGGGCCGCCCTACTGCCCGTTGGCTTCTTGGCGTTCTTCGTGTTCAGCACCAAGAACGCGTGGCTCAGCCGAATCCCGATCGGAATCATCATCGGCCTATGGTCCGGCCAGCAGTTGGGAGCTTTCTACGACAGGTACCTGCCGCAGATCGCCGACACCGCAAGGCCGATCTTCCCCAACTCGTGGACGCTCGTAGACAGGAACGCCCCTCCGGGCGTACTCGCTGCACCGCAGGCTCTCAACAACTTGATCCTCGTCATCACGTTCATCGTGGTGCTAAGCTACTTCTTGTATAGCTTCGAGCAGAAGAACAAGCTGGTCCAAAAATCTGCCCTAGCCGGACGGTGGCTGCTGATGGTGGGCTTCGGAGTGATCTTCGGGACGACGATGATGACGCGGTTCGTGCTATTCATCGACCGGGCGTACTTCGTCCTGATCGAGTGGCTCAAGCTCGGCCCTCCGAACTAAAAGTTGTCCGAAATTTCGGTCGAGGGCGTTGTGTTGCGCCGGTGGGATTCGGGTGAATCCGACCGGCGCATTGCTCTTTTATCCCGGGAGCATGGCAAAATGTACGCGATCGCTCGGGGTGCGCGCAAAGCCAACGCTCGGCTCGCAGGGGTTTCCGAGCCGCTCATGCACGCCCAGTTCGGGCTCGCGTTGGGGAGAAAGAATAGATACGTAACGCAGGCACAGCCGCTCGACGCTTTCGCTCGGCTTCGCGATGACTACCGTAGACTTCTCGGTGCCCTGGTTTTCGCCGAGGTTGTCGATGCCGTACTCCCGCCGGAGGAGCCACAGCCGGAGGTTTTCGATTTGTGCCTTATTGCTCTGCGGGGAATAGAGGTGTCGCGCGAGCCGCTCGGCGCTTTGGCGTGGGCAGACCTCCGGCTCATGGAGCTTGCGGGGTTTCGGCCCGAGTTCTCGGTGTCGGCGGTAAGCGGAAAGAGTCCGGGAAGCGTGTGCTATCTGAGCCCGTCTGCCGGCGGCGTGGTTTTACCGCAGGAAGTTGCGGACCTTCGCGACGCCAAGGAAACCGCGCGCGAGATCGTTGTCACGCTCGCCAAGCTGCAATCCCTGGACTCGCCACCCGAGTTCATCAAGAGAGCGGAAGAGACCGCGCGAGCGATCTGCCGCTTCTGGTCCGAAATCGCCGGGCGCGAACTGCCGGCGCGAAAGCGGCTTCTGTCATAGGCCCTCACCCGGTTCGCAAGCTCACCGACCTCTCTCACAAGGGGAGAGGTGACGTTACCACTCGCATTCCTTACCTCAAGCTAACTTCATCCCTCCGAGGATGAAGGAACTCCCGAATCGCCGGTAGAGAAATGCGGCGGCGCGTACCTGGCTGTTGTCATAGGCTTACTTCACGACCGTGAACTTGGTCTTTGCGTGCTTGAGCCCTTGGTAGGCGATGCTGTAAAGCCGTTTGCCACCACGGGTGAACACGTATTCGACCCGGTATGGTTGGTCCAAAATGGGCATCGAAAACGAATAGATTCCGCTAATCTCGTATACGCCCGGCTCAAGCGGCTCTATCACCGGTTTTAGGTAGCCTCTCTTCGTCGAAAGTTTGTCAAACGTGACGCGGTCGACCCTGAAACGCGAACCGGGCTTGAGGTATACAAAGCAATCTGATGTAACCCTCGGGTGCTCCTCATTTTTCCTTGAGGTGTCGAAGGTCGCTTCTCGGGAAGCTCGACGCTTTTGCCTATCGCGCTCACATGAACTCCGGTACCGGCCGAAACACCGCCTTTGTAGCGCGCCTTGGCAACTGCGACCGGCTTTGGGCTGTTGTTCGCCATGATCAAGTCGACGGTTACCTTCTCGCCGGACTTGTAGACCGCCTTGTCGGTTTTGACGCTTAGGTCGACCGGCCAGACGACTTTGAATTCGGACGAAGCAGAAAACTTGCCTCGCACCGCCGATCGAACCTTGGCTTCCGAATCGCCTTCGAACACATAGTCTCGATGGCATTTCGCGGGGCCGGGATCAGCGAACTCGTATTCTGCAATTGCCCGATAGGAGCCTGCATACCAAGGCCCGGATGCGCGGGATCTTGAGGCATTGTCGACAAGAGCGTCTCTTCTGAAAACAGTCTTTAGCGAACAAATGTCAGCGGCAGCACCAGGCTTGAGCGTTATCATCGCGTCCTGTGGAATTCGATTGCCTAAGAGGTATAGGAGCGTTGGCCGCGAAAACTTGCTCTCTGCCCTAACCACATCATATCGTGATCGGAGACGTTGCATATCGTATCGTGATCGGAGACGTTGCATCGAGAGCCCGCAGCTAGCCGAGAGGGGACCACCATTGGGAAAGGCCCGTGCAAGGGTTACCGATATCGTGGAAACGTTCTCGACGCGGAGTTTGATCGTGACGGGCTCACCTACGACGTACACGGGTTTGTCGATATGGACGGTGAATCTGACGGGCGCGAGCCCCGTTCCACCCGACCGATCGCGGCGATTGTAAGAGTCAGCACCGATTGATTCCTCAACCTCTTAAGCGTTGCACTCGCGGATGTAGTTCCAGCCTTGAATTCCTAACGAAGAGCAGCCGAAAACGCTTCGATGGAAGCCCGGCTGACCCGCCGCAAACGAGCAATCGCAACCTAGGCTGAAATCTTCACTTGCCGCCTAACGACTGCTTCTGGAAGACCTTGCTCGCGTCGAACTTCGAGGCACGGCACGATGGCTCCTTGATCTTTTCGGGGGCCTCTTCGTCGCTGCGTCGTGGCTAAGGCATGCCGGAATTGCGAGCTGAGCCCCCTCCTAGCCTCCCCCGGCTGCGGGAAATCTCTGGAGTTCGAACCCCTCCGAGCCGGGCGAGGAATCAACGACCTTCAGTCATCAGTCGGCAGTCGGCGGTCGCCCGGCCGGTCTGCAGCCTGCAGTCTGCAGCCTGGAGGCAAACCTACGCCATAATCCGGCGATGCCGAGCAATGTCGCTGCGGAACCGAGTGGGGGGGAGTTTCTCTTCCAAGAGCCGGACCACATCTTCTCTCCGGAAGAATTCGATTCCGATGCGCGGCTGATGATCGACACGGCGAGGCAGTTCGCGCTCAAAGAAGTTCAGCCGCACCTGGAGCGCCTCGACACGCAAGAAGAAGGCCTGATGCCGGCGCTCTTCGCCAAGATGGGCGAACTCGGCCTCGCGGGGCCGGAAACACCCGAGGAATACGGCGGACTTGGCCTGCCGAAGACGCTGGGGACGCGAATCCTGGAAATGCTCAGCCTCAACGGCAGCTTCAGCACGACGGTAGCCGTTCACATCGGCATTGGACAGGCGCCGATCTACCTTTGGGGAACGGAAGAACAGAAGCGGAAATACCTTCCCAAACTCGCGTCCGGCGAATGGATGTCAGCGTACGCGCTGAGCGAGCCGAATAGCGGTTCCGACGCGCTCGGCCTCTCCACCCGCGCGATTCGCGATGGCGACGATTACCTGCTGACGGGCACGAAGATGTGGATCTCGAACGCCAAGTGGGCGGACGTTTTCATCACGTTCGCAAAGACGGATGGCGACAAGATCACAGCGTTCATAGTGGAGCGCGGCTTCACGGGAGTTAGCATCGGCGCCGAGGAACATAAGACCGGCCTCAAGGGAAGCTCGACCGCACGGCTCGTTCTCGAAGGGGCGCGGGTACCGGCTTCAAACGTGCTTTACCGGGAAGGCGAAGGCCACCGCGTCGCATTCAATGCCTTGAACCTCGGCAGGCTGAAGCTCGGGGCCATGTCGCTCGGGCCGGCGCGCTCGGCCCTTCACCACTCCGCCAAATACGCAAAGGATCGCAAGCAATTCGGCAAGCCGATAGCCGAGTTCGGGTTGATCCGTGACAAGTTCGCGCGGATGGGAGCGCTGTTTTTCGCTGTCGAGAGTACTCTCTACCGCGTATGCTCGCTTGTCGATTCGGCTTTCGAGGCGGTCGACGCCAATGCGGCCGACCTCGCCGACGAGAACCGCAAGGCAGCCGAGGTTTTCGCTATCGAGTGCTCGGCCAACAAAATCTTCTCCACCGAGGCACTGGCCTACTGCGCCGACGAGGCTATTCAAATCCACGGAGGCTACGGCTTTACCGAAGAATTCCCGGTCTCGCGGATTTGGCGCGACGCCCGCGTCACTCGCATCTACGAGGGCACCAACGAGGTCAACCGGCTGTTCATCTTCGACCGGGTGGTGAAGCGGGGTTTGGCCGAATCTCTCCTCAGAGCCGTGCCTTCGAGCTTCACGCATGAGCTCCTAATCGAGTCGGCCAGGGTGGCAACGGGTTGCCTGGGTGAAAACTTAGCGTCGGACCAGCAGATAGCGGCCGCGCTCAGCGACCTACTGATCGGGCATCTGACGCAGCAGTCCGCCCATAAGCGTGCTGCGCAGATGGCAGGGCATCCGAACGCCGAGTTCGCCGCAGCTGCCGCCGCGCAGTACAAAGCAATGTCGGAATCCATCGCGCTGGCCAGGGCCGCCGAAGTATATGCCCGGTGCGGGCGCGAACAGAGCCTGACACTCCCGCCCGCCAAGTTCGATTCGGCCGACGTTGTCGCGTCTGCCATTCTGGAATCGGCCGGATACCCTATCTAACGACCTGCAGGTACCAAAGCCTTATCAATGCGATGAGTAACCCCACGGCAACGATCAGGGGCAGGATCGCAGCCTGCCGATGAAGCCGAGTGTCCCGCCTATCTTCATGGGGAGCAGTGCTATCTAAGGGTTCCTCGGCAGCTTCCTCTTCGGCGACAGCTCGGCCTTCCAGCACGGGGTCTCCCGGGCGCCCGCGGCGCCATGAGTAGATAAGAACTCCCAATTCGGCGGCCAGAGCTATCGTGAGCGCTCCGCCCGCTGAGACCACGCCGGCGATTCCCGTGACAACCGTCAGGAAGAGGAGTCCCGTGACGAGGCCCATCGAAACGATGACTGCCGCGAACCTTGCCATCGTCAGGTGGTGCGCGGTGAGCATGCCCCGCACATAGGATTGTAAAGCGCCGATCAGCGGCGTTAAGCCGCCCGCGATAAACGCGAGGTGCGCTACCTCCGCCACATCCCTTTCCGCCCTCAGCACCCGGGAGAAAAACCAGATATCCACTCGGCTGAACGCCACGAGGAACAACAAGCCGCTCGTCGCCAAGCCGATGTTGAGCGAAAACTGGCGGAGCTTCAGGGCGGACGCGTTGTCCTGATAGAGCGTGATAACAACCTCGGGAAGGGCAAATACGATGGTGCGGTGCAGCCAAAGAAGCGACTGGGCGACCTGCCAACCTGCCAGGGCGAGCACCGAGTTCGGCGCCCTAGCCAGAGCCGCCCCGACCACCGGAGCACCCAGCATCATAACCGCAGTCGTGGCGGTCAACGGCAGGTGAAACCGAAGCAATTGTGGGAGCGTCAGGCCACCCGGGCTCGTGCCCTCGGCTTCCAACTCCAGCATACGGACCGCGTCCATGGCCGCGAAGTGCACGTAGACTGCCTCCGCCGCCACGGAACACATTAGGGCGATCGCCGCGATCGAGATGCTGGGCAGCCCCGTGTATTTGTAAAGAGAGAGGGCGGAGACCGCCATTGTCGAGAGCCGCACGAGCGTGCCGTAGCCCACGCGCTTGGTCATGCCGTGGCGGATCATCACGCCCTGCAGAAACCGCCTCCAGCCGATGAACGCGCTCCACAAGACCATGATCCGGAAGCCGTCCCTCGCCGCATCCGCGACCTCAGGCGGAATGCCCATGATCGATTCCGTGATGAAGCCGTAGAGCGGCGTCCACGCTACGAGGAAATGAACCGCGGTGACGACGCCAATCACCCCAAGAGCGAACCGCTGAAGGGTAAGGAAATCCTGGTAGTTCTTCGAGAGGGTCGTGGAGGTCGAGAGCAGGTCGATCACCGGGCTTTCGATCCAAAGGGCCAGCCCCATCAGGACAAAGAAGGCGGCTGTGTTGACCTCCACCCCCGACAGTCGCGAAAGGACGCCGATCGCAATCGGCGATTCGAGCGCCATGAACAGCCAGGAGAGCGCGAGAGGGTAATAGAACCGCAGAATCTCGGAGCTTCTTAGTGCCGGCGCTTCCGCTGTCACCCGGAGATGATACTACGTGCTTCCGCGAACCAGCCTTATCAAAATGATTCCGACCGCGAAGGCGACGGTCGCGAACATGAACGTGAGAGTATAGCCGAGGTTCGGCCCCATCTTGTTTCCGGCGTCCACCGCGCGGCCCGCCAAACCGCTGATGAGCTGCGGAGCGGCGATGCAGCTTTGCCAGATACCCATGTTTTTCGCGAGCCCGCCGGCGGGCATCACGTCGGAAGCCAACGCCCAGTCGGCGCTCTGGTACGCCCCGTAGCCGATCGCGAAGGGGATCGCAAGGAGGACGATGTAAGAGAAGTTGTGGATGAGCGCGAAAGGAATTAGGGGTAGCGACATCAATGTGCCCGCAACGTAGATCACTTTCTTCCTCCCGACTTTGTCGGCCATTCGCCCGCCGAGGGCGGCGGCCCCTGCCCCGATAAACGAGATCAATATCAGCAGGATGAAGACCGCCTTGAACGAAGCCGCCTCCAAAGCCGCTCGGTCCAACGCGGCGAAGACCCCGGCGGAAACCGCCGAAGCTGCCTCTACCGAAGCCGTCGCCGCAGAAGTTACATACGCAGCAGCTGATGAGGCCGCAGTGCCCATATCACCTGCGCCAACCGGAGCGACATCAAAACCGAAGAACTTGAACTCACCAACAGCGTCTGCAAGAAAATACTGCAGGTAGTTGTAAATCAGATAGAAGCCGACCATATTCAGGAAGCGCGTGAACCAAACCCAGCGAAAGTCGTGGTCACGGAACGGCGCGATCCATGCCTCGACTAAGTTTGTTTGCGCCGGAGGTTCTCGCTCCGGGTTTTCGCGCACGGTTCCGAGTGTGATCAAAGCGCAGATGATGTTGACCACACCGATCAGGATGTAGATCGAAGCGAGGTCTCCTAAGACGAAGGCGCCAATACCGCCTACGATCTGAGCCGAAAGGAGCAGCAGTGACATGATGCCACTCGCTCTTCCCCGCTGCTCCTTTGGTACAAGCCCTGGTATGAGCGCAGCATAGGGCCCTTGCGCAACGTCGTCGCTGATCTGGAGAAGCAAATACCCTGCGACAAGCACCCAGAACGACGGCGCCTGGCTGAGGACGAACAACGCGATCACCGTGCCCGCGCAGCCGATCGCCATGAACGGCCGCCATTTGCCGAGCCGGTCGGCGAGCCTTCCGAAGATCGCCGGGCCAAAAAGAGCCCAGGCCGCTCCGACCATGACGACGGTTCCCCAAGCCGTGCTCTTTTCCCCGCCGGGAACCATCCCGGCAACCTGCTTGGATAGGACGGCCGAGAGCAGGATGAACCACTTCAGGTTGGTGGCGAACCAATACGCCGACAACCCGAACTGCCAACCCAGAGAGCGTTCCCTTAGCGCCACTCGCGCTAGTTTAGCCCCAAAAATGACTGGTGGGCTGATAGGACCTATAGGACTTGTTGGCGGCTCGGCCAGTCGCCGGTCGATAAGGGTAAAATAGGCACATCACACACGGTGTGGCCCCTTGGGTGCTTAGCATCACGGCCCGCCGGAGGAATAACCCAAGGAGAATACATGACCCCACTAACCATGCGCGAACTGCTTGAGGCAGGCGTGCACTTCGGCCACGCGACACGCAGATGGCACCCCAAGATGAAACGGTACATCTACGGCGCCCGCAACGGCATCTACATCATCGATCTGCACCAGACGATCAAGCTTTTCGAAAAGGCCCTCGAAGCGGTCCGCGAGAACGTCGAGAACGGCGGCAACGTTATGTTCGTCGGCACCAAGAAGCAAGCCGCGGGCGTGATCAAGGAAATGGCCACCAAGTGCCACATGCCCTATGTCGCCGAGCGGTGGATGGGCGGATTGCTCACGAACTGGAAGACCATGCAGGGCCGCGTCGGACGCCTGAAGGAACTCGACCGCATGGCCGATGAGGGCTACTTCCAAAGGTTGCCGAAGATCGAAGCCCTGATGCGCGAGCAAGAGCGCGAAAGGCTGCACCGGTTCTTCGACGGCGTGAAGGACATGAGCGGCATGCCCACGATGATGTTCGTAGTGGACGTGAAAGCCGAGGCGATCGCAGTGGCCGAAGCGCGCATTCTGGGCATCCCGGTGGTGGCCATCGTGGATACGAATTGCGACCCGGACGAAGCCGACTTCATCATTCCGGGCAACGACGACGCCATTCGGTCGGTCCGCCTGATTACGGGCAAGATCGCGGACCTGGTGACCGAGCTACGACCGATCGACGAGGTGGCAGGCGAAGCCGAGCCGGTCGAGGCGGTCGAGGGTGTGGAAGAGGAAGCAGAGACGGTGCCTCTCGGCGAGGTCGAGCTTGAAATGCTCCGGGCCTACTCGCTCGACGACGATGACCAGGTGGAAGGCGGCGGACGCCGCAAGCGCGCCCGAACCGCGGTGGTCGAGGACGAATAAACAATATGGAAATCACGGCAACACTAGTTAAGAGACTTCGCGACGAGACCGACGCGCCCCTGATGGAATGCAAGCGCGCCCTCCAGCGGGCCGCCGAGGAGATCGGCGCGGACGAGGACGCCGTCTATGCGCGCGCCTTGGTAATCCTGCGCGAGAGCGATAAGACGCACGCAGGCAAGCGCGCCGACCGCACGGTGAGCCAGGGCGTTATCGCCGTGTCGCGATCCGCCAACGCGGCCGCGGCGGTCACACTCCTTTGCGAGACGGACTTCGTCGCCCGCAACGAGGACTTCCAGGCGCTCGCCCAGAAGCTGGCCGATGCGTTCGCGCAGAACGACCCAGGCGCGAACCCGCTGAATGCAAGCGTTGACGGCAAGGCCGTTCAGGAACTGATCGAAGAAGCTGTCGCCAAGATTCGCGAGAACATCCAGCTCGGCGGCGTCAAGCACATCGAAGGCGAGAGCATCGGCGTGTATCTGCATCACGACAAGATGAAGGCGGCCCTGGTCTCGGCGAGCGGAGGCAACGGCGCAGCTCAGGAAATCGCGAACAAGGTGGGCACACAGGTCGTCGCCCTCTCGCCCGAGTACATCAGCAAGGACCAGGTGGACGCCGACCGATTGGCCCGGGAAATCGACCTCGAGAAGCAGCGCGCGATCGAGAGCGGCAAACCCGCCGCAATGGCCGAGAAGATCGCCCAGGGCCGCGTCCACAAGGAGTTCCTCCAGCAGGTTGTGCTCCTGGAGCAGCCGTGGTACGCAGACCTGAGCAAGAAGGTCGGCGAGATGATCGGCGACGTGAAGATACACAGAATGGTTCGACTCGAGGCCGGCAAGACCCCGGTCGACACCAGCGTTGGATAGGCCCAAGCTAAGCCGAATCCTGCTCAAGCTCTCCGGCGAAGCCTTTGCCGGAGAGGAACGCTTCGGCCTCGACGCCCAAACCGTCAACTACATTGCACAGGAGGTGGCGAAGCTCCACGAGGCGGGAGTCGAGACGGCCATCGTCGTGGGCGGCGGCAACCTCATCCGCGGAGAGAGCTTCAGCAAGGAAGGCGGAATCGATCAGTCGGTCGCGGACCAGATGGGCATGCTGGGCACCATCGTGAACTCGCTCGCCTTGCAGGAGGCCATCGAAAAGATCGGCCCGAAGACGCGGGTCATGAGCGCCGTGACCATTCACGCCGTTTGCGAGCCGTTCATCCGCCGCCGCGCCATCCGGCATTTGGAGAAGAAGCGCGTGGTCGTGCTGGCCGCTGGCACGGGCAGCCCGTTTTTCACAACCGACACCGCCGCGGCCCTCCGCGCTCTTGAGCTCGGCTGCGACGCGATCGTCAAGGCCACCCAGGTCGACGGGGTTTACGACGCCGATCCCAAGAGGCACGACGGCGCGAAGAAGTACGAGACCTTGACGTTCGGAGAGGCGATTTCGCGCCAGCTCGGCGTGATGGATCAGACCGCTTTCACGATGTGCCGCGAGCACAACATGCCCGTGATCGTCCTAAGCATCCACGAGCCCGGCGCTATCGCGGCAGCCGCCCGAGGCGAGCCCGTCGGCACTCTGGTCTCCGGCTTAGTGTAGCTCACGGATCTTGGCGCTGACGGAAGCCATAGTGGTTATCCAGGGCGCCAGCCGTTTGGTCAGGTGGCCCCGCCCGGCTCCTCATCCTCAGGCTCAGCGGGCACGAATCCTCTGCGGCGCAAGTCCTCTTGCACCAGCTTCGCTACCGGCACTTCGGTTCGCTGCGACTCCGCCTCTAGTTTTTCGCAAGTTCGGCATGCAAACGGCCGCCCTGCCGCTTATCAGCGCCGTCGGCAGTAATAATGAGAGCGGAAGTGCCAGCAGGACAAAGAGATTGGAGATCGGCAGGAAGGCGACAACACCCTACGTTAGTAGCATCGCCCAGCCCGCAACATGCATCATCACCGAACGCCGCCGTCATGGCTTCTTGTGAGCAGTAACCCGACGCCGAACAACGCGACCAACCCTAATACGATCGAGCCAATGATCGCAAAGATGTCCACTGCGCCATCCTACCCCCTCAGATTCCGCCCTGACCGATGTAGACCGTCAGCATCGGCCGGTGCTTGCCAGGGATCCTGGGCATGGGAGTGGTTTACATCAAGCCGCCGCGACGATCCAACCGGCACCCTCAACAATGCAACTGGACACCGTCCGCTTTTAGTTTGCTCTTGAGATCGGCGATCTGCTCGAGGCCCGCGCTGCCGGTGATCTGCACCTGGGCCGCGTGGTCGTTCGGGTCGGTCGTGAGGTTGTTCTCGAATAGTGCGCACTTGATGGGCATGATATTGTCATAGCGCGCTCCCCAACATTACTTCGCCAAGATATGCTAAGTATTGAGAAGCCACCATGAAAGACTTTGTGAACGATGCCAGGGACAGGATGAGCCATGCCGTGGAGGCCGCTCACCGCGATTTTCAAACCATTCGAACCGGGCGGGCCAACCCCGCTATGCTCGACCGAATCGAACTAGAGGCATACGGCACACCCATGCCGATCAACCAGCTTGCGAACATCAGCGTCCCCGAGCCGCGGCAGTTGCTGATCCAACCGTTCGATAAGAGCCTGACGCAAAGCATAGAGCGCGCGATCCAGAAGAGCGACCTGGGCATCAACCCGATCACCGACGGCCATGGCATCCGCCTCACGATTCCGCAAATGACAGAGGAGCGCCGCAAGGAGATGGTGAAGCAGGTTCATGCCAGGGCGGAGGATGGCTGCGTCGCCGTGCGCAACGTGCGTCGCGACGCGATCGACCATTTGAAGAAGGCCGAGAAGGCCAAGGACATCAGCGAGGACGAGCTCAAGCGACTCGAGGTCGAGGTGCAAAAGCTCACAGATAAATTCGTAGAAGAGATCCACGTTCTGCAGAAGAAGAAGGACGCGGAGCTGATGGAAGTCTGAACCGGTTTCGCGAGGACGCTCAACATCCAGCAGAGGGTGGCGACAAAGAGATACAATGGTCAATATGCTTGCGACACTAATCGTCTGCGTTTTGGCCCAGGGGTCGATGGATGCGCAGATCGCCGAGCTTCTCCCCACCGCCGCGGAAGATAAATGTCTTTCGATACCGTGGCGACTCAACTTGTCGCAGGCGCGCTCCGATGCCCAAAAGTCCGGCAAGCCGATCTTCATGTTCATCATGAACGGCCACCCGATGGGCTGCACGTGAAACAACGGCCAGTGGTACCGTCGGTACCTCTTTTCGGATAACCGCGTGATCGAACAGCTGGCACAGTTCGTGCCCTACGCCGGCAACACGCACAACCTGCAATGGAGGAAGAGCCCCGAATCGAAGTGGTATATGGACACGATCCGAGCAGTGAACGCGCGGGGCGAACGGAACGAGACGACCCAGGGCTTTTACATCATCGATGCCGCCGGGGGAGCCTACGGCTGGAACAACAACCGGGACCTCCAGCGGGTCCTCGATTTCATGAAGGCAGGCCTCGAAAGCTATCGAGCCGCAGCGCCGAAGATCGATGCCGTTTCCGTCCAGGATGACGGCATTCCGGACCCACCTCCCGGCACAGTGGTGCTAAGGATTTATCAGCGCATCACGCCTCTGCCCAAGGGCGCTCCGCCGGAGAACGAAGCCGTGCAGCGCGACCACTTCTGGCTCCTGCGGTCCGAGATCGAGGCGCTTGCGGCAGGCGAAGTAGCTGAATCGCTGCAGTTGCGCTTGTGCAGGTTCGTGTTCAACGACGCCGTTCGCGGTGAACCTGACATGTGGCAGGTCAACGAGGTTCGGAAGCGTTCTTTCAAGGCGACGCGTGCTGGAGACTCGGTTACGATCGAAGGCTCGTTCGCCATGCACACCGACGACAAGCGCCGCGCGTTGCAGGGCAAGCTGACTGCCAAGGTCAGGCTCGCCGGCGACGAGGTTGCGGATTTCAAAGGCTTTGCGGATGCTACTGCCTGGGGGAGAAGCACGCATACGCCGAACGAGCCGGCGGGCAAGTTCCCTATCAAGTTCGCCTTCGTCATGGCGCCCAAATCCAAAGACACCGTCGCCCCGCAAGCCACCTTCTTCGGCCCGAATTACCTGACCGGGCGGTAGAGGGAGACTTGGAGACCGGAGATCGAGGTGATCAAAATCCGTCTTCGCTCTGCAGGACGGGCTCCTGGTCGACTGTATGGTGCTAACCCGCATTCTTTCACCCCGAGTCTGCCAGTCTACATACTGTAGTCTTTCTGATACAATCGGACCTTGGACACCTCTGCGCGCACTTCCTGGCTCCCCTATGTCGCCCCGATGGCGATTTTTTTGGGCATCACCGCCCTCGAGGGCCAGCTCGAAGAGCATTATGTTTGGATCTATTTCGTCAAGGTGCTGCTCACCGGTGCGGCGCTGTTTTACTTCCGCGAGACGTGGAAGGACATTCGGTTCGAACCGAAATGGATCGTACCTTCAGTTGTTGTGGGGTTGACTCTGTGCGCAGTCTGGATTTGGGTCGACAAGAACGTAGCCTATCCGCACTTCTTAGGCTCCAGGACAGGCTTCAACCCTTACGAGAAGATTGCGGACGACGGGCTTAGGTCGGTGTTCCTAGCGGTCCGTTTTATCGGGCTGGTGCTTCTGGTGCCGATCATGGAAGAGCTATTCTGGCGATCGTTCGTCGTACGTTACGCGAGCAAGCCGGACTTCTGGACTCTCCCGATCGGTACATTTACTTGGACTGGTTTCGCGATCATGGTCGGGCTGTTCGCGGCGGCTCACTCGGAGTGGCTTGTGGCAGCGATTTTCGCGGCTGCGATGGGGCTCTTGGTGAAGTATTCGAAGAGCATCTTCGCCTGCATCGTTGCTCACGCTGTTACCAACTTAGCCCTCGGAATCTATGTGGTTACGCAGGGCGATTGGAAATACTGGTAGTCAGCCGCTAAGCAGCTCGTCGCGCAGCATCTGAAGCGCGACCTGCGTTGAACGGTAGCGGATCGTCTCGCGATCGCCGCGAAACCTGTCTTCTCTAACCTGTGTTCCTCGAGGGCCGGCAACCGCGATGTAGACCAGGCCAACGGGCTTCTCTTCGGTGCCACCTCCCGGCCCGGCGACGCCGGTAATCGCGACTCCGTAGTCTGCCGACGTGGTTCGCCTCACGCCTTCTGCCATCTGTCGCGCGACCGTTTCGCTCACCGCGCCGTGCTGATTCATGTCGGTCTTCGCGACTCCGAGGAGGCGAGCCTTCATCTGGTTTGTATACACAATCGCACCACCGATGTAAGTGGCCGAAGCGCCGGGAATGCTGGTGAGGCGCTCGCCTAGCATCCCTCCAGTGCAGCTTTCGGCAGTGGCAAGCGTTCGCCTCGTAGTCTGGAGAAGCCGAAGGACGGCGGATGGAAGGTCTTCGTCATCGGCCCCGAAGCAGGCCTTGCCGAACCGCTCGCGAATGGCTGTCTCCAAGGGCGCAATGAGCTTGCGTGCCTCGCCCTCAGTAGCCGCGCTCGCAGTAATCCGCAAGTGGACCTCTCCGCTTTTTGCATACGGGGCGACGGTCGGGTTTGCTGAGTCCATGAGGTCTCGCACAGTTTCCTCGACGGAGATCTCGGGCAGGCCGACGATGCGCAACGTCCGCGACAGAATCGACCCTTCGGAGCGCCTCGCCAGATAATCCGTAATCGGCCGCTCCGCCATAGCCGTGAATTCATTCCTCGGCCCAGGCAAGGCGATGATGGCCTTGCCGCTTCGCTCCCAGAGTATCCCCGGTGCCGTTCCAACGGGATTGTCGATGAGACGCGCTGTTTCCGGCTTCGTAGCTTGGCGTGCCATAGCATCGACCCAGCGAACGTTCCGCGCCTCGACGAACTCTCGAATTTGTTGCTCTACGGCGTCGTCTACCACGAGTTTCTCGCCGATGGCCGCCGCGATGGCTCCTCGCGTTATGTCGTCCTGAGTGGGTCCGAGGCCGCCGATCGTGAATACGATGTCGCTGCGATCGAGTGCTTCCTTGATGGCTGCGACGCACCGTTCAAGGTTATCGCCGACGGTGGTTCGGCGGGTGTGGCCGATGCCGTGCGCCGCCAGAATTTTGCCCAGGACCTGCGAGTTGGTATCGGCGATGTCTCCCAGAAGGATTTCAGTTCCGATAGCGACGATCTCCGCGGTCATGACTCTTTAGACCTTAGACTGCCGGGAATCGACGATAGAGGCTCGAATATCGACAGCATTGTGTCTAAGATTGACGATATCGGGTCCGATAGGCCGTCACGACGTCCGCGTTTTCACCCGCGTGACTTGGCCCCGGCCACCCGGCCGCCCTACACTCACCTCTGTGGCTGATGCTGCTAATGCGCTACGATCCAGATCGTCTGGTCAATCGCGGAGCCCCAGGCGAGGCTCGCAACGCCCCTGTCGAACCAGCTCAGCCGCGCTCTCATTTGACCCGTGAGTGGCTGCACGAAGCGAGCTGGATTGGTCGTCACCGTTACACCCACAGCCCAATCGGATGTGTGGGAAGGACTCTGGTCAACCTGCTCCCATTGGCTCGTTTGATAGTTGTACAGCTCGATCAGCTGCGGAACGTTGCTACTCGGCACGCCCGAGCAGGATGCCTCCATTCTAAACCTCAGGGATGTTGGAGCTCGAGTAGGCGCGGTAGCCTGCACCACAAGCTGCACGTTCGGGTCAACGGCGGAGAACGGGTGCCTCTGCTGCATCACCATCCACTTGTCATCGCTCCGAAGCAGCTCCGCCAGCCCACCGCTTTGCAGCACGCCGCGTGTGACGATGAAGGACTCTGGAGGCGTGTGCGTGCCGGGGGAGTAGCGAATAGTGGCGTAGTCATTGTTGCCGCCACTCCAACTCCAGGAAAGGCCTGTAACGTACGAGTTGCCTGAGGAATCCACAGCTATGGCAAAGGCGTGATCGAGGCCGTTCCCCGGGGCGTAGCGCGCCACCCACCGCTGGTTGCCGGCAGGGTCGTAGCTCACCGTGGCGTAGTCGCCGCTGCTGAAACCCGTGGAATAGCCCGTAACGTACGAGTTGCCAAAGAAATCCACAGCTATGGCCTCGGCGAAATCGGAACCGTTCGCCAGGCCGTTATAGCGCGCTACCCACCGCTGGTTGCCCGCTGAGTCGTAGCTCACCGTGGCGTAGTCGGTGCTGCTGCCGGCACCTACGGAATACCCCGTAACGTACGTGTTGCCTGAGGAATCCACAGCTATCGCCTCGGCGATATCGTAACCGTTCCCCGGCGCGTTGTAGCGCGCCACCCACCGCCGGTTGCCCGCTGAGTCGTAGCTCACTGTGACGTAGTCATCGCTGACACCAAAGGAATTGCCCGTAACGTACGAGTTGCCTGAGGAATCCACAGCTATGGCCCTGGCGTAATCACCAAGGTTCGAGCCGTTGTAGCGCGCCACCCACCGTTGGTTGCCCGCGGAGTCGTAGCTCACCGTGCCGTAGTCGAAGTCGACACCCCAGGAATCGCCCGTAACGTACGAGTTGCCCGAGGAATCCAAGGCTATGGCAGAGGCGACATCCTCACTGTTCGCCGGCCCGTTGTAGCGTGCCACCCACTCCTCCGCCTGAGCAGATGCGGACGACGCCACGACTATGTCGATAGTTGTCACTAATGCTAAGCAAAATAGGCTTCGCGCGGAAGATTTACGCCTTCTCATTTTCCCTCCCTTGGGAAGCGGTCTGGATCGAGCATGGCAGACTTCAGTAACCTCACGCCACCTTGTCCCAGACTTCCTTCAGCGACGACTGCGACTTGAGGAGTAGTTCGCGCTCGATGTCGGAGACGGCCGGGCTGATCACGCTATGGACGCCCTTGCGGCCCACGATGGTAGGGAGCGAAAGGCAAATGCCGCTGATCCCGAGCGCGCCGTTTTGCATCGAGCTTACCGGGAGCATCTTCTCGCTGTTCAAGGCGATGGCTTCGACCACTTCCTTGATCGAGACGCCGACCGCCCAGCCCGCCCCGCCCTTCAAGCGAATAACTTCGGCCCCACTCTTCTTAGTAAATTCGAAAATGCCTTCGGCGGTCGCTTGGTCGTAGCCGGGTAGGCCGCTGATTCGAGTTCCGTTCACGGTGGCGCTGCTCCAAATCGGGACCATACTGTCGCCATGCTCGCCGAGGATCAGCGCGTGGACGTCGGTTGCGCCGACTTTGAAATGGTCTGCGAGGAGCGAGCGGAATCGGCAGGTGTCGAGCACAGTCCCGAGGCCGAGGACGCGAGATTCCGGAAGGCCCGCCTCTGCTACGGCGAGCTGGGTTAGAATGTCGACTGGGTTGCTGACCACGAGGATCGTGGCGTTTTCGGCAAGTTTCACGGCTTTGAGGTTGCCGAGGATGTCTTTGAAAAGCGTCATGTTCCGGTTGATGAGCTCCAGTCGGCTCTCGTCGGGCTTGCGGCGTAGACCGGCGGTGATGACCACGCAGTCGCTGCCTTCGACAGCTTCGTAGCCGCCCGAGGTGATGATCTGGGGGGCGGTGAGCGACGAGCCGTGGCGTAGGTCGAGGGCCTCGCCTTCCGCCATCTCGGCGTTCATGTCGCTGATCACGATTTCTTTGACGATGCCTCCCAGTTGGAGGGCGAATGCGGCGTTCGAGCCGACGCGGCCACCGCCGCCGATGATGCTAACTTTCATGCGTGATTAGGACTCCTTTGTCTCTTGGGAGGGTGTCCAATTATGGCAGGAAAGGGGTTTGAGTTTCCCGCTCCATAGGCTTCTCGAAGCGCCGCCCTCCGAAGCTAAATCCTGCCCTGATCTTTCAGAATCCATCCTTGATTGTGGGTAGTCAGGGCGTGACCGCGGTGTCAAGGATGATGTTAGAGCCCTTACCTAGTACCGCGGCCCGCCGTCGAATCTGTGGCGAGTGTGGATGTTGCGGACGGTGCCGGTGGTGGAGCGCATGACGACGGATTCGGTGTGCGCACCATCGGCCACGTAGCGGACGCCGCGCAGCAGATCGCCGCTCGTGATGCCGGTCGCCGCAAACATCACATTGCCGGCAGCGAGGTCCTCGGTCAAAAGAACGCGGTCAAGGTCGCCAGTCACCATTTCCTTGGCCCGCTCACGCTCATCGCTGTTGCGAAAGATCAGCTTGGCCTGCATGTCACCACCCACGCAACGGACCGCGGCGGCGGTGATGACGCCTTCCGGAGCGCCTCCGATTCCGAAGAGCGCATCGATGCCGGTCATCGGATCGATGGCTGCAATGGCCAACGTGATGTCGCCGTCGGTCACGAGCCGGATCCGCGCACCTGCCCTGCGAATCTCGGCGACGAGCCTTTCGTGGCGCGGCCGGTCGAGGATGCCTACGGTCAGCTCTTGGACGTCCTTATCGAGGCACTTCGCGATCATACGCAGGTTGACCGCGGGCGGGAGCGTGATGTCGATCGCGCCCTTGGCGCCCTCGCCTACCACGAGCTTGTCCATGTAGCAATCCGGGGCGTGCATGAGCGTGCCCTCACCTTCGGTCGCCGCCGCGAGGACGCTGATCGCGTTCGCGACGCCGTTGGCGCAGAGGTTAGTTCCCTCCAGAGGATCGACCGCGATCTCCACCCTGGGGCCGTTCTTGGAGCCCAGCTCCTCGCCGATGTAAAGCATCGGCGCCTCGTCCCGCTCCCCCTCGCCGATGACGATGCGGCCATCGATATCGAGCTGGTTGAGCGTCGTGCGCATGGCGTCGCAGGCGGCTTGGTCCGCGCCGTTCCGATCTCCCTTCCCCACCCACATTCCACAAGAGAGCGCAGCGGCCTCGGTGACGCGTACGAATTCGAGGGCGAGGTTTCTGTCCATGGAAGTTTGAGAATACCCGGGCCGTTATCGACTGACAACTGCCTAACAGAGACAGAGTCCGCGCTGGGGTTCGGCTGGTATAGCTTCGCCCTCCAAAGGAATCGATAATCGGCGGTCGGTTTCTGGGCGCAAAAAGAGGAAAGGCCCGGTCTCGCGACCGGACCCTTTGTGCAGGCAGGCACTTGGATGTGTGTCCAAGAAGGGATACAGAAAAGGACCGGGCCGGGGTTCCAAAAATCGCAGATTACTCGGAAATTCGGATATCCACCGAGGCTTCTGCGCCACGGGCGATGGCTTTCACGCGGGCCGTTCCTGAGGACAGCGCCCGAAACGTCCCGCCGGCGTCGATCCAGCCTGAGCCGCTCGTGCACGACCAAACGACTTCTTGGTCGGGAATTGCGACGCCGACGCCGTCGATGAGCTTCATCGTCGTTGTGTCACCTGGGCGGACGTCGCCGGGCTTGGCCACGATGCTGATTTGCGTCGAAGGAGCGGCAGCTTGAGGAGCGTACAAGAGCAAAGTACTCGCGACGCGGCGAGCCGCGCCGTCGCTTAGACGGTTGACAACAACGCCGCCCAAGTACATCGTCGAGCTGCCGCCGCCGTCGAGGTTCATCGCGTCGGAGCAGCCGAGTTTAATCATGAGGAGCGCCAATTCGTCGAGCGTAACGCCGCGCGAGAGGCTGGATCGGCCTTCGACCACACAGATGATCGCCTCGTCGGAAGCAGTGTATCCAATCGCGGTTCGCGGGTGTCGTTTCGCGTATCCGCTGTCGAACTTCTCGTAGAGGTTGGTGAGGTAGGGCTGCCCGCCTTTCACGAGCCTGGGACCGCCACCGGCGGCTTCCTTCATGGCCCTCCACTCGATCTGGCCGCTGACGCTCAAGCGTATCTCATAAACCAAGCCGACGTGGAAATGGCCAACCATTGGCTTATACCGACGTGCCGTTACCATGAGGATGATTTGATTCTCGGCTACAGGCAAATTGTAGGTTTCCGGAAATATGTTCTTGAGCTTGACCGGCGTGGTCGCTCCCAGTGCGATAGGCATGGTCGGTTCGAAAACAAACGCGTAGCACGGCTGCTTGGAGGACGCCACACCGGCCCTTCTTGTGTTCACGATGATTTCGTTGTCCCTGGCGCTGCGGTTCACCCCGTCGATGGCGAAAGAGGTGCCGTCGATCAGCATCAGGCTGCCACTCCAGCGGGGGGAGTCGAACAGCAGGCCGCCATCGGACCATGCCACCGCCGAGCGCGGGACGTACGGCTCGCTGACCAGCTCTCCGGCCGTCATCATCATGCCCAGCGGATCGCCGTCCCAGCCGAAGAAATCTGCATTTACCGCAGCGAACGCACCCGTTCGGCGAGCCGTCTGCTCCACAGTCTCGCGGGAGCTCGATTCGTCGCGGCCGTATACGTCATCGTTGGCGATGCGGCTTTCAAGACGGATGCCCGCAGCCGGAAACTTAAACTTCAAAGCGTGGACAATGAGGGGAGCGTCGGCGCTGATTTCCTGGATATAGGTGATGCCGGGACGCACGGTCTTTGTCCACCTTTCGGCAGGCCTCGCCACGTTGGCAGAGGCAAGCGCGGCGGCTGCTGCGAGGACAATCATCTTTCCACCCCAAGTTCTAAGTAAGTTAATTCACCAGCGTCCGCGTCGAGACGCGCGCGTATGCCGAGAGGGAGACTGGACATCTGGTCTTGGTGCCCGAAAGGAAAATCTATAACTATCGGAACGTCTAGGCCGCATAGGCGTTCCGCCACAATCTCGCGCCACGGTATTCCCCCGATTCCCTCGTCCGTCTTTGCGTCGGTCCCCGTCATCTCCCCCACAACGATACCGGCTGCGCGTTGTAAAACGCCCGCATTGAGGAGGTGAGTGAGCATGGCGTCGACGCGGTGCGGCGGCTCATCGACGTCCTCAACAAGCACAATCTTGCCTTCGGCGTCGAGCGGATCGGCTGTGGCCAAGCTGTCGCATAGGAGGCAAAGGCATCCGCCTGTTATCTCCCCTTCCACCGAACCTTCGTTCAATGTCTTTCCACGGCTCGCGCCTTCAGGCAAGGCGATAGGCCCATTGCCTTCGAAAGCGTCGAACCACATTTCAGCTACCCATGCGGGGCGCTCTTTGGCGAAAGAGTAGACCATTGGAGCGTGCAGGGTCGCGAGCCCTCGGTGGTTGAGGGCGAGGTGCAGGGTCGTAATGTCGCTAAAACCCGCGAACAACTTTGGGGTAGCCGCCATGCGGTCGAGATCCAACAGCGGCATAAGGCGGGCTGCCCCGTAGCCTCCTCGAGAGCAAACGATGCCTTTGATCTCCGGGTCGAACCACGCCTCGTGGATATCCCGTGCGCGTGCCTCGTCGGCTCCTGCGAGAAATCCGCATCTGTCGTAGCAAGCTTTGCCGAACACCAGGTTGTATCCGCGGTATTCGAGCAGCTTTATGCCGTTAGCGAGATTCGATTCGACGCAGGCGCTGGCAGGTGAGACGATAGCCACCGTGTCACCGGGCGCGATCGCAGTTGGTTTCCGCATCGGAATGAGGACGTTACGGCAGGTCGGGAATGCCGCAGCCGATGGCCAGCGATCGCTTTTCGGTTACAGGCTTGCCGGCGAGGACTTCGTCCAGGGCAATGCGCAGGTCTAGCCGCGTGGCCTTCTCTTTGAATCGTCCGTGATCGGAATACAGATCGTCGATCCTGCCCCGGTAGAGGAGGGTTCCGTCCCCGCCGATGACGGCCGCTTGCGGAGTCACACTTGCACCGACCTTTCGCACCAGATCGTGTTCATAATCGAGAACGGCAGGAAACTTGAGGCTGAAATCCTTGCCGTGCAACGCGATTTGGTTACTTGTCACGGATGCGTCGACGTAAACACGGAAGAATTTGAGTCGCTTCCGGCCGTATTCGTCGACGATACGGGCGATCTCGGGGGCATACCGGTTCGAGATCGGACAATCGACTGCGACAAACAAGAGCACTATCGCCTTGCCGGCCTTCGAGTTCACAGCTGTGATCGAGCCGTTAGTGTCGATTATTTGGGCAATCCCCAGCGGGCCCTTGGGAAAGGCAGGCTCCTGCAGTGAGGCAAACAACGATAAGGCGGCGACAAGGGAGGTGATCATAATTGCGCTCTTTGAGTACGGACTTAGGTTAGACGTCCGTTCCGCGCCAAGTTACTCAGACATCGAATAAAGTGTAGATGGTTGCTTACCTCTACCTATATCCACGTGCGCGGAATCGATGCTAAGTCGGAGCGTTCCCTTTGGGAGCAGGGCGCCCTCAGTTGGCGGGATTTCTTGGACGATCCGAAGCGCTTTGTCGCCGAGAAGGCCGATATCGCGAAAGTAGAGAAGTCGGTCACCGCAAGCGTGAAGGCGCTCGACCATGGTGTGCATCAATACTTCACGAACCGCCTCCCGAGGCGCGAGCACTGGCGCGCTTTTCCGGAATTTCGGGACAGCCTGGTGTACCTCGACATCGAGACGGAGGGCAGCTTTCGCGAGGACACGATTACCATGGTCGGGCTCTACGACGGAGTTACCTACAAGCCATTTATCAAGGGTGAAAACCTCGCAGAGTTTCCCGACGCGATCAGTATGTACAGCACCGTCGTCACGTTCTTCGGCTCGGGTTTCGACATGCCGATGCTGGCGCGGGAGTTCCCGAGCATTGAACTAGATCAGTTGCATATCGACTTGTGCCCCACGATGCGCCGCCTCGGCTATCGGGGTGGCTTAAAGAGCATCGAGCACCAGTTAGGAATCGAACGCAGCTCGGAGACGCGCGGCTTGACCGGGCGCGACGCGATTTTACTGTGGCGGAACTATCTGCGCGGCAAAGAGTCGGCCCTCGACACGCTGCTCCAATACAACAAAGAGGATGTGATCAACTTGGAGAGGCTCATGGAGGTGACGTATTCAGACCTCCGCCTTATGGTCATGGGATAACCGTGACGGAACCGGCTTAAGGTCTATGTTCCAGCGGAAGGTTCGGTGTCATTCCCTGAGTCGTTGGTGAGGTTGACCTCGTTTCCGCCGGCTGCGTCCATCAACCAAATGTCCCAGTTTCCGGCACGCAAACCTTCGAACACGATCTTCAGGCCGTCCGGCGAATACTCAGCGTTGCTGTCAGGCTCCAAGTTATTCGTGAGGGGTGCCTGCGAGCTGCCGTCCACGTTCATAACGAAGATTTCGCTGTCGTCGGCTCCGATCTTCGAGTTGTAGACGATCTTCGCGCCGTTGGGGCTGTACGATGGAAATGCATCGAACGAGTCGGCGCCGTCCGTTAGGGGAAACTGCCGTCCGCCGTCGCTATCCATGGCCCATATTTCGAACTGGCCGGTCCGATTCGAGTGGAAGACGATTTGTGTGCCGGCGGGACTGAACTTGGCTGCGCCGTCTGTTTGGGCGCTGACGGACAGATTGACAGGATTCTGGCCGTCGGAGGCCATTACGAAGACCTCGGCGTTTCCAGTTCTTTCCGAATCGAAAAGTATCTTGGTGCCATCGCGGCTAAAAGATGGATTGAAGTCGGCGGCGGCATCATTTGTCAGGCGCGTCTGATTCGTGCCGTCGACGTTCATGCTGTAGATTTCCTGATTTCCGTCTCGCTCGCTCACGAAAACGACCGTCTGTCCGTCTAGCGACAGCGATGGCATTCGGTTCGACGCAACTGGGTCGGTAAGACGAAGAACATTAGCACCGTTGGCGTCCATCGCGAAGACCGCGACGCTACCCTCCCTATCGGAAGAAAATACGATCCGCGAGGGTGGCAGGCCGCCGCCGCCGCCGCCCGACCCGGAACAACCGGCGAGAAGGGCAGACGTAGCCGCGCATAGGGGAAGAACAACTCCTTTCATAGTGTGAATACCATTCGCCGGGACGCAACGCGATTCCTTCTACTTGGGCGCTTAGTTTTTGAGAGTTATACTTAACATTACCGCGCGTGGACGCGTCTAATGGTTCGAAAATGGAAGCAATCAGTTGCACAACCTGCAAAACAAGCAACTCCCCGGATAGCAAATTCTGCAAGTCCTGCGGTGTGAAGTTGGCCCTCCCCGAGGCAAGCGTCAAGGCCGAAGACGTCGAAGAATTGCTAAAGGACGGCTACAGGCTGATCCACGAGCACCGGATGGAGGAAGCCCTATTTGTCGCGGATTCGATCCTCGCGACCTTCCCCGATGGGGCCGGCGCACACGTTCTTAGGGGCATGTGCTTCGAACACAAGGGCGATATGGTATCTGCGATTGCCGCTTACGAGGAGGTCGCGCGGCTGAGGCCCGAATCGACGCTCGACCAAATCAAGCTGAACCAGTTGAGACGGTCAACGGAGGGCGCGGCCGAAACCCCTGCCGATCAGCGTCGCACCATGGTCGCGATTCTGTGTGCCCTCGGAGCAGCTGCGGCGGTTTCGGCGGTCGGCATCATGCTCGCCCTGCCCAAAGACTCGGAGGAGCCTCGGAAAGAGGCACTTTTAAGCGGCAACTCCTACAAAGCTTCCGGATTTGAACTTCCTTCGCAGGGGACGCAGCCTAAGCAGACGCTTCCAGCAAACACCGGTGCCGGCGCGTCCGGTGAACTACCGGCTGCGCGCCCAAACGCGTTTGGGCGACGTTCGGTGATTCCAAATCCGATGCGATCGGTCGCGCCACTGAGCGTGCCGCTCGAAATCGTGCCCACGAACGAAGGCAAGTTGCCTGCGACCGGCCGGAGCGAACCGACTGCAGCATCGACGGCTCCCGCGTCCGCTGGAGCAAAGCCACGCCCTAAGCCTAGGAGCGTCGGCAGGATCGAAATTGCCGAAAGCGGGCCGGCGAGCCGCTCCGAGCCCGCCGTGAGCGAGAACATCTACCGCGTGGCTCAGAACAAGATGGCTTCGGGAGACTATCGGGGCGCTATTCGAGACTTTACCGCCTCCCTCGCCGGTAGTAGCCGCCCAGCTCTGATCCACCAGTTTATCGGGCGTTGCCATGCACGGGTCGGCGAGACTGGTAGCGCGCGGCAGCACTTCCAAACCGCTCTATCCATGTACGAGAAAGCTGGGGCGGAGAACGAGGCGAAAGCTTGCCGGCGGGAACTCGACCTCCTGGGATGATGCTTCCTCTGATCGCGGCTCTGGCGCTTGCTCCAGCGAAGCCCTCTGTCCTCATCTACCAGGACATGGTTCTGGAGTTCACCGATAAGGACAACAACCTTCCCGTCGTCAAGCAGATTGCCAGTGGCCTCGACGCCGTCGGCAAGGTTGTGCCGGTGTCGTGGGATATGAGCGAGCCGGCCGTCGCTGCCGCTATCCGGTCGGGAGCGATCAAGTCATGGGAAGCGACAGCCAAGAAAGATGACGTTTTCAAGGTTTCTCGGGCAATCCGTGCTGACTATGTGGTGATTTGTAAAGTTCTACGCAAGGGCGGCGAGATCGAGGGCGACATCCAGCTCTATCGCGGGCGCGGTGGCAGGACCGTCTGGGACAAAAAGGCGAAATATTCGATCATACGCAACGGCAAGCTCGATATCGTGAGCGGCAGCATGACCATCGCTTCGACCTGGGTTGCGCAACTCGATACCATTCCGTTTAAAGACCTGCCCGCATCCCGTTCTCTGGCGACGCCCGATCCCGGGCCTCCGTCGGCAGTACACACTCCGAACGTTCGAATCGACAGCACGCCGCTGGCGTCGGGCAGAAGGGCTCTGAGCGAAGGAAAGCTCGTCGAGGCCGTGGTGTTCCTGAACGATGCTGTCGACGCCGATCCGATGAGCGCCGAACCGCGACTCGCTCTGATCGAAGCGCTGCAGCAGGCCGGGCACCCCTTCCTGGCCGCAAATGAGGCCGCTCGGGCGTATGAGCTGATGCCCGATCGCAGCGAGTTCCTCATCGCCGCCGCCCAGAGCTGGATGGACGGCGGGCAAGCGGATAAGGCGTTCGAAAAAATTCAGGAGGCGCTGGCCAAGTACCCAAAGAATGCCGCGGCGAGGACGATCTTCGGAGACATGCTCATGGGCCGGCTCGATTTCGATCGCGCCGCCGAGCAGTACACGGCGGCGCTCGCGATCAGGCAGGACCCCGAGACCCTATATAAGCGCGCCCAGGCATACGCGCTGACGGAAGAGTTCTCCAAGAGCGTAGAGGACCTCGAAACGGCGAGCAAGTTGGGCCTGTCTCAAGAACCCGGGATCGCCACAAAGCGATATCGAAGTAACGTCGGAGTCTTGGAGCCGGTCATTCAAAGCATGGCGGTCTCTTTTCGGAATCTGCTCAAGGAAGCGCAATCCGAGCCGGGCGGAAGCCTCAAGACTCGCACGGATGCCTGGGTGCTCCGGGCTTCGACGTTAATGCAGTACTTGGATAGGGTCACCCCACCTTTGGTCCACGTAAAAAGCCACGAACAACGCGGGCTGGCGATGAATTTGCTGTACCAAGCCGGAAAGGGCCTCCAGCGGCACTTGACGGAGGGCGGCCGGGCCGGCCTCGGCGACGCCGACCTCTTGCAGATCGAGGCCATGCGCGAACTTGCGGCCGCGAAGTCCCGGTTAGAGAACGAAATAGGTGTCATACCTAAGTAAACCGGCAGTCGGCAGTCTTGAAGAAAAGGCCCCAGTCGGCTAAAACTGGGGCTTGTCTTTCCCCGGAGAGGGAAAGGAGGACATGCGCTACTCTTATAAACTTCTCAACGGAGCTCAAAGTTCCGGGTTAGGGCAAAAGTCCTTGAGCCCAACGGTAGACTGACGGCATGGACGCTGAACTTGCATGGGCGGGCGGACTGAGGTTCGACGCGGAGCCTCCGTCGGGGTTTTCCTTTTCATTTGACTCCGTCGAAGACGGAGAGCCGGCGGGGCCCTCCCCCATGGAGACACTGCTTGTTTCGCTCGCCGCGTGCACGGCGATGGACGTGATTAGCATTCTCGAAAAGAAGCGCCAGAAGGTGACTTCTTACAAGGTCCGGATCAGCGGCGACCGGCCACCTGCGGGCGAATGGCCCCGGCCGTTCGAAAGAATCATGATAAAGCACATAGTGGGCGGTGAGGACATCGACCCGGCGGCGGTAGAGCGCGCGATCGAGCTGAGCGACGGCAAGTACTGCAGCGTAGCGGCGACGCTTAGGCATAAGCCCGAGGTCGTCAACGACTGGGAGATCGCGTAGGCGACGCTCGCAATAATCCCATAGCCCTCAGCGCAGTGGGATCAGTTCTTACTCATGGCCGATTCCCGTAACTTTTGCGCCCTTGTCGCACGTCAAACTTTGTAAGCGGTGGGATGGGTCCCTGAGGTACGATTTTGGGGTCATCTGCCGGAGGAATAACCACAGTATGAGAAACCTATTTTGTGCCGTTCTGGCCGTTGCCGGCTCTGCCGCACTAGCGCAGGCCCCGTTCACCATTGTGAAGCCCCTCGATGGCGCGAAGGTTCGGGAAACCGTTCCCATCACGCTGCCCAAAAACAGCGTACCCGCCGGTTCCTTTATCGGTGTCACGCTGGACGGCAAGTTCCTGGAAGCTACTGTTCCGGTGCCAAACGCAAAGAACACGTACCTGATCTATTGGCTCAACACCAAGAAGCACAAGATCGCGGACGGATGGCACACCGTGGGCGTCAGCCTCTTCGCGAATACCGGCGGCCGGCCGCAGATTTCGGATAAGTCGGAGATTAAAGTTCACGTCGGCAATAACGCAGGCATCGCGATTCCGGCGAACGGGTCTCTTATCCGGTACAAGTTTTATCCCGGCATGCGATCGGTCTACACCGTCAAGATCGGGGAAGAGGTTTCCACGCTTACCGAGGCTCAGAATAAACTAGGCGGGCGGGCCGCCCAGCTGCCCCTGGGCTCCGAGAGCATGCGAATGCTCTTCGCCGTCGACGATGTCCGGGGCGGATATGGCCTCGTTCGCTCCCAAATCTTGCCGTACAAGGGCAAGGACTATGTTGTGGCCACCGTTTCCGGCGACGAAAAGCCCACGGTCCACAAGAGCGACGAATTTGCCCCCATCTATCGCATCCTTCGCACCACGGGCGCCGAATTATACGGCGACATCCCGAATTATTGGGGTTTCGAGGGCACCGGAACGGACAACGTCGAAATGGACCTTTTCGCGTTCATCCCGCTGCCGATCCTTCCCACGGAACGGTTGCAGGTGGGTGACTCTTGGCAAGCTTCGATCGCCATGGGCGGAGGAACGATCCCGGAGGTTCGCAACACCGGGAAGTCCATCGAAAAGATCCCCGCCAGAGGCACCTTCGAAGCCGTAGAGTGGGAGCGCGGCGAACCGTGCGCCAAGCTCCGCTACGAACTGGAATTTGGCCAAAAGGACAAGGACTCTAAAGACCTTTCCCTCGCGGGCCGCGAATTCAAACAGAATGACAAGCTCCGATTTCAGCAGCTCGCCTGGATCTCCTATAGAACCGGCAAGCTCGTCCGCTCCGACATGATCGTGGAAGCCGACACCAAGGTCGGACAAGGCGACAGCGGCATGGGTGGCGGTGGTGGTGGGAACACCGGCGGCCCGCAGCCGATGGACATGGGCGGCCGTGGGGGCCGTGGAGGCAGAGGCGGCATGTCGATCAACTATCAAATTCCTATGGGCAAGGGCGGCGGCCAAACTGCTCCCGGTGGGAAGCCCGGCGGCGGCCAGCAAGGTGGCGGCGGCGGGACATTTGTGAGAATGAAGTTCTACTTGAACATGGTTCTGGAGAAATAGAGACGGCCAAGCCCACAATGGGGAATGGCCATCGCGCCCGATAACACCGAGCCCTGGAACGACCCCGAAGACCCCGAGTCCCACAGGGCGACCTTAGTCGAACATTTAGACGAGCTGCGAGCGAGAATTATGCGCTCGCTGCTCGTCCTTGCTATGGGCTGGGCGGCTGGCTGGTTCCTCGAACCGTACATTTACGAGAACCTCAACGCGATCGTCAGAGACCCTTCCCTGTGGCCAGCGGGTGTGGTCGGCAAAGAGGCGTTCACAAACTTCTCCGACCCGTTTTTCCTCAAGTTCAAGCTTTCCTTCATTATCGGGCTGGTGCTAGCCGCGCCGGTGATCATCGTGCAGCTTTGGGGCTTCGTGCGGCCCGCGCTGAAGCCGAACGAACGCAAGCCATTGAGAATTGTCGCCCCCCTCAGCGCCGTACTGTTCCTCGTCGGAACGTTCTTCGGCTATCTTATTCTAAGGCCGGCGTTCGCCTGGTTCCTGAGCTTTTTGGACGACTTCCAGGGAACCGAGCTACTTCAAAACCCGGGCAGCTACGTTATTTTCATAATGAAGATGCTGTTCGCGTTCGGTCTCGGCTTCCAACTTCCCCTCGTCCTGTGGTTCTTCGGCTCAGTGGGCATCATCACGGCTGATGCTCTTTGGAAGAACTGGCGCATGGCCGTCGGGGGCATCGCCGCACTGTCGGCCTTTCTCACTCCCGGAGGCGACTTCTTCAGCTTCATAGCGATGGCCGTCCCGCTGACGCTGCTCTACTTTGCCAGCATCTCCGCTATTCGGGTCACGGAAAAGAGGAGGGTCAAGAGGGAAAGGGCCGATGCCGCCGAATAGCGCTGAGGTCGATCTCGCCCAAATTATCTTGGCCTTGAAACGGACGCCTTACTATGCGAACCAGATCTCGGAGCAAGGAGTCAGCGAAGCGCGAGAGGCCGCTTTCGAAGTCCCCGAGCGGCGGATCGATCCGGCAGTTCTGAGCAGTCTCGCGTCGACCGGAATCCACCGATTTTACAGCCACCAAGCCGATGCCATCGACCTGGCCGAGGCCGGCAAGAACGTTGTAGTTACCAGCGGGACCTCGAGTGGCAAAAGTCTTTGCTACAACGTGCCGGTCCTCAACCGACTGGCGACCGAACCCCCGGCGCGGGCACTCTACCTGTTCCCCACCAAAGCACTTGCACGCGACCAACTCGGGAAGCTTCGACAAATCCTAGTGAACGGCATCGAGGCGGAAACCTACGACGGTGACACGCCAAAGGCCGAACGGCCGGCAATCCGATCCGCCGCGCATATCCTCCTTACAAACCCGGACATGCTCCATGTGGGCATCCTGCCGAATCACACGGCGTGGGGAAAGTTCCTGCGAAACCTTCGCTTCGTCGCGCTCGACGAGATGCACACCTACTCCGGCGTTTTCGGCGCGCACGTGTCGCTAGTCCTCCGGCGCCTGTTCAGGCTGTGTGAACTGTACGGCAGCAAGCCCCAGATTATTGCTTGCAGCGCAACGATCGCCAACCCCTCGGAGTTGTTCGCGTCTTTGGTAGGAACCGGAGCGGAGATTGTGGACCGTGACGGCTCGCCACGAGGCAAACGCTACCTCCTAATGTGGAATCCACCCGAGGATGATGAGGGCCATCGGCGATCCGGCAACTCCGAAACATCTCAGCTTCTCGGGACTTTTGCCGTTCACGGAGTGCGCACGCTGGCCTTTGCCCGCTCCCGCATCACGGCAGAACTGATACTAAGATACACGCGCGAAGGCCTTTCCTTGGCAGGCCCGCGGTTGGCGAAGCAGATCGAAAGCTACCGGGGAGGCTACACAACGGCCGAGCGCCGGGCGATCGAGCAGAGGCTGTTCAACGGAGAGCTGCTCGGCCTCAGCACAACGGACGCCATGGAGTTGGGCGTGGACGTTGGGACCCTGGACGCCGTTATCATGAATGGCTTTCCCGGGTCGATCAGCAGCCTGCGCCAGCAAGCCGGTCGCGCAGGAAGGGGCAAGCGCGAGGCTTTGGGTGTACTAGTGGCCAAAAACGACCCGCTAGATCAATACTATATGCGACATCCGGAGGTGCTTCTGGACGGCAGGGCCGAAGCGGTCCGAGCCCAGCCGTCGAACCCGTACATTTTGGCGGAGCAGCTTCGGTGCGCAGCTTACGAGCGGCCAATTTCTGCAGCAGAGCTGATGTCGTATCCAGAAAATTCGCTGGAGGTCTTGGAGGGCCTAGAGGGAGAGGGCAAGCTCGTTAGGCGTTCGGGGATGTGGCTTTATCCTTCGCCACACAGCCCCGCCGGCGACGTAGACATCAGGGGCGGAGGAGGCATACCGTACACGATTCAAGCAGCGAGAGGCGAGATCGGCACGATGGACCAGTGGCGCGCGTTCATGTCGGCCCATGCGGGTGCGATCTACCTTCACCGGGGGGACCAGTACCTGGTCACCGATTTAAACTTGATCGCCAGGCAGATCACGGTCGAGCGCGTCGAGGTGAACTATTACACGCAGTCGCTGGCGGAGACAACGGTGACTCCCAAGGAAGAAATCGACGCCTTGTCGGTAAATACTCTCGGCGTTCGTTTGGAGGCCGTCGAGGTGACCACGTCGGTTGACGCCTTCTTTCGAAGGTCGCTTCTCGACGACTCCGTCATTTCACGAGAAGACCTCGACTTGCCGCCAAGCACGTTCGATACTTTCGCTGTGAGGTTCGATGTGCCGACAGTGAGGGGTCTGGATTCGACCTCGGACGGCGTCCATGCGCTCGAGCATTTGTTTCTTGCTCTCGCTCCGACGATTGCGCAATGCGAAGTTCGGGACCTGGGAAGTGCCTACTATCCGCTTTGGCCGGAGACCGCACGGCCTGCGATTTTCGTGTTCGATGCCGTCGCCGGCGGAATCGGCTTGGCCGAGACCCTGTTCACCTCTTGCGAGCTCTGGTTGGAAAGAGTAACCGAACAGTTGTTTTCGTGCACCTGCACGGACGGCTGCCCCGCATGTGTGCTAAGCGCTCGCTGCCCATACGCAAACGAATCGATAGACAAAGGCGATGCCGCGCGTATCCTGCTCGAAATCAACACCTAAAAAGAAGGGCCCCGGCATAACGCCAGGGCCTTCTCGAAGCGCGCATGGGAGGGAGGTAATACGCGCTCCATTGCTGTTTCCAGCCAATTACCATAAAGAGCGGTTCGTTTAATCCGGCTCGTCTGCCTGATAGACGCCCGCCGAATCCAAATGGTTCCCAGACCCTCCGTTAAGGGACTGTTAGCCGACAGAGTAGAATGCTTTGGGGCATTTATGGCGACGGAGGAGACCGTTTCGTTCGACGATTTACTCGACCTTCGCAACGGCGAGGTCGTTATGTTCTCGGTTACGTCGGATCTCACGAACGCAGCCAAATTCGGCGAAAGCCACCTCCTGGTCACCGGGCCGGACGAGCGCATTTGGACGTTACCTGCCAAAGAAAGTTGGCCCCTACAGGCTATGTCCAATTTTCGGTATGAAGAATTGGTCGATGCCGGCCGGCTTGTAGCCGATATCGGCGGGCACTCGGTGGAGCTCCTGCGTTCGAGCGCCGCCGGCTCGGGACCCCTGATCAACGCCGCCAAGAGTCTGACCAAGCTTCGAGCCGGGGAAGACGACTTGGAGGAAGCAGAAGCAAAGCGTGTCTGCCCCAAGTGCCATCGCCCTCTCCCCGCGGACAGCGATATCTGCGACTACTGCATCAATCGCGGGAAAACCCTAATTCGTCTGTTTCGATTTGTCGCGCCATACAAAGCCAGGGTCACCCTAAGCACCCTGTTGTTGGTGGGAAGCACTGCTGCGGCGCTCGTGCCCGGCTACCTCATCAAGATCCTCGTCGACCAGGTTTTCGAGCAGAAGCGCCGCGATCTCTTTTTGCCGGTTATTTTGGGAATGGCCGGCGCCGCGTTGCTCGCGATGGGGCTTACGATGCTCCGCGGCTGGATTAATGCCTGGATCGGAAATCGAGTCACCGTCGACATTCGGGCGCGCCTATTCGAGCATTTTCAAGCGCTTTCGCTGTCTTTTTTCGATCGGCGAACTGTAGGAAGCGTTATGTCGCGCATGACCAACGACACCGGAGCCCTGTACGAGGTGTTGGTCGATGGGGTGCCCTATCTGCTGCGAGATGGTTTGATCCTGATTTCGATACCCATCGTTCTATTCGTAATTAACTGGCAGGTTGCGCTTGCGGTGTTGCTTCCGATTCCGATTATTCTTTATTTAGTGCGCGTTTTTCGACGGAGAATTATGCGCGTTTGGCGGCGGTTTTGGCACAGCTGGTCTCGGCTCAGCGGCGCCCTTAACGGCGTTTTAAGCGGCATGCGGGTGGTCAAGGCATTTCGCGGTGAGGACCGCGAAGTGGCGAAATTCACTCGGCGCGTTCAGAACCTTGCCGACCTCGGATATTCGGCGGAAACCGCTTGGTCCGTCTTTTTCCCGATTATCTTGTTCTTGGTCAGCACGGGGACGATCTTGGCCTACTACGTCGGCGGAGCGCGCGTGATGGGCGGCCAAATGTCCACCGGCGAGTTCTTCCTATTCGTCACGTACCTGACCCAGATGCAGGCGCCGATGATGCAGCTTAGCCGCGTTATCGACTGGACAAGCCGTGCGCTGACCGCCGGCGAGCGCGTTTTCGAAGTCATGGACACCGTGCCCGACATTCGTCAACCAAAAGAGCCGAAGTATCTCGGGCGCTACGAGGGCAGGATTTTGTTCGAGAACGTGCGATTCGGCTACGACAAGGCGAGCGAGGTGATTCACGGGGTAACCCTCGACGTGAAGCCAGGCGAAATGATTGGCGTCGTCGGGCCGAGCGGCAGTGGAAAAAGCACTCTCATGAATTTGCTTCTAAGGTTTTACGATCCGACGGAGGGCAACATTAAGATCGACGGAATCGACACTCGCGAACTGGACCTTGAAGAATTTAGGCGCAACGTCGGCGTCGTTCCGCAGGAGTCGTTTCTATTTCCGGGAACCATACAGAGCAACATCGCATATGGCCGCACAAGCGCAACTCCAGAGGAAATAATGGCGGCAGCAAAGGCGGCTAACGCGCACGATTTCATCATGAAGTTTCCCGACGGTTACGACTCCTATGTCGGCGAGCGCGGGCAGCGTCTTTCCGGCGGGGAGCGCCAAAGAATTTCGATCGCGCGCGCGATTCTGCACAATCCCAAGGTCTTGATTCTCGACGAAGCGACCTCGAGCGTGGATACCGAAACGGAGCGGATGATTCAGGAAGCGCTTAATAATTTGGTGGAGGGCCGAACGGCGTTTGCGATAGCCCACCGTTTGAGCACGCTAAAGCACGCAGATCGTATTATCGTCTTGGAAGACGGGAAAATAAGCGAACAAGGCACGCACGATGAGCTGATGGATCGCGAAGGCACGTATCACAAACTCGTGACCATGCAGACGGAGATGGCTAAGGTCCGCGCCGAGTTTATCGACTTCACCGAACTCGAAGAGGAAGAACAAGAAACTCCCGCGTGAAGAGCGGCCGACGGCTGCCGACACCGCCTACGAAGTTTGTTGTTCAAAGCCTTCAAAGATGCTCAATCGCTCCTGTATATATCGATGAGTTGCAGTTTCGATCTGCGGACTGCTCGCCATTAGGGCTTAGTCGATGCCACCGCCGTTTATCCCCTCTTCAACACGGCTCGCGGCCTCATCGAGGCCAATTTCTCGCAGTGCCTTGAGGTCGAAGTCGACATCATCCGCATTATTTTCAAAATAGCCATCCAAACCATCCATGTTTACATGTTGAAGAAATTGGTCGACTCGGTAGGCAACCCTCAATTCGTGCGCAAGGTCCGCGTCCGGCAAGTGATTCCAGATTTCCTGCAGCCATCCGGACACATGTATGTCTGCGCGCTCATGGTTTAGACGCTCTTGTAGAGTCATTTGGGTATTATGGCCGCCGCTCACGCCTGCGTAGCGACACCCACCAGTTGCGGTAGAAGCAGTGAGCCTGCAGTTTTTGTCTGTCGGCTCCGATCGGCAGTCGACAGTCGTCAGTCGGCAGTCGTCGAGCCCCCGCCCCCGGGATACGGCGGCTTAGCCGGCTTCGCCGGCGGGTTCTTGCGCAGCGCTTCCATGATCACTGCGATTGCTTTGTCCAACTGAGGATCTTTGCCCATGAGAACTTGATCGGGCGTGTTGTCGACTTTGATGTCCGGAGGCACACCCACATTCTCGACGACCCACTTCGACTTCCCGTTCTCCACGTCCCATATGGCAAATTGCGGGATCGTTACCGCACCGCCTGCCATCAGGTCTCGGCCGCCCGTGATTCCCACGAGGCCGCCCCACGTGCGCGTGCCGATCACCGGCCCCAATTTCTTCTTCTTGAAGAAATATGGGAACGCGTCACCGCCCGAGCCGCCGTAATGGTTGATCAGCATAACCTTCGGGCCAATCACCGCCGCCCCAGGAGACCGAAAGTCGCCCATGTCCCTAGGACTCCAGCGCACCAGCGGTTCGCGATCCAGCGTTTCCACAAAGAAATCCGGAATAAATCCGCCGGAATTATATCGTTCGTCCACTATAATCGCCTCTTTATCTACCTGCGGATAGAACATTTTATAGAATTCAATGACGCCGTCCATGCCGGTGCTCGGAACGTGGACATACGCGACCCGGCCGTTCGTCTTCTCGTCCACATATTTTCGGTTCGTATCCAGCCAATCCGCATAGCGCAAGTCGCCTTCGTCGCCGATCGGTTTGACAAGAATCTTTCGCGATCCGACCGTGCTCGGCGTCGAGTTCACAGTTATTTCCACGTTCTTATCGGCCTTTCCGACCAACAACTCGTCTACGTTGGTATTCGGCCCGATTTTTTGGCCGTCGATTTCCAAGAGGTAGTCCCCGTCGCCCACGTTCATTCCTGGTTCGTTGAGCGGGGCGCGGCGGGCTGAATCCCACATGTGTCCGCGGTAAACCTTCTTGAAGCGAACGCCTTGCGCCGTCCGCTCGTAGTCCGCACCGAGCAAGCCGATCGGAACGCTTCTCACGCCCGCGAGAGGGGCAGGTATTACGTACGCATGTCCCGTACCCAGTTCGCCAAGCAATTCGCGAAGGAGATAGTCCAAATCGCTGCGATGCGCGACGTTTGGCAACCATTGCGCATAGCGGTCGCCGATGGCTTTCCAATTCAAGCCACCCATATTCGGATTCCAGAAATAATCACGCTCGAAACGCCACGCCTCCCAAAAACTCTGCTTCCATTCGGCCTTCGGGTCGACGACAGTTTCCATATCCGCGAGGTTCACCTGGCCCGCTCCAATCTTCTGGCCCGGCTGAAGAGGGATGACGCCAACGGTCGCTCCCGACTGGTAGGCCATCTTGTCCATTTTCGGCGTGAACGATATCTGCGCTGCCCCCTCTAAAATCGCGTCCGCCTTCTTCTGAGCAAGATCGAATTGGAAAACCGTGTTGTTCGAGAAATAGAATAGCTTTCCGGATGCACTTCCCGCCAAGCCATACGAGCCCGGCGAGACGGGGACGCTGAAAAGCCTGGTATCCATGTCCGTGAGGTCGTAAGGTTTAGGGGCAGGGGCGGCTTCGGCTTTATCGTCCGGCTGCTTTTCCGGCGCAGGCTTGTCGATACCGATTTTTTCCATCTCGTTTTTAGGGGCAAAAGGCGAGGGAGCATCTTTTCTCAGCGTGTAGCCGTAAATACGCTGCCCATCAACCATATTAAACCGCAATTCGAAAATCCCCATCGTTGGATTAAAGTCGCGCGTCGAAACGAAGAACAAATACTTACCATCCGCGTCGAAAACTGGGTTGTTGTCGCCAAAAATATTTTGGCTGACTTTCGTCTCTTTGCCAGTTTCGATTGAGTACATGTAAATCTTACCAAAACCGGCCGAGTCTGATTTAGAATAGGCGATCCATTTCGAGTCCGGCGACCAGACCGTGTCGTTGAATGCCGGGTAATCCCACCCGCCGATCTTAGTGTTTTTCTTCGTCGCGACGTTCACCAGGAAGAGGCTGTTCGAGGCGTCCGTGTAGAAGAACTTCTTGCTGTCCGGCGACCACGTGGGGGAGTGCACGAACCGCTTCAATCCCGTCGTAATCCGCACCGGCTCACCGGAGCCATCCGACTTTTGCGTGCAGAACTCATACTCGCCGCTCCGGTCGCTGGCGTACAGGATCGTCTGGCCGTCGGGTGACCAGTTCGGATACCGCTCGCGAGCCCCAGGCGTTTGCGTCAGATTCTGCGTGAGCCCCTCCTTCACCGGCACGCTGAACACCTCCCCTCGCGCCTCCAAGGCAACCCGCACGCCGGAAGGCGAGATCGACAGGTCGCCGACGTGGTTGCCGAGCTCCATCCGATAGGGCCGCGCCTCCAATAGATCGCTATGGATCTGAACGGGCAAATTCGAGACTTTATCTGACTGTATATCGTAAATCCAAAGCTTTGCGTCCTGCTCGAAAGCGATTTTGCCTGAGCCATAGCTCGGCCATTTTATGTCGAAATCTTTGTAATTCGTGAGCTGCTTTTTGCTCTTATTGCGCGTGTCGAAGCTGTATAAGTTATAACGTCCGTCCGAATCGTTCGCATAATAAACGCGGTGATCCACCCACATCGGCCACAAATATGCCGACTCGTCATGCTCCATTTCCCAATATTTATTGGCCGCCGCATCGTAAAAAGAAATGAAGCTTTGAAGGCCGCCTCGGTATCGCTTCCAAGCCGCGTTCTCGGTCGGCATTCGGTTATACGCGAATTTCGTTCCGTCGGGACATGCCGACGCCAGGCCCGACTCCTTCATGGGCAGCGCCTGGGGAGTTCCTCCGGCCATTGGAACGGTGAATGCGCCCTGGTACCGCCCGCTCACGGCCTCGCGCGACGAGCGGAACATGATCGATTTGCCGTCAGGCATCCAGTCGAGCACGACATCGGCGTCGGGATGGAACGTGAGGCGTCTGGGCTCGCTGCCCTCGCTGCGCATCACATAAACGTCCGCATTGCCGTCATAGCTGGCCGTAAACGCGATCCAGGCGCCGTCGGTCGAAAACTTCCCCAATGCCTCGTTCCCCGCATGGTTGGTCAGCTTCCTGGCAACGCCCCCTTCGGCGCTCACGGTCCAAATATCCCCCGCGTAGGTAAACAGGGTCCGGTCGCCGTGAATATCCGGAAAGCGCATAAGGCGCGCGTCGACGGCCTGGCCAAGAGACATGGCGGCGATGACTGAGATGATCATTGCGGTGAAGCTTACGGCAAGGCGGGCGGCGGTGTCAAGAACGAGGCGGGAAGGAATGCCCTCGCGATCTCACGGCCGTAGCCTCGATCGCCGGTGGCAGGCGACGGCCGCCAACGAACACGTCGATGAGGCCTACAGCTTCGAATGTCGCGCCGAGAGCTAGGTATTTCGCATCGGGCAAGTCGTCCCGCCGCGTGATCGCGACGGCAGAAAGGCTCAGCATAGTTGCAGCTGCGACCGACAGCGACAAATACCCATTCTTTAGACTCATTCGTTCTCCTTTACGCGCTGCATCTTCATACGACTAGCACCCGTGCGACGCTATGGCACTCTAGCAGAAAGCCGCCGTTCCATGGCCCGGGGTTCTCGGGCATCGCTCTTGCCGGTGCCTTCTGTCGATAGAACGCCCTTCGCTCCCGCCAGCGTCGAGCCGGATCCGACAGACAAAATGTTGGCCCGGGGGGGGGGGGGCCGCGCTGGGCCCGAGAGGGAACGGGGTTGCGTG
>JBPCLO010000011.1:0-132011 GCA_051003155.1 Fimbriimonadales bacterium | reverse complement strand
CCCTAGAAGGAGGGTCAGGCTCACACTATTGCCCACCGTCGCCCGATGGGGTGATTTTTTCGGTCTTTGGAAAGTTTTTCGCAAAAAACTGCGAAAGTTGCCTGCTATGCCTGTATAATTGTACTTGTCTACATTCGGCATAGCCGATTCGGACGAATTTCTTGCTACTTCTGCGGATACAACCGTCTGCGAACCGGCCAGAGCTACTGGCCCATCCGCATACCGAGAGTCCGCACTGAACGGAACTTGCGCTGAAGCTCACGATGGCTTACCGGGATGCAGATCGAAACCGCTCGCGGAGCGTTCGATATCCCCGGCGCCACGATCACGATCTTAGCAAAGGAGCTGTCATTGCGAACTCTAGCTCTACTCATAGCGAGCACCTGCACATTCGGCGCGATCCATGCCGAGGACACAGCAGATTTCGAGATGTACGTCGATTACCCCATAGGTTTATGGGACATGTCATCTACCGGACCCATCGATAAGGAGAATACGGAATATGCCCATACCTATAGCAAGTCAATCAAATACACCCTGAACGCGGGCAATCAGGCGACGATTACCCATACTTGGTACGGCGAATGGACCAACGATATTATCCATTGGGAATTCTGGGTCCGGCCCGCTGGAACCGGCCTCGAGAACATGAGGCTCAAGGCCCGCGTTTTCTTTGAGGCGCCGCGCCCGAGCGTTCGGCTCGGCGACATAACAGGCCCCATCCCCCCGGGCGTATGGACCAAAGTGGTCGTGCCTCTGTCTGCTCTAAGTGTCGTCGAAGGTGAAGTGGTTCACTATCTCTACTTCGATGTTCCGCAGAACTTGCCCATCTTTTGGCTAGACGACATGAAGTTAGTCAAGCGCGATCCTCCCTTGACGACAACCACGATCGGCCTTGAGCCGAACGCACCGTTCCGAACGCTTCACAAGCGAATGTTCGGAGTGGGAGTCCACTGTCAAGATAACACTTTGGAGCTGACCGAAAGCCGGTCCAGGATGATGGAGGCGGGGATTCAGTTTATGATCTTCCCAGGTGGCACCAACGCCGACCTTTACAACTGGGAGACGAGCACCAACAATCAGACGGGCTCGTATTGTCGCCTGACGACCGAAAAATACCTGCAGCTGGCCGAGGCCATCGGGTCCGACAAGATGATCGCAGCCAATTACGGCTCGGGAACGCCGGCAGAGGCAGCCGCCTGGGTGAATTACGCCAATATCGAGATGGGCGGCGACGTCATATACTGGTCGATCGGCAACGAATGCTACCACCCTGGGGAGTACGACACCCGGCCGCCGCCTTTCGACCATGATGCCGAAACCTACGCTGCTTTCTGTGTGCAGGCAATACTACTGATGAAAGCTGTCGATCCACGGGTGAAAATCGGCGTCGTCGGAACGTACGGGGAGCAAAGTTGGCCGCAGCGAATTACGGTTATCAACCCGGTTACGGGCGTGCCGGCAAACGGTTGGAGCGCAGTGTTGCTAACTCGCATGCGCGAGGCGGGCGTTCTCCCGGACTTCTTCGAGATGCATCTGTACACGGTTGCGCCTGGCAAGGAGAGCGACTCTATCCTCTTCCAGAACATGGACCGAGTCGACTTCTGGGTAAACCCCATGAAGCGGATGCTGACCGACTATCTCGGCGAAGCGGGCGAGAATATGCCGATCAATCTGACGGAGTCCAACAGCACATGGGGCCGGCCTGGGCCACAGAATATCAGCCTCACCAATGCTATGTATCTGATGTATTCTTGGGGTCAGATGGCGTCGCGAAATCTCGAATCGTGGATTTGGTGGAAGCTACACAACCAGGCATTGACCAATGGCAACGACCATCCGAGCCTGTACGGCTGGAGAGACTACAGTGACTACGGCATCCTGGCCCGTGGTATTCCAGCAGATATTTCCCCGCCTTTGAATTATCGGTATCCGACCTTCTACGCGATGAAAATGCTGAAGAAGTTCGCTCGCCCAGGAGACGAGATGTTTCCAGTCACCACGAACAACATGCACCTGAAAGTGTTCGGTTGCAAGTCCGCTTCGGGTCGGATCCGGCTCCTCGTCATCAACGCGGCGAAGACCAAGGACATACCGGTTAGGATCAGCGCGGGCAACCACTTGCTGCCTGGCAGTGCCACGCTGCATCGTTACGGTGTAGACGAGGACCTCAATGAGCGAGACATTTCGACGAGCTACGTAACGTTCGGACCAGTGTTCGGCGGCGCTTATCGAACGCTTCGGACGACTATCAACCGCTACTCGATCAATGTGATAGAGTTCTAACCAGGACCACTCGTCGAGCCCGGCCATACTCCGACGCCGGGCTCTTTTTTTCGTCGGATTGCATACTAAAGGCGATGCTGGATCGCAAATTGGATCTCATCTGTGCGCCCACTCCACTCCACAGGATGAAGCGGGCGTCGGAGTTGCTGGGATCTGAACTATGGGTCAAGCGCGACGACCTCACGGGTTTCGCGGGTGGTGGCAACAAGGGACGCAAGCTCGAATATCTAATGGCGGATGCGATCGGGCAAGGCGCTGATATTATCGTCACGCATGGCTCCTGGCAAAGCAATTTCATCCGCCAGGCAGGCGCAGCTTGTCGCATGCTGGGCTTGGACTTCCGCGCCGCCGCGATGGAGTGGCCACACCCCGGCGAGGGCAGGGAGACGAAGCCTTCGGATTGGCCTTCCGAGGCCGGCGTTCGAGGCAACCAGGTCTTGGACGGTTGGTTGGGGCTCGACGTGCAAAAGCTCCCCGATTCCGACTGGAACGAACTCGAAACTCAATCGCATGCACTTGCCGGCCGGCTGCGATCCGAGGGAAGAAAGGTGTACGAGATTCCAGGGGGTGGCAGCACGGGGATCGGGGCACTCGGATTCGTATCGGCGGCCCATGAATTGCTCATCCAGGATGCAACCTTCGATCGCATTGTCGTGGCGTGCGGCAGCGGCGCGACGCAAGCAGGATTGGCCTACGGAATGGCGCGAGCAGGGGCGAATACGACAGTCGTCGGCATATGCACCGATAACGAACCCGAGCTCGTCGACGTCCTCGGCTCGATTTCATCTGACCTCGACGGCCTTCTGTTGGCAAAGTTGCGCATGGGGCCGGCCGATTTCGACCTTAGGATGGATTATTGTGGAAAGGGATACCAGGTGCCGACCGAGGAAAGCCGTGGGGCCATCGCGATGCTGGCCAGGGCGGAGGGTGTTTTCCTCGACCCGGTTTACACGTCAAAGGCGTTCGCGGGCCTTGTCGACCTTGCCAAAAAGGGCGAGCTCACCGGAAAGACTCTTTTCTGGCATACCGGCGGCTTCCCCGGCCTCTTCGTCGAAGGCTACGAGCCTCACCTTCATTAGGTAGTCTGAATGCCCATTGACACGCCCCTACTTGGCTGTTGTAATCCCCGCTTACAACGAGGAACCCCGCTTGGAACGATCTTTGTCACGCATCCGAGAGTATCTGAGCGCGCAGCCATACTCGTGGACCGTTCTGGTCGTGAGCGACGGCAGCACCGACACGACTCCCGCTATCGCGGGGTCGATTGCTGGGTCGGATACGCGGTTCGCGCTTCATGAATATTCACCGAATCGGGGCAAAGGATACGCGGTGAGGACGGGCATGATGGAAGTCGAAGGCGACTGGCTCCTCTTGTGCGACGCGGACCTGGCCGCGCCGATCGAGGAAGTGGAAAAGCTGTTTGCAGCAAAGGCCGCGGTCGCGATCGGCAGCCGTCCGCTTGCGGATAGCAAACTCGAAGTTCGCCAGCCTTGGTGGCGCGAGCTGGCGGGCAGGGCATTCAACGGGGCGGTTCAGGCCCTCTCGATTCGAGGAATCAAGGACACTCAATGCGGCTTCAAACTGTTCGAGCACAAAGCGGCCAAGGAGGTCTTCTCGCGCTGCCGCTTCGACGGATTCAGTTACGATTTCGAGGCGCTGATGCTCGCCAGGGCGCTCGGTTATCAAATTGCCGAAATCCCGATCAGGTGGTCGCACCAGGAAGGTTCGAAGGTGCGGCTTCTGCGCGATGGGATGCGGATGCTTCGCGATCTCGTGACGCTGCGCCTGACTTTCAAATCGCGTTTATAGTGAACGTCGGGCGGGCCGATCCGTATAGTCACTAAGGATGTCGCTGACTAAGGAACAGATGATCGGCCACGTGCTTCGTAGGCTCGGATTGGGCGCAAGCTACGCCGAGATGGAGTTCTACTCGAAGCTCGGTGTCGACGGCACGATCGACCGACTGGTCAATTACGAGAAAGTCCCTGAAAGTTTCGACATCGATCCGACCACCTTTTCCGCGAAAAATAGAGATGGAAAAGTCGTGCTGAGAATGCCTACTCATATGGGCTGGTGGACCCTTCGCCTTTGGCGATCCAGCGGCCGCTTCAAGAAAAACTCACCCTCTTTTGGCACGACCATTTTGCGGTAAGCGCATCGAAAGTCAATCAGGTGCCGATGATGTTTCAGTACAACGAGACTCTGCGCCGACACGCGAACGGCAGCTCTCTGAAATTGCTCGAATCCATGAGTAAAGACGCCGCCATGATCCGCTGGCTCGACAACGACACGAACGTAAAGGGCAGGCCGAACGAGAATTTTGCTAGAGAAATTATGGAGCTATTTACGCTCGGCATCGGAAACTACACCGAGAAGGACGTTCAAGAAGCTGCCCGAGCGTTTACAGGGGTGGGGATATCGCTTCGATGGCAAGGCCGGACGTAGACACCGGCCAACCCCTGAAGACCTCCACGAAAAGATTCGGCAGGGAGAGCAGATATTCGCGTTCGCCATTCGCCAAAACTTGCATGACCCAGGAACCAAAACGATTCTTGGCAACGAAGGGAACTTCGATGGGGACGATGTCTGCGGAATGCTAGCGGGCAACGAAAAAACGGCGGAATTGATCACGTCGAAGTTGTGGGCCTGGTTTGCCTACGAGAACCCGGAGCCTGCAATAGTTCGTCGGCTTGCAAGGGTCTATTCGATGGCGGGATGGAAATCAAGAAAATATTATTCGCCATTGTGGAATCGAACGAGTTTTGGAGCGATAAATGCGTGCGCAAGCAAATAAAGAATCCGGTTGATTTCACGCTCGCCATTTGCAGGCAACTGGGCCTGGGCCAGCCAGCGTTGCAGGCTCTCGAAGGCGACTCAAACCCGCGAGCCGCGCTGCTACCAGCTCGCGGCGCCGATCAGAGGATGGAGCGTCAAGGTATGAAGCTGCTCTTCCCGCCCGACGTCGCCGGTTGGGACTGGGGCAGCGCGTGGATCAACTCAGCCACGATGATCGAGCGCATCAAGGTCGCCGACAGCCTCTTCGGGGACCGGGTCAACAAAGGGCCGTTCACCGTGTCGCTCTTGGCAGGAAAACCGAAGGCGGACGCCGAACAGGTAGTCGACAGCTTGCTCAACATTGTGAACGCGGACGTGCCGAGGGACCGACGGGCGGCCTTGATCCAAGCATGCAAGCAGGCAGGTGGAACGCGGGCCATGGCCGATCCGAGACGGGCGGCCGCATTAACGACAGCCGTGTACCGAGTCTTGTTCGCAGCTCCCGAGTTCCAGTTTTGTTAGTAAGGTGAAGTATGTCGGACTATCTAAACAGAAGAGATTTCCTGAAGAGCGGCGCGATCATCGCGCTAGGAATGGCCGCGCCACCGTGGCTCGCACGAATCGCGAAGGCCGATATGTTGCGCCTCGCCGCAGGAGGAAAGGTCGACCCCGACAACACTTTGGTCGTATGCCAACTCACCGGCGGAAACGACGGTCTTAATACCTTGATCCCTTGGGCCGACGCAAATTACTACCGTTTAAGGCCAACGCTCGCCATTCCCGAGGCGTCCGTGCTCAAGCTTAACGACCGTCTCGGCCTTCATCCAGGGATGAGCGGCCTGCAAGAACTTCTCAAAGCCGGAAAGGCCGCGATCGTTCAGAACGTCGGCTATCCGAATCCGAATCGGTCGCACTTTCGAAGCATGGAAATCTGGCAAACCGCCAATCCCGATAGACGGGAGCAGTACGGCTGGCTGGGCAAGTATCTCGATCACCAAGTGCAGAAAGGCAGTTCGAACCCTGTCATTGCGCTCGAGCTTAGCCGCTCAAAGTCGGCTGCCTTCAATGCCAGGCAGGCGTCGGTTCCGTGTTTCGCAAGCGTCGCAGATGTCAAATCCCTCATCGGGGATCCCGATTCCGAGCGCCTCTTGCGGGAGGTACAAGGCATGGACGCTCCCGCCGGCACCGGGACGTCCGCAGTCCAAAAGGCCACGAAATCCGCTCTTGACGCAATGTCCGAACTCAACAAATCGCTCGGTACGTACACTTCCAAATTCGTCTACGGCTCGGACCAGTTCGGCCAAGGATTCAAGCAGATCGCCCAGCTCATCGCCACCTCGCCTAAGACGAGAGTCGTGTACCTGAGCGGCGGAGGGTTCGATACCCACAGCCGTCAATCAACCCAGCACGAGGTTCTCCTCAAAGGTTTCAGCAGCGGCCTCAAGACCTTTATGGATGAAATGCAGTCGATCGGGAAATCAGACAAAGTCACCATCTTGGTCTTCAGCGAGTTCGGCCGACGAGTTGCCGAGAACGCGAGTTCCGGCACCGACCACGGAGCCGCCGCCCCCATGTTCGTCGTGGGTGGACAGGTGAAAGGCGGCATCGTTGGCCCCAATCCCGACCTCGCCGACCTCGAGCGAGGAGACCTCAAGTGGCACGTCGACTTTCGCCAAGTCTACTCCACGGTCCTCGACCGGTGGATGGGCGCGGACAGCGCCACGATCTTCGCCAGAAAATTCGACCACGTCGACATCTTCCAATCCGCCGAAAGGAGAGAGGGACCGGGCCGGGCGGCAACGCCCGGCCTTCTTACCCGAACCGCGCTCTGAACCCCTTCCTCTATTTTCCGCGGGAGCAAAGTCCCAAATACCGCGGACTGCATCGTGATAAAATGAAGGAAGGGGCGGGGGATGGAGGCAATCCGGCATAATCCCTCGCCGCGATGAAGATTCGACTCGCCGATGCCTCCGATAACCCGGCCTTTTGCCGCATCTTCACCGCGGTATGGCCCAACCACCAACTAGGATTGGGCGAGCTCGAGCGCGAGTTCACCATCATGCCGGAGCAGCAGCGGATGGCGATATGGCTCGCCGAGAACGAAGGCGAACCCGTCGGTTTCGCGCGGATCTATCGAAACATCGGCTCCTACGATCCGCTCAAATGGTACGCCGAGATCGGGGTCCTGCCCGAACATCGAGGCTCCGGGCTCGGCAAGAGCCTATACGATCACGTCCTAGAAACTATCCGTGCAGAGGGAGCGGTCTCGATCATGGGCCGGGTGAGCGATGAGGACTCGTGCTCCCTCCAATTCTTCCAGAACCGCGGCTTCGCAGAGGTAAAGCGCGACTTCGAGTCGATCCTCCACCTCGATGAGATCGACAAGGAACTACTCGAAAAATTGGATCGCGTAGATGTCGACTTTCAACCGTTTGCCGAAGTCGATTCTCCGGAGTTCCGCCGCAATTGGCACCTGCTGTTCGAGCTGCTCCGCAAGGACGTCCCGCGCCTCGAGCCGCCGACTCCCTTCTCCTACGAGCAATTCGAGGAAATCTTCGTGGTCGATCCCGACTTTCTTTGGGACATCAGCCAGGTCGCCCGGGACAATGAAGGCCTCATCGGCTTCACATATCTTTACCGGTCGGACGTGGAGGCCGAACTCTTCCAAGCCCTGACCGCCGTCCACCGGGACTACCGAGGCCGCGGCATCGCCAAAGCCCTAAAGGCCCGAAGCGCCAAGCGGGCCATCGAAGCGGGGTACAAAACCGTGAGAGCAGACAACGACACCCGCAACGCCCCGATGCTGGCGATCAACGACCGCCTGGGCTACAAAAGGCTCCCCGGAATGATCACGCTTGCAAAAGACCTGGTGTAGTACACCCTCTAAGGAGGCATAGACCCATGAAAAAACCAGCCATTGTAATCGACCTCGCCTCCCTCGGAACCGGCTAAACGCAGCCGCCGGGGGGCGGCGTTCCCTTTTTCGCTGTTATGGCGCGCCCACGCGTGCCACGCCTTGCGCCATCGTGCGCGAAAGGAAGCATGATAAGGCTACTGTCCGACCTGTATCGGGTATTGCTCGAGTGCGTCCATGCCGATACGTTAATGCGTAATGGTCGATCAATCTTGCAAATGTTGATGGTAACCTGGCTAGTCCCCATTTTGTTTCCAAGTCAGAGTTTTAGGATTTCCGGATCCCGTATTGTGGTCCATTGGCCTTCCTTGAATCTTGCGGGGTGAGCCCGCCGAGGCTTAGGTGAGGCCTGAAGTGGTTATGGAACTCCAAGTTACTCGTCCAGGTGGGCTTGGAGCTCGGATCCCCGTGTAGACGTATTTGCGGGTCTGAGGGTTCCGGTCATACAGGTGGGTTCCGAACAGAGTGTATTGCTCCACGATCCGGCGGTCACGATCTTGCCTAACATTGGGCGCCAAGCGACTACTGCCAACTCTTCCAGTAGTTGCCGTCTTCGATTCCGAGGGCCTCGCGGGTGAGCTTCAGCGGGTGGAACGTGTCCACCATAACCGCCAGTTCCTCGGTGCGAGTCGCGCCCAGCGACGCCTCGGCGATACCGGGCTGCGGGCCGTGCGGAATGCCCAGCGGATGCAGCGTGATCGAGCCTTCCTCGATACCCCTGCGCGAACCGAAGTTGCCGTTCACGTAGTACAGCACTTCGTCGCTGTCCACATTCGAGTGGTTATACGGAACCGGTACCGCCTCCGGATGGAAATCCAGCGCCCGGGGGCAGAAGCTGCAGATCACAAAGTTGCCCGCCTGAAACGTCTGGTGAATCGGCGGCGGCATGTGCAGCATGCCCGTAATCGGCTGAAAATCGTTGATGTTAAACGTGTAAGGGTACACATATCCATCCCAACCGACAATATCGAACGGATGGTAGTCGTAGTTCATCAGTGTCAGCTCATGCCGCGCCCGAACCAAAACGTCGAACGATCCCTTCTCGTCATGGGTCTTCAGCTCCGTCGGCGGATGGAAGTCGCGCTCGCTGTACGGCGCATGCTCCAAAAGCTGGCCGTAATCGTTCCGATACCGCTTGGGCGTCTCCACGTGAGAGAACGCCAGGATATTCAGCATACGCTGCGGCGCACTGTCCATCACTACCTTGTAAATCGTGCCCCGCGGAATCACGACATAGTCCCCCGGCTTATAAGCCAGCGGCCCATACATCGTCTCGACCACGCCGGTGCCGTCGTGCATAAAGATCACGTCGTCGCCGTCGGCGTTCTTGAAAAAGTAGTCCATTGGGTCCGCGACCAAAGCCTGGCTCCAAAGGACGTCACTATTCCCCATGAGCGGAATCCGCCCCGAAATCGGGTCCCCGCAAGGCTTCATCTGCGTCGTCTTCAGATGCCGATGGTGCAGCGGCTCATGCTCCACGTAGTCGGGTTTTATGCTGCCCCTCGATTCGAAACTCGCGATCCGGGTCGGCAGGTTGATGTGGTACGCAATGCTCATGATCCCGCTGAATCCGTGGACGCCGATGAGCTGCTCCGCATACAGCCCACCGTCCGGCTTCCTGAACGCTATATGCCGCTTTCGCGGGATTCTTCCGAGTTGAACGTATCGTGGCATTGTTCTGTTTGTCTCTACGCTGGATTATGGACCAAGTAGGTCGCAGCCGAACGTGCCAAAATCGGGCGTGGCTTACTTAACCAGCGTCGGAATGGAGGTCCACGCCGAACTCCTGACCGAGACCAAGATGTTCTGCGGCTGCCTCAACCGGTTCGGCGGAGAGGTGAACACGCGCGTCTGCCCCGTGTGCCTGGCCTTACCCGGTGCGCTGCCTTACATCAACCGACGAGCCGTCGAGCACGTTCTGCGGACCGCGCTTGCGCTGAACTGCCAAATCGCAATGCGGAGCCTTTTCCATCGCAAGAACTATTTCTATCCTGACCTGCCGAAGGGCTACCAGCTGAGCCAGTACGAGGAGACCAACCCTATCGGCTTTGCCGGCTACCTGGTCATCCCCGCAGGCGATGACGGGCTGGCCACGAAGCGGGTTCGATTGCGACGGGTGCACCTAGAGGAGGACACGGGAAAACTGATGCACCTACCATCAGGCGGCAGCGGTGTGGACTGCAACCGCGCCGGCGTGCCCCTAATGGAAATAGTCACCGATTTTCCACCGGATATTCACACACCCGATGAGGCCCGAGAATACCTGCAGCAACTGCGGCTCTTATTGGTTTATCTCGGAGTTTGCGACGGGAAGATGGAGCAAGGCAGCTTAAGGTGCGAGCCGAATATTTCTATTGCCGAAGAAAGTGCCGAGAAATTGGGGGTTAAGACCGAATTGAAAAACTTAGGCTCCTTTAGAGCGGTGGCTTCTGGAATTCGCCACGAAGAGACAAGGATGGCCGAGGAATTGGGGCGCGGAAACGTGTTGAAGCAAGAAACGCGCGGATGGAATGAGGATAAGGAAACCAGCTTCGTTATGCGAGTGAAGGAGCAAGAACAGGATTATCGATATTTCACCGATCCGGATTTGCCGCCGATGGTCTTTACGGAGGAATATATCGAGACACTTCGCGCCAATTTGCCCGAATTGCCCGTGCAAAAGCGGCAGAGATACATCGAAGACTTGGGCCTGAGCGCTTACGATGCGGGCGTGTTGGTCGCCGATCGCGAGTGGGCGGAGTTCTTCGACTGGGCCGTGGAGGACGGCGGCGATCCGAAGCAGGTTTGCAATTGGATGAACGGGGACTTCGCCAGGCTGCTCAACGAGGACAAACTTACCGTTTCCGAATCGAAGGTTCGGCCGTCTCATATCGTGAACATCGTGAACCTTGTGGAATCGGGTGCGATTAACGGCAAGACGGCGAAAGAGGTTTTCGAGCGCACCTACAAGTCGGGCGTATTACCGGCTGAAATTATCGAGTCCGAAGGGCTTTCACAAATCTCGGACACGGGGGCTATTTTGCACGCCGTGCAGGAAGCCATTAAAGAAAATCCGGACGCCGTCGATAAGTTCAAGGAAGGGAAGACGAATATCAAGGGCTTCTTCGTAGGCAAAGTAATGCAAAAGACAAAGGGCCGGGCAAACGCTGAAATCGTCAGCCAATTATTAGACGCGGAGTTATCAAAATGAAATTGTTATCGCTAATTTTGTGCTGGACGCTTCCCTTGTTGTGCCCCGCCCAAGGACGCTCGGGCGCCATTCTGGATGGAATGGAGGAGATATTGACCAGGCGCCTTGATCAATGCTTCCACGCTGGGCTCTTCGAGGAGTGCACAACGATCTTGCGCGTGATGTCGGGCATGCACCCGGGCGATGCACAGATCTCCGACGACCTGGTTTACATGCTCGGCAACGTGGATCGGCATGGGGAGGCGCTCGCGGAGGCGATCCGATTTCATAAGCAGAACCCTAAGAGCTTGCTCGGGACCGAGCAGTTGGCTCGCTACTACTTCATGAGGAAACTTTACACAAAGGTTCCACCCATACTGCAAGCCGTACCGGTCAAATCGCGAACGCTGAACGTCTCTCTGATGCTTGGGCGGTCTTTAGAGGAGATCGGCCTCCTAAAGAAGAGCCTGGACGTTTGGGAGGCGCGGCTGAAGCTCTTTCCGAGCGACCCGAGCGCCAAGCGACACATCGAGCGGCTGAAGAAGAAAATCGCAGGTGGCTGAGGCGGTTCTGGTGATCCGAGTTACGCCGAAGGCCACGGATGAACGTCTCAGGTTTTACGGTGGCACGATTTGAGCCTGGGTTCATAAACCGCCCGCCGGCGGCGAAGCAAATGCGGCAGTGGTCGAACTCGTCGCCAAAAACCTCGGGCTGCCCAAGTCGAGCGTGGCGCTCCTGCGCGGAGCGAAATCGCGGCACAAGCAGTTGGCAATTTCGGGTATCACGCAAGAGTAACTGGATGCCCTCGTTGCAAAGAGATTAAGATGAAATATAGGCTTGGCTTCTTGAGTTTGGCCCTTGTGCTTGCGGTCGCGGCTTGGGCGATGACCCCTGCACAACGGATCGGGCGTTTGAAAAGTGCGTCGCTGCTTATGATAGAGAGGGAGGGCAAGGATCCCCTGCGGGTCTACAGCAAGCCAGAGGTTCGCCCGCTCGTAAATCTGTTCAACGTCGATTCGGGCGCCCTGCGTGGGCACGAAGGCGGGAAGGCGGTTTACAAGCTAAGCTTCTATCGTTCGGAGGGAAGCAAGCCGCTCGATGTCCTCTGGGTCAAGGGGAGCGGCTCGTGGGGGTTTAAGAACAGCCCCGAGGGGTATGGCCGAAACCGCGACATCGTGACTTGGTTGCAAAAAGCCGAATCGCGTTAACTAAAGTATCGTTCGGCCGACTGGATGCGCCTGCGCATCCGCTCCGGTCCGAGGAGCGCCATAAGTTCGAATAAGCCGGGGCCCTTCGTTCTGCCGGTGAGGGCGAGCCTGAGGGGGTGGATCGCGTCGGAGCGTTTCTCGAGATGCAATTCGGCGACCGCGTCGTCGACCAATTTCTCGCATTCTCCAACACTTAAGCTGGAGTGCCCGTCGAGATCGCGGTGAACCACGTGCAGGAGTTGCTCGACATGGCGCTGCGGCCGCCACTTGGCTGCGGCATCGGGATCGATCGGCGGATTGTCGTCGAAGAAGAATTCGGTGGCTTCGGCGAAATCCGTTAGTAGCTTCACGCGTTCCTGTTCCAATACGAGCGAACCCCTAACGTAGTCGGGATCGCCTGCTTCTAAGGCCATATTCAGCTTGGCCCGTGCAGGATTCGCTAGATATTCCTCGTCCGTTGTCCTGCTGTCGAATGCCTTCACGGACTCGTACAATTGGCTTGGGGACAGGGAACGAATGTGAACGCCGTTCATCCAGTGCAACTTTTGGATATCGAACACGCCCGGCGACGGTTGGATTCCGCTGATGGCGAATGCATCCGCCATTTCCTGAAGACTCATAACCTCCTGGTCGTTCTTGGGGGACCATCCGATGAGCGCGATGAAGTTCGCTACCGCCGCGCCAAGGAAGCCTTTCTCGCGGTAATCCAGGCACCTCGTGTCACCATGGCGCTTGCTCAGCTTCGTTCCGTCCGGGCCTTTGATCACCGGCGCGTGGGCGAACACCGGCAACTCCCAGCCGAAAGAATTGTAGAGGTGGATGTGCTTAGGTGTTGAACTAATCCACTCCTCGCCGCGGATGACATGGGTGATTTCCTGCAGGTGGTCGTCGACGACGTTGGCAAGGTGATAGGTGGGCCAGCCGTCGCTTTTCAGCAGGACCTGGTCGTCGATGAGGGCGTTCTCGTACTCGACCTTGCCGCGGACGGCATCTTCAAACAGCGTCTTGCCCTTCAGCGGCATCGCGAGGCGGACGACGTGGGGCAAGCCCTCAGCTACCTTCGCCGCCGCCTCGTCCTTCGACAGTCTTCGGCACCTGCGGTCATACCCGGGTGGGAGCTTGTTGATCCGCTGGTACTCGCGCATCTCGTCGAGGGTCTCGGACGCACAAAAACACTTGTATGCATTGCCGTTATCTATAAGCTGATGTGCGAAACCTTGATAAAGATTAAGGCGTTGGCTCTGGAAATATGGTTCGAACGGCCCCCCGATTTCTGGTCCCTCGTCCCACTCGATGCCTAGCCAACGAAGGCTTTCGAGTATGTCTTCGAGCGCCCCGGGTACTTCGCGGGCGCGATCGGTGTCCTCGATCCGGACTATGAATTTGCCACCGTTGCGCCGGGCCATCAGGTAGTTGAAAAGTGCTGTGCGAATGTTGCCCACGTGCGGGCTTCCGGTGGGTGAGGGGGCATAGCGGACACGGACCATTGAGCCTCAAATGCTACCCGCGATGCCATACTCGGCTCATGTGGCAGCGATTCACGGAGGATGCGCGGCAGGTCGTCTTCTATGCTCAAGAAGAGGCTCAGAATGAAGGCGAAGGCTTCGTGAGCACCGAGCATTTTCTGCTCGGAATATGCCGGCTTCCCAAGTGCGAAGGCGCCGAACTCATTGTCGCGTTGGGAGCGTCCGTTGAGGCGGTCCAATCCGCGGTGCTAGAACGCATCGGTGGGAAAGAGTCAACCGCGGTCCACGAGATGACTTTGACCCCTCGCGCGAAACTAGTGATCGATTACGCGTACGACGAAGCACGTAACATCGCGGACGACTTTATCGGGACCGAACATATTCTGCTCGGCCTTATACGGGAAGGAGACGGCGTTGCCGGCCGAGTGCTCGCAGAATTAGGCATCGACCTGGAAATGGCGCGATCCGCAGTTTTTACGCTCCGCGGCGTGGAGAAACCGACACACCCGGAACGAGGGACGCCCGGGCTTTGTAAACGCGCCAAGTCGGGGTTGATCGTCGTCGATCTGCAGGACTCCTTTCTGGCTCCAATCGAAGGCAAAGAACGAGTCCTTAGTCGCGCCGGTTTCCTCATCGAGATCGCGAACCTCCTCAACATCCCTGTCTTCGCCACCGAGCAGTACGCCACGCGCATGGGCGGCACGAATGCAGGAATCGCAAACCTACTCGGCGCCCATCCCCGTTTCGACAAGCTCTGCTTCTCGAGCTGTCGCAGCGACGAGTTTTGGTCGGCCTGGCGAGGAACTAGGAGGCAGGCTGTCATCGTGGGGATCGAGACCCACATCTGCGTGAACCAGACGGCGCTCGACTTCGTGGCGCGCGGCCACGAGGTCTTCGTATGCGACGACGCTACGGGCGCCCGCCCGCCCGGGGCGCACGAAATCGCTTTAAAACGAATGCGCCACGGCGGCGCGATCGTCACGCACACGGAATCGGTCGCCTACGAATGGCTCGGCGAGGCGGGCACGCCGGAATTCAAGCAAGCGCTCGAGATCGTGAAACGGTATTCGGGCTTCTGAAATTCCGAGTGCCCGCTGCTCGCGGTTTGAACCCTTTCCTCCATTTTCTCCCGACGACAAGTCCGTGGCGGCGAAATTTGACGTCAACGGCAAAAGGGAGGGAGCCAACCGAAGAGGGAGCCGGATTAGAGAATAATGAGCGATGCTCGCTCTTGCGGCTATTGCGCTTATGACCCAGGATTTCCGCCCGCCCGCAACTCCGCTCGTCACCCATACCCCATATTTCAGCATATGGTCGATGGGCGACCGGCTCACCGATGATTGGCCTCGGCACTGGACGGGGGCGGTCAACGCGATGTGTGGCATGATACGCATCGACGGCAAAGTTTTCCGCTTTATGGGACCCGGGCCCGTTGGCGCGCCTCCGATGGAGCAACTGTCCCTGCGCGTGCTGCCCACTCGCACGGTCTACCGGTTTGCGGCGGCAGGAATCGAGCTTGAGGTCGAGTTCCTTTCGCCCTTGCTGGCTCAAGATGTCGCGTTGGCATCGCGCCCGGTTACATTCGTTACGTTCACATCCGTGGCGCAGGACCGACATCGACACGACCTATCCATCTATTTCGACATCACGGCGGAAGCGTGTGTGAACACACCCGACCAGAAAGTCCTCGGTGAGCAACACCGGTTCCGCGAGATGGAGATTGCGTCGATACGTGCGGACAAGCAAGATGTGCTTGGGCGAAGCGGCGACGACGTCCGCATCGACTGGGGATCGCTGATTTTGACGGCGCCGGGGGCGGACCTAACAGTGGGGGGAGCGCATGTAACGAGAACAGCCTTTTTGAAAGGCGAGCCGGCCCAGGCTGGTCTGGGTTTTCCGCGCGCAGCCGATGACGACTGGCCATGTCTTTCCGCTGCCATGCCCTTGGAAGTTGGACGCCGTACACCGGCGCATATATCCCTCGCGTACGACGAGGGGTTCTCCGCGGAGTACATGGGTAGGCGATTGCGTCCGTGGTGGAGGCGCGAATTCTCCTCGACCGAGGAGCTTCTCGCGGCCTCCGAGACCGGTTACGCGACGATCAGAACACGAGCTGCCGACCATGACGTGAAGTTGGTGCGGCGGCTGCAAAACCGCGGGGGCAAAGAGTACGCGGAATTCGCAGCCCTGGCCTATCGACAATGCATGGCGGCTCATTGCATCGTGGACGGCGAAGGCAAGCCCTTCATGTTCAGCAAGGAGAACTTCAGCAACGGCTGCATCGGCACGGTGGACGTGACCTATCCCGGATCGCCGTTCTTCCTCGTTTTTGCCCCCGATCTCCTCGAAGCGCAACTCGAGCCGGTGATGCTCTATGCCGAGTCGGCCCGATGGAAGTTCCCGTTCGCGCCTCACGACCTCGGTACGTACCCGCTGGCAAATGGCCAGGTTTATGGAGGCGGCGAAAAGACCGAGGATAACCAGATGCCCGTCGAGGAGTGCGGCAACATGCTCATCATGGCGGCCGCGCTTTGCAAGGCGCAGAAGAGCCTCGCCTTTGCCAAGAGGCACTGGCGGGTGCTCACCCAATGGGCAAATTACCTTCGCCAAAAGGGCCTCGATCCCGAGAATCAGCTCTGTACGGACGACTTCGCGGGCCACCTCGCGCACAACGCGAACCTGTCGCTCAAAGCGATTCTCGCTATAGGAGCTTACGCACAGCTCTGTGAAATGCGCGGCGAGAGCGATGCGGCAAAGGAATGGCGCGCCGCCGCCCGGTCGATGGCCGACGAATGGCAGCGGCTGGCCGACGATGGAGGCCATTTCCGTTTGGCGTTTGATAAGCCGGGCACGTGGAGCCAGAAGTACAACCTGGTGTGGGACGAGATTTTAGGTTTGAACCTCTTTCCGGGAACAGTGCGGCAGCGAGAGGTCGCCCACTACTTACGGGTACAGAACCAATTCGGCCTACCGCTCGACAGCCGCAAGGACTACACCAAGCTCGACTGGGTGGTTTGGAGCGCGTGCCTGGCGAAAAAGCACGGTGATTTCGACAAGCTTATTCGCCCTCTTCATAAGTGGGCGCAGTCGACGCGCGATCGAGTGCCTTTGACGGATTGGTTCGACACAAAGACCGGCAAGTGCGTCGGCTTCCGCGCCCGCTCGGTTGTGGGGGGTGTGTTTATTCCGCTCCTGGGAAAGTTATAACTCAGTACTCTCTGAATTCGTCGTCGACGAAGCAATACAGCCAACGCTCACCGAGCTCGGCGGAAGAAGCCACGGGATGCCCGGTTTCTTTTGCGTGCCGGCTCGCGTGCCGATTCGAGGACGAATCACAACACAACGTTGCGCCGCATGTTTGACAGGTGCGCAAATGCAGCCAGCGCGAACCCGCGGCGACGCGCTCCTCGCATCCATATGCCTTGGCGGAGAGGACCGTCTCCAATCGCCTCCAAATGCGCGCAACTGGCACCACCAGCCATTAGTGGTTCGAATACCTGGGTCTGGCCGGCCCGTCCACGGCGGTATAATCTGGCTCGCCCGTGGGGGTATAGCTCAGTTGGGAGAGCGCCTGCTTTGCAAGCAGGATGTCAGGGGTTCGAGTCCCCTTACCTCCACCACCTATTTTGAACCTGTTATGTAATGTAAAAGGGTGGACGGCGAACCTCTGTCATACACTTGCCCTTAGCGCAAGGAAAGCCGATTGCGCGAAGGCCATAAGTGTCCTACGCAGACTTCCACAATCGCGGCATCTAGACCTCATCATTTTGTTTGCTTCCTTCGCCCCTTCTCAAGGCTTATAACCTCAAGACGCTTGCCCCCGGCCCTTGATACACAGCCGCACCGCCCGCGCCACAACGTTGCCATACTGTCCGTCGATGCCTGAGACTATTATCGAGGTCAAAGACCTCACAAAAACGTACGAGGGTGGCACCGAGGCCGTGCGTGGAGTGAGTTTTTCAGTCAAGCAGGGAGAGTTCTTCGGGTTTCTCGGACCTAACGGCGCCGGTAAGACCACGACCATCAATATGCTGGTTAACCTGGTGAAGAGGACTAGCGGCGACATTGCGATCGATGGGCTGAGGCTCGAGGACCACGCGCGAGAAATCTATCAGCGGGTGGGCTTCGCGATGCAGGAGATCGGGCTCGACGAGACCGCTACGGCGCGGGAGATGCTCCAACTACACGGCAGGCTCTACCACCTTCCGCTCGATCGGATCAACAGCCAGATCGACAAGCTGCTCAAGCTGGTCGAGCTCGAAAAGGTAGCTGACAAGTACACGAACAGTTATTCCGGAGGCATGCGACGCAGATTCGATCTAGCTCTTTCCTTGATCCACGAGCCGAAAGTCCTGTTCTTGGATGAGCCGACCCAGGGTCTCGACCCGCACGCTAGGCAGCTGATCTGGAATCACCTGCGCGAGCTGAATCGCGCCGGGATGACAATCTTCCTGACCACACACTTCATGGAGGAAGCCGAAGCCCTCTGCGACCGGTTAGCCATTATGGACAAGGGACAGATCGTTACCGAGGGCACGGTTCAACAGCTACTCGAAAAGCACCACGCGCGAAACCTCGAGGAAGTCTTCCTGAAAACCACCGGCAGCAACCTGGGCGACGAAGAGGTGAACGCCAACGCGATGGACCCGTACGCAAGGAACAGGATGTAGTGACGAACTCGGCTTTTTTCTCCGATTGGTACTACCTATCGATCCGAAGCATCAAGCAGATCTGGCGGCCGTTGCTCGCCTTGATCCCATCGCTGTTCATACCGATCTTTTTCTTCGTGGTGAACGCAGCGTCGCTGAGCTCGTTTTCGAAGGTGCCCGGATTCCCCGAGAATGTCTCCTATCGCGATTTCATCGCTCCGATCGCGCTGTTTACGGCAGTCTTCTTTTCGGCAGGAAACGCGGGCATAGAGCTGGTTCAGGACATCTCGAACGGCTACTTCAAGAAGCTGATGATCATGCCGATCAATCGGCTCGCGATCATCTTGGGAAGGCTGACCGAAGTGGCGGTGCAGGCGCTATTCCAGGGCGCGCTCGTGCTCATATTGCTGCTCATCGTCGGCGTCAGAATACAAACAGGTTTCCTTGGGGTTCTCGCAATCTTCGGGATGCTCATGATCTTTGCCATGGCGTGGAGCTGCGTCAGCATGATTTCGGCCCTACGCACACAGAATGCGAGGTTAGTCCAATCGCTTTTCGTGATCGTCTTTCCGTTCCTTTACCTCACCACTTCGCAGGCGCCCATGGAGTTGCTGCCGCCGACCTTTCGGGTACTCGCGACGTACAATCCGGTCACCTATATCATCGAAGGGGTGCGCGCACTGGTTTTGGGCAGCTGGGGCGAAGCGGCGATATGGCAAGGGTTCTTGGTGGCGGCCGTGTTGTTTGCGATTATGGTTTCGCTAACGCTGGGGTCGTTCAAGAAGACTTTGAAGTAAGCGTCTCGCGGGGAGACTCGAATCTCCAGGAGGACCCGAAAATTAGCGAGTTCGGCAGGCCCAAACGATACCTTCGCCGAGCATACGCCTGAACAAAGGGTCGCCGTAGCTTTCGTTTGTGTGGCCCATCGCCGTATACCAACTCCTGCCCCCGTCGAATTCGTGGCACCACATGATCGGGTGGTCGACGCCCATTTTCCCGCCATCGTACGTCGATTCGTCGACGGTTGCCAACACCCGAACGCGAGGGCGCGGGTTGGCCTTGAAATCGTACCACTCGTCGATGCGCTTCCATTCCTTCGGGAGAAACGACGTTGACGCGTGCCTGCGGTCTTCGATCCTTACAACGGCTTCCTGAGTTGGTGGATGGCTTGCGAAGTAGCCGCCTACGAGGAAGCCGTACCACTCCCATTCGTACTCGGTGTCGCTTGCTGCGTGTACGCCCACAAAACCTCCCCCGGAATTGACGAACGCCTTCATCGCAGCTTCTTGATCGGTGTTCAGCACGTCGCCGGTGGTGAGCAGGAATACGATGGCGTCGAAGTTCTTGAGGTGGTTGCCGTCGAACCACGTCGCGTCTTCGGTTGTGGTTACGAACCACTTTCTTTCCCTGCCAATCTCCCGGAGCGCATGGCGCGCGGCGGGTATGGAATCGTGCCTAAAGCCCGCGGTCTTGGTGAAGACGAGGATGCTTGTTGCGGCTGGCTGCGGGGCCAGGGCGAACGCGGCAACGATAGAGACGATCATTTTCTGAGATTACCGCGTATTCGGCCCGAGGCCCATATTCGGGCGCCGTAGACCGACGCCAGCTTCTCGCCTTCAGAATCTGCGAGCACGCAAAGCGCGGTGGCGAGACTGTCGCTAGTTATGCCGTCTCGGGCCAGAACCGTGACCTGTTTGCGGTTCGTCAGGCCGACGCCGGTTCGAGGATCGACAATGTGCGCGTAGCGCCTCCCTCGGATGACGACGAACTGTGAGACGTCACCGGAGGTCGATACCGCCGCGTTCTTGAGCCAAGTCACCTCGCCATCGGCCAAGATGCGCCAGCCCAGCTTGCCCGGCGGCGGACCTGACACGACGAGGTCCCCACCCGCTTCGGCCATCGCTCTGCTCACTCCGCTTTTAGCGAGCACATCGATCGCCTGGTCGCATGCGTACCCCTTCGCGATGCCCCCGAGATCGAGCTGCATGCCCGGTTTACGCAGATCGGCGGACCCCGTAGATACGGCCAGCAAATGCCGGCCAACCAGTTGCCGCGCTCGATCCATTTGGCCGGGGTCCGGGAGCTTGCGCGTTTTTCGAGCTTCTCTCCACAAGCGCACGATTGGCCCGCAAGTCACGTCGAATGCGCCATGAGATCGCTCGGCCAACTCCACGGATCGTTGCAGAACCGCATGAAGGTCACGGCTGATCGGCCGCGGACCTCGCCCAGCGTGTGAGCATAGTCGCATCAGCTCGCTATCGGCGCGGTAATCGCTCATGATCGCTTCAAGGTCTGCGAACCTCGCAAAGGCCTCGGTCGCAGCAGCTTCGGCGACGTTACGGTCGGCTCCGTAGAACGTCAGTACGACGCGGACGCCCATGTGGACCTGGCTATACTCGAAGCGCGCCAGGCTCTGCGCGCCGTTACCTATGACCATTGTCGCCACAATCGCTGCGCTAAGCATCATCGCCCATTATCCCGCTACGGATCGGTTCGAACAGAAGATCGATGGGACTGTCGTAAAATTCAACATGATCGGCGTACCGGACAAGCCATTTTTCGTGGGCGAAACCGAGGTGACCTGGGACCTCTTCGACATCTGGGCCTTTCGCCTCGATCAAACCCAGGAACAGATCGACAAGGGCGTCGACGCCGAATCCCGGCCGAGCCGTCCTTACGGCGCGCCAGATTGGGGCTTTGGCCACGCCGGATATGCCGCCATCGGTATGACGCCCCGCGCCGCGCAAACGTTTTGCAAGTGGATCTCGGCGAAAACCGGCCGCAAGTATCGGCTCCCAGCCGAAACCGAATGGGAGCTTGCGGCGCGAGGCGGAACGAAAGTCCTTCCCGAACCCCTTGAAGAGCACGCTTGGTTTTGGGAGAACGCGGTGGACAAGACGCATCCCGTTGGCAAGAAGAAGCCCAACGGCTTTGGCCTCTTCGACACGCTCGGCAACGTTGCCGAGTGGTGCATTCAGGAAGACGGCATCTTCGTGGTAAGCGGCGGATCGTATAACGACAAGAGAGCTGCAATCGATTTCCTTTCACGCATCAAACAGGAGCCCAAATGGAACCAACGCGATCCACAAATGCCCAAGAGTAAATGGTGGCTTTGCGACGCGCCATTCGTGGGCTTTCGCTTGGTCTGCGACCGCTGATTGCGCTATGCTATGGCATGGACAAGCCCGACTCCCTGTCGCGCCGCGAATTTGTCGGTAAAGCCGCCGCCGCGACAGCCTCCATCATCATTCCCGCCGGGGTATTCGCCGCCGGCTCGGACGTTATCCGTGTTGGCCTAATCGGCTGCGGCGGACGGGGCACCGGCGCCGCCACCGACGCTTCGGCGGCTAACGAAGGAGTCGTCTTGTGGGCTATGGGAGACGTGTTCGCCGACCGGCTCGCAAGCTCCCGCGAGAACCTGAAGGGTGCGCTCGGCCAGCGATATCGGGTAACGGGCGAACGGGCATTTACGGGATTCGACGCCTACAAGAAAGTCATCGCAAGCGGTGTGGACGTGGTTATCCTGACCGCGCCTCCGGGGTTCCGCCCTGCTCATCTGCAGCAGGCAATCGGAGCCGGTAAGCACGTCTTTATGGAGAAGCCCGTGGCGGTCGATGCCCCCGGCATACGCTCGATCTTGGCTTCCTCGGACATGGCCGTATCGAAGAAACTAAGCATCGTCGCCGGCACTCAACGGCGTCACGATGTCGCCTATCGCGAGGCCATGACCCGAATCCACGATGGAGCCATCGGCGAGGTCCTCGCCTTGCACGCATATTGGAACCAGGGCGGCCTTTGGATGCATCCTCGCAAGGACGAATGGAGCGACATGGAGTGGCAGCTCCGAAACTGGCTCTATTTCACATGGCTTTCCGGCGACCATATCGCAGAGCAGCACATCCACAATATCGACGTTTGCAACTGGGCGATGAAGGCTCACCCGGTGCGCGCGATCAGCCTTGCGGGCAGGGAGGTGCGCACGACACCGGCCTACGGCCACATTTTCGACCACTTCGCGACCGAGTTCGAGTATGACAACGGCGTGAAGATGATCAGCATGTGCCGCCAGATCGACGGCACGGCGAGCCGCGTCGCCGAGCACGTCGTCGGCTCGGAAGGCACTTCAAACGCAAATACTTGGATTCAAGGCAAGAAGGCTTGGCGGTTCGACGGCGAACGCCCGAACCCGTACGTGGAGGAGCACAAGCATCTGTACGAGGCGATCCTTTCTAAGAAGCCCGTCAACGAAGGGCGGCAGGTCGCCGAGAGCACGCTTACCGCGATCATGGGCCGGATGGCCGCGTACACCGGCCAGGAAGTCACTTGGGACACGGCTCTGAACTCCCAAGAGAGCCTACTGCCGGCGAAACTCGAAATGGGTTCGCTTCCCGTTCCACCCGTCGCCGTGCCCGGCGTGACGAAGCTGGTGTAGTTCAATATGGCGAAGCTAACACGGAGGGAGATTCTTCAGGCAGGCATGGCAGGCGCCGCGACGGCCGCGGTTCCGTCCCTCGCAGGAGGCGAAACAACGACGAAGGCATTCAAGTTGCGCTATGCGCCTCACTTCGGCATGTTCCAAAACCACGCGAAGGACGACCTCGACCAAGTGCGCTTTGCGGCGGACGAAGGCTTTACCGCTTGGGAAGACAACGGCATGGCGGGTAGGGGCGTCGAGTTTCAGGAGAGCTTCGCGAAGCTGATGTCGGAAAGGAAGATGCAGATGGGGATCTTCGTCGCCCACGCAATCGACTGGCAGAGTCCATCGCTGACTACGGGCAACAAAGATATCCAAGACAAATTCGTGAGCGACATCAAGAATTCGACGGAGGTCGCCAGGAGAATAAATGCCAAATGGGTGACGACCGTGCTCGGCCGAGTCGCGCAGAACATGCCGATGGGGCACCAAATTGCATACGTCGTGTCAGCCCTGCGGCGTGCAGCGGACGTCTGCGAGCCGAGCGGAATGGTGATGGCCGTCGAGCCGTTGAACTGGCGCGACCATCCCGGCATGTTTGGTGCGACCAGCGATGTCCTGCGTGCGGTTTGCGAATCGGTAAACCACCCTTCGGTCAAGATTCTCCAGGACCTCTATCACCTGCAAGTGACCGAGGGCAACCTCATCGATAATATGAACCGTAGTTGGGACCACATCGCATACTTCCAGACCGGAGACAACCCCGGGCGGAACGAGCCCGGCACCGGCGAGGTGAACTATCGCAACGTGTTCAAGCACATCCACTCGCGGGGATTCACAGGAATTCTCGGAATGGAGCACGGCGCCAGCAAACCCGGCAAGGAAGGCGAACGAGCGGTGATCGACGCGTATCGCAGCGCGGACAACTTCTAAGACTCGATGCCCCGGCTCGCCGTTCGTGACCTGGTGATGCAGTTTCCCGCAGTGCGCGCCCTCACCGGAGTGTCCCTGGAGTTCGAGGCGGGCCAAACGCACGGGATAATCGGCGAGAACGGTGCAGGCAAGAGCACGCTGATGCGCATTCTTTCGGGGTTGCTGGAACCGACGTCCGGTGTGGTGCTGATGGACGAGGCGCCAATCCATCTGCGCGGCGCAGCGGATGCCATGTCGAAGGGGATCGCGATGATCCACCAGGAACTAAATTTGGTGGACGGCCTTACGGTTGCCGAAAACATCTTCCTCGGTAGAGAACCTCGCAAGTATCTCTCGATCGACTCGGCGGCGATGAACACGGAGGCCACTCTTTATCTCACGAAGATAGGCGCGAAGTTTCCGCCAGGCGAGCCGCTATGCAATCTATCGCTTGCGCAAAAGCAGCTCGTCGAAATCGCGAAAGCGGTCTCGTACAACGCCTCCGTGATCATCATGGACGAGCCGACCGCCGTTCTTGGCGATGCGGGTGTCCGGAGCCTATTCGACCTGATCGAGGAACTGAAAGCAGGCGGCGTCACGATCCTCTACGTTTCACACCGGCTCGCGGAAGTGGAAGAGATCTGCGACACGATCACGGTTCTTCGCGATGGAATCGTCGCTCGCACCCTGGGGGCCGGCGAGGCAACCCAGGAGCAACTCGCCGGAGATATGGTAGGGCGAGTGTTCCAGGACGTATTTCCCGACAAAACGCCGGCGCAAGCTAGCGATGCCTTGGTTTCGGTCGAAGGAGTGGGAGGCGCGAGCTTCGAGGTGCGACCGGGCGAGATCGTGGGCTTAGCCGGCCTGGTCGGTTCCGGCCGGACCGAGCTTGCCGAAATGCTCGTAGGACTCCGGGAAACCAGCGGAGCGATTCGAGTAGACGGCCGCCTTGCTGCGATTCGGTCCCCTCGGGATGCCGCCAAACTCGGCATCGCGTATGTGTCTGAGGACCGCAAGGACGCAGGACTCCTGCTCTCGCTCGACGTCATCAAGAACGCAACGCTGGCAAACCTCTCGTCGTACGCGAAGCCCTTAGTCGACACGCGTCGGGAGCGGGAAGGCGTCGAGAGGTGGGTGAGCGAGATCGACGTTCGGGCCGGAGACCTCGATGCTCCCATCTTGTACTTGAGCGGAGGAAATCAGCAGAAAGTCTCTATTGCGAAGTGGCTCGACCTCGAACCGAGGATCCTGATCCTCGACGAACCCACGCGTGGCGTTGACATTGGCGCTAAGCAGGAGTTGTACCGCCTTATACACAGGCTCGCGGCTGATGGAATGGCGTGCATCGTCATTTCCTCCGAGATGCCGGAGCTCATTGGTTTGTGCCATCGGATTCTCGTCATGCGAAACGGGTCGCTGGCGGGCGAGTTGGCCGGAAACGCCTCCGAGGAGGAGATCATGATGCTCGCCGCCGGAGTCGGGGCGGCGTGACCAAGGGCGCATTCCTCCAGCGATACGGCGTGCTCGTCGCGTTCTTGATACTTTTTGTCGTGAGCGCGGCGTGGCGTCCTGATGTCTTCCTCCAGCCGGAGAACCTGCGCAACATCGTAAATCAGAACGTGCCAGTTGGGATTATCGCTCTCGGCATGACGTTGGTGATCGTGACCGGAGGAATCGACCTGTCGGTGGGGAGCATGATGGCGCTGACTGCTGCGCTTGGCGTTCTTGCCCTGAATAAGATGATGGCCGGGGGCGCGTCGGAATCCACAGGAGCCGCGGTTGCCGCGCTAGCCTGCGGCGGGTCAGGAGCTGCGCTCGGCGCTTTGAATGGCTTTCTGGTTTCAGCGGGACGCGTGGCGCCGTTCGTGGCGACACTCGTCGGCCTTGTCGCGTTTCGCTCGCTCTGTCTCGCGATCGCATCGGGCGGCGAGCTCAGATCGTCGAGCTCCGAGGTGTTTCCCGGCCTCGGACGTGGCGGGATACCGCTGCCGTTCATCGAGACGCAAAGCGGCTCGCCCCTGATCGTCACTTGGTCGATCATTCTCTTCATGCTCGCAGCGCTCATCGCCGGATTCATCCTAAACAAGACCCGTTTCGGCCGTTACGCGATCGCGGTAGGGGCGAACGAGCGGGCCGCCAAATACTCGGCGGTGAACACGGGCGCCGCGAAGTTCTGGGCGTATACGGCGCTGGGTGTCTTCGTAGGGCTTGCTGCGCTCACTTCCGCCACGCGCATGAATTCGGTAGCCACCTCGTCCCTCGGACTCTATTACGAACTGGACGCCATCGCGGCCGTCGTCATCGGCGGGACATCCCTGCGAGGCGGCAGCGCCCGCATTTGGGGCACGGTCGTCGGTGTCTTGCTGCTGGGAGTCATCACCAACTTGCTGGTTGTCGCCGGGGTTTCTGTTTATTGGCAGGGAGTCGTCAAGGGTGCGATCATTCTGGCGGCAGTGCTGATTCAGCGCGGTAAGTCCGAATAATCTCGGTTCGGGGTACAACTCACCGGGAGAAACCATGATGCTTCGACAGATTTTCACGCTCGCAACTGCGATTTTCGTTTTTGCCTTGTTCGGCGCCGGGTGCCAGAACGAAGCCAAGCCCGGGACGGCATCGAACGCAACCCCTGCCGTTAAGAAGCTCAAGATCGGAGTTTCCGTGCCGGCCGCGGACCACGGCTGGACCGCCGGAATGGTGTGGTGGGCCGAACAGGCCATGAAGCTCTACCCGGACGTCGAGTGGACATTCGCTTCCGCGGAGAACCCGGAGAAGCAGGTCAAGGACCTCGAAACGATGATGGCAGCCGGGGTCGACGCCGTCGTGATCCTCGCAACCGAGAGCGCGCCGATCACGCCGACCGCGGAGCAAATACACGAGAGGGGCATCCTACTCGTGAGCGTTGATAGGGGCTTCCTCAAACCTGTCGCGGACGTGTTCATCGAGGGCGACAACAAGTCTTTCGGACGCAAAGCCGCGCAGTACATGGTCGAGAAGTTAGGCGGGCAAGGCAAAATCGTGATTCTCGAAGGCATTCCCAGCACGGTCAACACCGACCGCGTTGAGTCCGCGATGGAGGTCTTCAAGGCGAGCCCCGGCATACAAGTTCTAGACCGGCAGACCGGCATGTGGAATAAGGAGAAGGCCCTCAACGTCATGCAGACCTTCCTGCTCAAGCACAAACAGATCGACGCCGTTTGGGCAGCTGACGACGACATGGCTTTGGGTGTGGAGCAGGCGCTCAAAGAAGCCGGGCGAGATAAAGGCGTTTGGATACTTGGCGGCGGAGGCATGAAGGACATCGTAAAGCGCGTGATGGAAAATGACCCGATGTTCCCAGCGGACATCACTTACCCGCCATCGATGATCGCTGTCGGCATCCAGAAGGCCGTCTCGATCCTGCGCGACGGGCGGGACAAGGTGATGCAGTTCATGCCCAGGCACATGATCATCGACGTGGACCTGATCACGCCCGAGAACGCGAAGGGCTATTACTTCCCGGAGTCGGTCTTCTGAACCGTCGCAGAGGGTTCACCCTCATCGAGCTTCTGGTTGTCATCGCAATCATCGCGATCCTGGCGGCCATCCTTTTTCCGGTTTTCAGCAGGGCCAAGGAGGCAGCGAAGGCAACAACGTGCAGCTCCAACGTTCACCAGCTCGCAGTTGCAATGGAGATGTATCGATCCTCGAACGATGGCGTTTACAGCCTCGCCGCATACCAAGACGGAACAGACCTATTTATCTGGCACGACATGCTCGATCCGTTCGTCCGGAACAAGCAGATCTGGCTTTGCCCTGGCTGCTCCCTGGCGGAGACGGACGCAAACGGCATGCCGACTTCGCACTTCGGATACAACGCGCACTATCTCACGTCGATCGCCTACGACTTCTCGAACTTCGCTGACCACACCGCAACGAACGAATCCGCTTTCGCGACGCCCGCCGAGACGATCCTGTTTACTGTTGCCAAGAGCAGCGTGCCGGACAGTTGGTGCGGAGACGAGGGCAAGTTCCTACTGCCGCCTTCCGGCCCCGATAGCGATTGCTGGGGGCGGCCCCTCGGTACTCACGGCGGCGCAGTGGCCATCGCCTGGATGGATACGCATGCCTCGCGTTGGCAGCCGTCGCGGTTCTACGACCCGTCGCTGCAGGATACTTACTTCGATACCGAGTAGCTACAGCTTCCGAATGCGGATATTCCGAAAAGCAACGGCGTCGCCGTGGTCCTGCAACGCGATGTGCCCCGTCTTTACTTTGCCATAGCTCGGCCAGTCCGCGAATTTGCTCTTGGTGACGAGCGACGTCCACTCCGGGCTGCCTAGCTTGTACGACACGACCCGGTAGCCGTTCAGCCAATATTCGATGTCGTTACCCTTTGCGATAATGCGTACATCGTTCCAGTTCCCCGCAGGCCGAACCACGTCACGCCTTCTTGCGTGCAGGGCATAGTTCGAGCCTGCCATCGTCAGCGGATTCATTCCATCGGGGTGCAGGTCATCGTCGAGAACCTGCATTTCGGGTGCGCTCAGGTACACGGCCGTAAGCTCCTCGGAGACGCGGAAGAAAATGCCGCTGTTACCACCTGGCGAAACCTTCCATTCGAGCCTTAGCTCGAAGTCCGAATATTGATCCTTCGTAACAATGTCGCCCGCGCCGGCGCCTTTTGCGAGCCCGAGTTCGCCGTCGCTCGCGGACCAGCCTCGGGGCAGCGTTTGTTTCCTGAAGCCGCGCCACTTATCCGTCGCCTTGCCGTCGAATAGCAGCTCGAATCCCTGACGCGCTTCTTCAGGAGTCAGTGCGTTCATGTTTCGCAGTGCGTTCGACCTGCCAGGCTGATTCGCGGGGATTCGATTAAGGGTGTACCAGCCCTCGGTCGTCCACAGATCCGCGTTCGAAGCGCTGACGATTCCACGTCCGATCTTGATATGAACTACGCGCCCGGCTTTTATCCCCGGCAGCTCGAGGAACACCCTCTTGCGGTCGCGCGAGACCGTCACGCTCTTCACCGTCAACGGCCGCTCGTCGATCTTGGGACCGCCGTACTCGATTGTCGGGACATAGCGCCACATTCGTACGGTGTAATCTCCCGTTCCATCGCCCATGCCGGGCATCAAGGGCTGGGTTAGCTCGAGTTCCATGCCGTTGGTCTTCGCGCGGACCGCCAGCATTTCGAACGCGCTTTTCCCGTTGTAAGCGAGCCTCTGTAGGCCGTACCGCTTCTTGCCTTCTTGGCCCCAGTTGCCCGTCGAACCGATCCCGCCGACGTACAGGTTTCTATCCGGACCCCAAACGAGTCGGTTGATCCCCGCCTCCAAACCCTGGGTAAACCGAAAGACGCAACCTTGTAGCTGGCCGCCCACTTCCTCGACGAACACACGCTTGACGCCGCCGTGCGTCACGTCGCCGTGGATCATTTGGTTCCTATAAGGACCGACATTCAGCGGCGCGCATTGGCTGGGTGAGTTGCCGATTTCGCCTTGGGGTAGCCACACGACGGGAGGTTTTTCGACAAGCTTCGTTTCAGGCTCGACGGCGCGCGACCCGAAAAACGCCCCAGGCGCGTAATGCATCACCTTCGAGGATGGCAGCCAATCGCCTTGGTTGTCGGTGACGAAAATCTCGCCGTTGTAGCCGAAACCGATGCCGTTCGGCGTGCGCAAACCGCTCGCGACGAACTCGAAATCTCCGTCCTTGGAGATTTTCACGACCTTGCCGCGATCAGGATTCTGGGGCTGGGTGCTCTTGCCGCCGGGATCGATCGCGATAGCGAGGTTCGCGTAAAAGAAACCTTTGTCGTAAAGGAGGCCAAAAGCAAACTCGTGGAAATTGGCGGTGACGCCCCAGCCATTGGCGACCGCGTAGTACTCGTTGATGACGTCGTCACCGTCATGGTCGATCAGCTTGGTGAGTTCTTGCTTCTGAAGGACGTAAATGTCGCCATTCACAACCTTTAGCCCAAGCGGCTCGGCGAGACCCGCGGCGATCCGTTTGACCTTGATGTTGTGCGGCTTACGGGCTTGAACGCCGTCGAGTAGGTAGACCGCGCCATCCGGATCCCATGTGCAGATTACCATGCGGCCATTGGGCAGGAAGTCCATTCCCCCGACGCGCGGCTCGAAGTTGTCCGGCCGAACAGTTTCCAAATCGAAGGCCGGGTGCACGCCTGCGAGGGGCAAGCCGTCTCCTGGCCGAAATCGTCGTGCCAGATCGAAAGTCCGCTTCTTGCCGGGAGAAGTCACCCGCACCTCGCCGGCCTGTGTAGAAAACGCTGAAGCCGGTACTACCTCGAATCGCGTCGAGCCGGGCGTCTTCCATTCGAGCTTCAAAGCCTCATCGAACGTGTTCTCGAAGTACTCGATCTCGATCGGGTGCTCCCCGGCAGCAAGCCGGAACTTGCCGGTCTTCGGGGGGTCTGCGCTGTGAAGGCCGTCGTGGTCGACGATAACTTCGTCTCGGATCATGAACCGCGAGCCGTCGTCCGACGTGAGCCGAAACTCATACTCCCCTGCCGTTTGAATGTTCAGGAAGCCCGTGAGTCGGGAATAGAAGTGCTCACCCTCCATCCCGAACTCGCTCGCCTTGCTGAAATCCACCATCGGCACGACTACCGAATAGTTTGGCGTCTGTCCATCGAGGAGCCGCGGTATCTTATCCATCGCCGAACCGATCCAATAGACCCGAAGCGCGAGGCCCCGCTCGCGCGGCGGCTCTTGAGGGCGGAAAGACCTTATCGGAATCAATCCAGCGAACTGTTCGCCGCCTGGTGTGTAAACCGTGGTAATGCGAGTCCCGTTCGAAACCGTGAGCTCGCCTTCGTCGAAAGCCTGCCCGCCGACCGTCCGCTCGCCGGTTCGGCGGAAGCTCTGATCGCTCCACCCCCGCGGCGCAAGCATCGTGAGCGACGCCCGTTCGCCTGAGCGGAAGCCCTTCGTTCGAAAACTTCTCTCGAGCGCCAGCTTCCCGTCGGGCTGCACCTTGACCTCGGGGTTTTCGTAGACCCACGCGGTCCCGTTTCCCGGCAGGCGAATGCGGTATTGAAGCGTGATCTTGCCGCCCTCGATTCGGTAGCCTTTGAACTCCGGTTTAGCGCCGGCGGCGGTCCAAACCCCCTCGTCCACGATGCCCGGCAGGTGGACAGTTCCCATGCTCGTCGGCTGCGGGCCGTGGACGGTCGTGTAGACTGCACCGTCGAACTTCACGCCGCCCGTCCAGGCGCGATAAAGCCCGCAATTCGTCGCGTCGTACGCAACCCAGAGGTCTTTGTGCAGCGCGATTGTAAGGATTCGCGCACGACCATCGAGTACGGAGCGAAACGCCCATATGTCGCGTGGGCGATCGGGGATGAGCGGGGTCACGGCGAGGGAAAGAGCGATTACCGTTGTCAGCATGGTTCTAAAGAGAATCTTACCGGACTGTTGAGGTAGCCCTGAGGTGCTACTACTATTTGATATAATGAGCGCTGCCCGGGCGTCGGCGTGGACACGCAACGATTGACCAACGATGGTCCCATCGTTCATGAAGGAGCACTCTTATGAAAAAGGGATTCACCTTGATCGAGCTGTTGGTCGTAATCGCGATCATCGCAATACTCGCAGCAATTCTATTTCCCGTATTTTCCCAGGCAAAAGAGGCCGCAAAGCAGTCGACGTGCTTGAACCACCAGCGACAAATCGGCATCGCAACCACGATGTACGCGGGTAACCACGACGACCTGTACCCGGCGTGGGCGGCGCTAACGCCGCCCATCAACGGCGGCAACACCAACTTCATGCCCCCGGACATGCAGATCAAACCGTACGTCACGGACGACAAAATCTGGCGTTGCCCGAGTGACCGTGGGGAGCGGCAGGCCGTGAACAGCGTTCCATGGTGGGACGGAAATTACCGCCTGAAGGCGATCCCCAGGTCGTATTCGTATGTCGGCCACATCAACACGAGGGCGAGCGCCGGCGACTGGGATGTGAACACCGGCGTCTACAAATGGGTCGGTCCCGGCGACTGGGACATGAGCGGCCGCTCCAGCAGCGAATTCGAAGCTCCTGCCGAAACCATCGCCTGGGTGGAGCAATGGGCTACGGGCGTGCCTGACAATTACGTCGGCGGCATTTGGGGCTCCGGATTCATCAACTGCGACACAGCCAAGCTGGCGGGGCGCAAACTGCCACCTGGCGGTCCGGGCGACCAGGGGCCGCCCGGATGCGGGGGAGCTTACAATGGCAAGCCGACGCCAGGCCACAAGAAGATGGGCAACTACATCTATGTGGACGGACACGCGAAGATACAGACCTGGGGCGCGTTGAGGCGCAATGACTTCTACCAGTTCAAGGTCGCCAAGCCGAGCGAAGTCGTCACACCTTAGCACCCCGCTCTGCGCCGACACCAACGTTCTGCGGGGAAGGGTCATAATTAGGGCAGCGTTGAAGCTTGTAGTCGCCGTCGTACATAGTTGTGATAAGAACCGGGTGGTCGAAGACCTCGTTCGGAACGGGTTCAAGTTCACGATCATAGGGTCCACCGGCGGGTTCCTCAGGGAGGGCAACACGACGTTCCTAATAGGCGTGGGGGACGGTGAGAAAGACGCGGTCATTTCGCTCATCCAGCAGAACTGCAAGGCGCGTGAGCAGATGGTCAACGTCTTGCCGCCGGACGCTTCGCCGGTTGGCACGTTCGTGCCAAGCCCGATCAAAGTGCCGGTAGGCGGCGCGATCGCTTTCGTGTTGGATGTCGAGCAGTTTGAGCGTTTCTGAAGCTGCGGGTTCCCGCGCGCTCGCGCTAGTTCGCTCGATCGCCGTTGCCGATGCCTGTGTGCCGGCACTCATCGCGGGCGAAGAGGGCGCCGGCCAAAGCGGCCTATCGCGCTCGCTCGCCGGATCCTTCCTGTGCCTTCAGCCCCAAGACGGCGTGCCGTGCGGAGAGTGCCAAGCCTGCGTGTCGGCCGCGAGGGACGTGTGCCCCGACCTTCTATTGGTCGAGCCGGGGGGCCGGTCCGACCTAATCCTGCTCGGCCAGATCGTGCTGGACAAGCGCAATCCGCAGCCTCACATCCGCGAGTTCATCCAGGCGCCACCCGTAGTTGCGCGGACGAAAGTAGTGCTGATCGAGCGGGCCGAGCGCTTCAACGCGGACGCCGCGAACGCGCTGCTCAAGATGCTCGAGGAGCCGCCGGAGTGGGCGAGGTTCATCCTGACGGCGGACGCGGCGAGCCGCATCATCCCGACCATCCGCTCGCGGTGCCTGCTCGTGCCGTGCGACTTCGCCGAAGCCGAGCTCGGCTTCCTGTCCACGATCTCAGGAGGCGCGGCGGAGTTGGCGGCCAAGCTGAGTCAGCTCCGCCTGGCCCCGTTTCTGGAGCAGTTCGAGGGGTGGCTGTCGGCGCTGCCCGGACGGAAGCGGATCGAGGCGCTCAAGGTGAGCGAGGAGTTCCAGGAGCTCGCCGACCTCTACCGCGAGGACGACGACTCTCGATTCGCCCGCGCCGAGGTGGTCAAGCTCTTCGCGAACTGGCTTGCAGCGAACGCGCGGTCGGACATACTGCACGGAGCGCTGGAGATGCACCGCGCCGTCCTCGGCAACGTGAACTTCGGCTACCTCTGCGATTCCTTCTTCGCCGAATCGCATCAGCCGTAACCTTCGCCGCCCAGGACTTTTCCAGTGGCGGCGTCTATCCAAACATTGTCCGCTCCGAAGAAGACTACATATGCCAATCGTGCCCTCGGGGTACGTTGCGAGTAGTCATAATCGGAGTCGAAAGTCGGGTTTGGAACAACGTAGAGCAGCTCAACCTTCGACACGGCCTTATAGGCACCGGAATGCAGATTGTGATGTTTCCGGTGGTGCGAACGGAATCGCTCCTCCGCCGTGCGTATCGCAACCTCCTTGGCGATTGCGACTTCAGGACGTTCGATCTCTATATCCCAGCGCTCCGAGAAGCCCAGCAAGGTTCCATCGACCGGATCGATGCTCAGCGACATGCCGTTGCCTCTGCCCTTGAAACGATGTCCAAACGGCCGAGTAGCGAATACCGCTCCAATATCGCCGTACGGATGGTATTTGACTTCGGCGAGTTTGGCTTCAGGCCGTAGCCCCAGGTCGTTGGCTAACCGGACGATATGGAGCCTTGCCTGCTGGAGGGTGGCGTATCTCCTCGGTGACCCGGCGGGTCGCTCGGCTGCTTCGCGCTTCCTGCCTTCATTTGAAAAACGCCGCACGGATCCATCTTCGCGGAGGAGCAAGAAGCGGTATTCACCTGAGTAGTCAACCTCCATCCGGGGTTGTAAGCCGGGGACAACCGAAGACGGCTTAACCAAAGGGGGTGTACTTGGAACCGGAAGACTCGCCCGCTCCAGAAACGCCACAGCGGCCTTATGCGCATCGACATGGCTCACCGACCGCTCGGCGCAACCCGTCGCCAATACTGTCGCTATCGATAGAATCGGTGCGAACGCGTTCCTTGCATCACGTCGGTTTAATGCGATAACCTAGTTTCGCACATTCGAGCTGGGGCGATGCGCTAAAATTCCTTCCCCCGGCGGCTCAATGCTAGTAGAATTGGAACCACCATGGCGATGCGAGACATAGAGCAGATTCAAAAGGAAGCGTCCAAGCTGAGCCCCGAAGAGAAGGTCCTGCTGGCTGAGCGGCTGCTAGACGAAGCCCGCGAGGCAAAAGCCGGCAGGCTGAAGCCGGATACCGGCCGCTTCCGGGGCATACTGAAGCTAGACGACGATGCGATGGAAGTTCAGCACAGGCTCCGGAGCGAATGGGATTGAAGTGCTTCTCGTGGCAGGGTTGGCAACGGCGGAAAGACCCGCGGCTGGACGAGATTGGGCGTATTCTTTGGGAGGAGTGGGATCCCATTGGTGTCAACGATGAGAGCGGAGCTGCCGGCCAATACGACACGTATGTTCAAAAGGTGTATCGAGCTTACTCCGACGGCGAGAGTGTCGAAGATGTCGCTCACATGTTGCTGAATCTGGAGCAAGAGTGGATGGGGCTAGCGGGACAAAGCATCGAGCGCCTTCGGCAAGTCGCGACGATGCTCGATCAAGCCATGCGCAGTAAGAAGGATCCCTAGAGCTTCTTAGAGAGGGTTGTCGCGGATCGGCGACTGCTACGCCTTCGCGTGCTCGAGCTTGGCCAGCCAGCTGTCGATGGCGCAGAGGGCGCCGCCTACGAGGTGCGAGTGCTCGTCGGCCTCGGTGCAGCGGAAGCTGAGCCGGCTCACGACGCCGTGCGGGCACATGCGTCGGACGCGCCTGCGAATGTCGTCCGGCTGACAGACCTTGGCGGCGAAGAGCCACGACGCGACCACGAGATTCACCGGCCGAACCATGCGCGCCAGGCTCGCGACAAACTTGCTCACGGCATCCGAGGTCTCGTCGACCAGGGCGCACGCCACGATATCGCCCTCCGATTCGCAGAGGCCCAGGGCTTCCACCTCGTCCATCCCCTCCTCCAACCGGAGCCCCAGCGAGCTGTCGGGCCTCTTCGCATGCTCCCGAATGAGCCGGACGAACGCCGAGCGCACGTAGGCCTCCTCTGGGCCCCTCATCCCCATCAGGTTGAGCAAGACGCGCGACCCCGGCGGCGTCGAGATAACCGCCGACGCGCCGTCGTTCATGTCCAGGACAAGGCCGAGCGAGTTCAACAAGTCCGGTTCGAAGGCGCACTCCGATCTCAGCAGCGCTTCCGCGTTCGTGAGCACGGGCCGATCCGCATCGATCTCGCGCGCTCCGAACAGCCAAGGGGCCTTGCCAACGGTCTTGCGCTCCGGGTGCGGCGAGCCGGGCAAGATCAGCGTCGAGCCCGTGATGTTGACTCCGTCCGCGTAGGGCGCCAGGTCCTCTTCCGCATGCTGAACGACGCACCCGGCGTCCTGCGCCCGCGGGATATCCTGAGTGATCGCTTTCAGAACCGTTCCACCGGCGTCGACCAGCCCCGAGCGCAGACCGGCATAGATAACCGAGTGCGCGTATGCCGCCGCAAACCGGGGCGCGATCCGAAGGCGGGTCGCGGGCCGCCCGCCCTGACTCGGAGCCTGCCCGGACTGCATGAGCGCGCCCCGATGTACCAAGTCTTTCGTGGCTACAGCGGCGCTCGCCGGGCTGATGGCGAGGGCGGCGGCCAGCTCGCCGCGCACGATCCCCGGGCGTCGCAGAACGATTCGAACGATGCGGGCGTCCAAGGGAACGAGCGTGGTTGGAGGTTTTCGAGGGCTCACCGGTAACCAATTTGAGTTCGCCCGTAATCGCCCTATGTCCTTCACATCGTTGCGGGGTTTTGCCGTTTTTGGAACTATAATATGCTAGGTTTCTGTAAGCGTGGATAACAAGGAGAACTGCAACGTGTCAGCAACGAGCGCCGAACTACTGTCTGGGAGCATGAGCGCGGAGCGTGAGCAATTCGGGAACTTGCTTTCGCTTACGCAGCGTCAGGCATACCATTTGGCCCTCAGGCTCACCGGGAACCGCTCCGACGCTGAGGATCTCGTGCAAGAGTCCTACATCCGGGCGTTTCGGTTCTTCCACCGCTACGATCCCACCCTGCCGTTCACGAGTTGGCTCTACCGCATCATGACGAACGCGCACATCGACGAAATGCGCCGTCGCGGAAAGCTCAGAGTTAGCAGCCTCGATGAGCCGCATCCAGAGACGGGCACCACGTGGGATGTTCCGGACCATGCCGCTTCGCCCGAACGGCTGCTCATGACCGATCAGATGGAAGCCGAAGTCCAGGAGGGGCTGAACAAGATGACTTCTGACTTTCGCATCGCGGTTCTGCTAGCGGACCTCGAAGGGTTCTCCTACGAGGAAATTGCGGAAGTAATGAAGACGTCGATCGGCACGGTGAGATCGCGTATCCATCGGGGCCGAAAGCAGCTCCGATCACACCTTATCAATGCGCGGCCCGACAAGTACGCGCACCTCGACGAACTATGAACTGCACTTATGTCTTGAACCGAATGTCGCCCTATGTGGATGGCGAACTCACCGGAAGCGAAATGCTCTCAGTGAAGACTCATCTGCAGGCGTGTGGGCGATGCTCCAAGGCGTACGATTGCTGTCTTAGGCTTAAAAAATTGGTTTCGTCCATGCCCGATCACTTGCCCGACCCGCAGTTCGAAGCTCGACTCCTGGCCGCCATTAGAAACGTCCAGCCAACGACCCCTCAAGAAGAGGCGATACCTATTTGGCCCACCTGGCGAATGGCCGTCGCTTTGGCGGCGGCCGCGGTCGTCACTTTCGGTGTTTTGTATTTCCGCACAGATTCGAATACCGGTCGAGACAGCCTGACTGCCGGTCAGGAAATCGCCCTCGATCAGGACTGGAACAACGCCGCGAGCGCGTTCCCCGCAAACACTCTTCCCGCCGGTCTTGAGGGCAACTAGAGTCGCGGCCTCGATGAACCGACTACTTGCGCTCACGCTATTATTTGCCGCGCCTATCCTATCGAATTCGTTCCCCGATACAAGAGCGGAACGGATGGTCCGCCAAGCGATCGAAAAGGACGCCAAAACCACTTACACGTGTATCCGGGAGTGGACGCCTTGGGGCAGCAACGACACGGTGCGTGTGCGCCGCGATCAGTCAAGTTCCGGAGCCAACAAGGTCCTCGTCCTTGCTCCGATTCAGAAGCAAGGCTTCACAATTATCGACGACTGCCAGCAGCGGGTCTCCTATAATCCCGACAAGAGCGAACTTACGATTCAGGACTCGCCTCTCAAAATGGCGGCGAGAAGCGACTCGGACCGGCGTCATCGGCTCCTCATCCGTAACTACACGATCAATGAGGAAGCCAAGCAGACCGTCGCCGGCAGGAAGGCCGCGTGCATCAAGCTGGCCCCGAAAGCTTCGAAGGCTCTTTTTTCTAGGCGGTATTGGATCGACGAAAGCAAGTCGGTCCTGCTGCGAGTCGAATGGACCAGCCCCGGCGGCACCAAGCAGGTCCTCAGCAACACCCTGAGCATCCAGTTTCCGAAATCGTTGCCCAAGGATGTCTTCGAGAAGCGCTTCGTGGGACGCCCCAAGGAGATCAGCGTCCGCGCCCCTGCCAAGCAAGAAAACCTTTTGGCTCTTGGGAAGGCGGTTGGGTTCACTCCGATTAATCCTCTTGGGATGCCGTACGGATTTCTTTTCATCGGCGCGGACGCCATAACCGGCGCATCTCGGACGATGGCGGCGCTGCGATATACGGACGGCGCGGCGAACATGACTGTCTACCAAGTCCGGACGCGATCCGGAAGGCCACCTTGGAGAGGTCAGGAGGACCTCGTCAACGTGAGAGTTTCCGATGTTTGGATCGCTATCGATGGCGATCTGCCTGATGAAGGGATGCGTTCTGTCGTCTCGGCATTTCAGAAGAGCGATCGGGAGCGCGAGACTGCTTGGACCTCCAACGCTGCCTCGGTGTTCGAGGTCGAGAAGGCTTTGGTCAGCGAGTTGCGAAGCGACGGGCTTAGCTTCGATCAAGTTGCAACTTGCCTGGCAGCGTCGAGAGGCAAGGCTTCAGTGGCCAGAAAAGCGGGGTTAATGGTCTTAGACGGCAAGACCACGGCTAACCTTGCCGCCGAATTCAACGTAAAGCTAAGAGACATCGAACGCGGTGTGAAACGATTTACGGACAGGCGCGGTTAAGCTAAAACAGATCGAGGTGAACATTTAGAATGAATGCATTTGGAAAACTGCTCAGATCGCAGTTCGGCTGGGCGCTGATAGCGGGAGCAGCGGTGGGGACAGCGGGCACAGTGGCCTTTCTCAACACGCAGCGCTCCGCTCTCGCCGACACGGAAATCAGCGCGCTGGGCGGGCAGGAATTGAGCGCGTTGGCGACGCTTGACGCTGCGGGCACCAAACTTGTTGAGCAAGTGGCGCCGTCCGTCGTGCTCATAAGAACCGGCCGGGGTGAAGGCTCGGGAATTATCTTCCGCGCGGACGGCTACGTCATGACCAACGCCCACGTCGTTGCGGGCGTGAAAGATGTCAGCGTGGTCCTGCACAGCGGCCGCGAGGAGAAGGGTACGGTCATTCGCGACGCGGACGACTCGCTCAACGATATCGCGCTAATTAAAATTAACCGGACCGGCCTACCTGCGGCGAGGTTCGCGGACAGCTCCACAGTCAAGCCTGGCCAAATCGCTGTGGCGATCGGCGCTCCGTTCGGCCTGGCGGAATCGGTCTCGTTCGGACATGTCAGCGCTTTGGGTCGGCAGAACCTCGTCCCGGACAACGAACTGCGGAGCGGAGTCCGGGGGTACTTCAACATGATCCAGACCGATGCGGCGATCAATCCCGGCAACTCGGGCGGGCCGCTATTGAATTACAAAGGCGAAGTGATCGGCATCAACAGCGCGATCAACTCGATGACCGGATACAACAGCGGCGTCGGATTTGCAATCCCTTCGAATACCGCAAAGATTATCGCCGATCAGCTTCTTAAAGATGGCGTGATCAGCCGCTCATACTTGGGCGTCGAGCCTTCCGACCTGAAGGGCTACGAAGTCGAGGAACTCGGCATCAGATCGGGCGCGATCATTCGGCGCGTCGAACCGAAATCGCCCGCGGATGTTGCTGGCTTGAACGAGGGCGACATCGTGATCGAGATCGCCAAGAAGCCTATTTCCGGCGAGCAGGATCTCCGCGAGGCCATGCTCCTTACCGCACCGGGCAAGATGATTGAAGTGCGCGCGGTGCGGGGCGGAGCAACGAAGACGTTCCAAGTCACACCGAGCAAGCGCCCTGAGGTTCCGGTAGCCCAACGGAGGCAGCAGATGCCTCCAGGACTGGGCGACGACTTCCCCGGCGTTCCGATGCCGCCTCGCGAGATACCCCGCGCTGACGAAGAGCCGATCTCAGGGCCGGTACGCCTTGGCGTCAATGTCCGCGCCGTCGACGCGCAGGAGAAACCTGGAGTGTCGGGAGGCCAGGGAGTTGTGGTCGTCTCCGTGGAGCCGGGTTCGCCTGCTGCAAAAGCCGGTGTCACGGTCGGATCCATCATCACGCAATTGGGCAATGACCGCATCACCTCTCCGGAATCGTTGAAGAAAGCGATCAGCGAGTACAAGCACGGCGACATGGTGAATATCACGTTCGCCGAGATCGGCCCCAACCGCAAGAAGGTTTCGAGCGTACCGCTGCGCTTCTAAGGATCGCCTGATCTTTGGGCCCGCGTGCATAATGCAAGCGGGCCCGATGTTTTTTAAGGGATTAGTTGGAGCGAAGGTTTATCAGCTTGCCCTTCCGTTCGATAAAGAACAGGGTGTTGACATGGACGCGTGCGTCCACAGCGCACTTGCGGAAGCGGCGGTGATCTGCCCGTTGCAACGCGAAGTCGATGTTCGGTGGAGGAACTATCCTGTGACGGCGGGACGGGCGTATTTGCGGGAATCTGCAATCTGCTTGAGCGCAAATCTCTTGACGACGCCTGAGCGTGCCCGGGAAACATTGCTCCATGAATACGCGCACCTTGTGGTCTTCGAGCGGTACGGCCACAAAGCTCGTCCTCACGGGCCGGAATGGCGCGCAGCGATGCGAGCATTGGGGCTTGCCGCGAGCGCGACCCACTCTTACGACTGCGTTCGCCGACTGAGGCCCAAACCGTACGCAGTTCGTTGCGAGGCCTGCGGAGTGCGGCTGCCGCGGTCCCGCCCGCTAAAACGAAACCGGCTCTATAAGCACGTCGGCTGTGGCGGCAGAATCCGGATGGAGAAGACCGCTTGAGAATCGTCACAGCCGATCAGATGCGCGAGATCGAACGCGAGGCAAGTTCCGAATTCGGGGTCGAGAGCCTATTCATGATGGAGCGGGCGGGGGTGATGCTTGCGCACGCGGTCTCGCGCGTATCGCTTGAAAACACGGAGATACTGATCCTCTGCGGGCCCGGAAACAACGGCGGTGACGGTCTGGCTGCCGCGAGGATTCTCGATCAGGAGGGCCATAACGTGACGGCTCTCCTCGCGACCGAACCCGGATTGCTCGCCGGGGACCCGCTGATTCAATACCGTCGGCTGGTCGAGAGTGAGGTCCGCCTGTTCACAGTGGGCACAAAGAACTATGACCGCGCACTCGGCCGGATCGACGACTTCGACATCATCGTGGACGCGATCCTCGGCACAGGCGCCAAAGGCGCTCCGAGAGGAGAGATCTTGCGCTTGGTGGAAGCCACAAACAACGCGATGGCTCTTATCGTCGCGGCGGATGTCCCCACGGGCATCGATGCCGATACAGGATTGGCGGAAGGCAGCTACGTCAGCGCCAACCTGACGGTATCTTTCGGCCTGCCCAAGCCCTTCCTCTTCCAGAATGAAGGCATGTCTGCTGCCGGGGAGTGGCAGGTCGAGGACATCGGCCTGCCGGATGAACTCGCCGTAGAAGCGGGGAACGCGTTTCTGCTCGACCACTGGTGGGCATCGGGCACATTTCCGGTGCGCACGCTCGACTCGCATAAGCACAACACCGGAGTGGTTCTGTCCATCGCAGGCAGCAATCGCTATCCCGGTGCAGCTGCCCTCGCGGCCCGTGGGGCGATGCGCGCGGGCGCAGGTCTTGTAATGGCCGCAGGCACCGACTTTGTGATCGAAGGCGTACGCTCGCACCTTGCTGAATGCCCTGTGCTTCGCCTTGGACAGACCGAAGGGTTTGTTTCCCCGGATGGGGTCGGAATGATCAAGGAGGCCGCCAGCCAATCTGACGTCATCGCGATCGGACCGGGCCTCGGCCGATCGCCGGTTGTTGGGGAGTTGCTTCGCCAACTTTGGACCGAGATCGAATCGAAGTGGGTTTTGGATGCGGACGCGCTGTTCTGGCTATCGGAGCTCGACGTCGCACCGCGCGGCCCGGCGATCATGACCCCGCACGAAGGCGAGGCCGCACGGCTCCTCAAAACGGAAGTCGTATCAGTGCGCAGAGACAGGGTAGGCGCTGCTCGCAGGATCGCCGAAATGTTCGGCCAGACCGTTCTGCTCAAAGGGGCCTACACGGTCATCGTATCGCCGAACTTCGATGTCGCGATTAACCCGACCGGCAATCCCGGCCTAGCTTCTGCGGGAACCGGGGACGTTCTGACGGGTGTGGTTTCCGCGCTTCTTGCAGGCGGCATACCGGCGCAGGCCGCCGCGGCCCTGGGCGCATTTTGGCATGGCGCCGCTGCCGATCTGCTGGTGGAAAGGATCGGCGACGAAGTCGGGTATCTGGCGACCGAGGTCGCCGATACTTTGCCTAGTGCCAAGGCAAATATCGAAGCGGGGCTTCTCGGGCGTACGCTCGGCGAGTCGGATGAGTGGAAGGACGAGGATGAAATCGAAGACCTCGAAGATCCTTAGCCTCCTATTGGTTGCTTTAGCGTTCGGCCCAGCTGTTGGCGCCGATGTCAAGGTTCGATTCGAGGGAAAGATGGAACGCGAGGTATGGGTGCTGGCGGAAATGCCAAAGGCCATGCCTACCGGGGGAAGGGCTTTCACCACGGAGGAGATAGCCGTACCGATTTCCAAGGAGAACGAGTCCGGCGTGATCGTCGCCTACATTCCCAAGAGCGGTATGGTCGCCACAAAGAAGGTCGCCCTTATCGAGAACGGAGTATGGGTGGTCGAAAAAGATGAGTGGCGCATCGGCCAGGTTCGTATCGAAGTCTTCTCGCGGGGCGAGCCGATCCCGAAAGGCACCGTGCAAGGGAGCAAGGGTGACTACAGCCGGACGCAGCCCGTCGAAAGCGGGGCGGCAACCTTTTTCGCGGTGCCGTTCGGGGATGTGCAGTTCGTCGTAAAATACGTATCAGGTGGAGCCGACAAGGCGTCGCCTGCTCAGGTGTTTCGAATGCCGGCCACGCGCGACGAGCTCGTGCCGACGTTCGCCATTACGATTCGCGACTCGATCGATAAGGACGTCGCTGCAGCGCCGAAGCCGGAAGCGGAACGCTCGCCCTTCGTCACCGGGATTGCTTGGCTCGTTGCGCTTGGGATCGGCGCGGGCGCACTGTACTTTATTCTCAGGGCGGTACGATCGAATGAGGAAACCGTAGCCGGCGGCTTGCAGAAGTTGGGTGTTCAGATTCCTGGAACGGCTACCCCCCACGACGAGGCTGCGGCCGAGCCGTTCGAAGCGGCGCCTCTAGTCCCCGACGGGCACTGCCAATACTGCGGACAAGCCTTCGCGGAGGATGGCTCGTGCGCTTGCAAAATCAGCTCCACGCCGGCCACCGTCTTGTCGCCTTCGCCGAGGCTTATCGGCAATGTCACGTTTGAGATTGCCGACGGACTTTCGGTCCTCGGGCGCGAGGCGGAGCTTCAGGTTGCCGACCCGACCGTGAGCCGGAAGCACGCCGAAATCGAGAGGCGCGGAGATGCGGTTTTCATTAGAGACGCCGGTAGCGCAAACGGGACGTTCGTGAACGGCCAGCGTGTGGATGCCGAAACTGAGCTTCATTCTGGCGATACTGTGCAATTTGGGGCGGTCAAGTTCCGCTTCGAAGGGTAGGCATGGGGAAGCTCCTCTTCATGATGATCGCGGCGGGTGCAGCCGGGCTTGCGGGCTGGGCCGTGACCGAGCCCTTTGCGCCGGGCCTGGACGAATCGTTCGCGGGCTGGCAGATGGTTTTTTCCTTGATGGTTGGAGCTTGCATCGGAGGAGCCATCGGCGCCATCTCGGGCTGGATCCAGGGCAGCCGAACGCATTTCCTAAGGGGGCTGCTTCTAGGCGCTTTGCTCGGTGGGTTCGGTGGGTACGTGGGGCTACAGCTCGGCGGCACACTCGCTACGGCGATCTTTGGTCCGGCTATCTTCGACCTGCAGCGAGGAGCGAACCCCCTCGTCGTACCCGCCAGGATGCTAGTCTTCGTACCGTTCGGCGGCCTCGTCGGGGTCATGCACGGCCTGGGTTCGCGGTCTTTGCGTCGCGGCATTCAGGGCGCGATCGGGGGCATGATCGGAGGAGCCGTTGGCGGGCTTGTTTTCGACTTGGTAGGCTCTATCGTCGGCCCGGCGCTGCTCAGAGCTAGCGGACAACTAACGGGCGAAGTTGGCCTAGTTTCAAGAGCAATCGCGAGCGCAGCGATGGGCGCAGCCATAGGATTGTTTATAGGAATCGTTGAGATTCTTGGACGAAAGGCGTGGGTGCGGCTGGAACTCGGCAGGAACGAAGGCAAAGAGTGGATCGTCGACGCGCCGCAGACTTTTATCGGACGAAGCGAAAACGCCCACGTGCCACTCTTCGGCGATCCCAACGTGATGCCGATGCACGCATGTATCGTCCGTGGAGGCGGCAACTACCGTTTGGTGGATGGCGGATCGGCCCTCGGGATCGGACACAACGGCGTCCGCGTTCCCGAAGCCTTGTTGAACCATGGAGACACGATCAATATCGGCTCTTTCAGCCTCCGCTTTCTTCTGCGGAGTCCGCCGGATGTTGCGGTGGCCAGCGACCGGCAACCTCCCGCACCAGTTGCCATCAGCTTGCCACAGGTTCAGATTGCTCAAACGTTTTCGCTTGTGGCGACCAGCGGCCCGATCTCGGGCCAGAAATTTCCACTCCTCTCGGACTTGGTGCTGGGCAGGGAAGGCGCGCTGGCATTCGACCAGTCCGCCAGTCGGCGGCACGCTTCCTTTACGCCTTCGCCGAGCGGCGTGCTCGTTCGAGACCTCGGGAGCACGAACGGAACTCTTGTCAATGGTGTACGCGTCCAAGAAATGGCGCTCCGCCCCGGAGACTTCGTCACAATCGGGAGCACGACCTTCCGGCTGGAGTAAGAATGGACCCCAACAAAACGCAGCTTACCAACGACCCGCACCGCACGCAGATGATCGGCGACCCCAACCGCACGCAGGCGATGCAGGGCATGCCGTCGAGGGGTCTGGAGGTCGAGGTGATTGCCGGACGGCCGTGTGCGCTTGCTAATAGCCCAGCACGCGAGCAGTTCCTCGTCAATTTCAAGGGAGTGGACGGGGCGTTCGGCGGGGCCAGGACACCCCTCAATCTTTGCCTCGTGATCGACCGCTCCGGATCGATGGAGGGCGAGCCTCTCGATTACGTAAAAAAAGCGTGCGCCTATGTTGTGGATCTCTTATCACCTGAAGACGTGCTCAGCATCGTGACTTTTGAAGAAGTGGTCGACGTTTTGATGCCGCCGAGAAAAGTGATCAATAGAGACCTTATCAAGGAGAATATCAACCGCATCGTGCCGGGGAATACGACTAATCTATACGACGGGCTATCCTTGGCCATGCAGCAGGCAATGTCGACGAACGAGAGCGGATTCATTACTCGTCTCGTAGTTTTTACGGACGGAGAACCCACTGCCGGAATCCGCGATTACAACGCTCTTGTACAGCATGTCGGCGAAATTAAGGCGCGCGGCATATCGAGCACGTTCCTCGGCTTTGGATATGAATACAACGAAGAACTGCTCGCAGGTATGGCAAAGCGTTCTGGTGGGAATTATTACTTTATTTCGAGGCCCGAGTTAATTCCGGAAGTCTTTCGCACGGAGCTGGACAAGTTGATGACGATGGCGGCCCGAAACCTGAAGCTGAACTTGAAAACCGCCCGCTGGTGCGCTTTGCGCCAAGTTTACGGCCACGATGTTCCGTTTGGCGAGCGTATGGTCGAAATCAATCTGGCCGATATCGAAAAGGGCACGGACCTGGGTCTTGCAGTGGACTTCGAGTTTCCGAACCATCCACTGGGGAAATATCGCGTCGCCGCCGGGCGGCTCGCGTATGATGATGCGATCACCGGCAAAGCCGAAAGCGTTGACATTGATGTCGTTCTCGAATTTACAGCTGACGAGGCCAAGTGTTCGCTCCCGCAAAATCCGATTGTTGCGCGGTCGATTGAAGTTTCGCTCGCCAGCCGGGTGGTCGAGAAAACGATGATGGGGCTAAAGGCGGGGCAGATTACCACGGCCATGGCTGTTGCGGAATTGCAGAAGACGCAAATGCTTTTGGCGCAAGATGGCCGCAATGAGGAAGCGCTTCAGGTCACGCAAGCGATCCGCGATTTACAGAGCGGTAACGCCCAGCAGGTGGAAAAAACGCTTATCGGGACGGTGACAAGCCTCGATCAGGGCAAGAAGTCGCACGAATAGGTACTTTCCTCCACTCCCTACCTTGAGTTAGACCACCAAATTCATAAGGAGACCGGTGATGTCGGTTTCTTTCTCGAGGTTCGAAACGCGATCGATGATTTCTACGATCTGGGATTCGCGGAGCATCGGCTCAGCCATTTTTCGGAATTTCGCAACGACGTCTTCGTCGTTCATCGGGTTGAGCGCGTGACCGCGAGGAGAAACCACCGTGTCGGTGTAGGTCTTCTCTTTAGTTTTAACCGTTAGGCGGTTGGGAATTCCGTGCTCTGGATAAAGTTTGTCGAATTCGGGGTCGGCAATGACCTTCGTTTTGGCTACGACGCCCAATAATTCCTCGTCGGTAAATCGCTTTTCGTCGAAGGTGTCGTGCCAAACATAACCGTCGACGAGTGCCGCACAAGTCATGTACTGGAGGCTATGATCGGCGGTCTCCCGGCTCTTCGGCCTATTTTTCTCGTGGTCTTTCGCGATAATCTCCCAGCTTGCCGTAAAGGTCGCTATTTCGATCTCATCGATTTCTTCCGGCGAGAAGACGACGCCGTGCTGCTCGACCAAATTCAACGCGGCGTCGATCGCGCTCTGACTATGGTATTCGGCGGGGTATTTCTTGATGTACGTTTTATTGATCATATAACCTGCGCCGTTTTCGCCTCCCAGTTTCTGCAGGTCGAAAGTATCCCCACGGCAGATCTCGTCGAAAAATCCCATTTCGCCCTCGAAAATCGGCGCAGGCCCGCTCATTCCGAGATGCGCCAAAAGCGTGGCAAAAACGCCATTCCTCGAAGCATTCGCAAAGGCACATCCTTTCCACATGCTTAATTCGCCGGCGCGGTTGATCCGCATGGCGTTGTTGGGGGTTGCCGCTAATCCAAAAGCGTGAACGAACTGTTCCTCGCTGAACCCGAGAAGATTTCCGCACCCGGCCGTCGTCGAAAAGCTGCCGTAGGTTACATGATCCCAACCGCGTGACCGGATCGAATAAGCATCGCAAAGTCTGCACTGAATCTCATAAGCCAAGACGATCGCGGCGATCAAGTCTTCACCCTCGGCTTCGAACGCCTCTGCGATGGCGAGCAGCGCAGCTATGTTGTCGCTCGGATGCGCGGGCTCCTTGCTCAAGTATGTGTCGTTGAAATCGAGGTACCGGAACATTGTCCCATTGGCAAAGGCGGCGAGTTCCGGCGTCGACTGGTGGGCGGTCCCAATCACCGTGGCTCCCAAATCGCTCTTGGCACTCCGCGCCACTTCCCTCGCAATCTTCGGGGGCTCCATCGTATACGCGCCCATCGCGCATCCGAAGCTGTCCAGAACGCGGCGCTTCGCCTCATGTACGGCCTCGGCGGGCAAAGAATCGAACGTGAAATTGGCGCAGTAATGCGCAAGCCGTTGAGCAAGGGACATGGCTCAAAGGTTACCTAAAACCGCGGGTTGCCGAACTCATCGAGGGGGTTCAGGGTTGGCCCATCCATGTACGCATCAGGAATGTAATGCGGATCGCGAGCAATCTCGCGCCCAGTTGCCAGGCCAGGATTTAGGCGCCGCCAAACCAAGATCGCGAGTGCGAGGCCGCAGATTCCAAGGCCGAACATCAAGAAGGCGGACCAGATGGACAAGCGAGGCCCCATATTTATTAGCGAACCCAGATAAAGCCCGCCGAAAAAGCCGCTCACAGCTAGGAGAAGCGAAATCGCCTCGGCCAAGGTAAACGGCTGCAGATCGAGCGTCTCCGTGCCAGGAAACGGTGCGCGGGTCATAGGCGCAGGGTTGCCGAAAGCTCCGGAGAGGAATGCTTCCGCGCCCTTGGCGGTAGCGCCGAGCCTTGCCAATCGGCGGGTGTTCGTTTTGCGAGGCCGCCAGTTTCGATCATCGCCGATCGCCTCCTGGAGGTCGCTCGCGATCAGCAATTCCTCATCACCCCACGCGCGCGGTGCGCGAAATACGTACAGGTATCCCTCGCTTAGAAGTTGTTGGATCGCTTCCGACGTTGCCCGCCGGGCCTCAACCGCCGTGATGTCCTCCGCCCTTGGCAGAACGGCGAGAACGGCAGCCCATAGCCCATATCGGCGGTCTAGCCCTGCGCGCATCACTTCGTAGCGAACTTCGTCTCTCAGCTCTTGCTCGGTCATAACGCTCTCACCCTTCTACCGATTATGGTCCTGACGCGTTTCCTCGGTTGCAGATTAAAGAAACGGCTTTAAAGGCCCTTGCTCTCCATGAATCTTATGAGGTCCGCGCAACGCATCGCGTAGGCGTACTCGTTGTCGTACCAACCGACCACCTTCGCCATCCTGTCGCCGATTTGCATGGTAAGAGCCGAATCGACGGTGCAGGAGAACGTGTTGCCTATATAATCGCTGCTCACGAGCGGCTCGTCCGAAACGTTCAGGATCCCTATCATCGGTCCCGTGGCGGCTTCTCGCATCGCGGTGTTGATTTCCTCGGCGCTCGCGGCTTTCGCTAGTGTTGCGACAAGGTCCACGATCGAAACGGTCGGGGTCGGAACACGGATCGCAAAACCGTTCAGCTTGCCCTGTACCTCGGGAATGACTAGGCCCAGGGCCTTGGCTGCGCCGGTGCTCGTCGGGATCATGTTCTGGCCGGCGGACCTTGCGCGGCGCAAGTCTTCGTGAAATTGGTCCTGGACCTTCTGGTCGTTCGTATAGCTGTGTATGGTCGTCATTAGCCCGGACTCGATGCCGAACTTATCGACCAGTACCTTCGTCATCGGCGCAATGCAGTTAGTGGTGCAGCTCGCATTGCTGACCACGTGATGGGTTGCCGGATCGTACTTGTCTTCGTTGACTCCGAGAACCACCGTAAAGTCCTCCCCTTTCGCCGGGGCGCTGATGATAACCTTCTTGACGGTATCGCCCAGGTGCTTTGCGGCCCTGTCTCTATCGGTGAAAATGCCCGTCGCCTCCACCACGATCTGCGCGCCGACGTTCGCCCAATCAATGGCGGCAGGGTCCTTCTCCTTGAATGAGCGCACCCTTTTGCCGTCGACCATGATTTCGTCCTCGTCGAACTTGGCTTCGCCCTTGTATGGGCCGTACGTGCTGTCCCATTTAAAGAGATGCGAGTTCGTCTTGGGGTCGGCTAGATCGTTAATGCCGACGACCTCGATCTCGCCGGGATACTTGTCCTGAATCGCGCGAAAAGTGAGGCGTCCGATGCGCCCGAAACCGTTAATACCGACCTTGATAGCCATACAGGATGAGTATAGCCTTCATCCCCTGCCCCTGCCTCCATTTCCTCGTGACGGAGGCTTCGGGCAGCCGATGCAGTGCGCCGCGAACAATAAAGTAGAGGAAGGGGTTCAGAACGTCATAATCAGCGTCACATGAGCAAGCCGCTCGCTCCTTGGGCGTTCCTTCTGCGCAATCCTGGCAAGTCCACGCCTTTAGTGCTGGTGATTATGCTAGCGGTGCTTCTAATCGCTGGGGTGGTTACGGTGATGAATTCGATTCCGCTTTCGATCCGGACCGTGTACAGCTTCAGCCGATTCATGACGGGCGTCACGCCGCGTGGCGATGCCGCATTTCTCCCGGAGCTCAGAGCGCATTTCGATAAATCCCCGGCGCCGATCGAGCGGATGGTCAGCTGTCGTACGGTCGGCGTCAACGTAAAGAGCATAGTCGGCCCCTGGCCTTTCGTCCTCTATGGATTTCACAAGCGCGACATAGATTACGCCGTTGGGAAATTCCAACTGGGATCGCTCAGGGGCAGGTTGCCGGCTTCGGGTGAACCCGAGGTCGTGATCACCGAACCACTGACCCGAAACCTCGACCTAAAGCTGGGCGATTCGATACTCGGGCCAAAGGACGAGAAGAACTACTCGCCCTATAATGTGAAGGTTGTCGGGATATTCGATTCCAAGGAATGGTTCGCATTTTCTTCCTACGAATACGTGGCCGCAAACCATTTTCCACCGATCGACGTGTTGATGCTCTTCGCGAAGAATCAAACCGAACAACGCCGGCTCGATGCCTGGACCGAAACAAGCTTGAAGGGCCAAAAAGCGGTTACTTTCACATATCCGACCATCGAAAAGGATACTCGCGAGACATTTCAAGTCCTTTTCAAAATCCTGAATATCGTCATCGGTCTGCTGGTCTTGGTAATTACGATCATGATGGGAATGCTCATCAATATTTTCCTTTCGCAACGAATTGTGGAGTTCGGGTTGTTGCAAGCGATCGGGTTTACTCGCCGATTCCTGATCAGACGAGCAATTTTGGAATCGATTATTTTTGTGGTGAGCGGATGGTTGCTTGGGGCGGGCTTGGTCTTTGCCCTGCTCTCGATCATCAAGGCGACGCTGATGGACCCGCGCGCCTATTCGCTGAACCCCTATGATCCGCGGGCCTACGCTTACACGTTGTCGATTCCACTTGTGATATTGCTCGCCGCGGCGTTTACGGTTTGGTTCCGATTCCGCCACTTCGACCCGATCTCGGTTGTGGAAAGAAGGGTCGTTTGATAGAGACGCGCGACGCCAGCCTCGTATACGAGGACCACGGCCGCGAGGTCTTCGCCTGCAGAGATGTCGATCTGGAAGTGGGAGGAGATCAGTTCGTTGGAGTGCTCGGCCCGAGCGGCAGCGGCAAGTCCTCGCTCTTGTATCTGCTTAGCGGTCTGAAGGATCCGAGCCTCGGCCGTGTCCTCTACGGCGGCAAGGACTACTCGCAGATGTCGGAAAGTGAGCGGGGGGAACTGCGCCTGCGCAAGTTCGGATTCGTCTTTCAGCAGCCGTTTCTCCTCGGATATTTGTCCGTGATCGAGAACGTCGCCCTTGCAGGGGCAAACTCGCGCGCCAGAGCGCTCGATCTGCTCGACCGCGTGGGGCTCAAAGAGAAAGCGCATCGACTGCCCAGCGAGTTATCAGGCGGAGAAAAGCAGCGGGCTTGCGTCGCGCGCGCTCTGTACACCGAGCCGGAGGTCATCTTCGCGGATGAGCCGACGGCGTCGCTGGATCACGCCACCGGCGAGACCGTGATCCAGTTGCTGCGTACGCTGCGTAAGGGAGCCCTCGTCGTGGTCACCCACGATCCGTCGATGCTCGAAGACGCCGACCGCGTGCTCCGAATGGAGGAAGGCGTGGTTACGGAGACGGTGTAGTCGCCAACTCGGAGGTGCACTGCGGGCAGCGCGTCGCCCTCGACGAGACCTGAGTGATGCAAAACGGGCACTCCTGAGTTGCGGGCTCCCCGTTTGCTGCGTCGATTCTCTGGCGCATCCGGTTCATCGCTTTCACGAGAAGGAAGACCACGAACGAAACAATGAAGAATGCAACGAAGGAATTGATCGCACGGCCGTAGTTGAGAGTGACTGCCTCCGCCTTTTCAGCCGCCCCCACCGTCGAGTACGGACCGGGCGAATTCCCCTCGCGCAACACGACAAACAAATCCCCGAAGTCGACTTCGCCGACGAGCAAACCGAGAGGCGGCATGATCACCTCGTTCACCAGCGCGTTGACCACCGTGGTGAACGCCGCGCCGAGAATCACGCCGACCACGAGGTCTATCATGTTTCCTCGAATCGCAAAAGCCTTGAACTCGCTTAGAACCGACATATCCGAATGGTATCATCCCCCGTAGCCGATGAAGTTTTCAACCAAGACCATCCGCCTCGGCCAGGAGCCGACCCCGCCGTACAAGCCCGTGATGCCGCCGATCTACCAGAGCGCATCGTTCGCGTGGGACGACCTGGACAGCCCGCCGCCGTTCGACTACACCCGCTCCGGAAACCCCACACGTGCGGCTCTGGAAGAGGTTTACGCAGGCATCGAAAACGCCAAGTTCGGGCTCGCACAGTCGACCGGCATGGCCGCCGTCGCGACGGTATGCTCGCTGCTGCAATCCGGAGATCACATTGTCGCACCCAGAGACATTTACGGCGGAACGTTTCGATATTTCCAAGTTTTTCTCAAGAAGCAGAACATAGGGGTCAGCTACTTCGACGCGACCCGGGCTGACTGTCTCGCCGAGGAGATCAAGCCGAACACCAAGGTCGTTTGGCTAGAAACTCCGACGAATCCGTCCCTCAAGATCTGCGACATACGCGCCTGCGTTTCGGTCGCGAAAGGCGCCGGCACCACCATCGCACTCGACAACACGTTCGCCACGCCCTACCTGCAGAACCCTCTCGACCTCGGCTGCGACATCGTGATGCACTCCACCACCAAGTACATCAACGGACACAGCGACGTGGTCGGCGGCGCTCTCATGTGGAAGGACGAAGAGCTGACCGTGCCGCTGACGCTTTACGCCAAGAGCGCCGGCAACACGCCCAGCCCGTTCGATTGCTGGCTGACCTTGCGGGGAGTAAAGACGCTCGCGATAAGGATGGAGCGCCACATGCAGAACGCGCAGACCGTGGCCGAGTTTCTCCAAGCTCACCCGAAGGTCGACCGAGTCCACTATCCGGGCCTGACTTCGCACCCCCAGCACGAGCTCGCGATGAGACAGATGCGCGGCTTCGGCGGCATGGTCTCGTTCGAGGTCAAAGGAGGAGGAGGGGTCGCGAAGCGGGTTGCGAAGTCGACTAGACTGTTCATTTTGGGCGAATCCCTCGGTGGCGTGGAATCGCTGGTCTGCTGGCCGCCGATGATGTCGCACGCGGCAATGTCCGAAGACGAGCGAGCCGCAATCGGAATCCCCCCGTCGCTGCTGAGGCTGAGCGTGGGTATCGAGGACGTCGATGACCTCCTCGACGACCTCGATGCGGCTCTAGCGAACGCCTAGGTCGCTGCGCCCGTCCCGCCAATTTCGGCGGCGGCGACGCCCCTTTAATTTGCATAGCGCCCTGCGATCAGATCGGGATGGCCGACGCGTACCGATAGCTTCAGGACGAACCCGTTTTCCTTTGATAACCTCCGCGCTCGGGGGGCGCACCGACTCCGGTGCATGCGCCGATGATATCGGAAACTAGACATCGCAAATCGACCTCGATATCTAACTGCCGAACCTTGTCCACCTCCAGGATTCGCTTCTCGATTCGGCCGACAATTTCGAACGGCGCCAAAGTCAGACAGCGCGGCGCCGATGGCAACCAAGTAGAAGAACCCTCCGAGCGAGAGGGACATGCCGATGGCCGCGACGGCCCAGATGCTCGCGGCGGTCGTCACGCCCCTGACCTCCAATCCCGTTCGCAAAATCGTCCCCGCGCCGAGAAAGCCGATACCGGTCACGACCTGGGCTGCAACGCGGTCGGGCGCCGGCGATCCGAATGATCGGCCCGCTTCGCTGAACAGCTCCACGCCGAGGCGGACGATCATGTGCGTCAGCACGCAGGACAGCCGTGATCTCTCGCTGGAGGCCAACCAAGCCGTCGAGAACAATGGCGATCGCGAGCTTGGCTAAGGTGCCAAAGCCGCCGAAATCACACCGGGTTCGAAGAGTCGAAACTCGGAAACTGCATACCCTATCTTTACGACTTAACTTGGACGTCGAAAAGAGCCGACGGTACACTGGATGGCATGCAGCCGCTGGTTGGCATTATCATGGGCTCTCGGTCGGATTGGGCCACGATGGAGGTCGCCGCGAAGACACTCGAAGAACTCGGCGTACCTTTCGAAGTGAAAGTGGTCTCGGCACACCGAACCCCCGACCTATTGTTCGAGTATGCGTCTGCCGCGGAGGATCGCGGTATCGAAGTGATCATCGCGGGCGCCGGCGGGGCAGCTCACTTGCCGGGCATGGCTGCGGCTAAAACGACGCTCCCCGTCCTGGGTGTGCCGGTGGAGTCGAAAACGCTCAAAGGCCTCGACTCGCTCCTTTCCATAGTCCAGATGCCCGGAGGAATCCCCGTTGCGACACTTGCGATCGGCGAGTCGGGGGCCAAGAACGCCGCGTTGCTCGCGGCCTCGATTCTCGCCAATAAGCACGCCGCGATCAAGGTTCGGCTGAAGTCATTTCGAGAAAAGCAGACGCAAACGGTCCTCGACGATCCGGACCCGACCCGATGAAGATCGGGGTTCTCGGCGCGGGTCAGCTGGGCCGAATGCTGGGCCTCGCGGGCATTCCGATGGGCCACGAGTTCGTGTTTTTCGACGATGCTCGTGAGCCGTGCGCAGCCGGGCTTGGGCAAGTGAAGCCACTTACTTGGTCTCGCCCAATCGATCTTGATGTCATCACGTATGAGTTCGAGAACATCGCGGCGCATTTGGTGTTCTTTCAAAAGTACGGGGTTGAAATACGTCCATCGGTTGCAGCACTCCAAGTAACATCGGACCGGCTCGCTGAAAAGGAAATGCTTGCCGACTTTGGCATACCTACGCCCAAGTTCCGGGGATTCGTTGAGCATCGTGAGTTGGCAACGGCTCTCCATGAGTTGGGCTACCCCGCCGTTGCCAAGACGCGCCGGTTCGGTTACGACGGCAAGGGCCAGTTATGGCTCCGCTCTCCTGCGGACCATTCCGCCGCCTCGGAACTGGCGGGGGAGAAGCCGATGATTCTCGAGAGCGTAATTCCGTTCGACCGGGAGCTATCCCTCATCGCGGCCCGCGGCGTCGACGGAGCGATTGCCGCCTATCCGCTCGTTGAAAATCATCACCGCGACGGCATCTTGCGCTTGACGGTCGCTCCGGCGACGAACCTCACTCAAGAACTGCAAGCTACTGCCGAGTCGTACGCTCGAAAGATACTCCAGCATTTCGACTACGTAGGAGTGATCGCCATCGAGTTGTTCCAGGTCGGCGATGAGCTCTTGGTGAACGAAATCGCACCTCGCGTGCACAACAGCGGGCACTGGACAATCGAGGGCGCCGAGACCTCGCAATTCGAGAACCACATCCGCGCGATCACCGACATGCCTCTCGGCTCGACCCTACCCCGAGGCTACTCGGCGATGATCAACATCATCGGCGAGCAACCCGATCCGGCGGCCGTATGGGCGGTTCCAGGCGCGCATTATCACGTTTACGGTAAATCGGCCAGGCCAGGGCGCAAGATCGGACACATTACGGTGCGCGCCGACGACCGCGAGACCCTTACCGAACGAGTCACCGAGCTCCGGTATAACGACATGCCCACACTGCCCTGAAACGTGCGCCGAAAATGTTTAGCGGTGTGCTGACGCCTCCGTCGTTGAAACGCAAAAGCCGCTCATTCGCATGACGTTGTCTGCGAGCCGGCCATAATAGCGACATGGAGCTGAAAATCGTCGGCCACGAAGAGGGCAGGTACTTGGCAGAGGTGCCCGCGATCCCGGGGTGTGCGACGGGCGGAGAAGAGACTTGGGAAGACCTCTTGACGAACCTCGCCGAGACGGTCGAGCGGTGTCATTCCGAATTGGAGGCCTAAGAGGCAACTGCCACACGTGGCTTCGATTTACTTTGACCACGCTGCGACCACTCCTCTCGACTCCCGCGTGCGCGAGGCGATGCTACCGTGGCTCGACGCGGGCAATCCCAGCAGCCTGCACGGATTTGGACGAAAGGCGCGGCTGGCAATTGACGAAGCGCGTGAGACAATCGCTGATACGATGGGATGCTTGCCCGGCGAGGTCATATTCACGTCGTCTGGCACCGAAGCCGCGAACCTCGCCCTGATCGGTACGGCCCTCGCCAACCGCAGTTCTCGGAACGAGGTTCTGATTGGTGCAACCGAGCACCACTGCGTGATCGAGACTCGCGCAACCCTCGAACGCCTCGGCATGGCCGTGCACATCATCCCAGCAATGCCGGGGGGATGGACGGAGCTCGAATCGGTTTCCGAGAACATTCTCCTCGTCAGCGTGATGCACGCCAACAACGAGACGGGCGCGATCAACGACTCTGAAGCGATCGGACGCGCGGTTCGTATCAATGGCGCGTACTACCACTGCGACGCTGTGCAGACATTCGGTGTGCTTCCCGTCAAGGTCGACGACCTGAATTCCGACCTGGTGAGCCTGTCTGGCCACAAGATCTACGGGCCGAAAGGCGTCGGCGCCTTGTATGTTCGCGCAGGAACCAAGATAAAGCCTCTGCTAATCGGGGGCGGGCAGGAGCGAGGAATGCGCGCGGGAACGGAGAATGTCGCAGCGATCGTCGGATTTGCTGAAGCCGCAAAGATCGCTTTCGATAGCGGCAAGACGGCTGAGATACGCGATCGCTTTGTCAGCCAAGTGCGGAGTTCACTCGCGGAAGCAGAATTGCCCACACCGGTTTTCACCGCGCTCGACATCGACCCACAAGCGGTGCTCCCGGGCCACGCGCATCTGAGATTTCCTGGAATCTCGGCTGAGTCGATGCTCATCAATTTAGACCGGGCAGGGATAGCAGCGAGTAGCGGCGCCGCATGCAGCAGCGGCAGCATCGAACCGTCTCATGTACTGATCGCAACCGGGCTCTCGGAACAAGAGGCCTCGGAAGGATTGCGCTTCACGTTTGGCCGAGGCAACACGATTGGCGAGGCCGACGAGGCCGCGGGGATCGTCGCCGAAGTCACCGGCGCGATTACTTCGGCCGGCGCAGCCAGGCATCGACACCCCTAGCGGCGCCGTCACCGCCTCTATCTCGTAGTTCGAGGGCCGATCGGCCTCCCCAATCGGAAAGCTGCCTCGTGCCCCTAACGACCTCCAAAGGCGACTGCACTGAAAACGCCGTCTCACTTTCCTTCATGGGCACCCCCACAAGCACCTGCTGCGCGGCAACTACGACCATTTCGGCAGCCGGCTCGCGTAGCTCGTCCGGAATGCCGTACATCTCGATTTCTGGGACGTCGAACTTCGACAACCCGCGCGTGCTTATCCAAATGCCATCGGGCAGGCGCACGAGCATGACCGATCCTACGTCGCGAAAGTCGATTCTAACGTCCATTGGCGGCGAAGCCTTCATCTGATCGGGTAGGCGGTAGGTCTCCGCAAGAGGATCCGCGACGACGGCCTCGCTCGACTCGGCGAACCGCTTCACGAACTCGAGCATAAACTGTACCGATACGTACAATCCTGGGTCGTACCCCTTGAAGAGGAAGTTGGTCAGCATGTTCGCGTCTTGGGCTCGCCTCAAAGCTTCGCCCGTCAAATTCGTGGCAGCAAGAGCCACCGGATCCTGCGGGATTTGGAACTGCGGCACTTCGCTGCGTGGAAAGACATCCATTTGGATGACTGTGAGCTTGTCGATTGTCGTTAACACGTAGCTGCCGGGACCGATGGGCCGGTTCAGTATATCTCTGTCAGTACCCTCAGTGAGAGGCGCGCCGAACCCCTTAATCGCGTTGTTGCTCCCGTCCGGGTTGATGACTTGCAGCAGCGGCGGCAGTGTTTCAGCGGCCGAAAGAACTGATAAATAGAAGTTCTTGCTAAGGCTAAGCTGTGCCGGAGTTTTCTTCCTTCGAAACGGCCACTGCATCCTCGGCAGTGTACCGAATGACCTGGCCCGATTCAGCATCGAAGAAGTGCACGTTTGGGGGCTTGACCCAAAGGCTGAGAGGCTCGCCTTCGACCAGTTCCACATCTGCGTCGAGCGACGCGACCAAGTTTTGGCCATTCAGATTCAGCACTACTGTCTTCGTCGCTCCGAGAGGCTCGACGACGTCCACGACCGGCCGCAATTCGACCCCGGGGCCGTCAGGGCGAAATTCCTCCGGCCGGATCCCCAGCATGATCTTGCTTGACGCGGCGCCGGGTGGAACCGGAAACACAGTGTCACCGAGCTTGGCCATGCCGCCGTCCACCGCGGTTTCGATCAAGTTCATCGCGGGTGAGCCTATGAAGGAGGCGACGAATGAGTTATCCGGCCGTCGGTAGAGCTCATCAGGAGTGGCAACCTGCTGGAGCAGGCCGTCTTTCAGAACAGCAATCCGATCGCCCATCGTCATCGCCTCTGTTTGGTCGTGGGTTACATAAATCGTGGTAATCCCGAGCCTCCGGTGCAGCCGAATCAGCTCAGCTCTGGTCTGGACCCTCAGCTTCGCGTCGAGGTTGCTGAGCGGCTCGTCCATAAGAAACACCTTTGGTTCGCGCACGATCGCGCGCCCTAGCGCGACCCGCTGCCTTTGTCCGCCGCTCAGTTCCCGCGGGCGTCGCTGGAGCAGGTTCTCGATTCCCAAGAGCTCAGCCGCCTCCTTAACCCGCCGGTCGATCTCTTGCTTCCGCCGGTTTGCTTCGGCGCCGTGCGTGACCTGCCACCACCATGACTTCAACAAGCGAATCCGCAATCCGAACGCCATGTTTTGGTAAACGGTCATGTGCGGGTACAGCGCGTAGCTTTGGAACACCATCGCGATGTCGCGGTCCTTTGCAGGTATGTCGTCGACAACCCGGTCGCCGATCGTAACGGAGCCGGAAGTCGATTCCTCGAGGCCCGCGATTATGCGGAGCGCCGTCGTCTTACCGCACCCACTCGGCCCAACAAACACCATGAACTCGCCATCCACGATATCGAGCGAAAACCTGTCGAGCGCCGTGACTTTGCCAAACTGCTTGGTAACCCGATCCAGCCGCACTCCCGCCATAGAGCCGCAAGATTACCTTTGAGCGAGGATCGGACGCCTAAATGACCCGCTCTCGATGCGTGTCCGACTCCGGCCGAATAGGTTTCACGGAAACGACGCTCTCCTCGTCATGGTCGAGAAGTCTCAGCCAGTCCTCTTGCGAGTCGGTTTTCGGGAAGATCTCGTTCTCGCCGTACTCGGCTTTCAAAGCGTCCCGGAGGTCGTCCATGCGGATGCCGTGCCCGGCGCTCGCCTCGGCTATCGCCCGCTTGATCGCAATGTCCTTTGCCCTGTCGACCACCGACTTGATCAATGCTCCGCTTACAAGATCCTTCCAATATAAAGTCTCAGTCCCGCCGTTTCGTAGTTGAAGACGGAGGAACTCCGTCTCGCGGTTCTTTCTCCATAAGTGTGTCGTGATCGTGTCGACCATGCACGAGCGCAGCGCTTCCAAGTCGTTGCCTTCCGCAGCCATCGCTTCCGGATCAAAGGGCAACCTGTCGTGCAAATAGATTCCGAAAATATCGCGTGTGGCATTTTGATCCGGCCGATTAATCTTAACTTTTCGGTCGATCCGCTCGGGTCGCAAAACAGCGGGGTCGATATAGTCCGGACGGTTACTCGTAAGCATGACTACGACATTTTCGAGCGTTACCAAGCCGTCGAGTTCCGCACAAAATTGCGGAACGACTGTGTTGCTGATATTTAACCACTTACCACTTGAGCGAGTTCGCAAAACGCTATCCGCCTCGTCGAAGAAAATAAACACCAGCCGCCCTTCTTTCGCTTTGTCGCGAGCTATCTGGAAAATTTCGCGCACCATGCGCTCGGTTTCACCGAGCCACATATTGAGGATTTTCGGGCCGCTTACCGACATAAAGTATTCGCGAACTTCTTTGCCCAACCGTTTGCTGTATTCTTTTGCAAGGTTATGAGCAGTGGCTTTTCCGATCAGCGTTTTTCCGCAACCCGGGGGGCCGTAGAGCAGAATTCCCTTGATGGGTTTCTTGCCGAACTTCTCATAAATTTCAGGATAAAGCAAGGGTTGCTCGATCGTATCCCGGATGAGATCGATCGCCTTTTCCTGGCCTCCGATTTGGTCCCAGTGAATTTCGGGAACATCTTCGTAGAAATATTCCTGCGTCTCATGCTGCGGAAAGTGCTCTAGTGCGACCTTGAAGTTCGGCTCGATGCGAACTTCATCGCCGACCTTGATCGTCGCTTCGGCAATCGCCGCGCCCCGGTGGATGATTCGGCCCACAGCCCCCTGCGAATCCTGGCTCACGCGAAGCCTGTCGTCACCCAGCAATTCGGACACCTTCATCACCTGGCCGCCAGGATGAGCCGGCATCACGCCAACGACTGCATACGAATCGTTCACCTTTACGCGCGCTCCCGTAATCAACTCGGCGCTATCCAACTTGGGGTCGATCGAAACTACGAATTCGCTGTCGCCGACAGCTATTAGCGCGATGCCTTCTTCCATCGGGTTCAAATAAACTCCCGTGCGATTCGCAGGTGAGGTGAGCTTTTCGTAAGCCTGCTCGTATTCGGCAATCGCCTGCTTGGCGCGCTCGGCTTCGCGACTGTCGTTCACCAATGACTGTTCTAACGCAGCCAAGTAGTTCCGAAGGCGCTGGTTGTCCTCAGGAACCATTTCGATCAGCTCTTTAAGTAGCTTGATCGAGCGAGATTGATCTGGAGATTCCACCTATCTGATTGGACGCATACCAAGCCTCAATGCATTGCGTCAAGATTCGACTTGCTGGAGGATATCCCTTCTTGATCAGGCAGCGCCTGCTCGCCGACTCGATCATCTCATCCGGCGACTCGGATGTATCAGACACGCCGCAACAAGCAGTCACGCGGCCATCCACTCCAAACACCGTGGTCAAGGAGATCGACGATGCCAACTCATCCGCCCTAACCATCGTTGCGACGGCAAACTCGTCACCGCCGTAGCGGCAAAGGCTGGCTGGTCTGAGGCTCGACAATCAAAGCCATCGCCTGGACAGCCTCCAACAATACGCGGACCCCAACAATGTGCCCGTGTCGGCGGTTGATCGATGCTTTCCTGGGCCGTTTGCCCGACGTCGATGCCCGCGGTTTTCAGGATCAGATCGGCGGCCGCTCTCGACGCTTAAACTTGGTTGAGGCAGCAACTTACCGCGCCAAGGGACCGTTCGAGGTGCGCGTGCAACGCGCTGTCTTCGCCCGCGAGCCGCGCAGAGACCCCTCGCCGCAGCCGGTACACATCGCCGGGCCTCATGCCGAAATAGGTAGCAATCGACTCTTCACACAAGTTGGCCGACTCGCTGAGTATATAGACGGAAACGGCTATCAGACGGGCTGCGTCCTTCCCTGCCGTCCGAGTAACCGAGTCCACAACTATTTCACGAAGGTCGAAGTGGGCGCTGTCAGCCAGGTACGGGTGCAAGATACCCGCGACCCGAAGCGGGTGCACGGAAATGACATCCTGCCATTCCGGAACAACGGCCTTGATCCGCAAGAGGGCGCCCAACAGCGAGTGACCGTCTCCCTTAACCAAGGTCGCCACCAGCTGCTGCAACGCATCACCAAGGGGCAACCTCTCGTTTTTGCACATCTGCTGCACGATTGCACGCCGTTCGGGAGGCGTTGGAGGGGCGATCGGCGCGAAATGCCACAGGCTCGATAGCGGAAGCGAGCGAAGCGAGCGACGCTGAATATCCAAAGCGCAGAGCGTGGGTCTATTGGTTCTGATCCGCCGCTCGAGTTCGAGCTGGAGCATTTGACGCGACCTGGGTCTCGAAAGAGCTGAATCGACGTCATCGAGTATCAATAATCTGGCCTTGGCTCGATCCGCCGCCGATCCCGTATTCAGCCAATGCTCTGCCGAATCGAACTGAACATCAGCGTGAAACCTCGCAGCCGCCATATCGCGTGCGGCGCGAAGAAGGTGGCTCTTGCCCCATCCTGATGCCCCCTGGATGGCCACAAAGCGACGCCTCCCCTCGGCAAATCCCGCCAGTGACCGAACCGCCGCCAAGTTACTTGGCAACGACGCGAAGGCATCGATCTTATCTCCCCCGGCGCGAACCACTCGGGCGCCGGTTAAAACCATCGAACCTCCGTCCATACAACCGAACTGTCCATTTGCGACCATACGCAAGCCTCCCTACACTATTGATCCACCGGCCAAGAAGCGCACTTCTATACCGCAGTTCCGGTGTCTCGATATTATGGGAGCGACTGCAACCCCAGTCAAGCTCACATGAGGATTGATTTTCGAATGAATACATCTTTCGAACGCTCAGTTTTGGCTGTTTACTTTCATTTTCGACAATCGATGAACCGCATCATTAGTGCGTCCACACCCGTTAGCAAACGCCGAGGGCGCAGACTCGGCCACGCCAAAACTGGGTGGCGCAAGGTCGCTAGATCGGTTACTTCTTGCATCTCCACTACACAAGATTGGTCCAACCCGCCACAGGGTAATCCGCGATCGGACGATTCGCGAGATTAAGTTTTTGTTATCGGCTGTCGCCTCCCTGCCGTTATCCACCATAGTGGTCGGTGGGCCGTCTTAATGTCCCCAAAATGGAAAAACCGTTGGGGAATTTCTGGGGACGAGTCGGCGTACACCCCGCTTGTGGATTGCCGTGGCGGTATGTCCCAACGATACTTGCCCCTTACCCACACCGACTTTGAAGGTTAGTAGAGGTCGCTTTCCACATCGTGCCTCCGCTTAACAATAACAATAAGCATTAGAATTGAGTGTGATTGGAGAAGAGAACTCCTGTGAGTCGACGGGCCGATCCTACGGCGGGCGACTCTGGGTGCGGCACTTTCGGAACTACGCCGAGTCATCGATCGATTTGGCTCCCGGCCACAACATCCTCGTCGGCTCAAACGGTCAAGGCAAGTCGAACATGCTCGAAGCCATCTATGCTCTCGCCACGACTCGCTCTTTTCGAGGCGCCAAGGACGCCGACGTTATCCATCATCATGCCAGCGAGGCAGAAATCGGGATTACCGCTGGCGAGGAGGATACAGAACTTAAGCTGACCTACGTGCGCGAGGGTCGCAGATGGGCGGCGGTCTTCGGGCAGAAGCTTCCGACGGTGCATGACATCATCGGGCGCATGCCCGCCGTAATGTTCTCGTCGTCCGATCTCGATATCGTTTCAGGGGAGCCATCAGATCGAAGGAAGTTTCTAGACGGCGAGATTAGCCTTGTCAGTCCGGCTTACCTGAAGGCGTTCTCTGGATACAAGCGGGCTTTAGAGCAGCGCAATGCCTCATTGAAAAAAATTCGCGAGGGCGAACTGCTGGCAGCTGCGCTCGATCCTTGGGACGTCCAACTCGCGACAAGGGGTGCCGTGTTGCGTGCGTCGAGAATCGATTACATGGTGGAAATCGCGGCTTTGGCTGCCGAGAAGCATCGCGAGCTCACGGATTCAGTCGAAGAACTGGCGCTCACGTACAAGCCCGCGGACGAAGCGTCCACCGAGGAGGGTCATTTGAATGAACTCGCTAAAAGTAGGCGCCAGGATATAGTCGCCGGGTTTACGACGGTCGGCCCGCACCGCGACGACTTCTACATAGGCATCGATGGCTCTTCGTCCAGAGCCTTCGGAAGCCAAGGCCAACAGCGTACGGCCGTGCTCGCCATTAAGCTCTCGGTGGCGCTCTATTGGCGGGACAGGATGCGAATAGTGCCGATCGTCCTGCTCGACGACATCATGAGTGACCTCGACGAGAGGCGTCGCAACCTCGTCATGTCGGTATCGGGCAACCTCGGCCAGGTGGTCATCACCGCCACCGATATCCACCAAATATTGCCCGAGGTCCGCTCGGGTGCAAAGGTATTCGAGGTTTCTCATGGAACAATTAGTGAGCAATGAGAAAGGCGGAGCTCCATTTGCTCTCGGATCTGTTGCCGGAGGCCATCGCGCGTCCCGAGGTCATCCGTCGCCTGCATGCTCAGGTCACAAGCCGCCGGTGGGAGGAGTGCGTGGGGGCGCAATTGGCGTGCAAAAGTTCGCCTGAACGCTTCGAGAACGGCACACTGTGGGTAGCCGTATCGGGTGCCTCTTGGGTGCAGGAGCTCACAATGAGGAAGCGCGAGATCCTGGATCGCTTGAATGTGTTGGCAGGAACGGCCTTGTTCAAAGACGTTCGATTCGGCAATCGCCCGGTCAAGAAGATGCTTCACGAAACGCCTGAACCTACGCCTACAGAGGCCGAACCGCTCGATTTGGAAGTCAGTACGCCGGAGCTCGAGATAGCCAAGCAGTCCCTCGGCAAGCTGAAGGCCATGTCGAAAAGCAAGAAACGGTAGCCCTCATGTCGGTCGATTTCGAGCGCCGGTACCGGCATATCACGGGAAGGCCTCTCCTCGCTACTGTGTCGTTCTTGATTGTCGGGCTAGTCGCGCCGATGTTCCCGCTCGCCATTTTGCTTCTTGCGCCCGCAGCGTTCATCGCGCGAAGGTGGCTGCTCTTGGGTGCGGCACTCTTTGCGATCGGCTTTCTGCGCACCGCGTTTACTTCTGACCCGCAGCCGCCGTTACCGACTGTCGAGCAAACGGTCGTCGGAAGAATCGTCTCGACGCCGAACCTGGCGCAGAAGTACCAACGGGCCATCCTCGATATTGGGGACCGCAACTTGCTCCTGTACGAGCGGCCGCAAAGGCTCCTTATGGCTGGCGACTGGGTTCGAGTGAAGGGAAAGATCGCGAATATCGGTGAGCGGTCGGCGGTTTATTGGGCACGCCGCGGCATCCACCAGAGAATGAGCGTGATCTGGGATGGCGGCTTAGAGGTGCTCGCTCCTGGCGCGGGTCCCGCGAACTGGGGATCGGCGTGGCGAACGGACATGTGGTCGCGCCTCAAGCGCAATCTTCCCGAGCGCCACGCTGCGATGGCGATGGGCATTGTGGCTGGGCAGCAAGACCTCGTAGATCGCGAAGTCGCCGAGAACATGCGGCGGTCAGGAACGCTTCATCTCCTCGCGACGAGCGGCTTCAACGTTCTGCTCCTCGCAGGCGCGCTTATGTTCCTGTTGTCGCACCTCCCGATATCGCGAGGACTGCAGATTGGTGTAGCGCTCGCGCTCTTGCTTGCCTATGCCGACGCAGTAGGTGGCAGGCCGCCGGTCATGAGGGCGACGGTCATGGCGGTTATCTACCTCGGGGCGTTCCTGTTCCACCGCTCGTCGGACGTGCTATCAACGCTGGGACTAGCGGCGATCGTTTACCTGCTGCTCGAACCAGGTTCACTGTTCGACGCGGGTTTCCAACTAAGCTTTGTAACGGTGCTGGGTTTAGCGCTGTTCGTCCCGCCGGCGTTCGAAAGGACGCGCAAAGCCATCGACAAGAGCGTGCCATCCCCAGGGTGGAGATTCGTTCTCCAGGCAGTGGCAGCGGTCTTCATTACGAGCCTCGTCGCCCAGATCGTAAGCGCGCCGCTCACCGCCGCTCATTTCGGATCGTTCTCTCTTGTCGCGCCGGTGGCCAACGTCCTCACCGCGCTCGCAGTACCGATGATCTACTTGGGAACTGTCCTTGGCCAGCTGGCTGACTCGATATCCCAAGAGTTGGGCCGCGGGTTCGACCTGCTCATAACCGGCCCGTTCGCAGGCTGGATTGATTGGGTAAACGGTGTTCTGGGCGGAATGCCATGGGCAGCCGTGGAAACACAGCCGATCTCCTGGGTCGTCTCGTGCGTTGCATACCTCGCTTTGCTTGCCCTGAGCCGCCCCCACCGGCGCGACGTTACTGCTCTCGAGGATATCCTGGTACCTGCATAGGTGTATTGTCGCGCTTCCGCGTGAACGCGGCCAGACGTAGCACTTGCGCTGAAAGTCGCACAAAGAGTATCATTTGGGGCGTTCCCCCTTTTGGCGACAGCCCGGGAACATGAGTACCTCGACAAATGGCGAGCAAACCAAACGACTCTTTAGGCCCAGGCGGGCGCGTTCCGGTACCGAGCATGAAGAAAGGCGTAGGCCACTTCTTCAAGGAAGTCGGTATCGAGATGCGCCGCGTGATCTGGCCAACCAAAGCCGAAACCCTGCGGCTCACCACCGCGGTGCTTTTCGTCTGCGTCTTGTTCGTTTTGTACCTTTACATCGCCGGCGAACTCGTCTCCCTCATCATCCGCCTGATGGAGCAGGGAAAGGTTTAGCGGATGCTGAGCAATTGGTACGCCGTCCACACGATCTCCGGACACGAAAACAAGGTCTCCTCGATCCTTCAGCGCAGGGCGATGGTCGAAGGCCTGTGGGATCGCGAGATCTTCGAGGTCTTGATCCCCACGGAGCAGTCCGTGCAGAACCGCGAAGGCAAGCGCCGCACGATCATGCGCAAGGTCTTCCCCGGCTACATCCTAGTCAGGATGACGCTGACGGAAGAAACGCAACGCCTCATAAAGACGACGAGCGGCGTCACCGGCTTTGTGAGCAGCGGCAACCGCCCGGTCCCAATGACGGACGGCGAGATTCGCGGAATCCAGCAACGCCTCGACGAGAGCATGGACAAGCCCAAGGTCGTTTGGACTCGTGGCGACCTGGTGCGAGTCGCCGAAGGCCCGTTCATGGACTTCACCGGGAAGGTCGAAGAGGTTATCCCCGAACGCGAGAAGGTGAAAGTGCTCATCACGATTTTCGGCCGCGACACACCGGTCGAGTTAGATTTTCAGCACGTTGAAAAGGCATAGGCAAGAGAAATGGCAAAGAAGGTCACGAACAATATCAAACTGAACATCCCTGCAGGCAAGGCGACGCCTGCGCCCCCGATCGGCCCGGCGCTGGGCCAGGCCGGCATCAACATGATGGAGTTCATCAAGAAGTTCAACGAGATGACGATGGACAAAATCGGTAGCACGCTGCCCGTCGCTATCAGCGTCTACGAGGACCGTTCGTACAGCTTCATCGTGAAGTCGCCCTTGGCGAGCGACCTCATCCGCAAGGCCGCCGGCGTCGAGAAGGGCAGCGGGAACCCGCTGAAAGAAAAAGTGGGCAGCCTTACCAAAGCCCAGCTCGCAGAAGTGGCCAAGGCCAAGATGGATGATCTGAACACGAAGGACATCGAACAAGCGATGCGCGTAATGGCCGGCACTGCCCGGAGCATGGGCATCGAGATAGTCGACTGACGACTGGCGACTGCGGACTGCGGACTGCCGAAGGGAGAACACTCTAATGTCTTATCGAAACTATCGCGAACTCGACGTTTGGAAAGTTTCGATCGAACTCGTCAAGGTGACGTACGGTGTGATTTCGGAGCTTCCAGACGAGGAGAAGTACGCGCTCGGCCAACAATTGAGGCGTTGCGCCGTTTCAATTCCGTCGAATATCGCTGAGGGTCAGGGTCGAGGCTCCGCGCAGGAGATTCGTCAGTTTTCCCGCATGGCGCTAGGTTCCCTTTCGGAACTGGACACGCAGTTATATTTATGCAAAGATCTCTATGGCATCGACACAAGGGGAACTGATGAACTGATTGAACGCATTTCCAGGATGTTGAGCAAACTCATTCCGTCCGTTCGCGAGGAGAACGCGATTTACGCAACAACCCAATAGTCGTCACACTGTCTCCTTCCGGTTCGCCCTCGTCGGCAGTCGGCAGTCGGCAGTCGAGTTTAGGTGGGAGGCGCCGTTAGCGGCACCGCGGACCACAAGGAGAAAAACATGAGAAAAATCGTACGAACCGTGTCGCACAGCAAGCGATACACCGAGGCCCGTGCAACGGGTGACCGCCTGACGCTTCACGAGCCTGCAGAAGCCATAGGGCTCGTCAAGAAAACCGCTACTGCCAAGTTCCCTGAAACGGTGGAACTAGCCGTTCGCCTGGGCATCGATCCGAGGCAGAGCGACCAGAACGTTCGCGGGATCACCTCCCTGCCTCACGGTACCGGCAAGAACCGTCGCGTTGCGGTCCTCGCAAAAGGGGATGCGCTAAAGCAGGCCGAAGCCGCCGGCGCCGATGAGGTCGGAAGCGACGAACTGGTCACGAAGATCGCCGGGGGATATAAGGACTTCGATGTCCTGATCGCAACACCTGAAATGGCGCCGACCATGGCCAAGATCGGCAAGGTCCTCGGCCCGAAGACCCCCAACAAGAAGAGCGGAACGTTGACCGACGACGTCAAGACAGCTGTCGAAGAGATCAAGAAGGCGATCCGCATCGAGTACCGGACCGACAAAGCCGGAATCGTCCACATGCCGATCGGTAAGGCGAACTTCACCGAAGACCAGCTGATGGAGAACTTCTTGGCTGCGGTTAGCGCTCTGGTCAAGGCCAAGCCGACGACCGCCAAGGGACGCTACATCACTGGAGTGACGCTCAGCAGCACGATGGGCCCCGGCTTCCGAGTCGACCCAGTCGTGGCAGCCAAAGCCGTTGGCGTTTAGGACAACCTGGAGGGCCACGCCTTAGCTAGCCAAATCGTTATCGCCAAGCGAGCATTGGCTGCCTTAACGCTCCAGATGTAGCCCGCGCGCATAAGCATGACATAATCAATTGACAAGAACGCGAGTCGCTTCGCTAGGAGATCTGAAATGAAACGATTGTCAGTGTGCATCGCCGGCCTAGTATGTTCAGTTGGTTTGGCGGAAGTCCCGCTGTGGAGCGTAACCCAGACTGATTTGTTTTTGGAAGGGATCGGCCTAGCCCTGTCTCCCCAGCGCGAGGTTTACGTTCAGGTGGATCACTACGATAGCGGTGACCCTCGCATCGACAAATACGACGCGACGGGTGCCTTAGCCTGGAGCCGCTCTGTCGGGAACGGCTATCCGGTAGGGCTCAAAGCAACACGCGAGGGAGGTGTGCTTGCCCAAAGCAATTATTCCCAAAAAGGGGGCGGAGGCGAGGTTATCGTATGGAAAGTCTCACCATCGGGAGCGCCCGAATGGCGGTGGGGTTTTACTGACAACTTCGAACTTGTTTATGCTGAGGACCGGGTTGGCGACGTGTACTTCGGCTACAAAAACCGGCTTGCCAAGGTAAGTGGAATCACCGGCGACGTGGTCTGGCAAAAGACATTCACAAACAACCAGGTAGCGCATCCGGTCGTAGACAGCGCCAATCGGTGCGTGTTGGTGGTTGGAACCAACCGATACGTGTTCGCGCCCGACGGCACGGAATTGCAACACACCCAGATACCGATTGCCGGTCCAACATACAATGGCGGGGTAGGGGTAGCGATAGACGAGGCAGACAATCTGTTTATCGGCAACAACTCCGGCCAGTACGCCAAACTCGACCCGAGCGGTCAAACCATTTTCACGGGTGCGTTGGGCAATAAAATCGTGTATGTTTCGGTGTTCAAGGGCGAGGCCCTGCTATCATATGCTGTGTACGCTCAGGGCGTGACCCGAATGGCGAAGCTCGCCGCAGACGGCACTGTTCTATGGAATAAGTTCGGGGCTAGCGGCCCGGGGGACTTGTATCGACCAGCGTTCGGCGCTCGATTCGACACACTCGGCGGGGTCATCGGCGGCGGCGGTTACTTCGACGTCGTTATGGGCAAGTATCGCGCTCAGAACGGGAACACTTGGTATAGCCAGACGATAGGGCCGGGCGACCATTATGCGGCATTCGACATCGACGGGTCGGGCAATATGGCTATTGCCTACGTGACGAAGTTTTCAAGCTACACTGTGGCGTTTTATAACGGTGGCATCGAACACACTGCCGCCACGCTGAATCGTGGAGTTACGACGGAACATAGCCACTATGCTCTGCACAACAGCTCCGATGGATACTGGAGGATAAGGCCGGGCGCCGTCTTCTCTAATCAGCAAGCGCCTATTTCGTTCACGCTCAATCACCTTGCGCCTGCAGAGAATCCTGCATCTATGTCCGTCGTGGTCGAATCCCGGGCGACCTCGGCCGCGATTCGACAGAATGTTTCGGTATACAACTTCTCGACAGCCAGTTGGACACTTATCGAAAGCGTTTCAGGTTTGCCGACTGGAGGATCACCGGACCGTTATGCGACGATCTCAGTTCCAAACCCGGTTCAACACGTGGGCCCGCAACGCGAGATCAGAGTTAAAGTCGAATATAAGGCTGACGGGCCGATTTTCTCATATCCCTGGACGGTGAGCATCGACCGAGAGCTCGTCAACTATACGCGGGTGGAGTAGGCGACGAGCCTTCGTGTAGCATCACGCACATTCATAGCGCCAAAGCGTCGCCCTCCAATACTCCTCTAGTCTTAGTTGTAAGTCGTGTACGTGTAGAGCACTTCGACCTTCTTGTGTGAGCGCGGAGGAACCTTGAACCTCCATTGAACGCGATATCGACTGACCGGGCTGCGCGCAAAGTAGGGGTTGGCGTCCGTGATCGTGCCGCCACCGTCGTCGACGACGCGGCCGTCGACCTCAGTTGTCAGCTCGAAATCTATAGCTTCTTCTCGCGGATTCTCAACGAAGAACGTCTTGCGGTCTGTGAGTAGGTATCGAGGCGGTTTGGTGTCTTTGACTTGTTCGCGCTTTACGGTTCCACCTGTACTGAACACCTTAACGTCGAGGACACCACCGAGGTCGATATTCGCCTTCTGCGATTTGGCGGCGAACGGCATCGTCGTGTTGGCTAACAGCTTGCCGTCCTTCAAGACCAGACACGTCCCAGGAGTCAGAGGCACATTCGAATCGTTGCGGAGGCGCAGCGATTTCTGAACGCCCTTGGGATTGCTAGACTGTTCATAGGTGTGCACCAGTTCGTATGGAATTGCCATGTTCACGAGCGGCCTCGTCAGCCGGTCCCCCGGCTGCAAGGTGATCCTGCCCAGATCGTAGAGGAACACGTCTTCGGCAGGGTCGGCGGGTGTTTGTGTGTTTGAGCGGTCGGGTGTGAACCGTTCTATCTCGCGAACACCGGGATCTCCGCCGCCCCCGAAACCGCCACCGCCAAAACCCCCGCCATAGCCGAAGTTGCGTGATTGAAGCGCGGTGGCCGCGGCCCGAAACACTTCGTCGAGCCTCTCATAAGGATCACGCTCGCCCTTGCGCAGTTCGCCATGGCGTGGCTGGTGTCCAGACACATACCCTTGCACCGACCCGATGCCCGAAGCAAGGTCAAACTTCCAGCTAGCCTGCATTTTCGGCTCACCGGCAAGAAGCTGGACGGCCACGTTGTCGAACCGCAGTCCGCCGAGAGCCAATTGTGCTTTGCCGTCCACTTCGGCGCGCTCCCCGGCAATGTCCACCAAATAGCTCCCTGCCCACACCGCGCCCGTTTCCAGCGACATGAACCGAATGTTCGTTGCTTTATTCGCGTCCGCTGTGAAGCGAACGTCTTGAACTGGCCAATCGACATCCGCCGAGATTTCCTTGTTATGCAAGGTCGAAGTATCCAGTTCGAGAATAGTCTGGAACTGGATAAAACGCACCAAATCACCCTTGCGAATGCCGATGGCCGATCCTGCGTCCTCGATGATTCCGTCGACCCATTCGTCTTCACCGGCTGCACGCTGGATCTTCAGGCGCACCGGCTTGCCGATGTTCGCCATGAGCAGGTCGTTGTAGTTTTGGGCCTTGCGAGTAACGTGCTTCTTGATGAAGCGCAAAGTCGTCGTGACGTCGCGAACCCGTGCATTGTCGGCCCCATACCAGAATGTGCCGTCATATGCGGCAGGGATGTCTTCGACCCGGAAGTCGCCTTTACCCCGAGGAATCGGCGCCTCGCGTACAAGCAACGTGATGCCGGACTTGAGAACGATCGCCGAGACGATTTTGGGTTCGAGTGATGTCGGCGACTGAGCGATAGCGGCCGCAATGAGCGCATGAACAAACATAAGTGTGCCTCCCACGCGACAGACGAATGTGTGTGAGAACGGTTACATCGAAGCTGGCGACGTGGCACCGCTTCTAATAGGGTTGTATAATAAAGATAGCGAGCGGGGGCACTCGCGCAGAGGCTCCCGCCTCTGGGAGGTATTACGATGACGGCAATCGCCCTAGCGATACCGGTTTTGATTCAGCTTGGCGTCCCCGCGATCCAGTCGGATCAGCCACGGCTTTTCGATGGCCTCGGCAGGCACAGCCGCAAGATCACGACAACCTCGGCCGAAGCCCAGAAGTACTTCGATCAGGGCCTCAGGCTCCTCTATGGTTTCAACCACGGCGAGGCGCTGCGCTCGTTCACCGAAGCCGCACAGCTCGACCCCAAGTCGCCGATGGCCTGGTGGGGCGTGGCGATGGCTCACGGCCCTCATATCAACTACCCGATTCTTCCGCCGGATGGCGCGAAAGCAGCTTCCTTGGCAATCCGTAAGGCCAAGGCGCTCTCGGCAAGAGCCGGCCGCGTTGAGCGCGCGCTAATCGACGCGGCGCTCAAGCGTTATGTGTACCCTCAGCCCGATGACCGCAGCCCTCTAGACCGCGCATTTGCAGGCGCGATGCGGGCGGTGTGGAAATCACACCCGCGCGATACAGACGTTGGAACAATTTTCGCCGAATCCATGATGGACCTGCGCCCCTGGGACCTTTGGAAGCCGGACGGAACGCCGCAGCCCGGAACGCCTGAAGTCGTTCGAACCCTCGAAGCCGTTCTCAAGCTCGATCCGAAGCATCCTGGTGCGGTTCATTTCTATATTCATGCTGTCGAGGCGTCTCTGACGCCGGATCGAGCGGTGCCGGCTGCAGACAATCTCCGCCGGCTACAGCCGAGCTCCGGGCACATGAGCCACATGCCCTCGCACATCGACGTGCGAACCGGGCAATGGGGTAAGGCTATTCTCTCGAACGAGCGCGCGATCGAAGCAGACAACGCGTATCGGGCCATCCGGCCCCGGTTAGGGCTCTACCGCGTCTACATGGCGCACAACCATCATATGCTTTCGCTGGCGGCGATGATGCTGGGCCAGAGCGAGAAGGCGATCCGAGCCATCGACGATCTCGTCGCGAACGTCCCCGAAGACTGGGCACGCGAAAATGCCCCGTTCATCGACGGATTCATGGCGATGCCCATCGAGGTGCGCAAGCGGTTTGGCAAGTGGGACGAAGTCTTGGCAACGCCCGAGCTTCCGGACTACTTCCCCGTCGCTCGCGCCATGCGTCGAGCCGGGAGATCCGTGGCTTTCGCTGCAAAAAGCGACGCCAAGGGCGCGCGAGCCGAACAGTCCCTTTTCTACGCCGCTCGCAAGAAGGTTCCGGCGCAAGGGTTCGTGGGAAACAACAGCGCCGACAAGATCATGAAGGTCGCCGCGCACCTGATGAACGGCGAGATACTCATGGCTGAGGACCGTTGGGACGACGCGTGCGCCGAGCTTCGGCTGGCCGTCGCCGCCGAAGACGACCTTCGCTACTCCGAGCCGCCCGACTGGATCGTGCCCACGAGGCACACCCTGGGCGCCGTGCTTCTCAAGTCCATGCGCTATGACGAAGCGGAAGAGGTGTACCGCGAGGATTTGCGGCGGTTGCCGAATGACGGCTGGGCCCTCTACGGTCTTATCAAGACTCTCGAAGCTCGCAGCAAGACCGCAGAAGCCCGTCGTGTCAAGGCGAAGTTCGACACCCTGTGGGCCGACGCAGATATCGAGATCACCTCGTCCTGCATGTGCCTTCCGGGAGGCTAGAATAGGTCCGATTCACCCGGGCATAATGGCAGCATGCCAAAGAGCCTGAACGATTACGCAGACGAAGCGAAAGAAACCGTGCGCGAGATCTTGCCCGAGGAGGCCGGCCCGATGGCGGACACCGGGTGGGTGCTCCTCGATGTCCGTGAAGAGGACGAGTACGACGAGGGCCACATCCCGGGAGCGATGCTGATCCCGCGCGGCGTCCTGGAGGTGAGGGCCGACCTCGATCACCACAAGCGAGACCAGCGGCTCCAAGACCGAAACCAGAGGTTCATCTGCTACTGCGGCGGCGGCATCCGCAGCCTCCTCGCCGCGAAGGTGCTCAAGGAGATGGGATTCGCGGATGCCGTCAGCCTGTGCGAAGGTTGGCGCGGCTGGCAAGAGCGGGGACTCCCGGAGGAATGTTAGAACCGCTCCTGCCGTTCACGCAATTTTCGAAGTTGCATGTACTGGGCAAAAAATATGACTGTGAGAAGATACCGCTAACGGTTAACTATACATAGGAGACAGCAATTGGCTAAATTCATGATTCTGGTAGTCGCGGCGATCATTTGCTTTGGTTGTTCGACCCTGGAGCCGACGAAGAATGGCGTTGACGGAACCAAGCGCAGCAGTAACACCGGTCGCGCAAGCACCGAACAGAGAGAGCTGTTCGTTTGGGAACTTGGCGATTACGCAGCTGTCCTAAAGACGGCGCCTTTTAACCGGTCGGGCAAGTCTATTACAGTTTCATCGAGCGCACGGCGTGAAAAAACCTATATCGATGGCCAGTACGCGTGGGGTGGGCAAGGTGGTGGCCTCGCCACAACGGAGCTGGCCAGCTTTACTATTAAGATAAACGGGGACTCTTATACTCTTCCACGTGACATGTGGGCGGATTGCTACGACCCCCATTTGGTGAAGTATCACCCGGGTCAGAGCACGGCGACGCCGGGCGTATACCTAATCGTAACGCCGGAAAGAATGTTGCTGATCAAGTTCAATGGGTCCGACGCTGGCGATGGATATACGGCCTTCTACGATGTGAATCTCGACACCAAAGAATGCAGGCGAAGAATTCTCCGAGAGCATCTTGTTGTTGCAACGCGGAAATCACGGTTGATTCCCGATCGGCCCCGGGTGGATCTGCAAGCAATGCGTCCCCATAAGAGGCATTAGGATTATGAAGCCGTGCTCGAATCCCGTCGGTTGTGGCAAAAAGCTCAACGGGAGTTGCGGTGTCCAAGGCGCTGTTTTCGGTTAACGCTGGCGATCCGCGCGCGCCCGGTCATTGGGCCAGTGTCCACTAACTGTCGAGTAAACTGCGCTCTATGCCCGAGTTGGAGGATTACGCGAACCTCGGCCCCTTCTCGCCGGACGAACTCGTCGAGGCAGTGAACACGGTTCTCGGCCAGCGAGATCGGACGCCCGTCTTCACACGGCGAACGCTTCGGTACTACGTGTCCGAAGGCCTCATTCCGCCGCCTGAGGGTCCGCCAAAGTACTCGCGCTACACGTTCGAGCATCTACGCCTGATCGTCGATGCGAAGCGCATGCAGGACCAAGGCATGCGCCTCGACGAAGTACGAGTCCGCCAATCGCCGAGCGCCGAGTCCACGCTGCCGCTCTCCGAGCCTACGAGTCCGTATTTCCATTCGAAGCCCAGATCTGCCGGCGAAGTCGTGCGCCAGTATCGCCTGACTCGACGCGCAACGCTAACCGTCTCCGGCGACGATCAGGAAGCGGAGCTTCGACGGGCCGTAGAACAAATAGAACGACTTTTACGCGACAGCACTTGACATAAGACGACAGTTACGGTACACTGTCACCATAGGAAGGTGACGTATGAACCGTATCAAACATAGCCAGGAGGCATTCAGCCTCGAACTAACCGCACACGAGGCGGAAGGAGAGCGATTGCTGCTCGTGCGCATTACCGGCAGCGAATCCCGCGAGGAAGCCGAGGAGGCTCCGCTGAGTGTCTCCCTCGTGATCGACAGGAGCGGCTCGATGGCGGGCGAGAAGTTGTCGGTCGCACGAGAAGCCGCAGCCCGGTTTGTCGAGACACTCGGCGAGCAAGACCGGGTCGCCGCGGTCGTTTACGATGATGGCGTCGACACAATTTCGGGCCTGAAGCAGCCCAGCGCTGAACTTGCTCGCAGGCTTCGAAGCCTCGAGACAGGCGGGTCCACGAACCTCTATGGGGGCTGGAAAGAAGGCGTCGACCGCGTCGGCGAGGACGGATACGTGGTGCTCCTCTCGGACGGCCTGGCCAACGTGGGCAGGTACACCGACGCGCACTCCGTCGCCGCCAAGGCCAAAGCCGCGCGCCGCAGGTCTCGAGTCCACACCACCACCGTCGGTATCGGAATGGATTACGACGAGCGGCTCATGTCCAAGATGGCGAAGGAAGGCGGCGGCGGACACTACTTCGCGCACACCGCCGATGCTATCCTCGAGGCTCTTGCCCAGGAGCGGTTCGCGATCGGTGCGGTTTCGCTCTTGGAAGTTAGCGTCACCGCTAGCGGCATTTCAAAGGAACTCGGCACGGTGTTCGCGGGCGAAACGCGATCTACCGTCTTGGAAATTTCCGACCTTTCGGGTGGGCTCACGGTCGAGTATCGGTTGCCTGGCGAGAAAGAGGCGCGCACGGCCATGTTCGTCCTCCCAACTTCGTTCGGCATTTCTCACGAGGCAACCGCGGAGAAGCTCGCTGCTGAAGCGCAAGCGCTTATGGAAGGTGCCCTCGATGTCCAATCCTCGCACGCCGCCGCCGAGATCGTCACAAGCCTCCGAGGGCTCATTCTCAGAGTTCTCGCTCACCCACTTGCCGACGAGCCTCTGCTCAAGGGAATCCACCAGCAACTCGACGAAGCACGTCGCCGCGCGAAAAGCCTCGCCAAATACTGGTCGGAAGAGGGCGGGACTCTGTTTCGGAAGCGGAGCGGCCAGTCCGCGGTGACGCTTCGCGAACCCTCTCGCGCCTTTTCGAGCTTCGCCGAGGATCGCCAGGCTATCGCCGACATGCGCACCTCCAGCTACACGCACGTAGCCGGCGAAGTATCCGAAGAGGCCTTGGCCCTGCGCCCCGCGGAGTACTGGCGCAGATTACGCATCGTTCCGCGCAAACTGGGCGGTGGCATGCTAACCATCGCGCTCGTAGACCCCAAAGATCGGTTCGTTGCCGGCGAGATCGGCCGCGAACTCGGACTAAGGGTCCGAGTTTCCCGGCGGCTTGCGTCCGAGATCGACCTCGAAGCCATGGGCCGGTAGCCTACCGGCCCGTAACCGAGCGCAAGATCTGAACCAGTTCTATGAAGTTCTTGCGCTCGGCGATATCCAGAGGGCGCTCGTTAGAAACGTCCCGCAGGTTCGGGTCGGCGCCCGCCTTCAGAAGTAGCCGTACCATTTGCGAATTCGTTCGAGTGAGCGTCGCCACGTGCAGCGGGGTCTGCCTATCAACGGTCACGACATCGCTGTACTTCTTCGCTCCCAGCATGGCCTTCGCAAGGTCCGTGCGACCGACGAAAGCTGCGATGTGCAGCGGGGTGACATTGCGTCGACAGGCGGTCTCTGTGTCACAACCCTCTTCGATAAGCGACTTGATCATCGCGTCATTTTTGACTACGCCATCGTACTTATACCGTCGGAGCATTTCCATGGCCTTGAACAGCGGAGTCTCGCCGCGATCGTTCACCGCCTCCTTATCGGCACCTCGTTCGATGAGAAGGGCCGCTAGCTTTGGATTTCCGTACTCGACGATGGCATGCAAAGGGGTGTCGCCTTCCTCAAACGTCGACGCGAAATCGATGTTGGCGCCGTGCTGCAGTAGGAGTTCAACCGCTCTTGTTTGATCGCCCTTGGAAATGCCACTGTGGTAAGCAATCCACCAGAGCGAAGGAGTCTCGGCAAAAATGAGATCGTTCGCCTTGCGCCCTTTTTCGAGAAGGTACTCCATGATGTCGATCTGTAGGTCGTAAACAGCACGATACATCCACTTTGTGCCGGGGCCATCCGGAGACAACAAATCGACACCCTGATCGGCGTATCGGCGTACCCCTTCTAGCGTAAACGGCTCGAAGCGGTACAGCGGAGGCTTGAGCTCGGGTGGCAACGACAAGCCTTCAGCGTGGGTCTGCGTTTCGTTCGAGGCAGCGCATCCGCACAGCGCTGCCAGCACGACCAACGCTTTCATTTGTCAATTATGGTGTGCGTAGCCACGGCAAAATCAGTTGTGAGCATGTCGCGGGAAGCAGAACCGAGACGAGTTCCAGATAGTTCTTCCGAAGGGCGATCTCGAGCGGGCGTTCGCCATAAGCGTCAAGAACGTTCGGATCGGCCCCGGCGCTAAGCAAAAGCCGAACCATCTCAGCATTCGAACCCGTGAGCGCAGCCACGTGCAAAGGGGTCTGCACGTCCCCGTTGCGTACCTCCCGGTACGGCGCATGTTGCAGCATGAGCTCGACGAGGTCGGTGCGCCCCAGAAATGCCGCAATGTGAAGCGGCGTTGCCTTCGCCGGACCGGGATTCAGGGGGTCACAGCCTCCACGGATCAAAGCCTTGATGACGGCGTCATTACGGCCTGCGCGGGCAAAGCCATCGTCATTTCTGTAATGCCTGAGCGTGGCCATGCCCTTGTAGAGCGGGGTTTGGCCGCTGCCATCTACGGCCTCGGTACGCGCGCCGTGATGGATAAGATACGTGGCCATGTCGGCGTCCCCTTTATAATGCATGGCGTGTAGAGGCCCGCCTTCCAGCTCCGTGGCGAAATTCGGATCGGCACCGTATCGGAGCAGTAGCGCCGCGGCCTTGACCTTGTCGCCTTTCGATCGCTGGCTATTCGCGACCCACCACAAGGCGGTACCGCTATGAGAAAGGATCTCGTTGGGTTTGCGTCCCTTTTGAAGCAGATACTCGAGTATTTCAGTCTTGAGTTCGTAGGCAGCTCGAAACATCCAGTAGTAGCCGGGACCCAAGGGCAACAAAATGTCGACCCCCTCGTCGGCGTACCGACGGACGCGATCCACCGTAAATGGCTCGAACCAAAACACAGGAGGCTTCAGTTCAGCGGGTAGAGGCTTGCTTGGCCGAGTCGGCGGAGTCGGCGGGGGCGGCGGCGGCGGCGGCTCCGGCGAGTTCGGTGTTGTAGTGCATCCAGCCAACGCCACCATTAGCAGCAACGCCCTGATCATGGCTACATTATGCTGGAGCAGCTAATCCGGGAGAAACGGCGGGTGGCCGGAGTGATGGTGAAAGCCAGGGTGCCACGGATGAGCGGGACACCAAACCCACGCCCGCCGAGGGCCCTACAACCGCTCGTCCGTGCTGCGAGTGTCGGCGAAGGCGGGCGGTGCCGGCGCGGTAACCTCTCGCCGGTGGAGCGGAGAAAGCGGCGGCGCGCATTCGACGAACCGGGGCACGCGCACGAACTTACGTTCAGTTGCTGCCGCAGGCAACCGCTGCTTGACGAGGACGCAGTGAAGAAGCTCTTCCTCGAGTGTCTCGACGAGGGCAGGCTTAGGTTGGGGTTCAAGGTATGGGCTTACGTTGTCATGCCCGAGCACGTACACCTGCTGGTTCACTCCGGTCACAAATCATGCAAAGTGTCGAGCATCTTGACCGCGGCGAAGTCGGAGTTTGCAAAACTTCCCGTAACCGGGCGCAAGATCTGAACCAGCTCGGTGAAGTTCTTGCGCTCGGCGATATCCAGAGGGCGCTCGTTAGAAACGTCCAGCAGGTTCGGGTCGGCGCCCGCCTTCAGAAGCAGCCGAACCATCTCCGAGTTCGTTCGCGTGAGCGTCGCTACGTGCAGCGGTGTCTGGCCATCCACGGTCACGAGATCGGCGTACTTCTTGGCCCTGAACACGACGTCCGCAAGGTCTGTGCGGCCGACAAACGCGATGATGTGGAGCGGAGTTGCACTGCGTTGGCCGGGACGCAAAGGATCGCACCCGGCTTCTACCATCGTGCGAATCAGCGAGTCCCTTGCCGCCCTCCGCTTTCGCCCCCTTTCCGTGTCATCCGGATTACTGGGCCGCCGGAGATCCTCGCATGCTTTCATAAGCGGCGTTTGACCCCGTACGTTCTGGGCCTCCATATCGGCTCCGCGCCGTATTAGGTAGGCGGCCAGCTCCGAACTACCGTGCGGAGCCACCGCGTGCAAGATCGTGTCCTCCGACCACCGCGTTTCGGCGAAATCGATGTTGGCGCCGTACCGGAGTAAGAGGTCGGCCGCATTGACCGGGTCGCCATTCGCACGCCGGCTGTGGTACGCCACATACCACAAGGCAGTCCGATCAAAGAGAAGCAAATCGTTTGCTTTTCGCCCGCGCTCCAACAAGAACTCCATGACATCGATCCGCAGGTCATGAACCGCGCGGTACATCCATCGGTGGCCGGGGCCCTCATTCGAAAGCAGGTCCACTCCTTGATCGGCGTAACCCCGTATGTGCTCGACCGTGAACGGCTCGATTCGGTACTCGGGCGGTTCGAGCTTTGGCAACTGTGCCCTCGCGGGCAAGCATCCGAAATTCAGAGTGGCGACACAAACCACGGCCAAACGGTTCATGGGCCCATTATGGCGGAGCATGAGTCAGGCACTGCCACGGTCCGGTTCCTTGGACGTGCAGCTGCGAACTTGGTCGAGTAACACACCTTGTGCGGCTCGTCCATGTACACTTTCGGTGGACTGAACTTTTCCGGCTAGCTAAAGGTTCGCCCTCCATCGGCAGTCGGCAGTCGTACGCTCAGGGGAGGGCCGCAATCTCTGCTCGGCGCTTGCGCAATCTCTCCAGCTTCTCATTCGCCTCACGTGCCGCTTGCCGGTCGCGCTCGACAACTTCCGGCTTTGCGCGCTCGGCGAATTGTGGGTTATCGAGCCGCGCCATGGTTCCGGCGAGTTCCCTGAGAACCTTCTCCTCTTCGCGCTCCAACCGGTCGAGTTCCTTCGCCTTGTCGATAAGACCTGTGAGCGGCAAATGGATCATGAGCCCTTCGGCAACGGTCCCGGCAGTCGGGCCATCGGCGGGACCGGCTACGATGCAATCGAACCAGGTTTGCGAGCTAATAATATCCATATCGAAGCCGACGCCCTCGATGTGCAACGATGGTAGCTGCTGTTTTGGCGTGATGCCGGCTTCTTGACGAAGGCTTCGGATCGCGCGGATTACTTCCATGTGCCGGCCCATCTCCGACTCGGCTCGCGCGTCCCCGAACTCCGAACCGATTCGCGGCCACTGGGCGGTTTCGAGGAACCCATCCGGCTCGATCCCAGGCAGCATGTGCCAGATTTCTTCGGTGATATGCGGCATAACCGGGTGCATCCACCGGCAGAAATGATCGAGCGCGGCTGCAATGATTCGGCGAGGTGTCTCCTCACCCTTTTCCAGCCGTGATTTCGCGAGCTCGATGTACCAGTCGCAAAACTCCGACCAGAAGAACTCGTGGAGCGCCTTACAAGCCTCCATCATGTTGTAGTCGTCGAGCGCGGCATGCACCGCTTCACCACAGGCTCGGAGCCGTGACAGAATCCATCGGTCTTCGAGCGCATCGGCGGTCGGCAGCCCGCAGTCGGCAGTCCCCCCCATGTGCATGAGCGCGAAGCGAGAGGCGTTCCAGATCTTGTTGCAGAAGTTCCGCGCTTCTTCGATCCGCTTCTCGCCGAACCGGATTTCTTGGTTGTGTCCGGTCTGCACCAGCAGGGAGAACCGCATCGCGTCCGCCCCGAACGAATCGATGTACTCCAGCGGGTCTAGTCCGGTTCCGAGCGACTTGCTCATCCGCTTTCCGTCCTCGGTGAGCACGGTCGCGTAGATATACACGTCACGGAAGGGAATCTCCTGCATCTGGTCGAGCCCGTCCATGATCATGCGCGCTACCCAAAGGTAGATGATGTCGCGGGCTGTAACGAGAACGTTCGTCGGATAGAACTTGGCGAGGTCGGCCGTCTGCTCCGGCCAGCCGAGAGTAGCGAACGGCCAAAGCGCGCTCGAGAACCACGTGTCGAGCACGTCGGGGTCTTGCGCAACCGGGCCGCCAGCCTTCGCCTCTGCCTCTTCCGGAGACATTGCCGCGTAGGCCGTGCCGTGCTCGTCGTAGTAGATTGGGATGCGATGGCCCCACCAGAGTTGGCGACTGAGGCACCAGTCGCGGATGTCCTCCATCCAGCGCAAATACACATCGGTGTACCTTTCCGGCGTGAACTTAATCTTTCCGCTCCTTACGGCTTCGATTGCGGGCGCTGCCAGGGGCTTCATGCTGCAAAACCATTGTTCGCTGAGGAGAGGTTCGATAACCTGGCCGCTGCGGTCGCTGATCTTGAGCGGAATGTCGTAGTCCTCGATTTTCTCGAGATGTCCCTCCTGTTCCAGGTCTTCCACGATGCGCTTGCGAGCCTCGAAACGGTCCAATCCGTGATAGTCTGAGCCCGGGAAATGGACTCTTGCGTCCTCTCCGATGCAGACCGGGACCTGCTTCGGGTCGTCGAAATCCAAGCCCATCCGCTGGCCGACCATGAAGTCGTTCGGGTCATGAGCCGGGGTGATCTTCACCGCCCCGGTCCCGAACTCCGGATCGGGGTACTCGTCGGAGATCAGTGGAATTTCCACGCGAACCAAAGGCAGTATGAGCTTCTTGCCGGCCAAGCCCGTGTAACGCCCGTCTTTAGGGTTAACCGCCACAGCCACGTCTGCGAGCATCGTTTCCGGACGGGTTGTCGCAACGACGACGTGGCCACTCCCGTCCGCGAACGGGTACCGGACATGGTACAGCTTGCCTCGCCGCACTTCGTCGTACATCTCGATGTCGCTGACGCTCGTTCGCAGGCCAGGGTCCCAATTGATAACCCGCTTGCCGCGGTAGATCAGCCCGCGCTCGAACCACTCGACGAACACCTTCAAGACTGCGTCGTGATAAGCGGGGTCCATGGTGAAGCGCTCGCGCGACCAATCGAATGCGAAGCCGAGCCGCCTGAACTGGCGTAGGATCGTCCCTCCCGACTCTTCCTTCCACTTCCAAACCCGCTCGACGAATTTCTCGCGGCCGACGTCCCAGCGAGATAGGCCTTCCTGCTTGAGTTGGCCCTCCACGACCTTGTGGGTGGCGATGCCAGCGTGGTCCATGCCCGGCATGATGAGAACATCGAAGCCCTGCATGCGTTTCCACCTGCCGAGGACGTCTTGCACCGCATAGCAGAGTGCGTGGCCTATGTGGAGGCTTCCCGTTACGTTGGGGGGCGGGATCGTGATGCAGTACGGGTCGCCTGCACCGTTCGGCGCGAAGAGACCCGCCTCTTCCCATCGCGCATACCACTTTTCCTCCACCAGCTTCGGGTCGTAGCGGGTGGAAAGCGTCGAATCCGTCATCCGTTTAACACCTTCCTGTGTTGAAAGTTGCTCGGATTATACCGGGGTTGCGTCGGGCTTGCGCGTGAAGAGTTCGCGGATCACATCCTCGATATCGGCCTCGTCGATCGAAATGTCCTCCACAGGTAAATCCTGAAGAATTCTCGCGGCGATTCTCGTAGTTTCCTCGCGAGGAACCTCGATTACCGCCTCCATTTCCGACGAGCTGACGACGCGGCCGTAGGCCGATAAATCGGTAGTCGGTGCCGAACTGAACACCAGTCTTAATTGTTTAACGGGGCTGAACTGCCTCGAAAGAGTTGCCAAAGAACCCGCAAAAACCTGCTTTCCGTGGTCGATAACGATAATTCGCTCGCATAATTCCGCCACGTCTTGCATATAATGGCTCGTGAGGATAATTGTGGAATTAGTTTCTCGGTTATAGTCCTTCAGGAATTCCCGGATTTTCTTTTGCGATACAACATCGAGGCCGATCGTGGGCTCGTCGAGGAAGATGACTTTCGGGTTGTGAAGAAGCGCGGCGACCAACTCGCACTTCATCCTCTCGCCTAGACTGAGCTTTCGCACCTGCGTGTGTATCTTGTCCTCGAGCTGAAGTGTCTCGACTAAGAACTCGGCCCTTGCCCTGAAGTCGCTGTCGGAAACTTCGTATATTTCCTTGAGGACTTGAAAGCTGTCCCACGCCGGCAAGTCCCACCAGAGCTGCATCTTGTTGCCCATGACAAGTGAGATCTGCTTCTGCATCTCCGGCCGGCGGTCCCACGGGTTGTATCCGAGCACCTCGGCCCTGCCGGAAGTCGGGAAAAGAATTCCGCTGAGCACTTTGAGCGTCGTAGTTTTCCCTGCGCCGTTCGGACCGAGGAAGCCTACCACTTCTCCCTCTTCGATCGAGAAGCTGACGCTCTTGACCGCTTCCACCGAAACCTTCTCCCGGGTGAAAAGGCCCTTCACGGCGCCGAGGATTCCGGGCTGCTTCTTGTGTGTGTAGTAGGTCTTCGACAGATCATCGACCAAGATCGCGGGCATGCTACGCACTATACACGTTGCAACTAATGTACCGGACGGTACAGAACATGCCTTTGCGAAGCCGTGCATCGGAACTGGCACTGGCCTAGCGCGACGCTCCGCAAGATAGGACAATGTTTCACGTGAAACACTCTGGTCCGGGTTTAATCGGATAGATGTCCGAACTCGTGATGGCCAAGAACCAAGGTCTTGTCATAAGTGCTGTCGACCCAGGATCGCCGGTTGCGCGGGCAGGGTTCGAGCCTCACGACGTCCTTCGCCGGATTGACGGCCACGCGGTGAACGATGTCGTCGACCTCCGTTATCACTCGAGCCAAGAGGAGTTCGAAATCGAGTTTGTTCGAGACGGCGTCTTTCAAACGGTGCTTGTCGAGCGGGCGTGGGGCGAGGACCTCGGCTTCAATTTCACCTTCGAACTGGCCGACCAAATCCATACGTGCGATAACAAGTGCGTCTTCTGCTTCATCCATCAGATGCCGAAAGGCATGCGCAAGAGCCTCTATCTGATGGACGACGATTTCAGGCTCAGCTTCCTTCACGGCAACTACGTGACGCTAACGAATATGGGCGACGAGGAGTTCGAACGTACTAAGGAGCAGGGCCTCTCCCCGCTTTACGTCAGCGTGCACGCGGCAGATGCGCGGCTCAGGGGCTTCATGCTCGGCCGTCCAGCACCCGAACCGATCATTCCGCGCCTCGAAGACCTGAACCGGAGCGGTATCAGCGTCCACTGCCAAATAGTACTTTGTCCGGGCCTGAACGACGGGAAAGCGCTCGACACTACAATCGAACAGCTCTCCGAGCTCCACACAAAGCGAACCGGCCACGACGGAGGAGTTCTTAGTGTAGCGATCGTTCCAGTTGGGTTAAGCAAGTTTAGACACAATCTCTACCCGGTGAGAAGGGTGACGCCTGAGTACAGCCGCAACCTGCTCGCCCAGGTTCGCCACTGGCATCTGAAGCTTAAACCGACTTTGGGTACCCGGTTCGTATTTCCCAGCGACGAGTGGTTCTTTTATGCGGGCCGCTCAGTGCCGCCGAGACCTTGGTATGAGGACTTTCCCCAGTTCGAAGACGGTGTTGGAACCTGCCGGCTATTCCTCGACCAGGCTAAGCGTGGTTACGCGAAGCTACCCGAACGGATCGAAGCTGTTCGTCACATTACTTTGGTAACCGGCCTTCTCCCTTCAGAGGTCATTCGCAGCTTCGCCGGCCGCCTCTCCCAGGTTCAAAACCTGTCCGCTGATGTCTGCGTCGTGATCAATAACTTCTTCGGCCATGGCATCACGATCGCGGGCCTGCTCACCGGCCAAGATGTCATCAATGCGCTTAATAACCACAAACCGAAAGGGATCGTGGCGATTCCGGACATTACGCTAAAGGACGATTACCTCTTCCTCGACGATCTGACCCTAGATGACGTCCGCGAGCAGACAGGGTGCGATATTAGAGTTTGCCCTAGCAGGGCCAAAGGATTCCTCGGGAAATGGCTTCCCGACAACGTTTTCTAGAGCCGAACGAGCGCGAAGAGCGTGGCGACAGCCGGCGCCGAGAATAGCAGCGAGTCGAACCTGTCTAGCACGCCCCCATGCCCCGGAAGAAGATTCCCGCTGTCCTTGACTCCATGGCGGCGCTTCCATGCGCTTTCGTAAAGATCGCCGACCTGTCCAAGGACGCCCACGATAGCGCCCACGCCAAGCCCGAGATAAGGCCCGATCGGTGACCCTGGATCGTCACCAAACAGCGGACCGATGGCGAATCCCACAACGCTCGCGGCGACGAGGTTTGCGATCGCGCCTTCCCAAGTCTTGTTCGGTGAGATGGCAGGTGCCAATTTGCGCCGGCCAAGCGCCCGCCCGATGATGAATGCTGCCGTATCTCCTGCCCACAAGCACAGAAAGAGCAGCAGAATCACTGAGCCATCCGTGATTGATGCCCCTAAATCAGCGGGAAGATTGTTTTGTCCTGAGTGGACGGTAAGTTCAATGCTTCGTAGCCAAGTGAGCACTCCCAGAGGCAAGAATAGCCAGACAAATTGCCTCGTTACAATTGGCCGCTCAGGGTCTAAGAGAAGGATGTAGTCGAAGGGAAGAAGGAGAATGAATGCTATTGCGAAGACGAAGTCAAAGCCATTCTCTCCGAATAGCGGAACGGGGAGCAGACAGACGATGATCAACACGAGCGCCAATATCCAGGCCCACCACTTCTTCGCTACCCCCTCTACCGAGTTGAATTCCCAAAACATGAGCATTCCGATAGCCAAAATTAGGAGCTTGAACGGCCAAACCGAAGTTGAAGTCGAGGCCCACCCGATCAGCGGAATACCGACAACCGCAGTCGCAACGCGGGCGAGCATCAGAGACGGATGACCTCGCCGGTCTCCATCTCGTAAAGCGTTGCCACGGAAACGATGCGATCGGCGCGGAGCGCGGGCCGAAGCGCCTGGCTCTCCATCGAAAGGTGTTCGATAGTCTGGTGAACGTTCTGAATGACGGCCTCCCGCCACAAATCGGCGGGCGCCGAGCGCGAAGCGCGCATGACGGCTGAAGAAACACGAAGCCGAAGAGAACCGCCCGTGCCCGTCGTCTTGCCTTGGACCACTTCTCCGACCGCCAAACAGCCTGTGTGGCCCATCACTAGGAGCAGCGGCACGTTGTACAGGCCGACGGCTATCTCGACCATCCACTTGGCCGAGTCAGTGGCGACGTTCCCTGGGACCCGGCTGACGAATAGCCTCCCAAGTGGCTGATCGAACAGAATCTCGGGCGCCACACGCGAATCCGCGCAAGTGACAACCGCGGCTACGGGCGACTGTTCGCTCGCCAACCCGGCGAGGCGCGCGGAGCTATATTGAGAATTGGATGAGCGGCCCTCTCTAAACCGCCGGTTTCCGTCAAGAAGCTCCGCCAGTACCCGCTCGCCCTCGTGCACGCAGGGGTTTTACCCTTAGTGCATCTCTTTGTCGCCGTACAGGGTCTGAATGTAGGCGATCTGGCCCAGATGGTAGTTGAAGTTCCACCGCGGGTAATCCATCATCTCGGGCATGGTGAAGTCACGTCCACCATCGTAGGGCAGCCACTTCGTTTCAGCCAATCGCTCATCCGGCAATTCGCGCATCAGCGAGAAGAACTTTTCGAGGCGCTCATTGCATTCCGTCTCGCAATCCTCGATCGTCTTCCATCCTTCCTGCATTTTCTTAGCGTCAGCCATTGCGGCCTCGTCGAAATCGGGGTTCTTGTCCTTGTCGGCTATAAGCTCGACCGCCCATTCGGGGCACATTGCCAACTCTCGGCAAAGGTCGAGCACGGAGCGGCCGTTCTCCAATGGCTTCCATTCCAGTTTGTCGGCGGGGACTGCCTTGGCATACTTGAATGCTTCCTTGGCGCCGTCGCGCGTCACGTTGATCATATGTTCTTGAAGCTTCATAATTTCCTCCTATTAACAGTAGACAACAGTATATCAATCAGAAAGCCCGCTGTCAAGTTGCTCTCGGTTAAATTTCCGTTACCCGTAGGCGATCTCGTTCTGAATATCGCCGAAGGACTCAACACCGCCACCCAGGATCGAGTGTACGATGCGTCCCTGACAACGTACCGACGCGCCGGGCAAGATTACCGAATCTTCGACCTCCGCGCAATCGACGATAGCACCGGCTCCGATGCAGACCGAACTGCCCACGTCCGCGACGACCGATGCTCCAGGCCCGATCAGCGTGCCCCCGTTCAACAAAAACGAAGAGCAGGCGAGGAAAGAATCGAGCGTCCCCGTGTCGAACCAGCTTCCTTGATAAACGCTCGGCAAAACCTCGTACCCGCGCTCTATGAGCATTTGAATCGCGTCCGTGATCTCGTACTCACCCCTGGCGCTAGGCTGAAGACTGGCGAGCATATCCCAGATCGGCGCCCTAAAGAAATAAACCCCTGCCATCGCCAAATTCGATTCCGGTGCTGCAGGTTTCTCCACCAGCTTCACAATGCGCCCGCCTTCGATGTTGGCGACCCCGAAACGGCTGGGATCCTCCACCGGCATCACGAGATCCAGGTTTGCGCAACCGCTCTGGGAAAACCGTTGCACAGCTTCGGTGAGAGGTTCGCTGTAGATGGCATCACCCAGATACAGCACGAAATCGTCGGCCCCTACAAAGTCGCGGGCGCATTCCATCGCGTGGGCGAGCCCCTTGGGCTCGCCCTGCAACGCGTAGCTCAAACGAACTCCAACCCCGCTCCCATCGCCTAATGCAGAACGCATCGCCTCCGCGTTTTCGCCCACCACGAGGCAGATTTGCGTAACCCCGATATCCACCAGCCGATCGAAGGCGTACTCTAACGTGGGCCGGTTGGCTAGGGGGAGCAAAGGTTTCGGAATATGGTTCGTCACGGGATATAGCCGGCTGCCCTTGCCCGCAGCGAGGATGACACCTTTCATAAGATGGGGGTATCTTGAACCCGTCGCGATGGATTGCGCAACTTTTGGGAGATTTGCCCTGGGATGGGCGGCTTTAGTTCTCTTGCTCAGCGGTTGCACGCCGCCTGAAGACAAACCGTTTCCCGATCACACGATCGGCTTCTCCGAGCCGAAACCGGACCGTGGCTACGCCCTCTACGTCGAGGCTGCCAAAGCCGCCGAGCGGGACACTCAGAAGCAGATCACGCGCACCATTTGGACGCCTGGCCAGAAGGATTACGCCTTGCGGCACGGACAGCGGGCACTTGGAATCCTCCGAAGCGCCCAGTCAGGACCCGTCACCTATTCCTTCGCGCCCGCCATCCCCGGAGCAGTTCGCGAGCCTGTTCGCGGCTGGCGGTTTCTCGGCCGCGTGCTCTGCTGGAGGATCGAGGAAGCCGAGACCGCCGAAAGCCTGGCCCAGGCGACGAACGATTTCATGATCGCGGCGCGCATGGGCGCCGACTTGGCCGGTGGAGATGCCCAAAGCGCCGGTCTTGGATTCGAAATCGCGCGCGAAGCGGCCAAACCATTTTGGAGGCGAATCTCGGACATACCAAACTCCGAACTGAACCGTGTCTACACCGGCTTGAGTGCTGCCCTCCAAACGCTCCCTGCCGCGGGGGTCACATTGCGGAACGAGCGCGAGACGATGCTCAGGGCAGTCCAGTGGGTTCAGTCTCTGTACCTGGTGGGTGATTTCGATCAAATACGTAAAGCGCTGGGCGACTACGTCGAGCCGACAATCAAATTCATGAGGGAAATGAAGGACGAGCCGCGCGCAAAGCAGGTCACTTTCTTCGAGGGATTGGCGCAAGAAGCTGAGCAGACCGTGAAGAATCAAATGGCCCAGGTGGCCGCCGGCGCCCACCGATGGGACGAGCCTGACCAGCCGGCTGGCGAGCGCCCCTGGAAACGCCTGGCAAACAGTCTCTTCCAGGGCGGTCAGGCCTTTTTGGAGCAGAGGGCGATATTCGAGACCGAAATGCGCCTCCTGGCGCTGGACGCCGCGCTGCTCGCGGCGTCCAGACAGGAGGGCAAGGCCCCCGCCGATCTCTTGAAGTTCCCGAAGTGGCTGCGTACCGACCCCTATTCCGGTCGAGACTTCGTCTATGTTCCGCAAGGGGGCACGTATAAGCTTTACGGCGTCGGGCCGGACGGCAAAGAGGACGGCGGTGACTCCTCGGACATCACGATCGGCAGGTAGACTCGGCCATGCGCGGAAGCGTCATCGAAGTTCGGATCAAAAATCCCGGCGTAGAAGGGCCGACGACGACGGCAGAGCGCCTACACCTTACGGAAGAGTGGGGAATTTTGGGAGGCGAAAAGTACGCGGACGCCCGCCAGGTCCTACTCCTAGATCGGTCCAATTTGGAAGCGTTCGGTTACGAACCGGGCATGCTCCGGGAGCAAATCCTGGTCGATCTGCCGTCGTTGCAAAGCCTAGTTCCCGGCACGAAGATGAAGGTCGGCACGGCGGAACTCGAAGTGACGTCCGATTGCGCGCCCTGTCGAACAATGGCTGGCTACGTGGAAGAAGAGGGCCCTTCGTTCGTCAATAAGATGATGGGCCGTCGTGGAATGCTTGCGAAAGTGATTCAGGACGGATCCGTATCGTCGGGCGATGCGGTCGAAGTTATCGTGGGATAGGCTTCGCAAGAACGAACGGGTATCTTACGCACCGCAAGGGCCAACAGGAATGATGATTGGATAATACAGACACGGCTTACGAGACCGAAGGGGTTGCGCCGCCTACTGAACCCGTCAAGCACACCGACTGGTTCGGCGTCGTCCTGGGAGCACTCATCTTTCTATTCGGGATAGGCCTACTTGTGTTCACTTTCTTGGAGGCGGCCAAGATGTTCGCGATTCCTGCCAAGGACGCACTCGGCGGCAAAAAGGACATAACGGAAATCGGCGTCTCCTTCGGCCATGTCCTGCTGCGGATCGGGCTACTGCTCGTGATGAGCATCGTCGGCTCGATCGTCAGCGGCAAGGGGATTCGCATGTACTTGGCCGCGCGCGCTCGCGCCCCGATCGATCACCGCTAACGGGCAGAGCGAGCCTGTTCGAGCATCATGAATTCCGTCAAGCTCTCGACGGTCAGCATGCCCACGAGCTTCTCATGGTCCAAAACGATTACCGGTGACTTGTCGTCTCGCGTGAACGATTCGAACGCGTCTTCGAGTGGATCGGACGGCGACATCTTCCGGAAGTCACGATGCATATAAGCGGCTACGTATTCGTCCGAACCGTCACCCGAAAGGCCCCGTATGATGTCCTCCCGGGTGAGGACGCCAAGGATATCTTCGCCCCAGACAACCGGAAAGTCGCGTTGCGAGCTCTGCATCAGCAACCTGGCCGCTTTGCCGAGGGTTTCACCGCTGCCGATAACCGAGAATTGCGTGATCATCGCGTCAGCTACTCGCTTCTGGGCCACGAGAGAATAGCCGACCGAGGATGCGACTTCTTGGGATGCCCCCATGAAGACGAAGAAAGCGATCAAAAGCAAAAAGATGTTTCCGCTGGTCAGCCCGTAAATAGCCACGCCGAAAGCGAAAGTCTGCCCCACTGTCGCGGCGATTTTGGTTGCCCTGCTCTCGCTCATTCGCATCGCGAGAACCGACCTGAGGACCCTGCCGCCGTCCATGGGAAGGGCTGGGATCATGTTGAAGAGCGGCAACGCGACGTTGGCGAGATACAAGCCCCGGAGAAACGGTTCCCGCTCGACCGAAAAATTTAGCGGCGGCAAGGCGCCGTATTGGTAGTATACGAAAGGCAGCAGAATCAAGGCAATGACCACATTCACCGCCGGCCCCGCGAGTGCGATCCAAAACTCCTGAGCTGGTTTTGGCCTGCCTTCGATATACGCAATCCCTCCGATCAAGTAGAGGGTTATCTCTCTAGTTCGAATCCCGTATCTCTTCGCCACGAGGGCGTGCCCCAATTCGTGCAGCACCACACATAGAAAGATCGCGGGAATGAGGGCGATGAGCTGCGGCGAATTTGTTTGATTGGCAACGATCGCGACGTACACGATGAACAGCAAAAACGTGAAATGGAGGCGGATCGGAATACCGGCAACCGTAGCAATGCGAATAGCCCCCCCGCCGCTTTTCTGCTTTTGTTGGCTCATTTGTAGCTAAGTTTCCCGATTTCCTTGCAGGAAAGGCTCGACTTGTCGCGAAGACTATGTTGCGAGAATGCTCCCGAGATGTGCAGTACCTTACCCAGGAACACTGAAGACTTGACCGACGTCGAAGCCTTGAGGCAAAACGTGGGTGAGACATACATCTCGCTGGGACGCAATGCCCCCGGTGCCAGAGTTACGCAATCCGACTCCATGTGGTCATGCTCGAGCCGCTTCGCGCACCCGATTGGCAACTTTGCGACGCATTTTCGACTATCCTCCAACGAACTCGAGCGTATCGTCTCGAACGCAGAGGCAAAGCCGCACTTTCGGGCGTATGTGATGGACGGTGACAGGCCCGCGGATCTCGGGAAGCGATTGGAAAGGGTTGGTCTAAAGCCGCGGTACAAGCTGGCAGGAATGGTAGCAGGCGCCCACGGCGAGCATGGCGATACGATTTTAGAAAGAGACTCGTCGAAGGAACGTATTTCGGTTACTGCGAAGTTCGTTTCGGATACTTTCTTCTGGAGGAGCGACCGTGACACGAGGCGCTCGCTCACTGCCCTTCTTGCCGCATCGGCCGACAGCCAGGAGTTTTACAGCATGGGCGACGGGAGCGGGACGGTGGCGGCAGCCGCTTTGAGTATCACAGGAAGCGTCGCCGGGCTCTATAATCTGTGTGTTAGGCAGGATAGGCGATCCGCCGGCATCGGAACGCGAGCGGTTTCACAGATGTTGCGGCTCGCGGCCGAACGGAACCTGCGCCTTGTTCTGCAGTGCGAGGACTCGTTGGCGTCGTGGTATTCCGCGCAAGGCTTCGAAAAGGGAGCGGAACTTGTCGCTTACTCGTTATAATAAGTATCCGGTGATCGTTCGGTGAGCGAAGGTCTCCGGACTTAGTGCAGGTGATAGGCATTGAATAGAAGGCAAGAATTTGGCTTCACGTTGGTGGAATTGCTCGTGGTGTGTGCAATTCTGTCCGTTCTTGCCGCCATCCTCTTTCCGGTGGTCCGCACCGCTACAGCCGCGGCGCGCAATCGACAGTGCCTAAACAATTTTGCCCAGGTGGGCGCCGCGCTCGCGCTTTACCAAGGCGACTACGACGACACGGTTCCACCCGTCAACTACCGCAAGGCCAACGTGAACAACTCGGAGGAAGACCGCAGTTGGGTTCAAACGCTGCTTCCCTATGCCGGTGACTTCGCGCTATTCCAATGCCCTTCCGACACTGGGCGGCTCGGGATAACCGAGAGGTCCAAAGTGAGCATCGGCGGTTGGAAGAACTACTACAGCGCTTCACTTCGATCGAACCTGGGCTACAACTTTCTCTATCTGAGCCCGCTCATCGAGGACCAATCAGGTAACTGGAGCGCCTACCCGGTAAGCGGCTCGCAGATTGCCAATGAGTCGCTCACAATCGCTTTTATCGATTCGGTATGGGACCGATCCGTGACCGGACAACCGTATGGGGGAGGAAGCTGGGTTGTGGTTCCACCATGCCGATACATAGACACGCCCTCCGGACCCTATGACACTTTCGGCATACCCGGGAACTCTCGTTCGTACTTCGGGTTTAACCCCCCTGGTTGGCAGCCGTCCAGTTCGACTTCCTGGCTCGTTTACGGTGGTGCCTGGCCCTGGCATAGAAATCGGTTCACAATTCTGTACGCCGACGGCCGGGCCGCCTCCGTTAGCCTGCCGCTCCTTGTTCAAGGGTGCGAATTCGCTCCGCAATGGCGTGGCCGGATCCAGTCGACGGCCGACTACCTTTGGGATCTCCAAGACTAATGGCTACACGCCGAGCGACTACGTGGATGGCCCTTGGCGTAATTATCATTTCGGCGCTTGCTATCCTAGTTTGGATGATCAATTCCGCCGAGCCATTGCCGCGCGCAGACTATCCGGAGTCGCAGGACAACCAGATCGTTCCATCTGAGGGTCAAGTAAAGATCAAGGACACCGTTTCACCTTACAAGACCCCCGCTAAGCCTTACTAATGCCGCAGTAGCTCGACGATTTCGGCGGCCTTTTCCCGAACGAGCTCGGTATCCCCACGGCTCTCCACATTCAATCGCACGATGGGCTCCGTGTTGCTTGATCGAACGTTGAATCGCCATTGCTCGAACTCCAAAGACAAACCGTCCGTCCGGTCCTCGAGCCCTCCAGGGAGGGCCTCGCGAATTCGAAGGAGGCCCGATTCGGGATCGCTGACTACGCTGTTGATTTCCCCACTGCAGGGATAGCGTTCCATCATCTCGCCCACGAGCTCGCTTAGGGACCTGCCGGTTCGGCTTATCAGCCTCGCCACCATCAGGAACGGCAGAATCCCGCTATCGCAGAACCAGTGGTCGCGAAAGTAATGGTGAGCGCTCATCTCGCCGCCGTAAATGGCGTTCTCCGCGCGCATTTTCTCCTTGATGAAAGCATGCCCGGTTTTGCACATCACCGGCCGTCCTGCGAGCCTATCGCAGATGTCGAGGGTGTTCCAAACGAGGCGTGGGTCGTGCACAATCGCCTCGCCTGGACGGCCCGTTAGGGCATCTTGCGCAAGCAGCCCGACGATGTAGTAGCCTTCGACGAAAGCACCCTTCTCGTCGAAGAAAAAGCAACGGTCGTAGTCGCCGTCCCAGGCGACACCAAGGTCAAAGCCGCCAGGCATCATTCGAGTCACAGTATCTGCACGGCTTTCATCGAGAATGGGATTCGGCACCCCATGCGGAAACGTCCCGTCTGGCTCGAAGTTCATGGGCGTGATCTGCAGCGGGAGCAGCGCTTCCATTGCCTGTACAGCGATGCCGGCGCATCCGTTTCCGGGATTCGCAAGTACTTTTATTGGCTTGAGCGTATCTGGTGTTACGATTCGTAGGACGTGGTTTACAAAGTCGTCGTAAACATCTTGCTGCCGAACTGACCCCCCGCCGCTCCGTTCGAAAACGCCTTCGCGCGTGCGCCGCTCGATCTCCCACAGTCCCGAGTCGCCGCTAATGGGCTTGCTCTTCTCGCGCACGATCTTCATGCCGTTGTACTCCGGTGGGTTGTGGCTGGCGGTGATCATTACGCCCGCATCGTAGCCGTAGTGCGCGGTGGAGAAGTAGATCATCTCGGTGCCGCAGAGCCCGATGTCGAAAACGTCCACGCCGGCGTTCGAGAGCCCGCGGGCTAAAGCATCCGAAATCTCCTTGCTGCTCAGCCGGATGTCGTGCCCGATCGCGCACGTCTTAGCCCCTGTCTCGTCCGCCAGCGCACGCCCGATTCTGTAGGCGATATCCGCATTGAGTTCCGACGGCACTTTCCCCCGAACGTCGTACACCTTGAAGCAGGTCAGCTTTTCACTCATCCAAGCCAAGTTCTACCTGTTTCGAAAGAGGCAGTACGCTGACATGGGTGTTAACTGCCGTCGAATATAGAGGATCATCATGCTCGGGCTTTCCCTTTCTGGACTTCCGCCGGCTCTCGCGTGTTGTGCTACAGGTTTGGATCAGCCCCGCTCACATGGATTAACCGGATCTGGGTTACATCCGGGTAGCTAGCAGCCGCCGCACACGCGTGGGGATGGAGGAACGGCGGTCCGCCAACCTTGGCCAACCCTGACACCCAACAGGTAACGTATGCCCTTCATGCCACGGCTTATCGGCGCGCACATGCCAACGGGAGGAGGGGGTGTCCCAAACGCCATTCGAACTGGGAAGGAGATCGGGTGCGAAACGATCCAGGTCTTCACGACCAGCCCGCGCAACTGGGCGTCCAAGCCGGCAGACCCCGCTACGATAGCGGAAACCAAGCGGGCGATGAAGGAGACGGGGATCGATGCGGTGGTCTCCCACGACACGTACCTCGTAAACCTCTGCGCACCCGATCCCAAGACCCGCGAACTTTCGATCGTTACGCTTATCAACGAGATGAACCGCTGCGGGCAATTGGGCATCCCGTACGTCGTTTCGCACATGGGCGCCCTAAAGGGTCAGGAGGAGCGCGAGGCGATGATCATCCTCGCCGGCTCTGTCGCTCGAATACTCCAAGAGACGCCGGCCGACGTATCGATCGCGATGGAAACAACCGCCGGCCAGGGTTCCTGCCTGGGATACAAGTTCGAGCATTGGGCGATGATCATCGAAGCCCACGGCGGCGATGCGCGGCTCGTCATTTGCATGGATACCTGCCACCTCTTCGCGGCCGGCTATGCGGTCCACGAGCGTGAAGGCTACGAGAAGACGATGGAGGAGTTCGGCCGCCTGATCGGCTTCGACCGCCTTCGCGCGATCCACGCGAATGATTCGAAGAAGCCGTTCGCGTCGCGGCTGGATCGCCACGAGCACATCGGCGACGGACTGATCGGGCTGGAGCCGTTTCGCTGGTTCGTAAACGATCCTCGCCTCGCGCACGCGCCGATGATCATAGAAACTCCCGACGCGGACACCATGCACGCCGTCAATGTAGATAGACTAAAATCGCTGCGGGAGAACTGATGGACGAGGAAGAAAGTGCGGCCAAGCCGCTGAGCGTATACGATCTGATCGCGTTTTCGATCGACCAGTTCGCCGAGGTCGCGTGGCAGAAAATGGGCCTCCGCCCCGATCCGATGACCGGCCAAGAGGACGTGAACCTGGAGGAGGCGAAGGTGGCGATCGACACCGCGAGCCGAATGGCGGAGACGCTCGACCCGCACCTCGACGACGATGATAGGAGACGCGTCCAATCCCGCCTGAGCGATCTGAGGATCAACTTCGTCCGCAAATCGGGAGGGGCGTAGCCGTGCGCTGCTCTGACTGTCCGCGCTTCGATGAAGGCACGGCCCTCTGCAAAGACGGCAAGCTCAATCCCGGCTCACGCCAAGTCGCAATCGACGTCGCCCAGCAGTTCGGCCCGCGCTCGATCTGCATGATGAACGACCACCGCGAGATGATCGTCGACGTCTGGCAAGGCAACCAAATCGAGGGCAAGCCGACCCGCCGCCCCCACACGCCGACAAGAAAGTGGCATCTGGAAATCTAGCCCCAGGTCGCGGGTACTCGCGAGACGCCCCATCGGTGCCGGCGCGAATACCGTCGCCCGAGTTGATCTATCCCGGGAAGGCCCACCATGCCTTGTCGATGCGGCCGAACCATGGATAGGTGAACACCGGCCCGAGGGCACGGTAGCTGACTCGGGCGCGGATGGCCATCGTGCCCGCTTGGATGAAGCGGGAGGTGTTGGTCGTGACGCTCACGTTCACCGTGTCGTCGGACGTGGTCGCCAAGCGCGTGTCGAGGACCTCGTACTGGCCGGTCACATAGTTGTAAAGCGAGATCTTCTGCTCGGCGTTGGCGATGCTCGCGTTCGACTCCAGCGAGAAGCTGAACCCGCTCGGCGAGGACGTCGGCGCGGTCGCGTTCAGGATGACCTGTACCGGCGGCTCCGCATTGGAGAACACGGCACCGGGCCTCATGACGAGCCTGTTGTTGTCGCTACTCTGCAGCGACGCCAGATTGCCCGAGATCACCGAACCGCGGAACATGCTGTAGGAGGTTGGCGCGCTTGCCCGGGAAACCCACATCACTGCTTCGTCCCGGCCCACCACATGCGCAAGTCCGACGACGTAGGTGAACACACCATCGTGCCAGATGCCCCTTGCCTCGGAGGTGTAGAACTCCGGCGGCAGAAACGCTCCCAGGTCCACGCGTGAACCCGGAGTTCCATACCAGAGACACGCGTGATCGGTGCCAAAGGAATTCCCAACCTGCGTGCCGTCGTGCACTCCGTGGGCGCGACCGTATCCGAGGTCGACCCAAGATTCCGCTGTGCCTGTCCAGAGACTCGCCCGGTCGTAGTCGACAACACCGACCTGCTGGCCGTTGTGGATACCGCGCGCAACTGAGGTTGTCGCTCCGGCTGGGTGCAGGCTCACATGCGACTGCGCTGTGCCGCTCCAAAGGCTGGCTAAGTGGTTATCGTTGCCAAAAATCATATGATAACCCACCTGCTGGCCGTTGTGAATAGCCTGCGCAACTGAACTGTGTGCCCCCGCAGGGTGCAGGTTCACATGCGATTGCGCAGTGCCGGTCCATAGACTTGCATTCGCTCTGCCCCCAGTGAAATCAGAATATCCAACTTGCTGTCCGCCGGCCACGCCGAAGGCTTCCGATATTGCTGCTCCCGCTGGGTGCAGGTTCACCCTGGATTCAGCCGTCCCCGTCCAAAGAGCGGCTCGATAGTTGACACTCCCCACGGTGCCGACCTGCTGACCGCCACTTACGCCATAGGCAATCGACGCTTGCGCCCCAGTGGGATGAAGGTCGACATACGATTCGGCAGTACCATACCAAAGGCTCGCACGCGGGCCTACCACATGCGCAAGGCCGACCTGCTGGCCATCACTTACGCCATTGGCATACGAAAAATCGCCCCCCTCGGGGTGCAGGTTTATGACGGTCCACTGGGCGTTGGCGCAAATCGCGAGGAATAGGGCGATGGCGGTGGCTGTATGTTTCATTGTTGTTCTCCTTAACCGGGGAAGGCTCTCGGCGTCCGGTCGTGTTGGCCGAGCGCCGGAAACGAGGTTCGTGTCGTTCCTACGTGCCAATTGTGGCACAAGGCCCATCCGGAAGCTGCGCCTCCGAAACCGTGCAAGGCGGGTGCATGGATCGTGTCCCTGCTTTGCATGCATCGCCACTAGCTGGGCGCAGGCATCGTGGAACAGGTGGGCGCATGCTCCATGTAACAGATGGGAGCACGATCCTTGCGCCGACCTTAGACCACGGTCAGCGTGTCATCGAGGCGCTCGGCTCCGCTGGATCGTGTTCCTCAGCCGTGCGCGGACTTCGAGGAAATAAGTGCCGGGGAGGAAGGTGGGGCCGGCGGCGGGGACGAGGAAGACGAGCTGGCCGGGCTTGTTCTTCTGGACGCGGTTGCCGGCGACTTGAGTGGCGCCGCCCGCGCCGGTCGGCACGAAGAAGATGCCCTCGTCGATCGCGGCGGGGTTGTATTGCAGGCGGCTGCCGTTGATCGTGCCGATGTTGCCGCGCCTGACCGTGGTGTTCGTGGTGCCCGATGCGAGGTCGACATACTCGCGAGACTCCACTTCATCTCGAACAGGCTGGCGGATTCGGCATAGAGCGCGAGCAAGTTCGCGCCCTCCCAAAGGGAAGCTGTCACTCCTACGCCCGGTTCGCGGTTGCCCAGGCGAGGGCAATGTCGTCGACCAGGAGCGAATAACCCCCGTCGCTGTTCGCCCCTTGCTGCCGCAAGATGTACGCCGGATGCAGCGTCGCAATCGCCTGCTCGGCGAATCCGCAGGGAAACAGCTTGCCCCGCTCTTTGGTGATCTGAAAACCCTTCCGGATGATCGTGTTCGCGCTCGGCGAGCCGATGCATAGGATCACCTTCGGCTGAATAATCTGCAGCTGTTGCTCCAGCCACCCGCTGCATGCGGCAATCTCATCCTCGGCGGGGGCACGGTTGTACGGTTTGCCGTCCCTCCAATCGCAAGCCCGGCACTTGACCGTGTTGCAGATGTACACATCGCTCCGGTCGAGACCGTTGTCCATGAGCGCGCGATCCAATAGCTGCCCCGACCGCCCCACGAACGGCCGCCCGGTCGCATCCTCCTGATCCCCCGGGCCTTCGCCGATCAGCACGAGCGGGCCCGACGGGTTCCCTTCGCCGAACACGACGTTTCTTCGCCTCTCGGAGAGCTTGCACATCGTGCAGACCGCGGCCTGCTTCGCGATGTCGTCGAGCGTCGTCAACTGCGTCAGCCGATCCCGACCTCCTGGTCCACGACCGCTTTCAGCCGGGTGTAGCTATCCTCCAGACTCTGCGCAAGCACCCGCGCCTCGCCGGTGACGGTCATGAAGTTGGTATCGCCAACCCACCTCGGCACAACGTGCCAATGCAGGTGCTCCTCTATTCCCGCCCCCGCGGCTTTTCCCAAGTTGGCGCCGATATTGAACCCTTCTGGCCGGTACGCCTTTTCGAGCCATCGCACACTATCGCGGATGAGCGCCTGAACTTCCAAAAGTTCCTCGTCCTCGAGATCCTCCATGTTGCTCGTGTGCCGATACGCTGCGATCATGAGGTGCCCATTTGTGTACGGGTATGCATTCAGAATCACGAACGCCTTCGCTCCCCGGAAAAGGATGAGGTTCTTCTCATCATCCTGCTCAGCAGGTAAATCGACGAAGATGCACCCGCCCTCCTTCGGTCCGGGCTTCTCGATGTACGCCAATCGCCATGGCGCCCACAGGCGTTGGGTCATGCGCCGAGTATATCGCCTCGGGCGTGTGGGCCATGAGCCATACTAGCCGCCAATGAATATCAAGCTTCTGCAGCAACTGACCGAGGCTCACGGCATCTCGGGCCAAGAGGACGCGATCCGGGAAATCGTGCGAAGGGAGCTCAAGGCGATCTGCGACATTTCGGTCGACTCAATGGGCAATATGCACTGCGTCAAGAAGGCGACTAAAGCCCTGAAGACGGGCGAACCCAGAAAGCTGATGATCGCGGCGCATATGGACGAGATCGGTTTCGTCGTCAAGCACATCGACGACAAGGGATTCATTCGGATTCAACCCCTCGGTGGCTGGGATCCCAGGCAAATGTCGAGCCAGCGCGTATTCGTTCACACGGTTGGAGGCGCCCTCAACGGCGTGCTCATGCCCAGCACCAAACCGAAGCACATGCTGACGCCCGAGGAGATGAACAAGCCTCCACAAATCGACAATTTCTTTGTCGACACCGGGATCTCCGGCAAAGACGCGAAGAAGAAGGTTCAGCTGGGCGACATGGTCACAATGAACCGAACGCTGCAGAAAATGGGCAACCTTCTCACTTGCAAGAGCATGGACGACCGCGTCGCCGTGTACGTGATGATCGAAGCGCTCAAGGCGGCAAAATCGCACAGCGTGGACGTTTACGGGATCGCGACGGTGCAAGAAGAAATCGGCCTTCGCGGCGCTGCGGCGAGCGGCTCGGCGGTCAAACCCGACATCATGGTCGCCGTCGACATCACCCTCGCGAACGACATCCCCGGCATCCCAGACCAAGACCACGTGACACGCCTCGGCGAGGGAACCGCGATCAAGATCATGGATAGCTCCCTTATCTGCCATCCGAAGCTCGTCGAGCATTTCCGAACCGTCGCCCAGAAGAACAAGATCAAGTACCAAATCGAAATTCTGCCCGCCGGAGGAACCGATGCGGGCGCTGTGCAGCGCCTCCACGGCGGAATTCCGTCGTTCACGCTTTCGATCCCGACCCGCTACGTCCATACGGTCAACGAAACCGTGCACTCGGATGATGTCGATGCCTCGGTGAACATCCTCGCGCGCTACATCGAAGACGCGCACAACGGCGACTATAGCTACAAGTGAGGGTCGTCTGTATCGTTCTCGACGGTTGCGGCGCCGGGGCCGCGCCGGACGCGGCAGCATTCGGGGACGTCGGCATAAACGAAGGGCACACGCTCCTCAACGTTTGGAAAGCAGTAGGTGGGATAAAGGCACCGAACCTAAAACGCCTCGGATACTTCGCCGCTGCGGGGATCGAGCACGATCAGGTGATCGAAGCCAACTACGGACGTCTTCGTGAAGTGAGCATCGGCAAGGACACGGTAACGGGCCACTGGGAGATGATGGGCATCCACCTCGAACGGCCGTTCCCGACTTATCCGAAAGGCTTTCCAATCCCGTTAATCAAGGATTTCGAGAGAAGAATCGGCCTGCAGACTATCGGTAACGAGGCCGCAAGCGGTACCGAAATCATCGAGCGGTTGGGGCTAACACACGTCGAAACCGGCTGCCCGATCATTTACACGAGCGCCGACAGCGTTTTCCAGATCGCTTGCCACGAAGAGGTGATTCCCGTCGCGAAACTGTACGAGATTTGCGAAACGGCCCGCGAGATACTCGTGGACCCGGACGACGTCGGCAGGGTCATCGCTCGCCCTTTTCTGGGCAGCGAAGCGCAAGGCTTCAGTCGAACGGTAAACCGGAGGGACTTCCCCCTGCCCCCGCCTCCGAACATGGCAGACAAAATCGCCGAGGCAACGGGCCTGATCTTCGGGATCGGCGTGATACCGGAAGTCTTCTCGGGCCGGGGCTTTCGCGCAGTCCGGCGAACTCAGGAAAACGCCGAGCACGGGGCGATGCTGCTCGCAGCGTTATCCTCCGACGCTCGATTCATTTGGGCCAATTTCGAGGACTTCGACATGCTCTATGGGCACCGAAACGACCCGCTCGGTTTCGCCAACTCGCTTGAAAAGTTCGATGTATTTCTCGGAGATCTGATGTCGCGACTCGGCGACGATGACCTGTTGATCCTAACCGCCGACCACGGAAATGATCCCACAACGCCGAGCACGGATCACTCCCGCGAGTACGTACCGGTGTCGATCTGGAGCTCCGGCGCTTCCGAGGCGAAGAACCTCGGGGACATGGAGGGCCTGTGGTACATCGGCGAAATGGTCAGCCAAGCTCTGGGCGTTCCGGCTTAGGCCCGTTCCGCTAGTTGTTTCAGCGTCACGGTCTCGAGTTCGCGGGAGCTTCGCAACTCCCTAAGTTCCGCGAGAGCCCTCTTGATGGCCGAACGCGGGTTATCGACGGGCGCGAGCACGGCAATGGGAGTTCCGTACTTCGTAATTGGTCAGAGCTTCTCCACGCGCGACGCGTTTCAGCAGCGCGGGCAGGCGAGTGCGCGCTTTGGTGGCCCCAACGGTGGTATTGGAGTCAGTCACTGAGGCTATAGACTCCGCCGCTACCGGTAGGGTTCCACGCCGGGACTTAAGGCTCTTTAAGTGCGCGATCGAGAACCGCGATCAGGTCGTCCGCGGTCTCTAAGCCGATCGAGAGGCGCAGTAGCCATTCGTGGCCCGTCTCCTCACAATTGATAGGTGCCACTAGGCTTTCGTGGCTATCCCAGCTCACGCCCACTTGGAAGAGATTCAGGCTTTCGCAGAATCGTTTGACCCGATCTCGAATCGGGAACATTCCGGCATGAACGAGAGCAGGCCGCTCGCGCCGCTCCTCTGCCTTCGGCCGAAGCAGTAACCGTCGTGGCTCATCAGCGTAGCTCGGTATGGAGTTACGTAACAATACGCCGCGTCAGGGGCTACGCCTTCACCCCGACCCCAAAACCCGCAATGACGACCGCGCTCCAGCCACCGACTACGGCGCGGGCATTGGCATAGCCGGCTCTTTGGAACTCTCGCGCCGCACGGGCGCTGGTTGCCTCGTTGGCTCACGTGCAAAAGAGCGCGATCCAGTCGGTTGGAGAAAAGGCGGCCAAGGAGCGGAGCGGGTCGTCGGGGTCTACGCGGACCGCGCCGTCGATCCTCTCGTCGCTGTCTTCATATGCGCGAAGGCTGCGCACGTCGGCGAGGCGGACATCGGGAACGGAGCGCAGCTCATCCACCGTGATGAGTAAGTTTTCGTCATCGGGCGTTACCCGCGGGGCGGCCACGCGGAGGCGCGTGGTTGTGCGCGTCGGCCGTTTCCGTCCATAAGCCATGATGCTCCCGCCATGCACAACGACGGACGCTAGCACGACGAGGCCGGCGACCGCGAATATCTTGTCCGACCCGGCGCGGCCCTCGAAGGCGGGCAAGAGGGCCAATAGCAGAGTGCTAAGCCCGCGCGGGCCGAAGTAGATGATGAGCTTGCGCGAACGCAGGTCCATTTTCTCGGCGAGGAGGGACAGCCATAACGCGATCGGGCGCGCGAGCAGCGATAGGGCAACAAAGGCGACAATCGGCCAGGTGCGGAGGGGAAACCCGCTCCAAATGAGCGAGCCGCCAAGAAGTACGAACATGAACATGAGGAGCATCTCGGCCGTGGTCTCGCCGTATTCGATGAAGCAGTCGCAAAGCTCTGGGTCGAGCGCCGAAATGACGGCTCCCGCTGCGAATGCGGCGAGGAATCCGCTACCGTGCAACGCTTCGCCAGCAGCGTACGCCGTGAAGCAGACCCCGAGGCTGTAAATAGATTCGTAATCTCGCCGCACACCAATCCGAGCCCGAGCCGTGCGGAGCGCAAGGATCGAGGCCCAGCCCACCACCAATCCGGCAACCGGCCCGAGGACGAATAGCTCGAGCAGCATCTCGCCCATCGAAGCGCCGCGCCCGCCGGGCATGAACGACATCGCAACGAGCAGGATCGGCAGCAGAACGATGTCGTTCAAGCCGCTTTCGAGCCTCAGCCCCAGACGCGCCTGGCGGGGCAGGTCCCGTCGGTGCAGCAGGCCGCGGAGCATGACCGGGTCGGTGCTCGCGAGGGCCGCAGCGAGTACGACCGAAGCCGCCCAATCTAAACCCAAGAGATAGTGGGCAAGGACGGCCATTGCGCCGGTCGCCAACAGGGTTCCCGGCCCCAGGATAAGCGAAGCTAGGCGCAAATGCTCGCTGGCTTCGCCGAGCTTCAGCGTCACCGCGTCTGTGAAGAGTACGAGTGCCAGACCGAGCGTCGCAAAAACGCGCAAAGCCGACGAACCGAGTCCGACCTCCATGAGCCCGAGGACGGACGGCCCGAGGACCAGGCCGAGCAACAAGAAGACGGCGACCTGCGGAGGTTTGCCCGCTCCACGAAGCCGCTGAGCAACGAGGCCAGAACGATGACCGCGCCGGACAGCGCCAGCATGGCAACGAAAGTCTCCGTGCTAAAGGCCATGGAACTACACCTCGGTCAACATCCAATCGCGATCGGCGTCGATCATGGCGGGATTCCAGTCATGGCCGGTTTCGTATTCGAACAGCTTCTTTTGAGACGGGATGGCTTCGTAGACCGCGCGAACATTGTCAGCGCGCACGGCCGGGTCCTTCTTGCCCAGCGAAACCAAGGTGGCAACCTTCAGTCGCGTCGCCTGATTCACGGTGTCGAAATAAGAGACCGAGCGAAGTACCCGCTCCATCCCGGAAGGAATGGTGGCCGCGAAGTCGGCGACCTCTTTAAGCGGGTACCGATACACTTCCTTTCCCAGGGTGTCCCGCATCGCGGAGAGAAATGGTAGGTCAGCGACGACGTTCTTGGCGAGGGGCGAGTGGGCGGCCGTCCAAATCGCCATTCCGCCGCCCTGGCTGAGGCCCGCCGCCGAAAGGTTGCCGGCCTCGGGTTGCGCTTGCAAGACGCGCATGGCGACGAGGCAGTTTTGCGCCATGGACCGGAAGATCCAGGTCCGCGGGTCTTCGATACCCTGCGCGAAATAGCCTCGTGCCGGCGTGTACTCCTCTTGATGAAACGCACCGTGCCCATGTAAGTTGAAGCTCATGCTGGCCATGCCGAGCCGCGTCGAATACTCGTTCGGCAGATGCGACTCGTGGCCATACGCCGGAATCCAAAGGAATCCCGGGGCGGGGTTTTCGCGCGGAATGGCTATCCAGCCGTGCAAACGTGAACCTGCCATGCCGAGGAAGTCTATCAGCTCGACCTCGTGCTCAGGAAGGTTTTGCATCGTCGTCTTTCGCCGCTCGAAATCTACGGAAACACCGTCGGCTTCGGCGGTAGCCTCCTCCCAGAAGGCGTCGAAATCCTCAGGAAGGTATGGCGAAAGCATTAAGCGCCGACGGAGCGCTGCATCGGGTCAACGTGGAGGCCGGTGGTGTGCAGCCAAGCCGTAGCGCGCTGGACCTCTTCGAGCGGCCCTTCGAGTTCGAGCTGGAGCCAACCGTAATCCTGATCGATGTTGGCCTTCATGATGTTGACCTTGATGTTGAATTCGCGGCTCAGGCGCCAGATCCACGCCTCGCCGACCTGCTCCTTGCCACCAGAAATATTGACGATAATCTTTTCCAAAACGATTATCCTCCGGCGACGGCCGGAATGATCAGAAGTTCATCTCCAGATTCCAGCTGCGTCTGCAATCCGTCCAGCCCGCGAATGTCCCTTTCGCCGACGATCATGTTGACATGCCGCCGGACGCGGCCGGCATCGTCCAGGAGTCTATTCTCGATCATGGGAAACCGCTCCGGAAGCCGTCGTACTGCGAGATGGACATTGTCCGCTTCCACATCCACGGAGCAGACTCCTCCCGTCATGCCTCGAAGGGCGGTCGGGAGCACAACGGTACCGGCCATGACCGGGATTCTACCGCCTTTAGGGTAGAATGCCCAATCTACCTTGACGGAGGGAGGCTTAGGAAAACTTGATAGAAGTCATCGTATTACCGAACGAAAGCATCGACGGCGCGCTGAAGCGCTTTGATAACAAGCTTGCGCAGGCCGGTATTCTGCGCCGCCTGAAAGAGCACAGCCATTACGAGAAGCCCAGCGACAAGCGACGACGGATGAAGCGTCGCAGTGCGCGACGCCGCTAGGCAGACGGCCCCAGCGTGCCCCCGTACGAGCCGGGGGCAACCATGATCACTCCAAGTCTTCTTACTCAAACCCTATCAAGCGCCGAAACCACGAACGGTGATCGGCTATGAAGCATCGGGTTCTGCTCTCGAACTCCACGAAGCGCAGGCCGCGTACGGCGGCGGTGCATGCTGCCCTGGAGGCAATGCTGGATTCTGAAGACCAGCCTCCATCCGAGATATCCGTCCGTATTACAGATTCCGACGAGATACGCCGGCTTAACCGCGGCTACCGAGGCATCGACCGGCCTACGGACGTCCTCAGTTTTCCCGCGGGTTATGGACCCGAAGTTACTGAGCTGCGGATACTGGGCGACATCGCGATCTGCCTGCCCATCGCTGATGAGCAGGCGACCAACAACCAGACTCCGCTCGAAACCGAGCTTGCATGCCTCGCCGTTCATGGAGGCCTCCATCTATTGGGCTACGACGACGCTACCGAGCCAGAGCGTGCCTCGATGGTCGACAGGATGAATCGAATCGTCACGTCGGTCGGCCTCGAGCCGTCCGCAGCCTGGTCCTCGACTTACTCGGTGAGAAGCTAATGGCGCGCAATGTCCTCAAACCGTTCGGTGCGGCTGTCGGCGGAGTGGCTTATGCCTTCAAGACCCAGCGGCACATGCGCGTCCACCTTTACACGGTCATCATCGTAATCCTGATCGGGTTCTTCATGGACCTAAGGCTCCGGGAGATGATCGTTCTCCTTTTCATGATCAGCTTCGTGGTTGTCGCGGAGATGTTCAACTCGGCGATCGAGGCGGTAGTCGACATCGCGCAGCCGGAATACCACCCGTTGGCCAAGTTCGCCAAAGACATGGCTGCGGGAGGAGTCCTTATCACGACGCTAACTGCGGTCGTCGTCGCCTTGCTCCTGTTTATCGGCGATGGGCGCTGGCAGGAGATAACGTTGCAGCTGAAGTCTCCAGATCTGCAGACCCAGGTGCTGCCGCGCATTCTGATCGGATCGGTAATTCTCTTTTTCCTGATCGTTATCGGCAAGGGCCTCGGATCGAAGGGCCAGGTGCTAAAGGGTGGACTTGTTAGCGGCCATGCTACTTTCGCTTTCTTTTTCGCCGTTGTGCTCACGTTGATCACCGGCAAGTTGCTGCCGTCTCTGTTGGCCCTATTTCTGGCTGCGATGGTCGCCCAGAGCAGGTATGAAGCCAAAATTCATTCGGTCGTAGAGTTGAGCTTGGGCGCACTGGTCGGGGGAGGGCTCGCCTTCGTTTTGTTCGGTTTGGGACCGCAATGATATTCGTGCAGCTCAGTGCCCCTCGCTTCGAGGTCTCCGCTTCGGAAGCCCTCTGGTCGTTCGTCATCATCATTGCGCTGATGGCGCTGAACGCTATATTCCGCTCCGGAGACAACGCGCTCTCAGCGCTTCGCGGTGCGAAGATTCGCGATTTGATCGAGGCGAGAGACCCGCGAGCACGACGGCTCGAAAAACTCAACGAAGAGTCCTACCTCTATCTTGCGACCTGCCAAATCGGCTCTCGCTTTTGCCGCGCCGCGATGTATACCGTCGCGGTGCTCGCATCCCCGTGGCTCGCTAGACTATGGAGCGGCAGGGACGATTACGGCATCGGATGGCTTATCGCGGGCGCCTTTTTTCTCGTCTTCCTTATAGGGCTTGTCAATCTGATTCTGGCTGAATCGCTTTTCAGCGGCCTTGCACGCAACAACGCCGAGAAGTGGTCGCTGCGGATCGCTCCCTACCTGTCGATCGCCCGAATTATTTTGTTCCCGTTCGTTTGGCTGATCGGCGGGCTCGCGTCGTTCTTCACGCGCCGCCTCGGGCTTTGGCCGATTTTTACGCCCCCCGTGGTCACGGAAGAGGACCTCAAAGATATGGTCGAGGCCAGCGGTGCAAGCGGCGAGTTGATCGAGGATGAGAAGGAGATGATCCACTCGATCATCGAGTTCACCGACACGGTGGCCCGCGAGGTCATGACACCCCGAACCGATATCGACGCCGTCGAGCGAACGGCTTCGGCGCAGGAAGTTGCTAAGATCATCCACGAAACCGGCCACACGCGGATACCGGTTTATGAAGGAAGCATCGACCGTGTCGTCGGAATCGTCCACGCAAAGGATTTGCTGAAGGCGCTCCTCGATGGGAACGGCCAGGACATCGGCGGTCTAATGCGGGCGGCCCACTTCATCCCGGGAACGAAGGACCTGCATCAGTTGCTCACCGAGTTCCGCAAGTCACGATCCTCAATGGCGATCGTTCAAGACGAATTCGGGGGCACTGCGGGTCTCGTCACGATCGAAGACCTAGTCGAAGAGATTGTCGGCGAAATCGTGGACGAGTACGACGTCGAGGAGCAGGAGGTGCAGCCCGTCTCCGAGAACTCCTGGCTCATCGACGGCAAGGCGCACCTCGACGACGTGAACGACGAAATCGGCTCTAATTTCGAGAGCGAGGAGTTCGACACCCTCGGGGGCCTCCTGTTCGGTTTGTTTGGACGGCAACCCGGGCAGGGCGAGGAGATCGATCAGGGGGATTGGATCCTAATCGTCGCCGAGACGGATGGGCGTCGCGTCGTGCGTGTGCTGGCAAAGAAGCGAGCGTCGGTTGCCTGATTCGACCGCGGTAGAAATCGACGGTGCCTACGGGGAGGGCGGCGGGTCGGTCGTGCGGGTCGCCCTTGCCGTTTCCGCCTTGACGGGCCAGCCGGTTGCCGTGCGAAATGTTAGGGGAGGACTGAGACGGCCGGGTGTTAACCCCGTCGATGCGGCCCTTGCCCGAGCGCTGGGTGACGCTACGAACGCCGAGGTCAGCACGCAGCTTGGCGACGAAGTCTTGCTATTCGCTCCGAACCGCCAACTTGGACCGTTTCGAGACCGGGTCGATTTGAATGCAATCGCAAAGGGCTCCCAGCCCGGCAGCGCCACGCTTATCATTCAGAGCTTGCTGACCCCTTTCGCGCGGGCCGGGGCAGTCAGCCGAATCGCGGTGCTGGGTGGCACCCATGTGCCCTTTTCGCCAACGTACGAATATCTTAGAGCGATTACTCTGCCCGCCATGGCTCGTTGCGGGATCGTCGCGTTGCCGGTTATGGAATCTGCTGGCTACCCGCCGCGCGGCGGCGGCGAGGCCAGTGTTGAGATAGAGCCTAGCGCGCTTAACGGCTTCAATTTCGACGAGCGCGGCGAACTGAGAATGCTCAAGGCGTATGTGGTAACGAGCGAACTCCCGGACGCGGTCGGCCGTCGTGGCGCGGAGCACATTCAGGAGCTGGCACGGAAGAATGGCATGGAGATGAGCGTCGAGACGGTGCGCCCGCGGGCGTCTTCTCCGGGGGCGGCTGTCACATGTACGGCGGTCTTCGAAGACGGGTACGGCGGATATCAGTGCATCGGCCAGCGGGGCAAGCCTATGGAGGAGGTCTGCGAAGAGGCATTTCACGAACTTGTCAGTTGGCTGAATGGCGACGCCACGACCGACGAATTCCTCGCCGACCAGCTGATCCTGCCCGCGGCCCTATGTGGTGAAAAATGCTCGTTCACCACCTCTCGAATCACACCTACCCTCTCGACGTCCGCGTGGGTGGTTAAACAGTTCATGCCCGCCAAGATCACCATCCTCGGCAAAGAAGGCGGCCCCGGCCGAGTCACCGTCGGCGTGTAGGGTCACAATTCCTTTTCCATGTACACTGCCCCTTCGAGCGGGTTGAATGTGTAGGGCTTTGTGATCGTAAAACCGAGCGATTGGTATAGCGTGCGGGCTTCGGCCATGGTCGACAGGGTGGCCAGTCTCATGAGTTCGTAGCCTGCGCGCCTCGCCGCGCCGATGACCCCCTCGGCCAGGGCGCGGCCGATTCCCTTGGCACGGTAGGCTGGCCTGACGAATAGTCGTTTCATTTCGCAAATGCCTTCCCCGATAGGCTTCATCGCCACGCAGCCGGCAGGATCAGTAACCCAGAGCGCGATGAGCACCGCTCCTGAGGGAGGAGCGTACGGGACCGGAAGGCCCACGATCTCCTCGTCGAATCCTTGGAAACACAGGTCGAAGCCCAAGCTATCGGCGTATTCGAGGGCCATCCGCCTGAAGTCTAACAAGTGTGGTTCGGCGCTGCCGTCCACCAAGGTCAATGGGCTTTCAATGAAGCCAAGTATAATCAGAAGGCTCCTTTAATGACTCAGCAACAGTTTTCTAGCATCGAAAAAGCGATCCAGGACATTCGAGACGGCAAGATAGTGATCGTTGTAGACGACCCGGACCGTGAGAACGAGGGCGACTTCGTCATGGCAGCCGAGATGGTGACTCCCGACGCCATGAACTTTATGATCACGTACGGCCGCGGGATACCTTGTGTACCGACGACTCCAGAACGACTGGCCCAGCTTGGCATCCCCATGATGACCAAGGCCAACACGTCGCGCCTTGGAACGGCAATGGGCGAGACCGTTGACGCTGTGAAGGGAACAACCACGGGTGTGTCCGCCTTCGACCGTTCCGCAACGGTAGCTGTCTTTTGCGACCCGAAAGCCAAGCCGAAAGACCTCGCAAGGCCGGGCCATGTGATACCGCTGCGGGCAGACCCGGGTGGCGTTCTGAAGCGAGCAGGGCACACGGAGGCTACGGTCGACCTATGTGTTCTCGCGTCCCTCCAACCGATCGGAGTTTTGTGTGAAATAGTCGACGAGGACGGTGCGATGGCGAGGCTTCCGCGACTAGAAGTGGTCGCCGCGAAGCACGGCCTTTCCCTAATCACGATCAGTGACATGATTGCATACCGCCGCAGAACTGAGAAGCTGATCCGCCGGGAAGCCGGCCCGATCAAGTTTCCGACAAAGTACGGTCAGTTTAGGCTCTACGCATACGAGAGCGACGTCGATCCAGCGCCGTTCGTGGCGCTTGTATTAGGGGACGTCGCCAACGGTGAACCTGTGCTCACCAGGATGCACTCGAGCTGTATTACCGGCGATGTTCTCCAATCGATGCGTTGCGACTGTGGCGACCAACTGGAACTGGCCCTCGAGAAGATCGGCAACGAGGGACGCGGCTGCCTCGTATACATCGCACACGAAGGGCGCGGCATCGGTCTCATCAACAAGCTTAAGGCGTACGAACTGCAAGACACCGGGCTCGACACGGTCGAAGCGAACGAGGCCCTTGGATTCAAGGCCGATCTGCGCGACTACGGACTGGGAGCGCAAGTTTTGCAAGACCTTGGCATCAGAAAGCTCCGCCTTATGACGAACAATCCGAAGAAACTCGCCGGCGCCCGGGGATACGGCTTGGAAATCGTCGAGAATGTTCCATTGGTCGCTCCGCCCCACGAGCACAATGAGCGGTATCTCGAAACGAAGCGCAGCAAGCTGGGGCACCTATTGCCTGAAAAGAACGAGAATGGCTCGAACGATTGAGGGCCTAATGAACGCCGAGGGCCGGAAATTCGCGATTGTAGCCTCGCGATGGAATGAATTCGTCACCAGACAGTTAGTGGAGGGCGCGGAGCGAGCTTTTCGAATGCACGGTGCGGGCGGCGTCCCTGTAGTGTGGGTGTCAGGCACGTGGGAACTCCCTGTAGCAGCAGCCCACTTTGCGAAACAGAGCTTCGACGGGATCGTCTGTGTGGGATGCATCCTCCAAGGTGCGACAATTCATGCGAGCCAGCTTTCGAACCAAGTAGCTGCGTCCCTTGCTGATATAGCGCTCCGGACCCACGTACCAATAACGTGGGGCGTATTGACCTGCGAAACCCAGGGGGAAGCCATCGAGCGGGCAGGCATGAAATTGGGAAACAAGGGCGACGAGGCCGCTCGGGCTGCGATCGAACTTGCGTCGGTAAAGGAGCAGGTCTAGCGTGAATAACCGATGGTTGCCTTATTCGCTCATGTTTCTGGTTTGCTTCGGCGGTGTGTTTGCGGCTCTCGCTCTCCATGACAGGCTTCAAGGTACTTCGGGCGCGAAGAGCCTAAGCCAGTTTGCCGAAGCCATGCCCGTCAAGTACAGCAAGCAGCCTGGTGAGATAGCGTTCGGTGAGGCGACAGCCAAGCTGATTCCAGCTGTGGTCAGTGTAGACGTCCTCCAATCGTCGCCGTTTAGCGACTCGCCGGAGATGAAGGGCCAAGGCTCGGGAGTCATCATCACGAGCGACGGTTACATCGTCACTAATAACCACGTCATCGCGGGCGGCGACGAAATCCTCGTGAACCTAACGAACTCCAAGCAGTTTCGCGCGACCGTGGTCGGAAGCGACCGTATCGCAGACCTCGCGCTCCTCAAGGTCAATGCCACGAACTTGCCGGCCGTGGAACTTGGCGATAGCGACGACGTGCAAGTCGGCCAATGGGTCCTCGCCGTAGGCAACCCCCTCGGCTATGAAGGAACCCTTAGCGTGGGCGTCGTGAGTGCCGTTAACCGGGATTTACCCGGTGGGCCCACAAGCGCCCCGTTGGTCGGCGCGATTCAGACAGACGCCGCGATCAATCAGGGGAACAGCGGCGGCGCTCTGGGCAACATTCACGGGCAGGTTATCGGGATCAATACAGTCATTGCTACTCCGAACCGTGGAAGCGTGGGAATTGGGTTCGCGATACCCAGCAACCGTGTTCGCAGAGCTGTGGACGACATCCGCAAGTACGGCCGCGTTCGGCATGCCGACTTGGGAATCGTACGTTTCGCGCCAACCTACGTTCTGGGCCATCCGGACTTTGAGCGGCAGGTCGGCGACAGTCCGCCGGAGTATGGATTGGTGGTCTCCGACGTCGTCCCAGAATCGCCGGTGGAGAGGGCCGGGATAAGGAAGTGGGATGTGGTCACGGAGGTAAATGGTAAGCCCGTCAAAGGACTAAGCGACTACCTGACGTTTTTGCTCAAGTCGGAAATTGGAGATCGAGCTACCATTAAATACTGGTCGCGGGGCGCGATGAAGTCCGTGAGCGTCGTGTTTGCCGAAGTTGACCGTTGACGAATTGCCCGTTCCTTAACTGAACAGCATCTTGACCTCCTTCAGGTCCGGCTCGATTTCGGCTGCGGCTTCGGGAGCCAATAGCGTGCACTTTGGGGAATCCAGCGCGGCCGGATATCCGATAGGCAAAGCTCTTTGAGTGGCAAGGTGACGGCTCGGCCACAATCCCTACGGCACCATTGTCGACCATAGCTATGCCGTACCTAGGCAGACCGACGAATCGACGCGCTAACTGATAGCTTGAACGCATTTATTAATCCGTCCTTCCCAAACCTTCGCTTGGTGAACGTTAGAAGATACGGGCGGGCGCAGGAGATAGCGTCAAGAACTCCGAAAACTGGGTTTTCGTCCCAGCGTTGTGCCTCTGTGCACATCGAAGCCCCCACACTTATGTGGTGACGAGGGGGCTGTGGAGCGAAATAGGTCTCCGACCTACCGCCTTACGAAGCTTTCGAGCGCGATCGTGTACTCGTGGCGCTGAGGGTTGTAGTGAACGGTGTACTTAGTCGGGAAGTACTTGCCTGCGAATTGGTAGGTCTCTGGCTGCTTTATCGGAGCGTCCACCGCTGCCTTCGTTTCAAGGAAAGATTTGGTTACCATCGGTTCGATAAAAATGACCTTTGCGTCATACGTCCCGTAAATAAAGGTGTGCGTGAAAGGTGAACCCTTAAATTCGGGCGACGCGACGTCGACCCAGTGGGCGCCCATATACTTAACCTCGCCCTGGAGAGCGTAGATGTAACCTCCGGGTAGCAGCTTGGCAGGCGGCTTCTTTTGGAACTTCTTCAAACTGGCTTCGTCGAGCGTCATTTTCATGCGCTCTTTCGTCGTGGCCATGTAGAAATGGACGTCGAAGTGGGGGACATCGTAAACCCCGGGCGGAATGTGTCCCTTCGGATTCCAATCCACGGACACGTGCTTGAGAGCCGTGGCCGCCGCTTCCTTCGGCAGCTTTAGCACGAACTCATATCCGTCCATCCCGTTCACGGGCTTATTCTCGGGCAAGCCGGTGAGGGCCGTATCGGTGAAGGTGATCCCTACAGACGTGGGTTTTGCGTTGTCGTCGAGAAAGACCCAAGACCGGATGGAGCCGTTGCCCAATAACTGCGTCTCACCAATAAAGAGGCCAGTCGTCTGTCTCGTGCAGAACGGGCAGGCGAGCGAGGCCTGGACGAGCAGACCCGTCCCTACGCAAACGGTGGCTATTCTTAGTGGTTTCAACGTAGTCCTCCCGGAAGGTGTGTGGCTGCGTCGTCGCGGTCGCAACGATGACAAGATACCACACAGGCAACTACGCGAACGAGTATCTAGTCTTTAGCCCTGACGCAAACGCTCGATCATCGCGTCTGCCCAGATCCAGGGCGCGCCTTCGTTTTCGTGCTTGCAATAGGCGAAGCAGTCCTTCCCCGCATCCCGAAAGCGTTCAGTCCAGACCTTCAAAGCTTCGGCGTCGTATTCGCTCTTGCGGAGGCGTGAGTAGGTGAAGTCCGCGGTGTCGCGCCACTGGGCTTTGGCATCGTCGGTCTCGGCGGCAACCCAGGCGACGCCTTGCTCGCGAAGAAGCGATTCGACTTCCGGCGCATGCCAGGTTTCGTTTCGAAACTCTATCGCGTAACGAAGCGGCAGGCCGTCCAGCGTCTTCGGGATGTCTTGCAGGAAGAGGGCGAGCCGCTCGTCATCGCGCTTCAAATTTGGAGGCAGCTGCACCAGTATCGGGCCGAGCTTGCCCCACTCCAAGAGAGGCGCTATTCGTTTCACCATGAACAGAACCGGTTCCCGGGCCTCCGGTTTGAGTCGATGGATGTGCGTAATCGTGCGGTGGGCCTTGAAGGCGAATAGGAAAGGGTCGGGCGATGCCTCGCCCCAATTCTTCACTGCCTCCTCGGTCGGCATTCGGTACCACGAGCCGTCCATTTCGACAGTGTCATAGCGAGAGGCGTAGTAGCCGAAGAACTCTTTCTGCTTCAGTTCCGGCGAGTAGAACCGCCCTTCGCCCTGCCAGGGCTTATACGAGAATCCCGAAAGGCCAATACGAATCATGATGCGGATTTCACTACGTTCATATCTACCAGAAACTGCTCGATCTGCGATACATACTCCTCGGGCTTCGTCCAGCGTGCCTCGACGTGCCCTGCCTCATCGAACCAAATGATACGCACGTTTTTACTGCCGTCTATGGTCGCGCTGCGATAGTTCATCTCTGCGTGAAACGGTGCTGCCAAGATGTCCTTTCTGCCGTGCAGGATGAGCACCGGTTGTGTGATCGTAGCGAGAGCCTTGCCGACGTTCACCTTGAAGGGATTGAAGCCCGCCAGAGGTCCGGCGACGGTTACGACGGGACCGAGCACGACGCACGCGGCCGATCCGCCGATGAATCGCCACCAGCCAAGCGTCGCGCGAGCGAGCGAGTGGTAGCTGCTGTCCAGTATTAGGGCGTCCGCGCAGTCCGGGGCTTCCGCAAGCGCAAACGCCGCCGCTGCGGCGCCCATGCTCGCTCCAATCAAAACCCGTGGGACGTCCGGCTGTCGGCTCTGAACGAACTTGCACGCGGCCACGACGTCCGTTCGTTCGAGCCAGCCCATGCCAACTTTGCTCCCGTCGCTCTTGCCGGATCCCCGGGAGTCGAATAGAAGGCATGCGAAGCCCTTTCGGTTGAGCGCCGCGGCGAGGGCCGCGTTCTCGGATCGGTTCATAACGTAGCCATGCATCAGGATCGCTACCGCCCGCGGGCGGCCGTGCGGCACCCACCAGCCCTTGAGGACGCGCGCGTCGCTTTCGAAATCCACGTCCTCCGTCTTCGCGCCGAAAACCTCCGGCGACAAGTAGATCGGCGACCGAGCCGGCTTCAGCGCAGCGAGGGCGACGAGCACGAGGATGCCGATGTAAAGGAGGAGGATTGCGATTGCGGCAAACAAGCCGATAGTTTGTCACTTTCGCGCCCAGGCAACGCCGATTCTGCGCCTGGCGTCCCATAAGGTTATGCAACCCGATAACAACGATCCAAAGAGGTTTGTGAGAAGCGACGAAACACCCGTTGTCGATGAGACGGCAGTTCCGGAACCGATCAACGACACTGAGGCCGAAGAGAACGAGGATTCCAAGTCCCCCGGCCCGCTGCCGATTCAGGCCGAGTATGGTTTCGCAATGGGCAGCCCCGAGCAGACTGTGGACGTCGGCCGGCAGCTTATTCCGGGGACCGAAGGCCCGGGCGGTGACCGCGAAGAGGTTGAGCAGCGCCGTCGCGACGAAGAGAAAACCGATGAGAAGGAGGAAGGTTAAAAGCTACCATCGCCGCGCAGGCGCTGGACCATTCGGCGAGTTCGACGGGATATATCGAATTTTTCTCGAACTTTTTCGCGGCGGCGGTTGACACGCCGTGCAGCTTTCCTCCAACATACTTATAAGTCCGGTTCAATGAGTGGAGCGCCGGGTGTAATGTCAAGCTAGGGAGGACGCGTTCGATGACTTATTTAAGTCCTGGCGAGATGGCGGCGACAAGGTTTGGTATCACCGACGAAGATGCCGTCGATCGCGCAAAGACCGGAGACGACCGAGCAGCAGAATGGCTTTTCCTGCGATATAGGAATTTGGTCGAGCGGCAAGCACGGACGTATTTCGTCGTAGGTGCGGACCATGAAGATGTCATTCAGGAAGGCATGATGGGCCTCTGGAAAGCCATCCGGGACTTTCGCAGCGACAAGCTTCCCCGGTTCGCCCCTTTTGCCGAACTGTGCGTAACACGGCAGATCATTACGGCGGTCAAGACGGCCACTCGGCAAAAGCACGGCCCTCTCAATGGTTACATTTCCCTAAGTCGGAGCTTCAACGACGACGAAGCGGAGGGAACGCTGATCGACGTAATCGCCGATCGAGCCGGGGCCAACCCGGAGGACATGCTCATGCGAACGCGCTTGCCAAGGAATCTGCCTAGAGCGCTCGAAGAAACGTTAAGCCCACTCGAACTGGTCGTTGTGCGGCGGTACCTCGACAGCAAGACGTATCACGAAATCGCCGGCGAGTTGATCTGCGGAACGAAATCGATCGACAACGCTCTCCAACGTGCGAAGAAGAAGATCAAGCGGCTCTTAGTGGACTAAAGCTTCGGAATGAAACATTAGTCCCGAGCATGCCGTTTGAAAGGACGGAGTGCGATCGTTAAACGGGACTAAAGTGATTACTGTTGTGTTGGCCGATTCCCAAACCCTGACATCGGAGGGAATGGCGGCGGTCTTGGCGCCGGTCGACGACATCCGTCTCGTGGGAGTCGTTTCGGAGCCAAGCCAGCTTATGGATGTCCTTTGCAGCAATCCACAGGTATTAGTCATCGACGCAAAGCTCCTCGACGAGCTCGGCGATCAGGGAATGGCGAAGTTTCGCTCAGTTTCCCCTGACACCGTTATGGTAATCCTTGCCGATGGGCAGACGGCGCCGCGTGTAACTGCATTCGCGCCGAATGAGGCCAAAGGGCTTGTTTTGCGCACAAGCAATTCGGAGGCTCTCCTAAGAGCTATTCATGCCGTGGCCGCGGGGAAAACCTGGGAGATGCCCGTGCGCGGCAGCCGCCGCGGGGCGATTCCAGGCCGTGACCTTTCTACGCGAGAGCAAGAAATCTCGGCGCTCATTGCAAAGGGCCTCGCCAACCGCGACATCGCTCAGCTCTTGGGCCTGAGCGAGCAAAGCGTGAAAAACCTAGTGAGCCGGATCCTGAAGAAGATGGGGCTCACGAATCGAGTGCAGATCGCGCTCGCGCACTGGTCCTCCTCGGAATGGTGACGGAGTAAGGGCCGCTTCGCCGTATGAAGCGGCCCTGGAGTCCTCCGCCGAAAGTCAACCGCTTAGGGGTTGAGTCTCCAGAAGATGTGGTCCACCTTTGCGATCCAAGGATAGGTGAACGTGGTGGACGTAGCCATCCAGCTCATCTTGGCGCTCACGGCGCCGGTCGTGGAGTTGACGAATCGTCCTGCATTCGATGAGATCAGTATCTCGACGATGCCCTCGGTTTGGCTCGCGCCCTGAAGGTCGATTTGCTCGTAAGCCTGCGTCTGGACGTTGAACAACTCGAGCTTCCGGTTAAGGTTGCCTGTATTGACGAACGACTCGACGCTGAACCGGAGTTGGCTAGGCGTATGAACGCTCGTCGTGCTGCGGGCGATCAGCTGTATCGGATACTCGCTGTTCGAGAACACGGGTCCGGGCCGCATGGCCAGGTACTGATTATTGCTCGTCTGTAGCTCCGGAAGACCGCCCGAGAGGACGATTCCGCGGAACATCTCAAAGGATGTGGGCACAACTGTCTCGCCCGATGTCGTCAGGTTGAACGTGAGTCTGTACCTTTGGATGTCGAAAGCATTCGTCGAGACGTCGATCTTGATGCGTGCTTCGCCGCTGGGCGGAATGATATTGGTCAAGACCTCCGGCTGGCCGGTCGCTCCCGTATCGGACGTGCCGAGCAGCGTCGTGCCGTTCGGCTCGTATGCAGAGACACGAAGGTTGTTGATAGAAGTAGAGTTTCTAGACTGCTGGCTGCCACCTTGCGGCCCCTCATTGTAGATTGCGCCGACGGGTGTGGCCGTGATAGTGATCGCGACGCCAGGTGACACGGTTACCCTGAACCAGTCCTGGTCAGCCGGTCTCTCGATCGCCAAGTTCAACACCTCTTGGCCGTTCGAAATATTGCCGAGGTCGCTGTTGGTCGCGTTGTTGTCGTTGTTCTCGACCCAGTCGCCGTACGTGTACTGCCCGCCCTGAATGTCGTCATTCTGGGGGCCGTCCTGGCTGGTCATAAGGATGGGTTCCATGAGCTGAATGCTGTTATTCGACATCATGTGCTCGAGGCCGAAACCGTGGCCATGCTCGTGCATGATGGTGTTTCTCATAAACCTGTAATCGTTAGTGGGATTGGCGAAGTTGAATGTACGGTTCATTACCATGTCGCCGATGTCCGGGAAGAAGTTGTAAGCAATGACGTTCGAATCCGTCATCGTAATCATGGCTATGCGAACGTCGCCGCGAGTCGTACCGACCCCGGGTGCGCTGTGCAGCGCCGCGCCGTCGTCGTTCACGTGCGTATGCGAAAGGCCCGTCAGCGCGTCCCATCGATTGAATGAGGCGTCGAACTTCGACTGCCAAAGGGCCGTGTTTCCACCGAACTGCGCGTTCATCCGCGCGAACAAGGAACTGGGGCCAGAGCCAAGCCCGGAGTTCGGGACGAACGTTCCGTCCGGCACGTAGCTGTACGAAATCGAAGCAGGATTTCCCCACCCACCTGTGTTGCCTCCGTGGGTGGTTACCCATCGGTCGCCGGGTTCAAAATCGGAATTGCTCGACAGTTTGAGAATTGCGGCTTGCTTTTCGAGTTCCGTGGTCCCAGGTTTGAAGAGGACCGACATGTTGCCAACGATGCGGCATTCCGCACCCCCGAGAGAGTCTTGAGCGTTTGAGGCGGAAGGCGTAATCAAAATGGCCCCGAACGCTAGTAGAAACAAAAACGGCCCGCCGGACCGGCGGACACGTGAGCCTGTGCACTTCATAGGTGTCATTGTGACGTGTCGTGCCAAGAAGATGGGTTCGCCCAGCAAAAATTAGGTCCTTTGACCCTCGTCGAACCGGGGCCTTCGGTTAGTGCGGTCCCGCAGACGAGGTCGCTTTTCCATGATGTGGGTATAATCTCGCACCCAGCTGGAGAAAGAAGATGGCTAGAGTTTGTCAAGTAAGCGGAAAGAAAGGTATGAAGGCACGTCACATACGGCACCGTCACTCGGGTCCGTGGAAGTTTCGCGCCCCCCGCAAGAACCGCGTTCAGCATCCTAACCTCCAAACGGTGACAATCCAGACACCCCATGGCAAGGTGCGACTTACCGTTTGCACCACTGTAATGAAGAGCCAAGCATTGATCGAAGTCGTGGCGGGAAACAAGCCTGTGCCCAGGGCGTGGCTCGTCAAACCGACCTACTGAAGGCCGACCAACCGACGCAACGTCGCTTCCATGATCGGCGTAGTCTGCGCTGAAACCGTAAACACCAACGCTTCTCGGTACACCCGCTGTGCCGCATGCTGCATCGAATTGGCTGCTCCGGAACTAGCCGCAACGGCCGCGTGACCACAGCGGCCAGCCAAATGAATCGCCCAGGCTCGGGCGTTCAGGCTCCGCTCAGTATCTCCCTTGTTCTCCATCGCCCCGTAGGCTTCGTCACGGCAGTGTTCTAACTCGTTTTCAAGGGAGTCTGCCGCCGCCGCGATCGCTTCGATCGGTTTATTCGCGAAGGCATCGCGCATCACGTCGATGCCTGCCCGTGCGCACCCGAGCGCGAACGGCGATTGCAGCGCTATATTGATTAGGTCGTTCTCTTGTATCCAGTTCCCCGGCCGAATGTACAGGGTGTCTTGCTCGGGCACTGCAAAATCGATGAACTCCCCCGAAACTGTTTGTGCGACCTCGATCGAGGCTAGCCGCATGGGGTCCGAAGCCTTAAATCCGCGACTCTCCTCGAGACTGTGCCAAACGAAGATCGTGTCGCCGCCCGGCAATGTTGCCGCGGTCACACAAGCGTCAAATATGCCCCAACCCGTTATCCAAGGCGCTCTGCCGTTCAAGAGGTAGCCACGGGCTGCAGGCTTCGCGGTAAGCAAAGGATTTCCAGTCCGCCGAAGCTGCGAGAAGGCGATCCCGGCTGTCCGTTCGGCAGTTGCCAACTTCGGGAGCGTCCTCATCTTCAGGTCGTCGTTCTCACTTTTAGCGAGAAATCCGCACGCACTTTGATGCTGGGTCTGCAGAAATGCAAGCGCGCCGCTACACCTGGAACAGGTTTCTTGGAACCTGCGGAAGGCGCGGTCATCAAATCCAAGCCCGCCGAACTCTTCGGGAACGCGCAAACCGAGCCATCCGCGCCCTCCAAGTTCATCGAGCCCCTGCGTGAGCGCAGCTAGATCTTGGTCCATCAGCTGCGCCTGCGGCCTTAGCGATCCCAGTAGAAACGCTTCCGCTGCATCGAGCTGGGCGGAGTCTTTTCGAGCGATCTGCGGTAAGCTCACACGTCTATTCTAACGCGGGACAGAGAAGTCCAGCCGCCATCGTGACGAAGGAGTCCATTTCAAGTCAGTGTTCAACCGCCATCCCTTCGGACTGTTCGCCGCTTTGCTCATAGCGCTGCTTTTCGTCGGTGCGTGCCGCCAGGAAGAGGTCGCCCGGACACGCCCGTTGAGCGACAAACTCCAAGTGGGCAAGGTCGTGTCGAACCGGCCGGACCTACTTGCGTCTACTCTTGAAGCGCTGCGTTATCCGGGCATTCCGGAAGCGCCCCTAAGTTCGACCTCCACTCGGCAGCAGCGCAGCGACTACCTTATTGCTACCGAGGCAGCGATGGCGCATCTCCTCAAACTGCCTGGAGCGAGGGGAAGCTTGATGGCCCACGGCCCTGCGCTCATAGGTCCGGACCGGACGGCAGAAATCCTTTCTGTTAGTCGACTGCTTGCGGTCAATCTGGCAGATGCGATCGACCGTAACGATCCCGCTCGGGCCGAGCAAATCCTTAGAACCGCGTTCGTGTACGGCGACGCCATGTCGAGGCAATCGATCGAAGAGTGGTTAGCGTCGGGCGCGGTTGCAGACACCCTGGCACAGGGGATAAAATCCGTGGGCTCCCAACTCGATTCGTTGATGTCGGATCGGCTTCGCGGAGTTATCAAGGAACTCGAAGGGAAGGGCCCTTCGCACACGGCCGTCCTGTCCGCAACCGCAGGGCGCTTGACCAGATGGCGCACGCGGCTGCAACTGTCGAGTGCGCCGGTAAAGGTCGGCCAACTTGTACATCTCGCCGGCGGAGACCCGAACGGCCGCCCGAACGTGGACGATGAGCTTGCCCAGTCCATCGAAGCGTTCGCGGGTAGCGACACCGTTTCTGCGCAGGTCGTCCGGGAGGAAAGCAGGCTGGTCGTCGACTCAGCGCTAGCCAATCTTCGCACCAATAAGTCCAGCCTTGAATTGGACCGAAAGGCGCACCCGATCGCGGCGCTTTACATGAGCCTCATCCGTCCTTCCCTTGAGGCGGCGGCGATTCTGCCCAAGGTGCGGCACGAAAACTTGCGTTTGCTATCACTGACCTTGCGCCTCCTCCTCGCCGACCGGCCGAATGATCTGACTAGTTTCGGTAACGAGGCCCTGAGCCCGGTGACAGGCATGAGATTCGTGTACAAAAGAACCGCTATCGGATTCGAATTGCAACGCCCTCGGCCGCCTGCCGGGAAGAACGCATGATCGTTCGCATCAGCGGAGAATTGCTCGAAATTGGGCCGAACTACGCCATCGTTATGGCCGGTGGCGTCGGCTACCAGCTTTTTGCGTCCGAGCGCCTTCTGGTAGGGCTGCCAGCACTCGGGATGCCCGTCGATCTTCACGCGCGGCAGGTGGTGAGGGAAAACGATATTTCGCTATATGGCTTCCAATCGGCGAGCGAGAGGAGGCTGTTCGACCTTCTGATAACGGCGAGCGGATTGGGACCGAAGCTGGCTCTTTCACTCCTGGGGACGATACGAGAAGAGGGCATCATTGCTTCGATCCTGAACGGAGACTCCAAGGTTCTAACGCGCGCGGCGGGAGTCGGTATGAAGCTTGCTCAGAAACTGTGTGTCGAATTGTCCGACAAGATTAGAGAGGAATCGCTGCTTGGCAGATTGTCTTCCGGATTGGGACGCACGGGCGACGACGTCGTGGAGGCTTTGATTTCGCTCGGCCACAAGAGAATCGATGCGGAAAGGGCGGCCGTTGCCGCCAGGGAGGAGGCGGGTGACGTCGGCCCGCACATGCTCATACCGCTCGCCCTGAAATTTGCATCTGGAAAATAAATGGAAGAATTCTCAGAAAGGCTGGTCGACGGAAAGCAGTTGCTCGAGGAAGCAGATTTAGAACCGACGATCCGGCCAAAGCGCCTTGATGAATTTGTCGGCCAGAATACGATCAAGGTAAATCTTTCGGTATTTATTGCGGCCGCCAAAGCGAGAAGCGAGCCATTGGATCACGTCCTTCTGAAAGGACCTCCCGGTCTAGGGAAAACCACGCTCGGATTTATCATCGCCAATGAAATGGATGCGACGATCCGAATTACCAGCGGTCCGGCCATCGAAAAGCAAGGTGATTTGGCGGCTATCCTGACAAATATCGAAGAAGGCTCGGTTTTGTTTATCGACGAAATTCATCGGCTTTCGAGACCGGTCGAGGAAATCCTCTACCCAGCAATGGAGGATTTTCAACTCGATATCGTGATAGGCAAAGGACCTGGTGCACATAGTATTCGCCTGGCGCTTCCCAGGTTCACGATCGTCGGGGCGACAACGCGAGCGGGATTGCTTACGGGGCCCCTCAGGGATCGATTTGGAATTGTCCACAATTTCGAGTATTACGAGAAAGACGCCTTGGAGACGATTATTAAACGCTCCGCTCGAATTTTCGGATACACGATGACGGACGAAGGGGCAGCTGAAGTCGCATTGCGGAGCCGGGGGACTCCGAGGGTTGCCAATCGGCTGCTGAGACGGACGCGTGATTTTGCGCAGCACTTGAGCAAGGAGATTATCGACGAAGAGGTGGCACGCTTCGCGCTCGACCGATTGGAAATCGATGTTCTCGGCCTCGATCGAATCGACCGCTCGATTTTATCGGCGATTATCGAGAAGTTCGGCGGCGGCCCGGTCGGCGTCGAAACATTGTCCGCAACAATTTCCGAAGATTCTGGGACGATCGAAGAGGTTTACGAGCCGTTTCTTATCCAGCAAGGATTTTTGCAGCGGACCCCACGCGGGCGAATGGCGACTGAAGCCGCCTACAAATTCCTTGGCAAAGAGGGCGGCCCTCAAAAAAACCTTTTTTAGCGTGAAGTCCGAATATTGATTATGTCGCCGTCTTGCACAACATATTCCTTGCCTTCGAGCTTCATTAGGTTCTGGGTGTAGCACGCCTTCAGGTCACCGAGGCGGTCGAAATCGGCGTAATGGGTGATTTCTGCCCGAATGAATCCTTTGGCGATATCCGAATGAATTGTATCGGCTGCCTTGAGGGCATTGGAACCATTTCGCAGTGGCCAGGCCTGTGTGATGTTCTCACCAGCGGTAAAGAAGGTCACGAGTCCGAGCGCGTGGTAAACCGTCCGAACCATATTTTCCGAGGCCGGAGTTTCGATGCCGAGGTCCTGCAAAAACTCTTGGCGCTCTTCGGCAGGGAGAGCGGCAATCTCTTTCTCTACTTCTGCGCAAATGCGAAACGTAGGGTCCTCCGCTTTCGCGTCGATTTCCGACGGTGAATTAATATCCGATTCCGAGCAATTCACCGCCACGAGCATAGGCTTCGCCGTTAGCATTTGGTAACTCGAAAGCAGATTCAGCTCGCTGTCTGACAGATCCATGCGCCGGATTGGAGTTCCATTCTCCAAACCAGGCTGGATTTTCTCTAGGACCTGCTTTTCCATGTATTCGGGGCTGCCCGATTGGCGTGCCACCGGCGATTTCGCCAGTCGAGCAATTCGATTTTCCGCAATTCCGAGATCGGCTAATAACAGCTCTGTGACAAGGGCAGAATGGTCGCGGGAGGGGTTCGGCTCCGCATGGAACGGCGCCGTGGGCGAGTCGAATTCGCGGACCACGTGAAGAAGGGCATCCATTCGGCGAGCCGCTTCGGCGAATCCGGATTGCGATCCGGCTTCCCTTAGCGTAGCGGCGTTATCTTGAATTTCCACTGTTGCGGGCAACCGCTTCTTCGGCGCGATCACTTCGCAAATGCGCTCGAACCGCGCGTCGGGTACAGGAATGGCCATCAAGTCTCCCTTACGGTTGCCGCCGGAAACGGCGTCGAGGAGCGTGGTCTTGCCCGAACCCGCGTAGCCGATCAATCCGACCTTCATCGGCCGCTAAACTCCACCCGCATCGGCCGCCCGTCCATTTGGTGGGGCAGGACGAAAAACACGTACGCGGACGCGAGTGCGAGGAGGAAGAAGAACCATGCCCACAATCTTGACCGGCGGCGCGTTTCAGGCGGAGGTTTGGACACGGCCTCCTATTATGGCGCGCTCAAATCTGCCATAATCTGCGCCTGCTTCGGCAGACAATAAAACTATGGATCAAGAACAGACCACTCCGGCGCAGGCTGCGGACACTCCCGCAGCAGCACGACCCGAGCGGACGGCTGGCCAAGATAGAACTGGCGGGCCGAATAGGGTACGCAAAGAGGATGACGAGGGCCAAGGCTTTCGCAAGAATTTCTCCGTGGGCGGCGGTAAAGACGCGCGCGGCAGAGGCCGAAGACGCCGTAAAGTCAGCTACCTCACGCTCAACAAGATTTCGACCCTCGATTACAAGGACATCGGCCTGCTCCGCCGATTCGTGAACGAGCAGGGCAAGATCGTTTCGCCTCGACAAACCGGTGCGACCGCCAAGGAACAGCGAATGATCGCCACGGCGATCAAGCGAGCCCGCGAAATGGCGCTCATGCCCTTCGTTGCCCTCGACAGCAGCATCGGAGACCGTGGCAGGGGCGGCTTCGAGAGACGCGGCGGCTACAGAGGAGGAGGAGGAGGCTATCAGCGTCCAGAAAACCGCGAGCAACAGGCCCCTGCTCCACGATCCGAGGCGCCGGCGCCAGCCGCCGATACGCCGGCCGAGTAGCCGACTTGCCGAGGCGGGCACCAAACAGCCTTTTCCTGGCGGCCGTTGCCGTCGGGTCGCTTGCCATCGGCGGATGCGCCGGCCCCGAGGACTGGATGCCTTTGAGCAAAGGCAGGCAATGGAAATATCTCGTTCGCCAAGCCGGGCAGGTTATGACCGTCGCCACGGACGGCCCGATCCGAGTGGGCACGGACTACGGGCGGCTCCTGACCAGCGAAGGTGGCAACAGCAAGATGGTCTGGGTCGGCGGTGAGTTGCGGGTCGCTCAGTTATCGTCCATGAAATTCGAACCGCCGATTACATTGCTCAAGCCGAAGGAGCGCGAATCGGAGTGGACCCATTCCGGTGAGTGTATATTCCGAAACGTGGCCACCAAGGTCAAAGCAACCCTCAATCAGGAACCTCGTGAGATGGAGATAAACGGCACGAAGCGCAAAACTCTGCAAGTTACGCTGACCATGCCGCTCAATCGAATAGATATCGAACTGGTGACATGGTTCGAGCAGGGCCTAGGAATTCTCCAGCAGGAGCAACGAAACGACGGAAAGCTCGTTTCTTCTATGACGCTCCTCAGCGATCGGGGTGGCTAGCAGGCCGATGGCAGTTCGGGCAGGTTAGATACCGGGACGAATACATCTCTGCGCATTGTGGGCAGAAGACGCCGTCTTCGAAGTCCTCCCGCTCCGCGCCTTCATGAACCCGCCGCAATTCTGCGAGGCTGTATCGGTCCCTGCGGAGCGCACGTATCCCTTCTGTAGCGAACGCGATGCACCCGAAGCCGAATACGAACGCCAGTGGTATAAACCGGAGAAAAAGCCCGGCGAGCGAGAGGCTCGCGAGCGAAAACATAAAGTATGTGGCTGCGTTCGGCGTGTTGATGCGACACACGACTCTTCTACGGCTCCTTACGCGGTATTTTCATCATTTGGTCCCTTCGACTGGTCCTTCGGCAGCAAAGGCGCGAGTCCGTCCAGAAGCTCCTTGAAACGCGCGCGATTCTCGACGATGAACTTGATCCGGTCTTCGTTGGCCATCGCGAAGTCGAACGCATAATCGACGACCTCGAAGACCTCGAGCAGTTCGGACAGGCGGCTCCTGAACTGCTTCGCTTCCGGGGTGTCGGTAGGCGCGGATTGCATGCAAGCCTGAAGCGCCTCGACGGTCGGATCGATCTCGCGCCGCTTCCTCTCGCGGACGACGCGCGCAACCATTGTCACCGCGTCCGTGTCCGCGACATAGGTGTCCTTCCGGTCGCCGGGGTTGCGAAACTTGCGCACCACGCCCCAATCCATAAGATCGCGCAGGTTCATCGAGGCGCTGCTCCTCGAGATCTGCAGGCGGTCGATAATATCATCCATCGACATCGGCTCGCCGGTGATGAACAGCAGCGCATGAATTTGCGCCATCGCAGGATTGATTCCCCAGTTGCCACTCATCCGCCCCCATTCGAGGATGAAGCTGTGCTGCGCCGCGCGGATGGCCTGCTCGTCGGAGGGAGTCATCGGATGATAACTTGACACAATTAAACTGAAGCCCGCAGACTGCAGGCTGAAGACGGGAGTCGGCGGCGTGGGCAATTACCGTGTCTGGGCGGCGCGTTTTACGCTCGCTCCGACCCAGTCAGTGCCGACATCGCCGGCCGGTCGAGCTTTCGCAGATTCTAAGCCTTAGGCGCAAACTCTCGCACAACGATTGCGCGTATTCGCGTGTACAATCTGTTTCAAGGGAGAAGTGATGGAAAGACACGTTATCAGCACAAGTCGCGCGCCGGCAGCCATCGGGCCGTACAGCCAAGCTATCTTCGCGCAGGGGAAGTTCTTATTCCTGAGTGGCCAAATCGGCATGATGCCGGACGGCAGCATGGCAGGCGACACCATCGAGGCGCAAACTCGCCAGGTGATCATGAACATGCGGTGCTTGCTCGATGCCGCGGGCCTCGATCCGGGAGACTTGGTGAAGACGACCATCTATTTGAAGGATATGGCCGACTTCGCCGTGGTCAACGACATCTATTCGGAGATGGTAGGCTCCGAGCCTCCTGCGCGCGCAACGATGCAGGTGGCCAAGCTGCCGAAGGACGCGCTCGTGGAAATCGACGGTATCGCGATTGCCCCCGTCTGAGACCTTAGGCTTCGTTGGCCTGGGCGTGATGGGTGCGCCCATGGCCGGCCATCTTATCGATGCGGGCCACGAAGTCGTCGTGTGGAACCGCACGCCCGCGAAGGCGGAACCGTTGCGCGGCCGGGGGGCGGAGGTCGCAAAGTCGCCCGAGGACCTCGCTACGCGCTGCTCGCTCATCTGCACATGCGTTTCGCGCAGCGAGGACGTCGAGGAGATCGTGCTGAGGATGGCTCCCGCGGCGGCGCGCGGAACGCTCTTTGTCGATCATTCCACCATCGAGCCCGCAACGGCTCGCTCGATAGGAAAGTCGCTCGACGAGGCGGGGCTAGCATTCATGGATGCCCCGCTGACCGGGGGTGAGCAGGGAGCAATCAGAGGTGAGCTGACGATCTTCTGCGGCGGACCGCAAGACAGCTTCGACCGCGCGGAGCCGGTCCTGGGAGCCTACGGGAAGAATGTCCGGCTGGTTGGCGAGGTGGGCAGCGGACAGATGATGAAAATGGCTAATCAGATCGGCGTCGCGCTGTGCGTTCTCGGCATGAGCGAGTGCCTCGTGTTCGCCCAAAAGGCCGGCCTCGACCTGGCCGATGCCATCGAACTCATCGGCTCGGGCGCAGGAGGCAGCTGGTCGATGACGAACTACGGCCCTAAAGTGCTCACTCGTGACTGGTCCCCCGGATTCGCCGTCGAACTCCAGCAAAAGGACCTCGCATATGCCCTCGAAGCCGCTCGCGAGATTGGCGTCAGCCTCCCGGGCACTGCCCTCACCCATCAGCTCTTCGCCGCGCTCGAAAACTCTGGCCGGGGCGGCGATGCCACCCCCGCCCTGTTCGAGGTGATCGAGAAACTCTCTTCTTAGGTGCGGCCCGCCTATAGCGCCGGCTTGTAGCGACGGCATCTTGCCGGCACGCCAACGGGAAGATTGGGGATACGTTCGCCGGATCTACTGAAGAACTTTTCCGGATGCCTGCAGGATGCCGGCGCTACGGGAAGTCGGGGATAATCGGCTGATTCATGTCCCTGCGTTACCAACCCACCGAGATTGAGCCTAAATGGCGGAAGCGTTGGGCCGAAGCCGACCTCTTTCGCACGCGTGAAGAAGCGAGCCGCCTGAAGTTCTACGGCCTGCCTTACTTCCCGTACCCCAGCGGGGCGGGGCTCAGCGTCGGCCATCTTCGCAACTACATCCCCACCGACGTGATCTGCCGAGCCAAGGCAATGCAAGGGTTCAACGTGCTCCACGCCATGGGGTGGGACGCCTTTGGGCTTCCCGCCGAAATGGAGGCGATCAAGACCAAGCGCAATCCCCGTGAGATGGTGCGCGACTACGCCGCGACGTACAAACGCCAACTCGACCTCATGGGAATCTCATACGATTGGTCGCGCGAGATCAACAGTTCCGACCCCGAGTACTACAAGTGGACGCAGTGGATATTTCTGCTGCTTCACCGCCGGGGCCTCGCCTATCAGGACGAGTATCCCGCGAACTGGTGCCCGAAGGACCGCACGGTTCTCGCCAACGAAGAGGTCGAGGGCGGGCTCTGCTGGCGTTGTGGCACTGCGGTGGTGAAGAAGATGCTGAAGCAGTGGTTCTTCAAAATCACGGACTACGCGCAGCGCCTCATCGACGACCTCGAAGGGCTAGACTGGCCCGAAGGAATCAAGCTGCAGCAGCGCAACTGGATCGGGCGGTCCGAAGGCGTCGAGTTCGAATGGAAGGTCGCGGGCCGGGAGGACTCGTTCAGGGTTTTTACGACGCGCATCGACACGGTTTTCGGAGCCACCTTCTGCGTGCTGTCCCCCGAGCACCCCTTGGTCTCGCGGATTACAGATGCCGAACACAACGCGGAGGTAGAAGCCTACGTCGAAGCTGCCGGACGGCTTTCCGAACAGGACAGGCTCGCGACGACCCGCGAAAAGACTGGGGTGTTCACCGGTACACACGCGGTCAACCCTTTCACGGGCGAGAACGCTCAGATATGGATCGCCGATTACGTTCTGATGACCTATGGAACAGGCGCAATCATGGCCGTGCCCGCGCACGACGAGCGAGACCACGCTTTCGCACTGAAGTTCGCCCTTCCGATCAAGCAGGTGATCGCCCCGCGGGATCGCTCCGCGGTGGAACTCGCTTTCGTTTCCGAAGACGGCATACTGATAGAATCCGGCGCGTTTTCCGATCTGCCATGCGCCGAAGCCCAACTGAGGATGGGAGAGTGGGTCGAGTCTCGGGGGATCGGAGCACGCAAAGTCAACTATCGCCTTCGCGACTGGCTCATAAGTCGCCAGCGCTATTGGGGTGCGCCGATCCCGATGATTCATTGCGCGACCTGCGGGGCAGTGGAAGTGCCGCTGCACCAGCTGCCGGTCCTCCTTCCCGATGTCGAAAGCTACGAGCCGTCCGAAACCGGCGAATCACCCCTCGCGGGCATTCCTGAGTTCGTAAACGTGGACTGCCCGGAATGCGGGGGCTTCGCCAAGCGGGAGACCGACACCATGGGCGGATTCGCGTGTTCGTCCTGGTACTTTCTGCGGTTTTGCGATCCGCACAACTCCGATGAGGCCTTCTCCCCCGACAAGGTCAACTATTGGATGCCGATCGACTGCTATGTCGGGGGCGCCGAGCACGCCGTCATGCACCTCCTTTATGCACGGTTCTGGACGAAAGTGATGTTCGACGACGGAATCCTGAAGTTCAAAGAGCCGTTCGCCGCCCTGAAAAACCAGGGCATGCTGCTCGCGCCCACCCCGTACCGCGCCCCTCGCGGCAGCGAGACCCTCAAGATCGGCGAGCCGGGCATCATGCTGACCTACCCGGAGGCGGCAGCCATGGCGGAAGACCAAATCTTCTGGCGATGGGAGAAAATGAGCAAGTCAAAGGGGAACGTCGTCACTCCCGAGGAGGCCGCCGAGAAGTACGGCGCCGACGCGTTGCGCCTTTACGAACTCTTCGAAGCGCCGTTCGAGCAAACCATCCAGTGGACCGAAGATCGCGTCCAGGGCGCCATCCGCTTCCTCAACCGCGTGTTCAAACTCGTTTCGGAGACAAAAGCTGATTTCGACAAGGATTGGAGGCAAAAGGCAGCTCCGAACGCGGATCGAGACCTACGCTACGCCACCCACATCGCCATCGCAAAGGTCACCGAAGATATCGACGCCTTCGCGTTCAACACCGCGGTTGCTGCCCTCATGGAGTTCTCCAACTCGATTACCGGTGCCATCAAAGGTGGCAGCGCTTCACCCGCCGCCTTGTCGGAAGCCGTCGAAACCTTGCTGCTGCTCCTCGCTCCCATGGCGCCGCACAGCGCGGACGAGCTCTGGAGCCACATGGGCCTGGAAGGTATTACGGCGAGCCAACCCTGGCCGAAGGCTGACCCGTCGCTCCTGGTCAAAGACGAGCTAACGATCGCCGTCCAGGTTAACGGCAAGCTTCGCGCGACTCTGTCGGTGCCAAGCGGCATCGGGAAGGACGAACTCGAACGACTCGCCCTTACCAACGAAAAGGTAAAGCAGTTCACCGACGGCCAATCGGTTCGCAAAGTCATCGTCGTGCCCGGCAAGCTTGTCAATATTGTTGCGAACTAGTACTGCCCCGTACGCCACGCCGCTTGGTCACCCGGGACATAGGCAGGGTGGGTGATCGTCTCGAAGGCGGGCAGATATCCGTTGTCCAACTTATCGATCGCGACGATGGCGTCGTGTAATCGCCGTCGCAACAACGCGACCCTTCCCACATCGGCTTGCGATCCTCCGAGCGCAGCAAAGTGGGCCATCCATCGGTGGAGGTCGTCGAAGAGCGGAGCGAGGCGGCGCAACCGCGCGCACGCCTCCTCCGTTTCGCGGAGCGCGTAAGCTTTATAAGCCCGTTCCGCGCCGCGAACCCAATCGATCGATATGCGCAAAAAATCAGCGGGATACTCACCGGCAAACCGGGCACAGATCGCGAGCAACTTGTCGCCGACCTCTCCGCACACTTCATCTCGCCACTCCTTCCAAAGGAAAAACGGGTTCTGGCTCAGCACGAACGACTGCCGCAGCCGCCTCCAGCCCGGCCAGGCGAGAAACGGCGACTCGTCCTCCGCTTCGATTCCCATTGCAGTCGCCATCTCGGCGTATGCTTCTCCCCCCTCTGCGGCCAGCGCTGTGTGCCAATTCTCGCCCAAAGCCAGCCGCCGCCCAGCCGAGTAAATGATCGGCAGGGTAGAGGCGTAGTTGGTGAAGTACGAAAACTCCCAAGTCGTGACCAGAACACCCAGCACGCGCAACTTCTCGGCGTCCTCGGCGTGCTGGTCGATGTTTTCGCGGGTTTCGTTTAGGTGGCAGAAGAACGAGTCGTACGAACGCACCGCCGGGCAGCAGACGACGTCGAAGCCAGCGTCGCGAAACATCTTGGTGGAGTCGTACGGCCTTTCCCCGTAGTGCCAGTCGAACATTATCGTTTCTTTGGGCAAGCGCACCAGCACGTCCGGGTGCTCGATCAGCATGTCCCCCCAAAGGCACGGGCGCTTCCCCAAGGAAACCACCCATTCACACAGCGGCGCGAAGTAGCTGGCGTAGATTCCAGCTTTGCCGATCTTTGTAGCGCGGTCTGCGCAAATCTCGCACTGGCCGAGTTGGTTCGTTTCGTCGCCGCCTAAATGCATCCATTCGTCTTCAAATGCGTCCAACGCATCCGTGATCAGCTTGCGCCCGAAATCGATGCACTCCTGCCGAGAGGGGCACATTTGAGCGGAACCCGTGCTCGGCCCTTCGCCCAGCCACTGCCCGCCTTCCGATCGGATGAACCCTTCCATATGCCCGAGAACATTGAGGAATGGAATCACGCGCAGACCTCGCGGCCGAAACTCCGCGCTCAGCTTCCGAACCAGTTCCGGTGTGAGGCATCCTTCGTCGGCAGCCCACGGAGCCGAAGGGTACGCGTAACGGTGCTCCAGGTAGAATCCGACGGCGTTATAGCCTGCCATCAAGGAGCGTTCGAGCATCACCCGTAAAGCATCCTCTCGGGGCGATTGCTCGCGACCGATATCGTACATCCAGCCGACAAACTGCATCGCGAAGGTTTACCTCAATCGACACGGAACCGCCCGTCAAAACGTCAAAACACCAATCCAATACTGACAACCCTTATCGTTACTGCGGCGACGAGCCAAATTGGCTACGTCGCCACTCCCACGAGCGCAATCCTGGGTCAGGAGGCGCTTGCCTTGGCGGCGGCCCCCACG
>JBPCLO010000010.1:0-2948 GCA_051003155.1 Fimbriimonadales bacterium | reverse complement strand
GTACGACGCTGGACGGCGAACATGCGCACGGAAAGCGGCAGCAGCTCCTAGGTGACGTCTTCATCGTTGCTGAGAACGACCGCCCGCTCGATCGCGTTCTCCAGCTCGCGCACGTTGCCCGGCCAGGGATAACGCAACAGCACGTTGAGCATGTCGCGGTTGATCCGGCGGAGGCGGCGCTCGTTGATGACGTTGTACTTGTCGAGGAAGTAATCGATCAGCCGCGGTACATCCTCGCGCCGATTGCGCAGCGGCGGCAGGTAGATGCTGACGACGTTCAGCCGGTAGAAGAGGTCTTCGCGAAATCCGCCCTTGGCGACTTGCTCCTGAAGATCGATGTTGGTCGCCGCGATGACGCGGACATCAGACTTCATGGTCTGGTTGTCGCCCACGCGCTCGTACTCGCGTTCCTGCAGCACGCGGAGGAGCTTGACCTGTAAATGCGGCTCCATCGTGCCGATCTCGTCGAGAAAGATCGTACCAGCGTCGGCGGCCTCGAAGCGGCCGGCCTTGTCGCGAATGGCGCCCGTGAAGCTGCCCTTCACGTGGCCGAACAATTCGGATTCGAGGAGCGTGCCGGTAAGCGCGCCGCAGTTGACGCGGATGAACGGCTTCTCGCGCCGCGGGGAGTTGTAATGGATCGCCTTGGCGATCATCTCCTTGCCCGTGCCCGTCTCGCCGAGGAGGAGCACCGTCGCGCGAGAGTTGGCGACCTGCCCGACGACCGCGAAGACCTCGTGCATGGCGGGTGAGTCGCCCACGATGTTCTCAAAACGGTAGCGGTCGCGCACCTGGGCACGAAGCTGAGCGTTCTCCTCGAGCAGCTCCTCCTTCTGCCGCATCACCATCCGGTTGATCTGGATCGCCTGCGCCAGGAACGCGGCGATGATGTCGAGGAAGGCGTGATCGCTGCTGAGTTGTTCGTCACTGACGAATGGCTTGTCAACCGATAGTGCCCCCATCGTACGCCCCTCGATCCGGATGGGGACGCACAGGAAGCTGATCGCCGCGCCTGCCTCGTCGGCGGTGAATCGGCCCGTGCGGTTGAGGAAATCCGGCTCATTCCGCAGGTCCGGGACGATGCGGGCTCGACCCGTGGCAACAACATTGCCGTTGATTCCTTCGCCCACCGCATACTTCCCGCGTTCCATATCCTCGGCCGTCAAGCCCACTGCCGCTTCCGTGCGCAGCCGTCCGGTCGATTCGTCGAGGAGCACGAGGGCGCCGCGATGCATATTCATCTTGTCCGAAATGATTTGCATTACTTTCCCAAACGCATAACGCAATTCCAGCGTCGAGGAGACGATCTGACCAATCTCCGTGAGAATGGCCAATTGCTGGTCATTTCGATGCGGGGCTGCCTGCGAGGTGGGCGTTTGGGTGGGAATCACGATTACAAGATACGCATCCAGACCCGGACTTTCAAATTCGGACGTGGCGAGGCGTTTTTCCAAGCTCATCACGTGCCCGGAATTACAGCAGTTTTGCGGATTAGACGATAGTGGAGCGGGGGCGAAGTCCAACCACTCCCTAGTAGGCGGTTGCCGTGAGCCAGGCAGACACAACGAAACCCGCGAAAGCTGCAACCGCACGGCGCGCCGTACAGATCGCGGCATTCGCGACGTGTGTCGCGCTGTCCGGGCTCCTCGCCGTGCCTTGGCGCGACGCGCCATCCGCCACTTCGCTCGCCGTACGTTTCTTTGCGTGGGCAACGCCAACGATCCTCGCAGTCGTCCTGCTGGGCCGCATGCGCGGAGCGAACCGCAAGCACGTGCAGGCGCGTGATGTACTCGCCGCGCGATCAAGCACCGTCAATCGGCTCCTTGAATTCTCGCAAACGATTCAGGGCGCCGGTAAGCCCGAGCAGATCTATCCCACGCTTCACCACTTCCTCCAGTCCGAGCTCGGCCTGGCAGGCCTCCTCATCGTCTCCTCCGAGCCGGCGACGATCCCCGCGATGCACGTGAAGGTCGCGTGGCCGGAGCGGTTGCTGAGACCGGACATGCCGATCGCCGAGATGGACGCCGCGCTTTGTCCCTGCCTGCGTCAGAATCTTCCGAAGCTCTTTCGTCCCGATTGCTCATCCGTGCGCTGCGCCGTCGACGCGTCGATCACGATGCCGACGACCCATCCGGCATACTGCATCCCGTTCAACATCGGCCGAAAGGCACAGATGCTCGTCCACATGCTCCTTCCGGTCGGGGGTGAGTGGAGCGAGGACCTGAAGCAGCTCGCGCAGACGTACGTCAACGCGGCGAGTTCGATGCTGATCACCCTGCACCACCTCGCCGAGGCCGAGCGGCAGAGCATGACCGACGTGTTGACCGGTCTGTACAACCGCCGGTCGATGGAGAGCCTGCTTCAGCGCGAGGTGGCGCTCGGGGAGCGCTACGGATTGCCGCTCTCGATCGTGATGATCGATATGGACGAGTTCAAGCAAATCAACGACGCGCACGGTCATGCCGCGGGGGATCACATGCTTCGCGCCTTCGCCGATTGCGTTCGCATCACGCTGCGCAAGACCGACCTTGCGTTCCGCTATGGCGGCGACGAGTTCGTCATCGCGCTTCCTCAGACCCATGTTAGTCAGGCGCAGGCTGTCGTTCAGAAACTGCGGCAGGCGTTCGCATCGGTCGACTTCTCCTCCGCCGTCGCGAACCTCCGGCACCAGCCGACGCTCAGCATCGGCCTTGCGGAGCGATCGGTCCCACACAACCTCCTCACCCTCGGCGCCATCATGGGAGCTGCGGATGCGGCGCTATACGAAGCGAAGAATGCGAATCGAAATTGCGTGAAAGTGTATCAACCGAAGGCGGCGTGAGACTGATCTATGAGCGTCTTAGCAAACGCCCCGGCAGCTAGCTGGCGGGGCCCTCTTCGTACAGCGCTCATCGATAGACGAAACTCACGATCCGAGGGAAATCGTGAACCGCTGAATGGGCCCGACA
>JBPCLO010000009.1:0-48635 GCA_051003155.1 Fimbriimonadales bacterium | reverse complement strand
GAGATGGCTGCGAAGCTGGCAGCGCGCCGGGTCGTCACTCCCAGGTTCATCAGAAATCTCGCCCCCGCGACGGGCTCGGGAGCGGTAAGCCGTTTTTTCGGAACAGAGCCCTCACCGCGTCGATCTCGAGGTCGCGCTCGGCGAGCAGCCTCTTGAGTTGCGAATTCTCGCGCTCGAGTTCTCTAAGCTGACGCAAGTCCTCAGTCTGCAGGCCCGAGTATTTGCGCCTCCAGATGTAGAAGGTGTTGGGGCTGATGCCGTGGTCTTTGCAGACCTGCGCCTGCGTCTTCTGGCCCGAGGCGGCATCTTGCAGGATCCTGACGATCTGCTCCTCGCTGTATTTCGATTTTTTCATAGCTTCCTCCAAGGAGAAAGACTACTCTTATCTTGTCTTCCGATTCGGGGAGCAGACCAGGGGCAAAAATGACAAGGATGACGAGAAGACCTAACCGATCACTGCCGACGGGCAGGGTGTTCATCGAAACTTTCAACCACGGGACGATATCGGGGCTTACCCGTGCGGCAATTCCATCTGGGGCATATGCTCGGCTGTCTGGCCGGATCTGAGCCCGGAAATAGCTGCCCCTCGACACCGCCGTTCCCTTGGAAACAGTAATGGCTTACGCTAAAGACCCTCTTGTTCCCTGGACCAACAATTCACTTAGACGTGCGAAGAATGTGGGGAAGTAGGACTGATCAGTATCAAATGAGAAATGAAGATGTGTCTCAGCCGCATTCGGAGTCCCAATTCTACCTGCAACGTGAACGCGTCCCATGTTTCCAAATGTAAAAGTTACAAAACTTGCACCTTCGAGCGAAGTGAGTTGGACGGTTCCGGTAAGCGCAGTCAGCGCCGACTCTAATTCCCACATGAACTCGCTGGCTTCGGCTGCCGTGGCGACCAGTTGGCCGGCCCCACGATAATCCTGCGCTTGAACTTCGATTCTAATGAGACAGGGCTCGCTGGGCGAAGGCAAGACTTCGAAACCTAGTGTTAGTTCGCCATCGAAACCCATAAGATTAACTTCATTCATCGCACACACTCGACATGTTCAATATATCGTGATCACAGTGCCGGTGCCAGGGTCGACCACTACGGTGCCGTTCGGTCCGGAGAAAATAATCTCGCCTCCTCGCCCAGCACGTTGCGTCCCATTAAGGATCGTATCGTCCACCGCTGAAGGGGGTATTCGTCTACTCCCAAGTCTGCCCACGGCATGGCCCGAATAAGGCCGGCCGTTAATAGTTGCAGGAGCAGATGACGGATCCTGGGGTGCCATGTTCGAGCCACGTGGGGTGCCGGTCCCTTTGCGCAAATAGATGTCGTCGGCGGCTTCCAGACCCTTCCCTGCGGCTTTACCATTTCGAGCGGCCCTTAGTAGTGAGAAGCACTTGCTAGCAATAAATCCGCCACCGGCGGCCAATGCGCCATCAATTGCGCCAGCCGTAGCCGCGTCTGCGGGCTTTTCGCCATCGGCTAAACCACCTAGGAAGCGCCCCAGGCCAGCCCCTAGACCTGCCCCGGCAGCAGCACCTCCAGGTCCCAAGAGACTGCCGCCAATTCCCCCTACCAACCCGCCGACCACGCCCCCGACCGTTCCCCAAATGCCAAATCCTAGCGGGTCCATCCAAAACGTTGGGTTACCAATACAGTAGCCGTACAGATTCACCGCACCCGCGTACCCAATCGGGTCCCGCGTCAACCACCTGCCACGCGTGGGGTCGTAATCGCGGAAGGTGCATTTGTAGAGGCCGATCTCCCGGTCGAAGTAATATCCCCATCGGGCGTTGTAGCCGTAAGGGTCGGTGGAGGAGCCCGTGATTGTCTCGGCGCCGTAGGCGTCGTAGGTGGACGACGACGTGACGGACTGCGAGGCGCTGAGCCTTTGCGCGACATTGCCTTGCTGGTCGAAGGCGTAGTGGGTCCACGAGCCGCCGCTCTGACGCGCCACGAGCCCGTCGTCCCCGAAAACGTTCGTCGCCGTCACCGTCCCAGAAGCGTTCATCTCGATCACTGGAACTATCCCGTCGTAAAGGAAATAGGTGCGGTTCGCCCCCACCTGTTTCCACGCCCTGAGCCCATCCCCTCGGTAACCCGCGCTCATCGCGGCCCCAAAACTTGTCATCCGGTTCTCGGGATCGAACGCGCACATCGTGCCGAAATAGTTCGTCGGGTTGCCGTTGTTATCATACGCGAGGTTCCCGGCATTCTGCTGGTTGTTCGAGTTGTAGGTCAGACCGGAACTGTTCTTCCAAGTCGTCGGGTTGAACGAGTCGTCGTACGCAAATGCAAACCCATACCCGCCGTTGCGCGTGCTCGAATCACCGGTCAAGCGGTCCTTTGTGTCGTAGCCGAACGTTTGGGTCCCACCCTGGCTCGGCGCTCCCGGAACACTCGATGTGAGGCCGGTCAAGTTAAAAACGCCGTCGTAACCAAAACTCGAGTAAGCGGAAAGCGTCGATCCACCCGAAGTCTTGTTCGTCAGAGACGTTAGCATTCCCACCGGGTTATACAGGTATTGCGTCCACGATCCGTTTGGAAGCGTCCTCGTAGAAAGCCAATTATTATCGAGGTAGGTCCAAGACGCCGTGCCCGCGGGCGATGGCATATTCATTAGCCTGCCGGCAGAGTTGTAGTTATATGTGAAGTTGCCACCCGGTGTAGTCATGGCGCTGCGACTGCCGTCTGCGTGATAGGAGTAGTTGAGCGTCTTCGCAGCTAAACCGGTGTAGGTTGTGGTGAAGCTACTTGCGAGATCGAGATCATCATATGTATGGCCGTGTGCCCCCGTACCATCGGTCATCGACGTCATTCGGCCGTAATTGTCGTAGGTTAGTTGAACGTTTTGTGTCGGGGTTGCGGGATATTGCACGTCCGACAGTTGTCCATCACCGTCAGCGTAGATGTAGTTCGTCGTAACGCCGTTACCATCAATACGCTGCAATACATTGCCCACCCGGTCGTAACTCGGATATTGAACGGTCTGCGAACCGGGATAGGTGATAAGATCCAGATTACCTGCGCTGTTGTAGCCGTAGGTTGTAGAGTTATTCCTGCCGTCCTTCAGCGTTTTGATCCGGTATGCGGCGTCATATTCGAGGGTCACCGGTTCAGTAGCGCCAGCTCGAGTAAGAAGCTCTCCTTCATTACCATATCCGAACGAAACCGTGCGAAATAGAACGTTGCTTTCGTTGTACGCATGAACAGCCGATGTCGGACCCCCGGGGTACTGGTAGATTGTGTTCTGTTTCGCATTTCCGGCACCGCTGGAACCCGTCGCCGGCAAAGTAATGCTCGTCGGTTGATTTGCAAGGTTATAGAGAGCGGATGTCGTGTAGCCGAGATGATCCCAAGTAGAGTTTATGTTTCCTCTCGTGTCGTACCGGAAGTGCGTTACCTTGCCGAGTTCATTCGTGTACTTGATCGGCTGGCCCACGCGTTGGGGCTGGCTGTATAGGCCGTCCGTCGTATAGTTGAATGTAATCGTTCTGGAAAGGGTCGCATTGTTCCCCGGGGAAGTAATGGAAAGGACATCACCGAATGAGTTATATGTATAGGTTGTGGTTTGTCGATTGCCAGTACCCACTTGCCCAGGTATCGGAGTGTTCACTTTCCAGAGAAGACCCGAGCCAGCGTAGTACTCGAACGTAGTGGACGTCTTCGTGCCCTCCTGCACGGCGGTGACTTCGCCGAATGGGAAAGACGTGTAATTTCTGGTATACGTCGTCGTCGTTCCTTTGGGGCTCGTGCTTGTTACCAGCTGGTTGTACACGTCCCATGTGAAGCTTTTGGTTATGCCGTCGGGATCGACGATTGGGTCCGGATACGCTGTAATCGACGACGGGTAATACTGAGTGTTGGGATCAGAATATACATACTCAACGAGCAGTCTGTCGGCCGCATCGAACCGCTTTGAGGCCGCCATGTTTGAGTTGAACTCAGCCGAATACTGGTGTACGACCGTATTCAACGAATCTTTGATGACAACCTTGGTCTTGTTAGGGTCAGGTGCCTCGTAAATTCGCTGGTTGCCATTAGCATCGACCGTCGACGTGACATATCCCGTCTGCGTGCTGTAGTTGATGGTTGCCGTCGACATACCCGTGCCGGTGGGCGACGGTACCGAGATAGTTTTCAGATATGGAACGGTCTGCGTGGTGTGTCTGTTGGTTAAGTTTTCGTAAGTGTACGAATTGCGCACCGGGGGATTGAGGGCGCCTGTAAGAACCACCTGCGAGACCGTGGTCAATTCATCACTAACGGGCGGCGGATTGCCGTTCATTCCACCATTGGCGTATCGAGTCGATGCATAGTAAACGCTACGGCTATACCTGTCGGACGCGGATATGAATCGACCTTGACTGTCGTACCCCAAGGTCAAAAGGGAGACGTTGTCCGAATCCTTAATTGTGGATAATCCCTTGTCGGTTTGCGACCAACCGGGTTCCGTCTTCGTATAGTTGCTCCAATTGAGCGTTATGTATTGGCCCGTCCTGTTCGTGATCTTATTTACAAACAGACGATTGGTGCCCGATGCTGCGCGGGTCTGAGTTGACCATACCGTTCGATCTGGGAGAGTGACCGCGTAGTAGGTCGAGTTGTCTGTGGCGCTGAATTTCCAGTCCACAATGTAGGCGTGGCCGTTCTCAAGCAACGTTCCGCGGATAGATGGATTCTGTGCGTCCGGCAGGACATTGTCAGGCATTGTGAAGCCAATCCGCGACGAGTTTGGAAGAATCAACCAATTGATAGGATCGAGCGGACCCATGAACTCGCCTTCTGGCGGATTGTGCGTATCCTCGTTGTCTAAAATGTGAATGTTATATGGGTGACTCCACGACAGGCCGAATCCATTCGGCGTTGTGTCGCCTAGGCTATAGTACATTCGCTTCCAAATGACGGATGGCCCAATAGGGTTGTACACAACCAGATCCGGTTCGGGCTCGTACTCCTCCTCGCCGGTTGCGAGATTGACGGGGTCGCCCGTGGCGGTCGGGCCCGCGTCGAGCAAGCAATACGGCCAGCAAGGCGAGCAATGAAGGCTTTGGGGCTTGTTTCCGCAGATGAGCGCAATATACGATAATAATGTTGTGACGTTAGCGCGTATGAGCGAGTTGAGCAGGACCTGTGCTTTCAGCGCGGTCGCCGTATCATCACCCAATGGACGGTAAACTTTGAAGGGAATGGTGGGGCCCACGGCCGTTGATCGCAGCTGCTCTAGAGCGATATCCTCTGCCGTATTCTTTTTGACAATGCAAAGGAAGCCATCGGCTTCCATTGCGGCCCACTGCTTCCATGTCAGCTTCCGTTCACCACCGGGCCATGCCCCACAGTCAGAACAGTAATATGTAACCGAAGAATCGTCAACCTTCGTTACCGTGATAAAATGGTCGTGCTCGACGTGAGCAATAAGCGGTTTCGGAAGCACCTTGAGAGCGGCATCGGTTGCTCGAACGGCATGGGCAGCTACCCCTAACTTGCGAGCTCCGACGGCGATATCGTGCATATTACTGCCCATACCTGTATGCCGTACTGCCATTGAGAGGCGCTTCTTATCATAGGGTAAGCCAAGCTCCTTTAGGCATATCGCCAAGGTTGCCGCACCGCATAGGGGGTCGAGTCGCTCCGGCTGGGTAATGCCGAGCGCTGCATTTCGTTCATGGATGCTGGCGCACCCCGCCGCGTGCCGGGCAAAGAGACTACAAGCACGGCGGTTGAAGCCCGCTAACTTTCCGCGAAGCAGTTCATAAAACGAATCTCTGGAGTTGCCATACTCACCGGCATAAAAAAGAGCGATCGCAGTATCGTACGCTGCTAGCCCCTTGAGCTCGAAGTTGTCTCCAGCAAGCTTTGCTGCTTCCCGAAAACGCTCAATCGCTTTGAGTGGTTCTTCATCGACGGCTAGGTCGAGTTCGCCGAGCCATATTTGCAGAAGCGCTGACCGGTCAGAGCCCGGCTGAGACAAGAGTTCTGATCGCCACTTAGATCGGTTTCTTGCATCCGGGTGATCGTGTATTTTGCCAACTTCATCTAGTAGCGTTTGGCCCATCGGTCCAATTTCATCCACGGGCTTATTCGATGGTGGCGCGGGTATTCCGACTTGCATTCTTGGCATGCCCTTGCCAACGCTTGGTTCTGATATCTTGGTGGTGGGGCGAGAGAACTCAAGTGTTGCCCAGACTGGTGACATGGCTTGATACAACAGCAAGCTACTGCAGGCCACCGCGCGGAAACGGAAAACACAATTAGAGCTAGTCATCGTTATCTCCTTCCTTAAAAGGCACAGGAAAAGGAGCCATCTTGTGCTCGCACAACGCTAATCGTATAGGTGATTCAAGCTGCCAGTAAAGACTCCTACTGGTAGCATTACTAGATTATTGGAATATCTTTTTCACAGTAGGCAGGGTGCCATGCCCCATCTTCTCACGGCGGGGTTCTCGCGCGTTCCCTCGTGTGACAGGTTCCCCTTAGAGTTTCCACCCCTGGAATATAGGATTCTGCTCCAGAAATAGGAGGACAGACATGACAGGAAGGAAACGATATTCGGAAGAACAGATCGTCAAGGTTCTCGGCGAAATCGACGCGGGTGCGAGCATCGCCTCGGTATCGAGGGCTGGCGGCATCAGCGACCAGACGATCTACAAGTGGCGTGAGAAGTACGCGGGCATGAGCAAGAGCGACTTGACCCAACTCAGAGCTCTCCAAGATGAGAATCGTCGGCTGCGGCATCTGGTGGCGGAGCTGAGCCTGGACAACGCGGCCTACAAGGAGATTCAGAAGGGAAAATGGTGAGTTCCGCCACGCGCCGAACGGTCGCGCACCACCGGTGCACCGCTTTGCGGTTCACCCCGGGCAGCAAGAGATGGATTCTGCGAAACCCGAAACGCGGATACTTCTTGGCAAGCTCCAACACCCTTGCTCGAAGCTCAGGGTTGCAATCCCTCTTCTTAGCGCGGCTGGCCGGACGCGAAAGCCTTGCCACCCGGCAGGCGCGAACCCGAGAGCACCCCGCTTTCAGAAGGCTCGCGCAAACGCTCTTGCGTGCGGCGGGGCTCACCATTTTCCCTTCTGAATCTCCTTGTACGCCTCGATGTCCAGCGCCTGGCTGGTCACGATCGCCTTCAAGCGGCGGTTCTCCACCTGCAAGGCCCTAAGCTCGGCCAGTTCCGACTTGGTCATCCCGCCATAGCGCTCGCGCCAACGGTAAAGCGTTTGCTCCGAGATCCCGTGGGAGCGGGCGACGCCGGCGACGGTTGCGCCGCCCTCGATTTCCTTTAGGACCTTGATGATTTGGTCCCCCGTGTAACGATTTCCTTTGTTCAATGCTGTCTCCTTAGTGGGAGACGAAAAACTTAAACTCAGGGGTGGTCATTTTTTGGGGGGCAGGGCACACCTTCACTCGAACAGTACAAGAAAGACTATCTTGTCCAGACCGGCCGCCTGGCAAGTCAGGCGATGCAAGCGAAGGCCGCTGCCGGCATCTACCCGCATGATGCCCTGTAGTCATAAGCGTTTAGCCCACTAGCGCAAAAAGCGAAGCTCGCTCGACCACTCGCTGAAGGTAAAGAAAACGCCCTGCGAAGCTGAATCTTCGGCACGTCAGACCCCGTTGTAGTATTTTCGAAGCTCGGCATCACGAAGCAGAATGGTCCGATGGCAGGTGTAGGTCAAACCGCGATTCTGGAAAGACTCAAAGCCGATGTACGTGACGCTGACGCCTCTTTTCTTGAGTTGATCGATGGCTGGCTGAAGATCGGAATCAGAACTACAAATTACAGCGTGCTTCAGTTCGCCGTCACAGGCGAGCGACACGGCATCGACAGCGATCCGAACATCGACTCCCTTTTCCTTAAAGATAAGGACCCGCTTTCCGCGCGGGCTCAGACTGTAATTACCTCTGACGGATCCGCCGATAATCGTTTCAAACCCATTTTCCTCAAGGTAAGTCTTGAGCTTTCGCTGTGATTCGACTAATTCATCAGACTTCTTCATCGAATCCGGATGACGGCGAATCTTAGCCGAATAGAACCATTGCTTGTCGAGCTTGACGTCTTCAAGGGCACTGGCGAACAGTCTGTTGTAGTCGAGTGCCAAGCCGTCGAACTGGTGGCGACTCTTGTCTTCGGGAAAGAGGCTGGCAGCCGCCAGCTTGAGAAAGTTCTGCCCGTCGATAAAGAGAATCGTCTTGCTGATATCCGCAGCTAAACAAAAACCCTGCCGGACCGCAAGGGCTGGGCAGGGCGTTTATTGACTCCATTTATATCACGGGCCGATGGAATGGTCAATCTCCAATCTATCAGTAGTGATGCCACCCGGCTTCGTTTTTTGCTCGCTGACTCGGGCTCGCCTACCTTCGAGTGAGACAGGACGGTCTTAGACCGCTCCGCGTACCTCGGAGGCTTGACATGTTTGATTCGCACTTTCTCATCCAGAAAGGTTTGGCTCACTGCTCCCTCGAGCCGGTCTTCTGCTCGGCCGCCCGACTCTGGTTGCACGGCAACCTGGAGTTGTTGAACGGCCAGCTCGCCTTCGTTCAGGGTGCCTTAGGACCAGCCGGTCAGACGCCTGAACAGCTCTCAGAAATCGAAAGAGAAGCCGAGCGACTGGTTCTCGACAGCAAGATTCTGGTTTGCGGGGTTCACAACTTCGCCCATCGGCGAGCGGCGGTAGTGCCGCTGCGCTGGGGCTCGCCGAGAATCGTTGTTCTCTCCGGTGGCATTCGCTTCCACCTCGGGCAGGACTTGAGTCACGAACCGTTTCGGGCGGCCCGGCTCTGGCGCTACCGGTGGGACCCGACGACCGACCTGGCGGTATCGCGGCGAGCACCAGACAAGCTGCCGACCTTCGCCAGCCACAATCCGACCGTTGATGAGCTGATTGAGCGGACGGTTGCTGGAAAAGTGGCGGCTCTGATCATTGGTATGAAAGCTCATGCCAGCTGACGTTTCCATGGGGCCCTTCATAGCGAAGGGCCCATTGATTCAGGTTCCATCATTAAGCCGGGTTCAAATCGGTTTGGGCCCTGACACGGCTCCGTCATCTTCCTATTTGTCTTTGACTTTCCAGACCGCTTCCGGGCTCCTTGTGCCGTGGTGAAGGCTAGCATCGAAAGCAATGCGACAAACATTCCTATCCATAGAAGCTTTCGCGCATCCCACCTCCCTGACGCAGACGGGCCAGCTCGGCGATCCCCATCCCCGCGAACTTACGCTTCCATCGGTAGAACGTCTGCTCCGTGATCCCCATCTGCCGGCATACCTCGACACCGGGAATACCGCCCTCCGCCTGCCGCAAGGCAGACACAATCTGTTCGTTCGTGAACGTCTTTTTCATTTTGTTGGCCTCCTTGGAAAAGAGACGGCCAGACTAACTTTGAGGAGTCCAGTTTTCGGGGAGCAGGGCAGAAGAGTTCACGTCGAGCCGGTGCTTAGCATGATCTTCTTTAGGCGGCTATCGTCCAGGTACTGGTGATCCGTGACCTCTGTGTCGGGGTTGGTGACGGTGTCAAGTTCGCCGTCGTCCAGATATGCGTAGTCCCAGGTTTTCGCGCCCTGCGTTCGCAACGTAAGCTTCATCTGCGTCAGCTGGCTTAATCGCTCTTACCCAAAAGCCAAATCGATACGGCCTCGCTACGAACACGTCCCTTCCACGCATTGGAGTGCTCTGGAAAATTGTCTTCATTTTTGGGATCGCACTCGTAAACAATCGTCAATTTCGCTTTACCATGGGGATCATCCTTCAGAAACCAACCGACGTCGATCGATGCCGTCAATACCCTGCCAGGGCCAAGTTTCTCTCTAGTATCTTCCAAGCCATGTGGGGCAAAATCGGTGCTATGGAAGACGTCGATATCCTTGCCGTCAACCTGGGCAATGACGTTATAAAAGTGGACCAAGTTCATGCAGATTACGGCCGAGCGCCGGCCATTGTTCTTCAAAGCGACATCAAAGTGGAACTTTATCTTGCGTTGTTGTTGTCGAAACGGCGCAACTATTCCGCCTTCGACCGTCGTACGGTCGACGCTAAGCTGGAGCTTAGGCGGGCCCGTCGTCCCGCACCCAAGCAAAAGAGTAGCGAGGGAGCTAAGGAGTAGGGCACGTACCAAGTCCAGCACAATCCTCCCATCCGTATATTCCATTAAATATAAAAGTTCGACATCGCTTGTTGAAGTAATATGTACAATTGGAACATAAACAATCTTCCTCTATGGTTTGAGGATACCCCCTGGAATTTGGCAAATAGTGGTCGTGGCCACAGAGATGTATAAGCTCATGCAACAAAATACACGCTAAGCCGCCCACACTGCCCGCGTTCCAGGCCGAACCGTGCAAAATGATCTCATTCGTTTCAGCGATTCCCTCGGCATATCCTTTTTTCTTATCGTTGCACCTTACCGTGATTTTCCTGCCGTTGCTCCTTGTACAAAAACCGCTAATACAGTCGATCATGCCTTTAAGATCCTTGCAATTGTCAGCAATGCATGAGTCAATGTCTGCAATGGCTCGCGAATTGCAGATGCTCTTAAAAGCATCGGCGATTGCTTTTTGTCGCTGCCGTCCTGAACACTTGCACTCGAAATTGATGCTTAATCCTGATGGATCAACTTGTGTTAGGGGGCTGTTCTCGCAGTAGGCGTACCAATGCCACGAATCTCGAAGAGGATCCTCGGATAGCCACCGTGCGGTCGCAGGCTGGAGGAACCTTGATCTGACGTAGTTGCGATTAGTCTCCGCATAGTATCCTAGGGTTCCAACAAACTGAAACGGCGTAGGTGTAGTTCCTGTCCTCGCGTTTAACTCGCCGTACGGCCAGTAAGTGAATGTATCCGTCTTGGTTTGGGTGTTATCCAACAGAGCAACTGTTGAACCCAATGGGTCCGGGACGTAAGTTCGGCGGACGCCTCCCCGCTTCTCCGCAATCACTTCACCGTTAACAACTGTGTAGCGAACAGTTGGCAATTAAGATTTCTCCATTAGGTAATCGTCGCCGTCCCAAATGAACGCCTGCGGACGCCGGGAATCACGAACGTTTCTTATCAATCTCCTCAATACTGCTCAAATACTTCAACAGGTCCGACATAGGTATCAAATGCGTTCGGCCTTCTGATATGGCATGCTTGCGGAGGCGGTCCGGGAATAGCACCGTGCCATGGCGGCCACCGAGCCGCAGTCGCCCCTTGCCGTCGCGCACTTGGACCAATGCAAGAAAATCCGCACCTCTCCTGCGTGTGATAGTGAATCCGCCGTAGCCAAAATGATCCAGGCTAAGCATTGACAAACGCCTTTTCCAAAGACCACGGGCAGTGTCCGCGTAGCGGTGCATTTTAAGTATACGCAAATCGGATGGTGCCCACCGTTTAAGAAATACGAGCAAGCGGCCGTCTGCCTTGGTCGTGAGTCCCACGCCTTCAGGGTATACGCCTCTAGGAACGAACTCGATTTGAGTTCCCTTATTTTGAGGTCTTGGCTTTATTACTTGCAGGGCGCGAGTAACAATCGTTCGGCCGGACCGCGGCTGTGTGTTCTGAACCTGTACAATAGCAACGATATTACTATGTCTAAGGAGGTCCTCGACCTCGATTCTTGGAAGCTTGGCCGAGTAGGAGCTTTGGATCAATATCATTGTAATGAGTTCAATCATGTTGTCACCTCACAAGCAACATTTCCGAGAGTGCATCAGCATCGTAATTTCTGCGAAGATCCTCGCACTCAGGTAAATTCCAGGTACAGAAATCGGCAACACAATCTGGAACGCTCTCTTCTCCCTCTCCGCAACCATGCGCCATTTCGTGAAGGATTGTATTCTGTAAGCAATCACATTCCGAAGAATTCAAGGACGGTGGGCAAAGGTTGACCGTGCCTCCCGGAGTTTGTGAAAAGGCACATGGTACCGAACCGTACTGCTCCAGGCATTCTTGCGCGGTTAAGCAGTTTATCTTTATGACGCTGTTACATTTCTTGAGCAAACATTCAAGGAGATGAGGCCAATCGCCGCACTTGCAACCGCAATTGGGATCGTTCGCAAGCGCACGGCACAGCTGCCTAACTTTGAATGCAATTCCGTGAGTATTCCAAGGCGGCCGCTGGCAGCTCCTGCTGATGATTACGATCAATGACCCACTGGGGTCGATGACCGTAATCGGACGCCCACCGGCATAGGCGTACGCTCTTTGCCTCGGCCAGAGTGCATCGACCGTTAGCCAGCACCCAAGCGCCGTTGCGAGATGTCTCGCTCGCACGTAGGTCCGGGTTGCCGAATCCGCGTAATAGCCTCGCGCTCCAACAAACTGAAATGGCGTTTGTGTAGTGCCTGTTCGCGTCTTGACCTCTCCGTACGGCCAATAGGTAAATGTATCCGTCTTGGTCTGAGAATTATCCAGCAGGGCAACTGTTGAACCCAATGGGTCCGGGACGTAAGTTCGGCGGACGCCTCCCCGCTTCTCCGCAATCACTTCACCGTTAACAACCGTGTACCGAACTGTCGGCATTTTACGATTTCTCCATAAGGTAATCGTCGCCATCCCAAATGAAAGTCGTAGGCGACAGAGACACTGATGGTTTCGAACTACGTCTCAAGCCGTCGCCATCGTAAGTGTAGGTCGTGACGGCCGAAGGTTCCTTAACCGCGACCAGCCTGTTCTCGTGATCGTAAGCGTATGTCGTGAGGACGGCCGGCAATATGCCGGAGCTAAACGCCTCCTGGGTCATGTTGCCGCTGTCGTCGTAAGTGAAGGTCGTCCTGCCGATACCTTGGAACATCGTGACAATCCGATCGGCATTATCGTAGGTGAACTTCATCGCGGCTGACCCTTCTTGGTGCTTAGTGACGATGTTGCCGACCGAGTCGTAAACAAACGTGGCTCTTTCGCCCGACTTAATTTGGCTGGTCAATCGGTTGATATCGTCATAGACCCAAGTTGTTACCACACCATCGTGGACCCGGCCAGTCCTATTGCCGACGGCATCGTAAGTGTCGATGATCGTTATGATTGGGTTACCCGAGGAGTTCAATTCGATCTGGGTCGTCAATTTTCCGGCCGCATCGTAGGCGTACTTTCTCGTATTGCCGTTCGCATCGATCAGGGTCGTCCGGCGGTCAGCCTTGTCGTATTGGAATGTTGTCCTGTTGGCGTCAGGATCCACGACCAGCTCAACTCTGTTTAGGGCATCGTAACTTGTCGTGAAGACGCCGCCATCCGGGTCTATCAGAGTCGTGCGATTGCCTACCGCGTCATAAGCCATAGTGGTAACAAAGCCGCCAGGACGCGATTCGCGGATGGTGCTGTTGCGATCGTCGTAGGCGTAAGTCGTGGTACCACCCGGGTCGATCATCGCAGTTCGGTTGCCTAAAGCGTCATAGGCAAATGTAACCCTGGTTGCGTCCGCGTAGATGATGCTGACGAGCCTGTTGACGTTGTCGTACGACATGGTCTTGATGTCGCTAAGCGCATCCATGACCGTCACCGTTCGCCCGGCGGCGTCGTAGCCGTAAGTAGTCTTGTGACCTAGGGCGTTCTCAATCGATTTGGTCCTGCCGGCCAGATCGTGAGCAAAAGTGGTTCGGTTGCCCCGGGCATCTTGAATAGATAACTGCTGGCCCGCATCATCGTATGCGTAGGTTGTCCGTCCACCGATCGCATCGACATTTGCTAGCGGCAGATTGCTATTTGTTTCATATATGCCCGTGGAGATTTTGACGTTTGCGTCGTTAAGCGTCGTCCTATTACCGGCCGCGTCATATTGGAATGTAATTCGATTGCCCAGCGGATCGACCTGTGCACTCAGTTGACCCGCGTCATCGTAGACCATTACGGAGGATTGGCCCAGGGCATTCGTCACGGTCGTTTGACGGCCGACCGCGTCGTATCCGTAAACCATGGTAAATCCCAGAGCATTGGTGACGGTCGTTAAATCGCCCCTGGCATTATAGGATGATACGAGCGTGTGGCCTGGCCCGTCCGTAGTTGTCGTGAGCCTTCCGTTCGTGTCGTAGGCATAGCTCGTCCTTTTGCCAAGTTCGTCTACATCGGCGATCTTTTGCCGGGCGGAGTTGTAGCTAATGCTTCGATCTTTCGTGCTTGCATTGGTGTCGGTTGTCAGGTAACCCATTGAATCGTAGGCATAAACCGTGGCGTTCCCAAGCGCATCCGTTTCCGTAAGCACATTCTGAAAGCGGCCGTAAGTGTACGTGGTCCGATGGTCAAGTGGATCGACCACTGCCTGGAGCAAGCAGCCATCGAACACATATCGGGTCGCCTCACCAGCTCCGTTGGTCACGCTAATCACGTTGTCACCAGAATCATAGGCGCGTTTCGTGATGCGGCCCAAAGGATCTGTAGTTGTGGTTAATCGATTGAGGGAATCATATTGATTCGTCGTCACCTTGCCGCGCGAATCGACGATGCTTGCTACGTTGCCAAAAGTATCGTAATTGAAGGTGGTTATCAGACCCCTCGGGTCTGTTGTCGAAGCTAACTGCCCCTCGGAATCGTAAGCGTACGACGTTACGCGACCGAGCGGGTCCGTCTGGCGGATTCGACGGTGGGTCGAACCGGTGCTATGGTAGGCATAAGTGGTCGTTTTGCCAAGGGCGTCAACGAAAGTGGTCAAGTTCCCAAACGAATCGTATTGGAAGCTAGTGCGGTTGCCCAAAGCATCGTCCGACTTCTCAATGAGCCAAAGCGTTTCATTGTAACTAACGCTATAAACGGTTCCGGCTGGTATCTGCTCTTTTGTCTTGATTCTATTGTTATAGGAATAAGTCGTAAGAACGCCGTCCGGCTTCATCATCGACGCGAGGTCACCTTCAGCGCTGTACATATAGGTGGTGAGCGCCCCGGTCGGCCAGGTCATCGTCACGATATCTGTGCTGGTGCCGTAGCCCCACTTCCATTCAGCAGCACCAGCGTTCATCTGCTTTACGCGTCGTGAAGCGTCATATAGATAGGTCGTGACAAAGCCTCGCGGATCTTCGATGGTATGAACTAACGTGTGCACGCCGGTGCCAGCCAGCGAGTAACCGTACCTAGTTACGCATCCAGTGGGAAGCATCATCGTCGTTAGATGTCGAGTTGAGTCGTACTGAAAGCTCGTGCGCCTGTTTCCCCAATCTTCGACAAAGGAAAGAAGGGATGTTGGACCGGTGGCCGAAACGTAGTTGAATGTAACCTTTCTGCCCCCAGGGACTTCGATAGTCTTTAGGAGACCCGCTTCAACGCCCGCGCCGTACGCATATGTGTGACGGACACCGTCCGCATCCCTGACCCGAAGAATTTCATGCTTGCCCGCGGCAACCTGTGACCTATATATGATCTGTTTGCCATCATTGAAATACTCGGTGAAATCTGCCCCATCATAACTTAATGTAGTTACCGCGCCTGCTCCGGTGAAGGCCCGATATGTAGTAATCGGTCCAGAAGTTCCCACGATTGTATATGGGTACTGAGTGAAATCTCCGCGGACGACGGTCGCGACCTTGCCGACCCCTGAGGTTTGACTCAAAACATGTCCATCAGCGCTGGACGATCGCGCAACTCCATAGGACCCGTCGGCATCGCTCTGGCTGCTGTAGAAAAAGCTAATCGCTAGATTGAACTTCTTTGCCTTCAGTTCAATCTCGGGATCGATGATTAGAGCCCCTGAAGGCAAAGCAGGAGTTGGCCGATGAGAATTCGACTCGGGTGTTCCATAACCCTGTCTTGGTTCGACTCCAAATTGCTGTTTGCTCAAAAGCGTCACCTCTGCTCGAAGGTTCTAGATAGTCATGGGGCGATGTTTGGGCAAGGGTTACCCACCGAAGCTGAACCAGGAGAATAAACCACGTTCGGCCCAGGCTCCGGCAAGCTGCCGCGACTTCCTCGGACGCAAGCGGAATTACTACTACTTAAAGGCCCACAGTTCCCTGCCGGTGGGCCGCAATGTGACAGTTGATCTCCAACGGGACCATCACTAAACGGGACGCATATAGTCGTCATGATTAGAGGTAATCCTCTTCTTTCCTATTAGACGCCATCACTATAGGAAAGTGTTCGGTCACTCCTCTGCAGCGAGCGCATTTGTGAGATTGTCTATCTGTTCCGCGGTTTCCACGTGACCAGGGTTAAGTTCGAGCGCCCGTCTCATGAAAGCCAATGCCTCTTGTAGCCGGCCGCCGCGGATACGAATGACACCTAGACAATAGGCTGCCTCAGCGACCCCGAGCCCATTAAGATTATTAAGAAGAGGCGATGCTTCCCGCTCGCGACCTTCGGCTAAAAACCGCCGTGCCAGCACGAGATGGGTTCCCGGTTCGGCAGCCTGTTTGCCTAGGGAGGTTGCCAATAAGTCAGTGGCCGCTTCGGGGCCGAGTTCGCGTTCCCAAAACCTCGCCTGGAGCTCGGCCCACGTTGCCGACTGGCCCTCCAGGCGAACGACCATATCCAGGCTTTGGCGAAACGTCTTTGAATCGCCGCGTTCAAGGGCGGCCTGGGAGAGCGAGACGGCGCTCGGAACATGCATGGGGGCGGCTTCCATCGCTTGAAGCCAAGCTGACCGTGCTTTTTCGTAGTTTCCAATCGCCATGTAGGCAACGCCGAGGTTGTGCATGGTCTTGTAGTTGCCAATGCCGACATCAATGCTCGAGTAATGGCTGTCCTCATCCTGCAGCCTAAATATCTCTTCGTAGGACTTTATCGCATCGTGAAATCTTCCTGCGTCGGCCTGCAGCAAGCCAACCTGGAACAGCAGTTCTGCATCCGGTCCGCATACCTCCAAGCCCCTCTTGAAAGCCTCCATTGCTTCATCGCGACGCCCAATCACTTTCAACGAAACACCCAGAAGGGCGTAGGCCTTCCGCAAGTGGGATTCCGCTTCCTCGCTTAGATCAATGGAACGTCGAAAGTGTCCGATTGCCTTTTCGTGCTGATCAGTGAAATGATAGGTCATGCCTAGGTTGAATTGCACGAAGGGGTGATCGGGCCGCTCCGCCTCTTCCAGCGCTAACAGGTGAAAATCTCGCTCACGCTTCTTCTTCTGGCCCTCGGCGGAGGCGTCATAGTTGGAGTGAAGGACGACGGCGCTGCAACGAGCTACGCTGCCTTTGTGAGATCCCAGGGAGGGAAGGATCTGCTCATGGATGCGACCTTCGAATTTGAGTCCCGGTAAATTCCTGACCAGCTTGACGTGGTCGACTCGGGTTCCCGCCTGACCGCTCTCTTCGATGAATTGCACCGGTACGACGAATGCCGATATGTTCTTCGCAGCGTTTGCAGCGGCCCGGACGATTTGTTCGCCAGATTCGAGCGGCAACGTGTCGTCAGCATCCATCCAAAAAAACCACTTCCCCCGCACATGGCGCAAAGACTCATTGCGAGCCTCGGCGAAGCTATCCGTCCAAGGAAATTCGAAGACCTTAGCTCCATGCTTGCGCGCTACCTCGATCGTCTTGTCGGTTGAGCCGGTGTCAACAACTATGAGCTCCGTGAAGAAGGGCTTTGCGGTACTGAGCGCATCGCCGAGAATCCGCTCCTCGTTTCGCACGATCATGCAGAGCGAAATATCGGCTTGCTTGATGAGGGGCTTGAGCCGGCCTAGGCGGACTTGGGGATCATTTTCCCTATTGAATGTGATGGGAGCCGGCGAAAGCCCTGACAGCCCTGAAGAATAGCCGCAAGTCAAATCGTCGGCCCATTTGCGCCGGAAGGCACGCTCGTTGCGCCTAAGCAACTCGGCGGGATCCTCTATGATCTTGTTGATCGTCGACGACCCGTGGTGATGGACAAACGACTTATTGGCGATTACGAGACGATATCCGGCGCGCCTAATGCGATAGCAGAGGTCATTATCTTCGAAGAGGCCGAGGCCGAAACGTTCATCGAACGGACCTACCTCCTCTAAAACGGATCGCTTCACCGCGAGGCAGAACCCGACGAGCATGTCTGTCTCGCTATCCTCGGCGTCTCGCATCGCTAGGTCCTCGGCAAACAATCCCATAGTCCCCAGCGTGGTGTATGTAGAAGCGAGCATTTGGGAATGTCCCGCGCAGTTTGTCAGCGGTCCTGCTGCACCAATTGACCCGGACGCGATGAGCGACTCGATGAGCCGGATCAGCCCGACGCGCGGAACGAGCGTGTCGCTGTTGAGAAAAACGACTATTTCGCCATCTGATGCAGCTAGTCCCTGATTGCAAGCTCGTGCAAAGCCGAGATTCTCGTCATTGCAAACCAAGATGACTTTCTCAAACGATCGGGCGACCGTCGAAGAATCGTCTGATGAGCCGTTGTCGACAACGATGATCTCGTTAATAATGTCGCTCGAGCTCGTCAGCGAGTCTAGACACGTGCGGAGCTCGTCCGCGCCGTCACATACAGGTATCACAACGGAAATGGTGGGAACTCCTTGTTCCAAATGCGGCAACTCGGGCTCGCCGACGCTCGAGTACGAACGATACTTGGCGAACGCACTTGCTAGGATTTCAGGTACTGCAATGTGCTCGGCAAAGCTGTAGGCTGGCGGGTGGGTGGGATGGAGATCCCTCAACAGTTTGTTTCTGTCCCAGGCTTCCCAAACACCGGATAACCAACCCGGCAAAACCTCGTTTTTGTGGCTAAAGGTGCTTATCTTGCGCTTGATCCTCTCATCTGGGCCAACATACGAAAGGTGGTGAATGATCCCGTATTCTGATGAGAGTTTTAGCGGCCGGCCCCCGACGAAATCCCGTTTGCCCACTGGCGTCGCGGCGCTTGTGCTGAGCAGGATCGCGGGCGTAAACCCTTCGCGCGGCCGGATCACGTATTCAGGCGATTTCCAGTAAGTATCCCACTCGACGTAAACTCGGTCGGCGAGGTCATGACGGGCAATCTCTTCTAGAGTCGATAGCAAACCCGGTTCGATGATCTCGTCTCCGTCCGGGATGAGGACGTGCGAAAAGCCTCGTTCCCTAATCGTGGTGATGGCAGCCAATCGGTGTTCGAGCTCCGACGCCCAGTCGCCGAGAATGACCTCTGCTCCGGCTTTCCGAGCCACCACTGCAGCCTTTTTGTGATCGCCGGTGGGGCCAGACCACGGCGTTCGGCTAAGGAAGACGAATACAGGCCCGGCCGGCTTGAACGACTCTATCGAATCGGCCAGATAATAGCTGTCGTCATGAACGCAATGGGCTACGGCTAACTTGGACAAGTTAAACAGAGGTTACTCAGACTTGCGAAAAGGAATTCCGAGTCGTACCATAATTTCGATCGAGAGTTGCGCCCAAACTTCTTAGCCGTTCGGTTATGATCATCGACGCGAACGGTAGCGCAGTTGAAGTGTCTCCAAATGGCCGGAAAAAAGCTTTCCGCGGCTGGCCCGAAGAATTTAGGCGGGGCTATCGACTCCTCCAACAGAACCACGGTGGGTCCGGATTCGCCAGAATTATCGGGAAGAGCAAGACAACCTTATTCGCGCACGACTTAACCGCCTACGCAATAGTCGCCCGCGGTGTCCAACGAAGCAAGCTCATCGGCGAGCGAGTTTATGGCAACACCAACGCAAGATGCGTAGTTTCTCCGGGTTGGCTTTGGTATGCCGCTGAAGTCGATGGGAAAGCCAAGCTCGGCAGATGGGATGGTGTGCACCACGACATCCTCAACCTACCAGAAAGATCTGCCCACAGACTCCTTCAGGTTTCCGGGGGCGTCGCAATCATACCGATCGAAGCGAAGAATCAACTCTCGACCGCTTATTTCGCAGCCGACAGAGGGCCTATTAGAGTGGTAAAAATCGGTTCCTTTCCGGGTCAAATCTCAACTGGGAAGTCCCTGGTTTCGCTACCCGGTCGCCTTTTTCTGCTGACCAAGGCAAATCGGATCGCCGAGTTTCGCGTCCCTGTCCGTTAGCCACATGACTCGCTGTCCCAAGGGAATGATATGGGCGTCATTTCTTTTCTATTCACTCAAGGTCGTGTATGGGAAGGGCGGAGCAAAGAGCGTTGGACGCCAAATCAGCACAGTAACCTTTGCCCTCAGGCAGTCCTCCGACGATGGATTCCACGGCCCTTGCATTGATTTCAAGTACCTCGCAGAGCCGCATCCCTTCAATATGGCCAGCGAGCAAACTCGAAGTGGCTATTGCGTAGCTGCAACCGTGTGATTCCGACGTCGCCTTTACAACGACGCCGTCTTCGACTCGGAGCCAGAACGTCACATATGGACCTTCCCCTTTCATACCTGCACGCCCTACGTGCGACGCGTTCTCGAGTTCTCCAAAACGAGATGGGTGCTCCACCATCTTAACAATTTCATCGCTTCTCATGATCTGCCACGCGGGAAACACGCATCACTGATGCGGTTCGCCCGACGAGTATGGCTTGATTGCGGCCCCAAAAGTTAGTCGCCTCCTACGATTCGGCTCGCAAGTCTTTACTGACCGGGACGACATCTGAGCGCTTCCTAGGTAAGGTACCATGAGAACGCGAGGAGCCTACATAATGGCGACGGTTAGATACACAGTGGTCGACGGCGAAGTCATCGCGGAGAAGCGAGGAGGGGTTCGGCGAACTTACGTCCCAGATCCCCTTGGCTCGATGGTCGCCTTGCTCGATAATTCCCAAACCAAAACCGACACGTTTTCCTATTGGCCGTATGGTGAGATCAAGACAAGGACTGGCACCACGGCAACCCCATTTCAGTTTGTCGGTAGCTTTGGGTACTACCGAGATACCGCCAGAATCATATATATTAGGTCACGGAGTTATGACCCCGCGACCTCTGCCTGGGTAACCAGCGATGCAAATCCGCGCTACAATTCGGTCCTGGCGCCGCACAAATATGCTAACGCTAATCCTTCGACACTAATTGATCCGGATGGCAACCGGGCCATTAGCAGGTCACGGCCAGCCGATTGTTGCAAGAAAGCGGAATCTGGTCATGGGCTATGCTGCAACTGTTCGAATTCGCCAGTTACAATTCGCCGAGAATCCCCCAGATACGCAGAAGAAGTATGCGTGCTCGACCCGGGCGAATGCGCAAGGTGTGATGCGTTTGAGGCGGCCCCTTTTCATAATTGTGGTCTAGTTTCCGGATGGGCGTACTACAAAATAGTCGATGGATGCCGTGCCTGTTTTCGAGAGGGTAGCCACGGTCTCTTGGTACACGACGTTCAATGCATTGACCGCGTGCGGGAGCTCAAACAATCTCTCGGCGGTGGTTGTGTCGCACCTTGGTGGCCGCCGAGACGCCCCGGACCTGTACCGCCGCCAAAGTGCTATCCAAAGGAATGTCCTATTCCTTCGCCGTCCACCAGGGCTAACCCGCAGGGAAAATCAACTTCACAAAAACCCAGGCAGGCACGTAATCCAGGATAGCCAGTTCCGTGATAAATCACAAGTTTCTTGATCGCTACGGGACCTCTCCTTTCATGGATTGTCTTCTACTAGCCGCGATATTAGACATCGAGGCAAGCTCACTTGTGGCAGCGAAGGTGAACGCTGCAGCAGAGCCGTTTAGTGGATTAATGGGCTACATTTTGTCATACTTCTATTTCGTACTGGCCAGCTGTTTTATAGGTATAATTCCCGGGTTAATCGTGGCTGTAGGCGTGCATAAACTAAGCAGTTTCTTGGCGATAAACGTATTTCGGGCCGTTGGAATATTGTCGCGCTTCGGTCTCTTTCCAATTGTTTGCTGGTCGCTTTTAGTCGTGCTCTTCGAAGCTAGTCCTCCTAACGTAGAGTTTTATCGTTACCAGAAGCCAGATTGGATCAGTTCTTGGGTCCTGCATCATTTGGCTTCGCCACAAGGACTAGTGATGCTTGCGTGCATATGGTTGCCGATATATTATCTTGCGGTTCGGATTACAAACAACCAGAAGCACGATTCGATGAGTGACCCCATTGAGGAGGGAGGCGCAATATACTTTCGGCCCACTGACCTGCCAGACCAGCGAGATTCAGGGAAGGACTAGGGCTCAAAACCAGAGGCAATCCGACATTTTGTAGAACTAATCGCGGGGACTGGTCAATTGAGTCTTGATCATAATCAGAGACTTTGTCAGGGCATAAGGTCGGTACACCGTAGATCGAGACAATAGATCGTCAACAAATTGTTTGACACCAACGCCGTCAGCATAATCGTGAAAAGCGACAAATGCGTGGTTGCAGAGGTACGGCTCAAAGTGCTCGAAGTCAGCCTGGACGCTTTCGTAGTCATGCAAACCGTCGATGAAAAGAAACGAGATTGGCTCGCGCCAAGCGAGTCCCGTTGACTTGGCTTCATGAATGACGACCCGATCAGCGACGCGGGACCTTGAAAGGTTCGACTTCAGCGCCGTGAGTGAGTCAATCTGCTCCCTGATACCGCAGTGAAGTTCGCCCTCGTGCGGATCGATGGTGTGAAGCGTGGCCGAGGCTCCAAGTAAGTCCAATGTCTTTGCGATGCAAACCGTTGATTTTCCGCAATATGACCCAACTTCAACAAGATTCCCATGTGGCGACCCGGAGATGGCTCGGTCGACAGCGAATGACAGGAGGCGAGCCTCATCCTCAAGGAGCCATCCGTCGATCCCACCTATAGATTCGAGTGGTTCAAGCGAAATGTCTGATTGGTATTTCCAAAAAGATTCTCTCGCCAAGTTATCGAGAGTCCTGAACGATGGATGAAAGTAGCTATCGTGTTTGTAAGTTGCGCGCAGATAGCAATTGTTTCGCATCCAAGCATCAACTCGCTTTTCGAACGATTCCCCTCCATAGTCCGGATATCGACTCGGCCCCCGGAGAGATTCGCCATAGATAGGTGCCTTGAAATCGGCGGCCGTTATCAAATAGCATTGATCCGAGAAGCCGTACCCATAATAGAAATCGTCGTCCTCGTATAAACTTTCGTGTCTGGCTTCTCTGATCTGGTCGTTCCAAATCGGGTTCACCACCTTCACTTGTTCGTTTTTCCGGAGCAAGGTTATCGCCTTCTCAATCCAGGTCGTTCCTTGGAGGCTCGTATCACTGGATACGTGTAGTAAATGTTCAGTTGTACATGCGTGAACTCCTACAAGCTCTGCCAACGAGTATCCATACCCACGACCGAGTGATTTCGGGTATACACCGAGGCTGTCTAGAGCATCGTCGGCAACCTCTTCTGCCAGCACAACATCGGTAAGAAATCCGTTTTTAAGCAGCAATGAGGCAAGCGAGAGGGCGCGCTCTCTGTCGATGATATTGTTCAGGATAAGGCGGCGCGTAACAAACGGAAAATCGATGCGAAGCAACTCCCGCTTAAGAAACCCCGTCGACAAGAGAATCTCATAATCCCCCTCCCAGCACTTGGTTTCGAAGGCTACGCCCGGAGTGAGCTTCCCTTTGGCCATCAAGTATTCATTAGTTGAAGAGACATGTCGAGATCGGTCTCTGTGCGGCGGGTCAGACGTGAAACCGATGCCAAACGAACGCGATCGGTGCGCTCGACAATCCCGATGCTCTTGACGTTATAGGTTCTCCACAGATTTTGTTCGTTGTCGTCAACAGCCCCTAGCACAAATAGTGTCGCAACCCCATGCGTCTCGCCGACCCGCACGGAATCAGTCTGCGGAGCCTGTGCCATCCCGATAGTCGCCCATAACCGGATTATGGCGCTCGTGCTAAGGTAAGTTTCGCGCCGGTCACTGTTATGCGATTGATAAATGAGCAAACGAGAGGCTGAGCTTGCGCTCAGCCTAGGTCAGTAGTCTTCGGGAAGAAGGATCGTCGTTGCCGACCGGTCCGCCTCGGTAATGATCCAGAACATGACGCCGTTGCAGTCGTGATAGGCGGAGAGTAAACGGAAACTTTCTCTGAGAGAGAGCTCGTTCTCGGCCTTATCCTCCTCACAAAGTTCGCCCCAGTCGCCTCTGGCGTGACGCCTGAGGCCATTCAGGATATCTCCCGGATCAAGAACCTCAAGAGCATGGGCGGTTATTACAATCTGGCCCAGTTCAAAGGTACATGTCGCTTCCAATATGTGATCACCTCCTCCCTAAGGCCATTGGGAAGCTCCAGGGAGAAGGCGATCACGCGAGAATGGTAGCAATAGGGCTCTTCGAAGTCAATAATCCGGTGCCTTCGAGCAACAAGGTTTGGCAGCTGCGAGACAGCGATTTCCAAAGTGCTCCGATTGCCAAAGTAGCCGGATCATCATCGGGGACGCCGAAACCTGCCTCAAGCGTCTGCCAGAGGAATCGGTCCGCTATATACTCGTTTTGTGAGGTTCTGCCTTCAGCTTGGGCCAGAAGAGAAAAGTCATCGCGTGGCGAATCTCGGTCAGACTCTATACAAGCTTTTTTACTATTTCGGCTTGCTCGCGGATAAAAGTGACAGAATAAAGTGCTTGCACCCAGACTATTTTCGCTAAATGGCAGGCGCGGGCTCGCTTTCGCAATCCACAAGGGCATCGACTATTCTTGCGCGGTTTGCGCATAAAGGACGAATACGTCAGTAGATTGAGGACATTCTCTGGACGCTTTGCATTGAGAGCAGACAACCAAAAGTCAATTACTCCCAGCTCGCCATGACGTGCCTCACCAGCTGGCCATGGTCGACCGTAGTCGACAAGCGCTTGCCCAAGGAAATACTCCGACATCGGACCCAAGACATAGTCACTGAGCCGGAACGACCGACCCATCCGCTGGCGAAGCGCTGCGGCAACGCCAATACAACAACTCCCGTCTTCATTAATGTGTCGATCTGGCACCCGGGGAATTCGGTTTGCCGTCTCGAAAATCAGCGGCAATTCGTCTGGAAATACCGCCGTCACTACCACTTTAATTGAAAACCGCGTGATTTCGTTACCGTCCAAACCGATAACGGGATGTCCCCCAACTACCTCCAATCCGTTCGTCGTTTCGTAGGCTAACAAATTTGGACATCGGGCGGCGAGGTCGTTCTTGACGGCCTCCAGATTGAATGGCATTTTGTCCTAGCGATCGAACCACGGCCGCGTCGAAGGCCTGACTTGAACAGCAAGTGAGCGAAGGGCCCTCGCTTTGTCACCATCAGCATCATCGACATCGTCTGCGTCGCCAAACACTCGATTCCAATTACCTCCATCGATCTGTTGGAGTGACAACTTGGCGAAATGCTGGAGTGGAAAGCGAATGTTGTCGAGCGAATTCGAAATGTCGTTCCCATTCGGGTTAGCAGGATCCTCCACCGTTAGACTTTCGGCTTCATCTCTAAATTTCTTAAGGACGTGGACTACCTGATCGTCTAGCGACTCACATTTGGCCTGACTACCGATCTTCACGGTCAAAAGTTCAATTATAAAAGTCTGACTTACAATCCCATTGCGCCGCGTCCAGAGCTTCATTAGGCGGATCAAAGGCTTCACGGCAGAATCTCGGACCGTCTCAATATGAACGTCCAAGTTTGTCTTGAATCTGGATTTATCGCCGGTCGTGCGATGCAACCAAACGTCGGTCATCGTTTCATCAAAGAATCGTCCGGGTACGACGTCTACATGCGTGTATTCGGCGGACTCGGCATTCCTGAGGCGAATCGCCGATGCCTTCCGCTCGACAGAATATTTCCCCTTCAGATGCCCCTCAATTGTGTCGTATATTTCAGCAAGCGTGTTGCCGGCACCATTTTCCCCGGAGGCGATGTAAACCACGATATCCGCATCGTAGTTTTCCCGAATCATCGTGTCCTTCGCATACGAGCCGGCCCACCGAATTGTCGGAGCCACGCTCTCCAGTTTGCCTTTGAGGAAACTCTCGACCTCGTGACGTTTGTTTTTCAAAGCGGTCAGCTCATTATCGGACAGACGTTGTTGCTGCAAGATTTTCTGTAGGTACTGGATGCTAGTCATGATTATTCACCGTCAGAGAGCATATGTAACCATCCGAGCCGTTCCAGTCGTATATCTTCATGGGTGGATCGAATGTGGGAAGGATGTCACGCCCGAGATGCACCGCCCCGGCAGTGGGTATTGCGGGGACTAGATGGATAATCTCGGGCTTGAATGCCCGAACCTCCTGTAGCACTGAAGCGTAACATTCGCGGAAATTATGAAGCGATTGTTCCGTCCTCAGGCAGGTACGACTGGGGGGATCATCGACGACAGTCATTTCAAGGATCGAGTCGACGGCCTGAAGTTCGTGTGGTAGCTTGCCGAGCGAGATTGCTCCGCTAAGCGATACTAGAACGACGATCTCTTTTGACTCACCCTTTTGCAACCACCGATAACTGAAATTGCTCGGCGTGCCATGAGTCCAAGCCCAATCGTCGGTTGTCGTCTGCCTATTGAAAACTCTGATCGGCACTTTACTTGAAAGCAACGCGCCGAGTTTGATCAGTAGCGGAATTCGAGCGATGGCAAATACCGATAGGGTTTGAAAGCAATTCTGTAAACCCGCAACTTCCATGAATCCTCTCACCTTGCGTTCCAATTCGTGCGTTGCTGTCGCCCAGTAAGCTGGGCCGCTGTCATCGAGAGCGTTTAGATCTATCAAACAGGCAGCCTTAGAATCATATGGATTAGAACCCAGAGCCTTCAACACAGCATCGTCAGGAATGACGGCCGCTTGACCCCGAACCATGCCGGTGACTCGGAGTAGGCGCGTGCCGACCCCTGGCTTCAGCTCGGTATACCGAAAAACTCGATCCTCATGATCCTGCTTGTAAGTCTTGAGCTTATCAATCGTGTACGTCTCCGGGTCCAGGTCGATGAGGTCGTGGCATGCCGGGCACAGCAGCATCAAGTTGGAGAAGTCGTTGACGTACGCATGAGCATCGTTCTCTTGACCACGGGGGCCCCCACGGGAGTAAGCAACGATATGGGCCTTCTTAGCAAAGTTGGCTGGTGAGAATGTGACGTGGTGTTCTAACAGGAAACGATTGCAGCTTGCGAACTCACAGCGACCGGCGGCACGAGCGTACAGTTGGCGCTCGGTATGGAGGTCGACCTTGGTTCGGGCGACTTTGAAGATTGGGCTCGTGAGGGATGCTCGACTTGACATTTTCGCCAGTGCAAGTGCCGATTTGGAGTCTTGCACTAGATAGGTAGACGTACGTAACCTGCAAATCGTCGCAGTGATTAGCAGTCTCGTCAGCCGAGTGCCGAAAACGCGCAAAGGTAGAGTTGCCCCAAATCGGAAAACGGAATAGGGATCGACGTGGTGAGAGCTCCATTCCGAATAACGGCATCGCGCTCCCGAACCCGGTGCGGGGGCGGGCTTTGGCCACCCTTTGGTAGTCCAGAATTGCGCCGCCGAAGGCTGAAGGCTTGTGATGGGCAGTCATACAAAACGTACACTTTGCGGTGGCACCTAGAATCTGTTTGTAATAAGCGGGTTGCAAGTTCGGCAAGCAGCGATATACGAAAAGTTCGTGGCCACCATTACGCGCCATTGCTTGAATACTACTGGCCAAATTAAATGAGAAGGAATTCGTTAGATTTTCACCGAGTTCACCCGTCAGTTGATTGTTCACGGGTCGCCGGACTTTATCGTGCTTGGAACTCTTTTCGCTATAGCTCCACGCACCAATCGTCCAACGCTTTAGTAATTGTTGCTGACGCTGTTATCCGCAGTTAGAAAGGATCTGGGACACGGCAGGCAGGATGCTATTCCGATTGACTTGTTGTGAGGGGTTGAGGTAAGTCTTGCGCGTATCGATACCGGCATCTTCGATCGCGAGGTGCATTTCGAACGTGTAGTTGAGGCTCGCGACAACCTCTTGCCAACTCGCACCGTTATAGAACCAATACTTGGTATAGATTCGAACAGACGCGTTAGCGAGGTCGCCAATAGGGTCATGCGAAGCGTTCGCGAGATGGACATAGATGTCGGTTGACGAGCCGCTGAATTCTTTCGTCAAAACCCAGATCGGATTCTGCGTAGTCCCCCAGTTCAGCTTGACGAAGGTTTCGCCAAGTTCCCCACCGAATTCTAAGCATGAGTCGATAGGAATGCCGATACGCGAAGGGGGTTGGCCTTGGGGGTGACCCATACGAAATGTTTTCGAGAGCACATGAGCGTCGCGGTGAACGACGACGTCTGCTCCGTTGAGGTAGTAAGACCTCTGCGCCTTGTGTTCTACAAGCGGCCGTAGCACACCGCCGATTTCATTCGGTAGTGCCTCCAAGAGCATCGAAGGTGAAAGACACATCGAAGCGATAAGAGAAATCATGTCTAGTCCCGTCTCGTGACCGCCGTCGCAGGACAATGCATCATTTTGTATGAACCGATCTAGTTCCTGCTGGTATTGTTGACAGTTTACAAAAGAAGCAATTGAGGACGCCGCCACTCGCGAACAACAAGTTGGCCTTTCGGCTGAACGGATCGGCGTCAAGTGGAGGTCGCATGGAGCTTCCAATCTGCTTAGATCCGATTGCTAGTCCGAGGGGTAGTATCCAGCGATGGCCAGTCGGGAAGAGCTGCTTCGGCACGCCATCGACTCGAACATCATCTTAAGATGGCATTGGTGGCGATGGCATTTCGAGCACTACGAGTGCCTTAAGACATTGCGCACCTACGATGGCTACTTTGGTACGCAATTCGTCGAAGACTTGATTGAGGCTCTTCTTCTAGTAGATTCACAGGAGGTTGGCTTTGCAATCAAGGCTCTGGACAAAATCGCCGCAATTTCGGGCCGAGAGAGGGACCAGCGAGACTACGACCAGCTTCTTCAGATACTAGCTGAACTCCACATTCAACGACAGGTCTGCTCCTTCTGTTGGCCGACCGGCACCGTGTTCGAGTTCGAGCCACACTCATCTGCCTCGGGCAAGAACCCCGAGATGACCATACGAACTCAGCTCGCCTATGCTGGCCTTGAGGTGAAATGCCCTGAACTCACTGCTTACGCGGGTAGCCGCGCAGACCATGACGTTCAAGCACCGTCTCGAGCCCTCGAACTGACACATCTTCAGGATACCTTCGACACAGTCCAACTTCCAAAGGATAATCCGGTCAAGGACTTCCTCATATCAGCGAACGCAAAGTTCGAGGGCTTCAAAACTGACGACCGTCTGTTTTACGGCGTGTTGGTTATCTTTTGGGATGACTTCATCCAGGAGCCGGTCACTGCCCTCATGCATCCTGCAGCAGGGCTCTTGACCGCGAACTCATTCCACAGTGTTGACGACCAAGCAGTTCGTTACCCGTACATCGACGCTATCGTTTTAGTTCGCCATTTACTGCAGTTTCGGAAAAGCCTCGAAGACCGTCCATTTGCCGATAACTGCCGTTCCACATTCGACTACGGCACCCAAGCCACCTTTCCACCGAAGGTCGTCATCCGGGTGAGCAAGCGCCCAATGCCTAATGAGATCGCTGAGTGCCTTCAAGTCGTTGACATTTCTGAGGTCAACATGTACGCCGATTATCGGCCGCAGGACTTAATAATTTGGTTAAGTAGTCCGTAGATGATCTTGGCTCGATCCTGTAAGCATGAAAGAAGAGGGCAACCGTTTGGCTGCCCTAGTAGTCTTCGGGAAGAAGGATCGTCGTTACCGACCGATCAGCTTCGGTAATGATCCAAAACTTGACGCCGTTGCAATCGTGATAGGCGGAGAGTAGACGGAAGCCTTCTCTGAGAGAGAGCTCGTTCTCGACCCTATCCTCCTCGCAAAGTTCGCCCCAGTCGCCCTTGGCGTGACGCCTGAGGCTATTCAACATAGCTTCTGGATCAAGAACTTCAAGGGCATGGGCCGTAATGACGATCTGGCCGAGTTCAAAGGTACGGGTCGCTTCCAATATGTGATCACCTCCTCCCCAAGGCCATTGGGAAGCTCCAGGGAGAAGGCGATCACGCGAGAATGGTAGCAAGAGGCGCCTTCCAAGTCAAGGATCAAGTGCTTTTGCAGCAGCGATATTTGGCAGCTGCGATCCAGCCATCTAGAGTGCCGGAAATGACAACGAGCCGAGTGATCATCGGGGACGCCGAAGCCTGCCTCAAGGACTTGCCCGCGGAATCCGTCCACGCAATCGTTACCTCCCCGCCCTACTGGTTCTTGAGGGACTATAGGGTCAAGGGACAGATCGGATTGGAACCGACAATCGATCAGTATGTTCGAAGGCTTGTCAAGGTCTTTCGAAGAGCGCGGCGCGTCCTACGTCATGACGGCACCCTTTGGCTCATCCTCGGAGATTCGTATATCGGAAGCGGCAAGGCAGCCGGTCAAAGGGATGTCCGTCAGTTTGGAACTCGGGCCAGATCCAGCCGACAAAACGTCCGTGTCGCCACGCCTGCGTCCAGCCACTTAGCGCCCAAGAACCAGGCCGGCATCCCCTGGAGGGTGGCCTTGGCCCTGCAAAGAGACGGCTGGTTGCTGCGCTGCGATGTTATCTGGCATAAACCCAACTGCACACCGGAAAGCGTCAAGGACCGGCCGACCCGCTGCCACGAATACATGTTTCTTTTCTCCAAGAGCCGCCGCTACTACTACGATAGCGATGCTCTTAGGGAGCCGCACATGGCCTCAAGTCTGAGGAGAATGAAGTATCCTCACCGACCGCCGCCTGGATCCATTGCTCCGCGAGGCCGATCAAACAGTCTGCGCTCTATCGACATGTGCCATCCGTTGGGCAAGAACAAACGCTCGGTCTGGACGGTCCCGGTGGCTCTTTTCAAAGGACCACACTACGCCGTCTTCCCGCCCAAACTCATTGAGCCTTGCATCTTGGCCGGCTGTCCTCTTGGTGGAACAGTCCTCGATCCTTTTGTCGGGTCAGGTACAACGATCGAAGTAGCGCTTGCAAACGGCCGCAACGCCATCGGCATAGATATCGATCCCAAGTCCCGGGACCTTATCGCAAGGAGGTTGGAGAAGTTGAAATCGAAAGTCTATGCCGATAATCTGCTCGTCCGAAACTAGCACACTCCTTAGCACATGGCTGTGCTATATTTCACACCCAATTGGGTTCAAATGCTCGAAGTGTAACGCTGACGAATACCGAGATTCTCTCCTTATCCCTTCAATATCCATTATGGCTGCGACCGCGTCGCGGAGAGGCTCCGCCGGCTCGGATACTTTCGAATGAGAGGTGCTTGTCTCTTACGATTCTAAAGTTAGAAATCGTTCTTGCCCAGCGAGGTCATCTTTATCGGCGTACTCACCAAATCTAATGCCCAAGCAACAGCACGAGGCGGAATGATGAAGGCGGACCTTCGTCTCTAGCTGTACCAGTCACGATTAGGAAGCAGCGCGAAGTCGCAGTCGCGATAATCGTAGCCAGTTGCCTTCCTGTTCAGGTTCGCGATCTCGATTGGATCGAATGTGCTGCCGGTGTCCCGCAACTCGATTATATTTGGGATTTTGAATGCGCACACCTTGGGCTTCTTCCGGCCCTCCTTGTCCAGATGTGTATACGAGTAGGCGAACAACAGTTCCGCTGAACTCTTCTTGCGGTCTGGATTGGTGGATCCAATATCTAACGGTGCAATGGTGTGCTCGACAGATTGGTCGTCGGTTGAGTGTTGGTAGATCATCTCGAGAATCTTTCGGTTCGCGATAGCATCCACAACGATGGTCTTCGCCTTCTGAATTGTCATCAATTGTCCGCCGCAGATGCATCAAAATCACGCCATTCGTAGGCGGCTCGGATGCAGGCTCGAGTAAGCTCGTTTGGCTCGTTGCCGTTGACTACAAAGTGCTCATAGCTCTTCAAAGGTTTACTATCGCGTTTCGACACGGTAATCTCGGTCATCGTTTCCCAGTTCCCGTTCGCAATAACTAACTTACCGAACGCTGGGTCGATATTTTTCCGAAGATCTTCGATTTTGTCAGTCTCGTTTGAGTCTGGCCAAACAATGTATTTCATTTTGAACCCTTGTAGGATTTGCGAGAACAGCTTTAGGTTCCCGATGCCGGTACAATTCACCACCTCCACGTTGTCAGCAATTATGCCCATCCCTTCGGCAAGAACAGGGATCATTAGGTTTTCGGTGTCTCCTTCCGTAAGAACGACCATGTCGGCAAAAAGCATTGCCGATCGCGTGGGATGGAAAAACCGAGCGGCCTTGAGAAGTTCTTTCAAGTCGTCGTCGAGTTCTTTGCCCTCCCACTGTTGAGCAATAGTTGCAAGCCTGTTCGGCCGGGAAAAGCGGGCGATTCCCCGATATAACCACATGTCAACGAAAAAGGCAGAATGTGTAGCAACGCAGACCTGAACCTGAGGTAGGAGCGACAAATCAGTTAGATCGCGCATCCTCCGCAGCTCGGCCTGCGGATGAAGAAATAGCTCCGGCTCCTCGATGAGAAAGAGATATAGTGGTGATTCAGGCGCTGGCTCCGCGGAAGCCAGTTTCTGGGGAATACGAAGTAGTGCAAAGATGGCTGTCCTTTGCAGCCCATGCCCCAATCCGCTAATGTCCGGGACGTATTTATCGTGCACCCCCACTTGGATGCTGAATTGGAGAGGACGCAGTTTCGGAGGCGCTACCATTGCGTCAACGATGACGGCGCTGTCAAAATCTTGAATTTCAGCCTCGAGAGTGTCCTCGAGTTGGTTCAGGGGCTCAAACTCCCACCTCCCATTCTCATCTCGGCGAGAAACGTCCGCAATCTGGGTCTTCAAGTTCTCATTGGCTTCTTGGAGCCCTTTGTGCTGTGAAGCAGCTTGCCGAACGAGAAAGCCGCCGACCCTTGCCAGAGCCGTATCGCCTGCGTCAGATAATTCCTCCAAGGCCTTGAGATCGGCACGAAGGATTACTGGCACAACAAGGGCGACGAGATCACCATCCGTGATCGGATCCCAGCCGGGTTCCTTATCGACTAACCCCTCGTTGTCCAGGGCCTCGTATGCATGTACCCAGCCTTGGGCCTCGATACGACTACCGGATGCGGGGAAATTAGCAATGATTGGATCGACCAGCGTCCTCTGTTCATCAGATAATGCGGCCTTCGTGTATTGACCCTTTGTAAAGATGCCCGTTCCCATTGCCTTTAGGTCATGGTTTGTGGCTGTGACACCCCACGCGTATCGCCTCTCGTCGCGTAGATCGAATCGGACTCTGGCCACGCCGCTGGCTGAATACGGATGGGTTTCAGGAACGTCTTCCAGCTTCCCTTCGATGTATGCCTCGTCCTCCTCTGCGACCTCAATACCGCAGATATCTTGCTGGCGGCAATCCATCGATGGATCGAACAAGAGGTTCAGCGCATCGAGAACGGAGGACTTACCGGTGTCGTTTTTGCCAAGGAAGCAACTGTAATCACGTAAGGCAAGATCGAGCGCTCTGATGCTTCTAAAATTGCGAATTGAGATCGTGCTAAGCTTCATTTGGATCTGCCGAGTTATTGAAATGGGTAAACAACCGTTGCAGAGACGATCCCGACGAGTTCGGTACTCATCTCGCGCTTATCCTTTTTGACCGCCGAGAACCTCCTATCGTAATCTAGCCTTTGTGGGATCGGACCCGATCAATTGGAACTGCAATTCTTTCGCTTCATGCCGGTAGTGGGCAAACCCGCCGGCATCACAGAGGTTTATGGCTTTGAGGATCTGAAGATAGGCGTTGTTGGCGTCCCCAAAGGCAAGAGATAGTCTGGCTTCCGTTAAGAGCACCTTGACCTTGAGAAGGGGAGGCCGGCTGTCCTTACGCAGCTTCTCCAACTGCTCCTCAGCTTTATCGAAGTTCCCCAAAACGATTGCTCCTCTTGCCAGGACCTCGCGGGCAAGAAAACGCTCGTTGCTATCTTCTGAGACCTGGGTTGCTGCTTCCAGTTCTGAAAAGCGCTTCTCAATATCCGGCGCTTCGATACCGCAACGCAGCTCATCCCAACAAAGGAGCGCTCTATCCCGCAAAAGCGTCCGCTCAGCTTTGATGACTGATGGTGTCCGTCTGAGATTTCCCAGAAACTTGGCCGCCGCTTCGAACTCTTGGCGGGCTGCGCTCGGGTTGTTTCGGTAGAGCGAACGCTTGCCAAGAGCCTGGAGCATCAGCATTTGCAGCGTCAAGTGGACTGGTTTCCTGGCATAGATGATCCGCCCGGTCTCGGCCAAGAGATTGAGCCCAACCGGCCTGAGGTCTTTAAGGAAGTAGCTCTCGGTCGCAACGAGCCCCGCCCTAATAGCGAACTCTTCCATCCCTCGCTTTTCCCGAAGTGCTCGGTGGATCCGCTTAGACTCTTGCAGCACGTAGTCGTTGTAACCGACCTCGACAAGCTCTTTTGATTTTGCGATAAAGGCGTCGACCTCGTCGTGGCGATCTAGATCCACCAGCCCAGTCACCGGGTCCGGCGCAAACGCCTGCTGGTATCTTTTGAAAAGTTCCTCGCGCCGGCCGGGACGGCTAAGCTCATTAGATATCCTGCAGACGAGGCCGTAGCTGATGTCTCTCGTGGTTGGTGGCGCCAGAAGCTGTGAGATGCGCCCTTCTGAAACTCCCAGCCGTTTCGCAAAAGCCGCTTGCGAGCCGGCTTCTTCGATGATTAGCGCCTCTAAGAACTCCCTGAATTCGGCCTTTTGGTTTCGCTTCATCGACTTTTCTCCCCATTTCTTTAGTCGAGACTAAAGTCTGCTTTCGTTACAGGAATGCCCGTTAATCCCCCTTCCCATACTCGGTCATGAGTCAAAACTTGAAAGGGGCAATGGCTGCGCTTCTAGCCTGCATAGCGCTGATTGCCGGTTGCTATGAGCCTGCAGATCGTCATCTCGTTATCGTCATCGATGTCAGCGACCAGAGCTTAGAGAGGTTAGTTCGCTACGCTCAACTTGGCTTTAAAGCGCAAAGGAAAGCTCCCGAGGTCACGATCATTTCTTACGGCAACGATGCCGACATCGTTTACGAAGGCCCCGGCCTTCGCGACCGGGGCAAGTTCAATGCTGCTCTTAAAGAAGCGCTGACAAAGCCGAGGCCCGGAATCGCCAAGGATGGAACCCGGCACGCTCGAGCGCTTCGCCTTGCCTTTAGGTCGGTAAGCAACTCCAGCTCCCGCGCCTCTCTTCTTGTTCTAACTGACGGCGGCGAGGAGTGGGTAGAGGGCGACCTTGAGACCGTCATCTCGGGCGGCCAAAGAATAAAGAATCTGGACAGGGTGGCTGTTCTTGGCGTCCTCCCGGAGCACCGCGTCACTTTTGCCAAACACTTCGCCGCATTTGGCGAGAGGGCCAATGTCCGTTCGCTGGCCGACGCCGATTTAGCCCTGTTGGAGGTTGCCGCTAAATGAAGCCGCTCTCGCACATCATCCCCAAGCGCCGGGACAAGTACGGCAACACCATCCAGCAAAGCCATGGCATTTTGCGGCCCGGCATCACGGCAGACGATGAAGCTGCAGTAAGCCTCGCCAAACTAGCGGCAACAGATACCAAAGCCGCCGCCAAGGGTCATCCACTCCTCAAGATCAAGCATGCTCTGGCAGTCAGCGAGAATGTGGCTGATATCCGGAACGAACAGGAGCGTAAGCGGACGGGCCATAACGGCCGGATCGCTCAGAAGGTCGAAGATCTCGGCAGCCAAAGGAAGGAGATTGGGAGCGTAACCAAAGAGCTGCTGCCTGAAACGGTTCGTGTATGCGTTGCGGCCGGCTGCGAGTTCTCGTCCACCGAGCTAGCAGGCCCTCCTGCAGCCGTCCGCATGGAAACCGACGAAGCGATAGCGGGAGAACTCGGCTTCACGTTGCCAAAGCCTGAAGCCAGATTTGGGACATTTCTCCTCAAGGTCGCGGCGACACTTGGGGCTGGCACCCTCTTTGGTATCAGTGCCGGCCTTCTTGCCGGAAACCTATATTTAGAGGAAGTTGCATCGAATCCAGCGCCGCTCATCATCTGGGCGATTCTAGGCACCTCTATCATTTCGCTCGTCGGGAGAACTCTTGAAATTCTGGCCATCCGTTTTGGCGAAGCCTCCGAGTGGTATGCCCTTCGGCATAACAATAGGGAGCGTAGATTCCCCTTAGCGCTCACCATCTTGACGGTTTTGGTAGCTGGCGCTTTCGCCGCGGTCGAATCCAAGGTCGAGCAACTCGGCATTTTCAGAGCCTTAGTGGAAGAAACGAGCCTCGGAGCGTTCTCCATCTCCAAGTTCGACCTTTTCCTTGTCTCGCTCCTCCTTTCCGTTCCGGTCATTTGCTTTTACCTCGCAGAAGGAAGCGCCACAGGAATCGCCGGGGTCCGGCAGGCCGCCCTTGCTTCCGAAAGGGCAAGGCGAGAACGGCAGGTACGAAGCTCGCAGGCTTATGCAGAAGCCGCCGCTCTTCGCGAAAAGACTCTAACGTTGCTGAAGGTCGAGAAAGATCTCGATGCGAAGATTGGGGATCTGGAATCCCAGTATCGAGAAGCGCCGAGCCGGTCGGAACTCGAGCAGCTCGAGGATTGCGAAATCGATGCCCTGGCCGCGAGCTGGGTGGCTGAAGATGGCCTGCTGGCTCTGTACAAGGGCGAGGAGTACACGAGCGAACTAAGAAATGTTTCTGCCGCCAGGCGGCCCGGCCTAGGACACAGATTCCTAGTTTTCTGCAAGAACCTCATGCCGCTCAAATGGAGGCGGGCATCGTGAGTTCACTCGTCTCCCTCATTGAAAGAGCTTGTCTCGGTATCCAAGGCTCCTGGCATGGGCGGAAAGCCAAGGTCCCGGCTGGGCCGAGTGCCGCCGCCTTCATTCTCGGCCAAGACGTCGACACCGACGAGTTGATCGGCCTTAGCGCTCAAGATTTCTCTCGCCATTTCTACGTCACAGGTGCAACTGGGACGGGTAAGACAAATTTGCTCCTTCGCCTTATCGACCATCTGGTGCGGCGTGGCCAGACGATCTGCCTGATAGACCTTCGTGGCGACCTCGTCGACCGAGTCCTCGCCAGGTTGGCAGCATCGCAACTTGGAGATGACCTGCCGCGCAGGCTTTGCCTTATCGACCTGCGAGACGAAGCTCTGGTCCCGCCCTTCAATCCCCTCGTCGGACCAGGATCCGTGCATTCACGCGCCTACGGCATCCTTGGCGTCTTTCGTTCAAAAGCCGAGTCTTGGGGGGTCCAGCTAGACGAGGTCTTGCGCAATTCCTTGATCGCACTCGCCTCATCGAACGGAACCCTCTGCCAATTGCCTGAGTTGCTGGTCTCCGAAGACGCTCGAAGCCGAATTCTTGGCCACGCCCAGGACCCGATGGTCACAGACTTCTTTGGGCGCTACGACCAACTCTCTAGGCAGATGCAGAACACGCTGGTCTCGCCCGCGCTCAACAAGGTGACGCCTTTTCTTGCACTGCCTGTCTTGCGAAAGATGTTATGCGCTCCATCAGGAATCTCCTTCCAAAGCCTCTTTGAAACTCCGGGCCGAATTATCCTCATTGCCCTTGCCGCCCATCGGCTCAAGGAAGCAGGGCACCTAGCCGGCAGCTTGTTTCTTACGGCAATCGAAGAGGCGCTTCTTGGCCGGGCGGATCAGCGGGAAGCGGGGCGCCGCCCGCTCTATCTCATCATCGACGAGTTCGAGAATCTTGCTTGCGAGAGCTTTGCGACGCTCGTCGCTGAAGGCAGGCGTTACGGTGCTCATCTGACGCTGGCTCATCAGAACCTCGGGCAACTCTCCAAACCCTTGCAGGAGTGCATTCGCAACAACGTCCATCTCCAGCTCTACTTCCAAACGGGCGCTGACGACGCCGGGGTGCTTGCCCGAGAGGTTTCTGGCTTCGGCAAGAAAGAGTTGGTCAAAGATTTACTTACTTGTCTGCCAGTAGGCGAGGCGCTCTTCACTGAGCGCTCCAGGGCCACCAGAAGGGTCCGGACGGTCCTTGCGGATGACGCAGACGCGGCGCTCGGGGCGATTGACTCGTTGCGCCGGCGCGCGGCTAGGAATTGGAAAATCCTACATGAAGCCGGCCCGCCAGCGCGACCATCGAAGCAGAAGAAAGTGGAGGTTCGTCATGCCCGGTCGCCGCGATTCTAACCCGCGCCTTAGGTTGATGCAAAGAGATATGACCCTTTTGGCGGATCTCTTCTGGCACCGATTGATGAGTAGCGGACAGATCCTGAGGCTAGGATATTTCTCATCGCTAAGCCGCTGCAACCGGAGGCTGAATCAGCTGCGCAAAGGTGGATTGGTGCTCCCCTACCCTGAGGTGCCGAGCGTCACCGGCCTATCGCAGGTGGTCAGGATCTCGCGGCCAGGGATGCTGGTCTTGTTGGAACGCGGCCGCGTTAAGCGAACCGACGCCTACGTGTCCTACCCGGAACCCTCCAGGTCGATGGCAGTCCACACGCTCAGCATCGTTCAAGTTCGCTGTCTTTTGAGCTCGCCCAACATTGACCTAGTCATGTGGCTGCCGGAGGGACGCTGCCGGCACGAGTATTTCGTCAGCGGATCAAATACCGCACGAATCTTCAAGCCGGATGCTTATGCAGAAATTCGCTCTGAGCGCGGCCGAACCTCATTCTTTATCGAGGTCGATCTGGCCAATTCATCAAGACGGCAGATCGAAGAGAAGCTCCGCAGCTACGAGCGCTACCAGAAAGAGACGTTCGGGGAAACCTACGGCAAGAAGAACTTCAAAGTGCTCTTCGTCACAACTACAGCTGGCAGGTGCCGCCAACTCGAATGTTGGTGCCAAGGTACCAGCATCCCGACGGTCGCGGCACCTTTCGATGGTCTTCCCGAGCGCATCCGTGAACTTGTAGGCGGTAGCCGCCGATGATCTACTGCTACGAATGCAAGCGGCTCTCCACCTCCGGGTCTAAGTACTGCGTCCGCTGCATGAAGTCGTTTGGTGGTCGGCTGTGCGAGCACGGACATCCTAGTCCAAGGGATGCGAAGTGCTGTCAGGGATGCGGTAGTAAGGAACTCTCCAAGGCAGCGAACTCGCTCAACCTGAGACTGCCAGTCCTTGCTGTCGGCTGGATCATCGCGATCCTTCTGCTCAAGGCGCTTGCTACAAATCTCAGCTCGATCTTAGCGCTGGCTTGGCGAGCCGTCGCGCTTGTAATTCAGTTCGTCATCGGTGCGGATCCTGAAGCACTCATCGCACAAGCCCTCTGTTACCTTGTGGTCCCTGTCACGTTCGCTTACTGCTTCAGTTTCATGCTCCCCAAGGAGCAACGAAAGGCGTTCCTGGGCGCTCTAATAAGATTCCTAGTCCGACTCGTTCGTGTCATTCCCAACGGCCTGCTCCGCCTCCTCACCCTAATTGCGAAGACTGTTCAGGGCCGGGAACCCATGAAGCCATAGGCCGATGAAGCATCGAAATCGGATGAAAGAGCCAGAGCGCGGCAGCCTCCTCCCTGATGATTCGGTTAGCGGACCTTCTCAGGCGGATATTCGAAACACAGACGTAGAGTTCTCGTTCGAGTGCCGAACGTATCCCTTTGCCCCCCAGCAATCTGTGGAACTGCTTGCCTGTAGTCGCCTGCTGATTCGGAAATTCCTGCGTTCCTGCCTGGGACGCTCACAAATGCCGCCTGGGATCGGGTACCTAGATGGCAGGACTGAATAGTCCAAAGGCTTCCGAATGAAGATTGTTGGCACCCAAACGGAGACTCAACGAGCCAGAGCGTATATTCGCGTCTCTCACGTCGGTAAAGCGCGGCAGGACTCGTTAGTTAGCGACACCATGCAGCTCGAAGAAGGGAAGCGCTACGCGGAGTACCTTGGGTTCGCTTTTGACGAAGATGCATCGCGCAGGCATGCCGACTTAGACGTTAGCGCCTTTCGCAAGCCATGGCGGGAGCGCTCCGGCTTGCAGGAGCACTACCGTGCGGCAAAGCGGGGAGAGTTGGACGTACTGATCTTCTACAAGATTTCCCGGCTAGCCCGTAACGTTCGCGAAGCCCTAGATATGATCAGAGCATTCGAGAAACTCGGCGTCTCGTTCCACTTTGTCGTCGAGCGTATCGACAGCACCTCCGGTCACGGACGTTTTGTTCGCAATGTGTTGCTTGCCGCGGCCGAAATGCAAAGCGAGGATACCAGCGACTTTCTCAAGGCGGCTTGTGAACGTCGAGCCCGAGAAGGCAAGCTCCAAGGCGGGGCAACACCGGCTTGGATCAAGCGTCAAGAGGACGGTAGCTTCGCCCTGATTCCGGAGCAGGTGGAGGCGTTTAGGCGAATGGTGGCCCTGCGCATAGCCGGACTTGGTTATGTGCGGATCGCGCAGACCCTCAACACGGAAGGACATCGAACCGTGACCGGCTGCTACTGGACGCACGGCATGACTCACAAGTATCTTCAGCCATCTTGGGTAGAGACCATGCTTGGAGACGGTTTTTTTGGTAGAGAGACGGATGAGCCGATCAAGATTCCGGCCGCATTCCCGCCTATGCTTGAGCCGAACGAGGCAGCCCATCTGCTCTCCGTCCAGCGACTTTATAGCCAGGACTACGACCGCAAGCCGGTCGGCGGCCTGGACTGGATGATCTCAAAGCGCCGTAAACAAGGACGCTACAGCGCTGGGTCCATACACCTCTTGAGTTCGATTGCTTTCTGTCCGTACTGTGGAGCGCGCTTAGTCGCTTCGCAACGGGATGACATCGCCCATCGCTCCAGCCCATTTCTGTACGGCTGTCCTCACGCGCGAACACGATTAGACGTTCATCAACAAGGTCTGAACAGCGTTGCCGCGCCGTCGATTGAGGACGCAGTTCTTCGTGTGTTGCGCGGCGCTCTGGAAATGCCGCCCGAACCGCGCCCGCGCGCTCCGAAGCCGCAAAGGAAAGAGGACCATGAGATCGGAATGCAAGACAAGATTGATCGACTTGTCTCCCTGCACCTCGACGGCAAGGTTGAAGAGTGTGACTTTCGGCGTCTATATGCGGATCTCGTGGAAGAGCGGGAGCGCCAGCGCCAACTGCGGAAACCGAATCTCGTCGCTGCTGACCAAGGGCGGGCAATTGAACTAGCGTCGCGCGATGAGTTGAGTCGTGAAGAGCTGCGCCAGTTGGTATTGCTTATGGTTGAGCGTGTTGAGAGCCCGATTGTTTTTGAAGGAGTGACCATTAGGCCAGGCAACAAGAGTTTGCGGCGCTTGGCTCGCGTCGTTCTCAAGTTCCCGAGAGCGGATGGACACCGCGTTTTCTTTGCGCCCCTATACCAAGATCGCTTTGGGGGAGTACGCGAGTATTGGCCCGAGAACTGACCGAAGATTCGAACCTCCTAATGTGCTCGTGCATAACGGTGTGATAGTTCTACTGGCGTATCGTCGAGAAAAAGCACGCCGTGGTGGGCGAGGCTTACCTGGCCGGGACGCGGTACTCTCCCGCCGCCCACAATCGCGGCATGGCTCGCTCCATGATGTGGCGCGCGAAACGGCCGCTCCCAAATGAGGCCCTTGCGCCCGTTCATCATGCCGGCGCTGCTGTAGATCCGTGTGACCTCGATGGCCTCTTGTTGTGTGAGCGGAGGCAGGATCGTGGGCAGGCGCCTGGCGAGCATAGTCTTGCCGCTCCCAGGCGAGCCAATCATTATTGCGTTGTGCCCGCCGGCGGCTACGATCTCGAGGGCGCGTTTCGCCTGCCGCTGGCCCTTCACGTCGCAGAAATCCACCCCATATTCCGGTCGAGGCTGGCTGGCGAAGTCCACCGTCGGCAGGGGGGTTCGGCTCCCCGGATCGGAGAGAAGTTCCCACACCTCGCGCAGATGCTGAACCGGGTACACCGAGACGCCCTGGGCGACGGTCGCCTCGGGAGCATTCGCTTCGGGCAGAATAATCCGCTCGATGCCCGTGTCTTGGCAATAAAGGGCCATGCTGACAGCGCCATTGATGGGACGGATAAGGCCGTCGAGGCCAAGTTCCCCGGCGACGAGCGTTTCCTCGAACGCATCGAGCGCAAGCTGTCCGCTCGCCGCGAGGATCGCCAGAGCAATGGGTAGATCCAAAGACGGGCCCTCCTTTCGCATATCTGCCGGCGCCAGATTGACCGTGATCTTTCGATACGGAAACTCGAATCCGGAACTCGTTATGGCCGTGCGGGCGCGTTCAGCGGCCTCTTTGACCGAAGCATCCGGCAAGCCCACGATGGCAAAATAGGGCGAACCCCCGGAGATACCGGCTTCCACCGTTACCTCGAGGGCGTCGATTCCGTGCAGCGTGGCCGTCCGCACCTTGGCGATCATGCGCAGATAGCTAATTCTGCGTTCCCCGCCGGCAATCCTTCTTAGACGGCCTTGAGACCGCGAAATACGGCCGCCAGCGCCAATCCGCCGCTCGCGAGTGCAAGCAAGATCGCCGCCGTCATCGCCACACCCTTCATGGTGGATGCCGCGAACGAAAACGCCAGGATCATAAGGCAGATCACGACCCACGCGATGACCAATCGACCGGTGATTCGCTCGGTTCCAAGCGACCCGCGTGCGAGGTCGAGCAAGAACGGAGCCCCGCACCCGGTGCAGGCAATGGCGCCGGCCTTGTTTGCCTTCTTGCAGCGTGGGCATGCGATTGCTTTACTGAGCCGATCCGGCGTATCGTCCTTCCATCTTCGCAGCAGCGTGATTTCCCGGTAGAAACGATCCCTTGTCGAACCGTTGGTCGCCGGATCGATTGCAGTGGAGAGGTTTTTCTCCGCCCCGTCGCCGATGGCTATGGCCTGGGCGAAAAGGCCATTCTTCTGAAGCACCCTCGCGATCTCGAAGCGCGCTCCGACGTTTCCGGGGTCTCTCCCAAATGCCGCGTAGGCCTTTTCAAGCTCATCGGTATCGATCATCCGGTGCATTTGCGTCCCGTACACCGAGCGGGCGAAAGGCACGAAAAGGAATCCCACAATCATGCAAAGAAGCACCAGTGCGGTGAGCCAAGGAAACGGCGGCCATATTCCCAAAGGTAAGAGGCTAAGGGCGACTGCGATAACAATTGCGCCCTTTATAGAGTCGATCTCGCCCTCGAGCATCCAGTAAACAATCGTTATGACCCAGGCCGCCGTCGCCAAGGCCATGACAATTGAAATGCCAAGGCCGCCCACGAGTTCTTCGGGTGTAAAAGCCATCCTGTGTTCTAAAGACGAAACTCGCTACGCCAGCGGTTCGCCTAGAGCCTCGGGTCCGCCCCCGTAATCCTCTTAAAGATATCTATATAGCGCTTTCGGGTCTCTTCGACTACCTGCTTGGGAAGCTCGGGACCGGGCGCCTTCTTGTCCCAAGTTAACGTCTCCAAATAATCGCGAATAAATTGTTTGTCGAGGCTGTCCTGATTTTTCCCGGGTGCGTACGTTTCTTTCCGCCAAAAGCGCGAGCTGTCGGGTGTCAGCGCCTCGTCGATGAGTTTTAGGCCGGCTTCGGACGTGCCGAACTCGAGTTTCGTATCGGCGAGAATAATTCCAGCGGATTCGCAAATCGCTTGAGCACTTTGAAAAAGCCGCATCGTAGCGAGCCGACATTCCGTGGCGACGTCCGCCCCAGCAATCCGCGCTGCTTCGGTGAAACCTATATTCTCGTCGTGACCAGTTTGCGCCTTTGTTGCCGGGGTGAAAATCGTCTGCGGAAGCTTGCCGCACAGGAGCAGACCCGGCGGAAGTGCTATACCGTGAAGAGCTACACTTTTCTCCATCCCCCCGGCGGTGACATATTCCTTATATAGGGATCCGGCGATGTAGGCTCGAGCCACGCTTTCGATTAATACCGGTTCGCATTTTTCGACGATCATGCACCGGCCGCCGAGCTGGATTTCGTCATAGCAATCACCCAGCGCATCCGCGATTTTATCATCATTTATTGTTATGAGATGATTGGGAATAAGATCCCGCAATTTGTTGAACCAAAAGGCGCTTAATTGGTTGAGAATTTTTCCCTTTTCAGGAATTCCATTCGGCATGACGACATCGAACGCGCTCACGCGGTCGGTCGCGACCATCAGCAATGTCCGGCCAAGGTCGAATATTTCGCGGACTTTCCCGGAGCGAATAGGCGCAATTCCGGCTAGAGAAATTTGGGTGATCGCCGAAGTGGATGCCGGCATGGGCGTCAGTATACTTCTCGCTACCGATTCCTGAGTAAAAGCATCAAGAAGGGTGCGCCGATGAGCGCGGTGAGGACTCCTATATTGATTTCTTGGCCGGGGATGATGCGCTGGGCGAGTAAATCCGCTAGCACTACACTCGCCGCGCCTAAGACGGCCGACGCCGGCAATAAAACCTCCAACTGCGCTCCGAAAAGGCGTCTGCCGATATGCGGAACGAACAGGCCGACAAAGCCGACGATCCCGACTGCCGCCACTGCACCGGCAGCCATCGCCGTGCAGACCAGCAGGGTCGACCACTTGATCCGCTCCGTCTCGACACCGAGCCTCGCCGACGATTCTTCGCCCACGGCCATCAGGGTCAGCGGACGCGCGTTACGATAGAGCACGAGATAACCGAGAGCCCCGACGATCGCGAGCATCGTAACGCGCTGCCAGTCCATCGAGACAAAGCTTCCCAGGAGCCAGTAGAGGATCCTCGAGGCATCCTGCCCCGCGTAGGCGAGGAAAAACGTAACCAATGCCCACAGGAATGATCCCACCGCCGCTCCGGCGATTAACAGCGAACTCAACGCGAGCCCGCCGCGCCCACGGCTGGCAATGATGACGAGCACCAATCCTCCCAGTGCCGTAAGGAAAGCGAGCGCGAACGCCCCCGTTCCGCCCAAGAGTGTTGAAAGACCGAGGATGCTCGCAATCGCACCGCCCACAGCCGCGCCGCTGCTGACGCCGATGATGTAAGGGTCGGCGAGCGGATTGCGAAAAAGTGATTGGAACGCCGCACCCACCACTGACAAGATCGCCCCGACAAGCGCCGCTGCACAAACCCTGGGAAGCCTGATGCTCCACAGTACCATTTGCTCGGGAGAATCTCCGGGTCCGCTCATGAGCCCCTTCCAAACTTCCGGAATGGTAAACACCCCGCTGGCCAGCAAATGCGCTAAAACAGCTGCGACCAGTAGCAAGGCGAGAGCAAGCCAGGAAACCGATCCAAACGCGCCGCGCCTCACGTCGGCGATTATGGCGCGCAAAAACCCGCACCGTTTTGTCTACCTAAACTGTATAATCCTGTAGGGGATTGCGGATCCTCGATCAAGCCGTGAGAATTGCTCATTTTAGCGACACCCACCTGGGGTACAGGGCCTATAGCCGTGTAAACGACAGCGGACTGAATCAGCGAGAGGTGGACGTTTTTCGCACCTTCGAGAGGTTTCTCGCCGATATCCAGTCGCAAGACCCGGATGTCGTGCTGCATACAGGGGACTTCTTCGACAAGGTCCGTCCGAGCAATCACGTCATTATCCGGGCGTTTCACGCCCTGACGAAGATGCAGGCCGACCGACAAGGTAAGCCGTTTGTGATCGTCGCAGGCAATCACGAGTCTCCCAAGACCGCGGACGCGGGATGCATTCTGAAGTTGTTCGGCAACATTCCGGGACTTTACATTGCCGATGAAACGGTAAAACGATTTGTTCACGAGGACACCGAATTCGTTTGCGTTCCGCATCCCGCCCTCCACGAAAAGGACAGGGCGACTACGTCCGATGCCAAGGTTTCGATTTTAGCGATGCACGGCCTCGAGGGCTCGCTGAAGCTTACCGCCGACTTCAACGTGGCAGAACTCAAGCCCGACCGCTGGGACTACATCGCCCTGGGTGACTATCACACATACAAGGAAATCGGAAAGAATGCCGTGTATTGCGGTTCCACCGACTACACGTGCACCAACATCTGGGAAGAAACCGGCAAGGGCAACGAAAAGCGATGGGTCATGTTCGACTCCTGGACGGGCTGCGCCATCCAGCACTTCGTCGAGCCCATTCGCCAGGTTCTCGACCTTGCCCCGGTCGACGCTTCCGGACTAAGCGGTCTCGAAATTGGAGAACGGCTTGCTGCCCAAGCCGTATGGGACGAAGAGGCGCAGCCAATCGTACGCCAGAAGAGCATCAACGTCGATCCCGCCGCCCGCGCCGAGATACCGCACCAGATCGTCCGCGAAATTCAGAGCAGGGCCCTGGTGTACTTCCACGACATCCAATACGCGAGGTCGTCCGATTCGGATCTGTCGCAAGTTGGCCAAGGGCGGTCCCTCGAAGAAGATTGGCGCGATTTTGCAGAGAAACGAGACCTGCCGAAAACGGTGGGACGCACCCAATATGTGGAAGCCGGCGCCGCCAGGCTTCAGGAGGTCGCTAGTGCTCCTGAGGAAGATTAATCTCACGAACTTCCGGCAGTATCGATCCGCGGAGATCGTGTTCTCCGATGGAATAACCGCCATCGTGGGCCGAAACGGAAGCGGTAAGACCACAATTCTGGAAGCGATCGCATGGGCGCTTTACGGCGAATGTCGGAACGTGAAAGACTCCCTGCAGCACCTATGGGCGGACGATGGCGAACCGGTATCCGTAAAGCTCGAGTTCTCGATCGGCAACCGCGACTATGCCGTCGAACGCACCTTCAAGAGCGCCACCTTGAGCGAGTTGGACGGTCGAGACGTCAAAACGATGGCGGCCGGTTTGCAGCCCGTCAGCAATGAGGTTTACAAGCTCCTTCGCTTGAACTACCAGCAGTTCAAGAACAGCTTTTGCGCCGAACAGAAGGAGCTCGAGTTTCTGAAGTTTCAGAATCCCAACCAAAAGCAGCAACAGGTTGCCAAGATGCTCGGGTTCGACGACTTGCGGCGCGCCGGAGATCTAGCGAAGGCGTCTGCAAGCGCCGCCGGCAAGCAACTCGAGGGCATGCTTGCCGTACTTGGCAATGGCGAAGAACTCGGAGCCCGATGCAAGGCGGTCAAAGAGGAATTCGACGCAGCCAAAGCGCTTCTCGACCATGGCCTGAAGGTTTTCGATGCGAAGGAGCAGGAGCTCAAGCGACTCGAGCCGAGGCGGAAGAATGCAGAGGAATATTCGCGACTCGTGCAGCAGATGGCGGGCCGCAAGCTGGTCGGAACTACCCTCCAAGCAATGGTCGAGGCCTCCAACGGTAGGCTGAGAGAACTCGAGACCAAAGCGATCGAGAAGCAGTCTTTGACAAAGGCCGCTGACGAATACAACCGGCAAGAAGATGTGCGCAAAATTCTGCTGGAGGAGCGTGCCAAATCGCAGGAGCGGGCACAAAATGAAGCGATCATCGCCAGCACCAAGGATCAGCTCGACGCGGCCGCCAAGGACTTGAAGGCATTGCCTGACGTCGACATTCACAAGCTCACGGATGTTGCCACGAACTGCGCAACGGCGGTTCGCGATGCCGAAGCGAAGCTCGCAGCTGAATCGGAGAGGTGGCGTACCGAGTGCGAGCAGGCAAAGAGCAGGCTCGCCGTGGAGAACGACCGGCTACGCAATCTCCGAACCGAGCTGGCGGAATCTGAAAAGGCAGAAAAAGACGGGAAGTGCGCCACCTGTGGGCAGCCGCTGCCAGATGGCCATCTGCCCAAGACTGCCCTCCTAATCGACGTCATTGCAAAGGCAGAACTATCGTCCAAGGCGGCTGGCGCAGTTAGTTCCGACCTTGTAAACGAACCCCACGCCGTTACGCAATTGAAAGCCACGGCCGCTGAGGCAAAGCGAACCCAAGAGGAAGCCGATGCCGCGCTCCAGTCCGGACGCGTCGCCGTCGAGCGACGAGAGGAGAAGCAGCGTTCGACGTCCGCCCTGAAGGATCAGATCGCAAAACTAGAGGAGCAAGCGAAAGCCTTACCCCAGAAGTTCGACGAGGCCCGTTTGGCCCAGGTCGAAGCCGCGCTGGCGGATCACAGGCCGAGTTGGAAGCGGTTCCTCGAACTGGGCGACGTCGACGCGCGGTTGGTGCTAGCAGAGAAGGAGGTCGCGGAGGCGTCCGGCAGGTTCGCCGAGGAGAAGAAGCGGCAGGAAGAAGACCGGACGCGCATGGCTGAATTGGGCCTTACCCAAGAGGAAGCGTCAAAGGCGCTCGCAGACTACGCGGAAAGCGAAAAGGCTCACCGAGCCTTGGAAATACAACTGGCAGGGGCGAGGCAAAAGGTGGAATCTTGCCAGAAAGCTTCGGAAGCGGCAAGGGCGCATCTGGATCAATACAAGGAGAATCAGAGGGCCGCCGAAGCGCTTGAGCGTGATCGAAAACTTCAGAGCGAGGTCGCAAACGGCATGGCAGACCTGCGCGCGGTTTTGAACAGCAGCACGATCCCGACTCTCACTACCTACGCCGGCGACACGCTGTCTGCCCTTACCGATGGCAGGTATCTAAGCCTCAGACTGAACACGTCGTTCGAGGCCACGATCGTCGATGACGGCATCGACAAGAAGGTTATGAGCGGCGGGGAATCAGACCTCGTGGCGCTCTCCCTTAGGCTTGGACTCGCGCAGATGATCCAGGATCGAAGCGGGCAGCCGATGTCGCTGCTAATCCTCGACGAGGCCTTCGGTTCGCTCGATGAAGACCGGCGTGAGAGCCTGCTCGATAAGCTCGAAGCGATGAAGAGCATGTTCGTCCAAATCTTAATCATCAGCCACATCGACTCGATCAATCAGAAGGCCGACAGGTGCATCGAAGTCCGCTACGATCCGGAAACGAAATCGAGCACCATCGACGAATCGGTCGGGCCGGCGCCGCCAGTAGAGTCCCTTGCGGTCTCGTTTTTCAGACCGCCTCGGTCGAACCAATCTCCGGCTGTGACGCCGTTTTTTTCGAACCATGGCGGCTTCCCCTCGACCGCGTAACGCGCTGGGCCGTCCGAAAGATAAGCAGACATGTCTAGCGGCGCCATCAATAAAATGTTGAGCACCGTGCCGTCCGACTTGAGATATGCGATGTCGAGTGGAATCAGCGTGTTTTTCATCCAGAAGCTGCGGGGTAGTTCGTCCGG
>JBPCLO010000008.1:0-82151 GCA_051003155.1 Fimbriimonadales bacterium | reverse complement strand
AAAGGCTCCGATTGGAAAGCAAGGCCAGAGCGGAAGCCTTGAAGTCTATGCCTCAGCCGCCGTATTGCCTTCATAAGCAATTCCTGATGAAGGCGTTCATGGCGGAAGGAAACGTGTCAGAAGAATGGGCCGCTTTCGGTATCGAGGACGCGCGTCTTTTCGATGGGGATGAATACTACACCGACGAGGAGTTCACCTTCTTATTCGGGGAAGACGGGCAGAAGCCGCTTCGATGATGGAGGCGCAGAAATGACAGGAACTGAAAGGCTCCGATTGGAAAGCAAGGCCAGAGCGGAAGCCTTGAAGTCTATGCCTCAGCCGCCGTATTGCCTTCATAAGCAATTCCTGATGAAGGCGTTCATGGCGGAAAGAAACGTGTCAGAAGAATGGGCGGCTTTCGGTATCGAGGATATGCGACTGTTCGACGGGGACGAGTACTACACCGACGACGAGTTCACCTTCTTGTTCGGGGAAGACGGCAAGGCTCGACGGTCTGGTTACGAAGGACGTGAACCCCGCGAGTTTAGGCCGGTTGGATTGAGCATCAAGGAGACGAAATGAACAAAGCAGACTACGACAGACAGTTAGAAGAAGATGATTGGCCTAAGCGAACCTGGGACTTAGGCATCGACAACGGTGCCGACCTCGACAAGTTCCTCGCGGGCAATTCCTCACCGGAGCAGTTCATGGAGCTCCCCGTGTTCCGCTGGAACGTGGACAAGCTCCCGTGGCTCAAAGAATGGGCGCAGTCGAAGGGATACACCGGCGGTGCCTAAGGCGATCAAGTCGGTAAGCGACCTCACGCCAGATATGGCGAACGCAAACCGGCATACCGAGCGCGGTATGGGCATGATGGAGAAGTCGATTACCGAATGCGGGTACGGCGATTCGGTAACGGTCGATAAGAACGGCGCGGTCATTTCGGGCAATGGCCGTGTCGAGACGCTTGCCGCCGTGGGCATGATGGACGCCATCGTTGTGCAAAGCGACGGTACGCGCCCGATCATCCATCAGCGAACCGACCTCGACCTTGAGAAGGACGTAAAGGCGAAGCGCCTCGCACTCCTCCAGAACCGCGTTGGGCAGGTAAACCTCGAATGGGACGAGGGGGTACTTGCTCGGCTCATGGCCGAAGATGTACCGATGGATGATCTGTTCAGGGACGACGAGCTATCAAAACTGATCGCGGACTTCACGCCCGCATCTATCGATGAGCAAGGGCGACTGGACGAGAAGACGCCGGTAACGTGCCCCGAATGCGGCCACAGTTTCACGCCATGAGACGTTATGGCTATTGCCTTCGACGACCCTCGCACGATAGCCCTCGATGTTCCAGCCGTAGAGCGGTTCCTCGATGAGGCCGAGGCCCGATTCGGGCGAGCCATTCACCGCGCCATTCTCCGAATGCTCAGCGGATGGACGGAGGAAGACATTGAGACTGGCCGCTTCGACGTTCCTCCTGTTGTCCTTATCGCCGTAACGACCGCCTTCCGCATCCTGAGCAACGCTACCGAGCAGTACGGGCGGGAGCGGGCGTGGATTGAGGCGGGCGGGGCGCAGTCGTTCGCGGTGATCGCGAGCGCGGGCACGGGGCCGTTCGCGCGCATGGCCGCAGACTGGCTCGACGCCATACCGGACAAGGCCGCCGAGATAGTAGCCGACCATTTGCATGAAGGGGCGCGGGGGCAGATGAAGGCTCTTATGCAGGAGTTTCCTACGTGGTCACGGCTCAGGGCTGAGCGAATGGCGCGTTCGGTAGCGGCCTATATGTTCAACCGGGGCAGGATAACCGAGTTCGCAAAGAACAAGGCCATCGTCGGGCTGGAGTATACGGCGATTATGGATACACGGGTTTGCGAGATTTGCTATCCGCTCGACGGGCTCGTGCTCCCCATCGACGCACTCACGGCGGCTCCGTATCCGCTGTTCGGCATCATCCCGCCGCTCCATTGGCAATGCCGATGTACGTTTATGCCGTTGCTCTCCCTGGTTGGCAAGCCGGTAGTACAATCGCGCTGGGACTTGTGGAAGGCGGCGAATCATGGAATGCTGGGCATTCGGGAGGGCGTCGGCTTACCGGGGAAAGCGTACACCGGCCCTGCGCCGGGGGGCCAATAACCTTCGAGGACTTGATGAAGTGAAGTCTTTACGCATGTGGGACGCAACGAGCGGAACGGTGCAATTTGCCCGCGTTTGGCATGACGACGACGGCTGGCACTATGACGGAGACAAGGCGGCAACTGCGCGCAGGATAGTAGAGAAGTACCTCTCGTTTTGGCCAACTGATACGCCATTACAGATAATGAAGCGGCTTGTCATGGAGTCGTCTTCTTACCTTTCGTGGGAGCTTATCGAGGAATGAAACTCCGCGACGCTCCACGGCTGAAAGACCTCCCCGCACGACGCGTACGACGTGCGCCTTCGGGCCGGGCACGTAGTCCATTACAAGATCCGCGTGACCATAACCGGGGATACGCGGCAGGAGGTTCTTGCGGAAGTCGAACTGCTCATGGACGGTGTTTTGGAGAGCGTAGGCCCGCAATCGCGGGGCTGGCGGGCCGTTTTCGTGCAGAGCGTAAACCTGAACTACACCTAACAAAAAGGAAAACGGTCCTGGCGGGGCCTTGACAAGGCTAACAACGCGGCTCCGGGCATCGACCGTACTTCCCCGTAAATTAAGACGAAGTACGTAGCGATGTACGAGGTCAACAGTCGACGATCCAGGATCAAAATCGGGCAGGTTCGTACATCTCGTACGTTCCGTCCTTCCCTTTAGGAAAAAGAAAAGAAAGAAAAGAAAGAATGAAAGCGGCGGAATACGCTCCCGCCGACGTTAGTAAAAGTTAGCATTGCAAGGATGACCGACCTGCAGCGCCGAAGAGCACGCCCGAAAGTGCCCGATCCGCCTCTCATAACCCACACGGTAACCCACAGCTATGAATTGTCGGTTCATCAGATCAGCCGAAGTCTAGGTAATTCAGGTTCAAAAACATGGCGCCCCGGACAGGACTCGAACCTGTGGCCTACTGCTTAGAAGGCAGTTGCTCTATCCGCTGAGCTACCGGGGCGTGACTTGAACCTGCTCCATCACGTCTCCGCGATGTTCGCCGGTATCAAGCTTACCAACTGTTTCAGTTCCATATAGCGACCGCTGGCTGTTGTCAAGTCGCCGCATCAAATTTGCCGGTTGCTAGTCGGCAGTCCTTGTGCCCACTATGTCAGGAAAATTCCAGAATTCGTGACTGGCTCGGAATCACGTGATACAATCATCTTGGCCACGCATGGTGTGTGGCTCGAATCATCAGGGCTGCTGGGTCGACCCCGCACCTTGCAAGGGAGAAAGGGATGATAAGAAAAGGAACTCAAGCACTAGCGCTGGTCGCGCTTGCTGCACTCGCATCCGCGTCGCGGGCCGACGTCTTCGCGTACGCAACAGACACAGCCTCCATGCTCTACTCGGTAAACCTGACCACCGGTGCGAAGACGCTGATTGGTCCCGAGGGAGCGTTCCTCGAATCGCTCGCGCTATCGCCCGGCGGTGAACTGTATGGGGCCGACACCATCGGCGACATCTATCAATTGGATACTACGACCGGGGCCGGGACTCTAGTGGGCAGCACCGGTCTCGGCAACATCGAAGGCATGGACTTCGACGGAGGTACTCTCCTCGCGACAGACTTCGGTTCGATACCCAACGTCTATACGATCGACGTGACGAATGGAACGCCTACGCTCGTTTCGACCTTCGATACCGAGACCGGCGCCGTGCGGACGTTCGCGATGAAGGACTCCGCGACGATGATGGCGAGGTGCGACTTGCCGGGGCCCAACAGCCTGTACAGTGTCGCATTTCCGGGCGGCACTGCAACTCATATCGGCGCCATGGGCGGCAACATATTTGCGGCGATGGACTATGCCTCGGACGGCTTGCTCTATGCCATGGACGGCGACGGCTCCATCCACCTGGTCAACGACGCGACCGGTGAAACGACGTTTGTGTCCGACACCGGCGAAGATTTCTGGCTGGGGATGGCCTCGAATCCCGTTCCGGAACCCGCGACATTCCTGGTGCTCGGAGTCGGTGCAGCGTTATTAATCGGTCGAGCTCGTCGCAAATAGGAGCGTGCTGGTAGCCACCCGCGATGGTCGGGGACCGGAAGTATTCTAGGCTCCCGGCCTCGTGGGGGTCGGTTACGAACAGTTCTTGCAAATGAGTAAGCTTGCTCGCTCAAACGGCCAGAGGCGCTCCTGGCGATGCCAGGAGCGCCTCGGCGGCGAGCGAAATGCTGAAGAGTTTCTCTTCCTCGAAGCTATCACAAACGAACTGGATGCCGATCGGCAACCCTTTGAAGTAACCGCAGTTCAGGCTGATTGCGGGAAAGCCGCCGATGTTGGCAGGAATCGTGCAGTAGTCCAGCAGCTTCAACATCATCGGGTCGCCCGTCAGCGCGCCGATCTTGAAGGCGGTGGTCGGGCTAGTCGGGCAAACGACCGCGTCGAACTTCTGGAATGCCTCCTGGAACTGGCGTTTCATCAGCGTCCGGACTTGGTGCGCCTTTGCATAGTAAGCCTCGTAATAGCCGGACGACAGCACATGCGTCCCGATGATGATGCGCTCCTTCACCTCACGGCCAAAGCCTTGGGCACGCGTCGCCCTCATCATGTCGATGTGTGAACCGTCTGGGACTCGCAGCCCGTAGCGAACGCCGTCGAAGCGGGCGAGGTTGCTGCTCGCTTCTGCCGGAGCGATGATGTAGTAGGTCGAAACGCCGTGTTCGATCATCGATGCGGAGAATTCGTCGACCTCGGCGCCTTCCGCGGTGAACTTGTCGAGAGCATGGGAAACGCGTTCGCGGACGGCCGCATCTATCTCAACCGACAAGAGCTCTTTGGGAACACCGAGCCGGCGGCCCTTCATGCTCGGCCCTCGCGCTGCAGCTGCGTCGTATGGCGCCTCCATACAGGTTGAGTCCAATCCATCGGGGCCCATCGAAGCCTCGAATGCGTCCATTGCGTCCAGTACAGTTCGCGCAAATGGGCCGATCTGGTCGAGGGATGAGCTGAAAGCAACCAAGCCATACCGGCTAACGCGGCCATAGGTTGGCTTGAACCCGACGACGCCGCATAGGGACGCCGGCTGGCGCACGCTGCCCCCCGTGTCGGAGCCGAAAGCGATCGGCGTCATCCTCGCAGCGACGGCAGCAGCGCTGCCCCCGCTGCTTCCCCCGGGAACTCGTTCCAAATCGTACGGGTTGCGCGTGGGAAAGAAAGCGCTGAACTCCGTGCTCGTGCCCATGGCGAATTCGTCCATGTTCGTCTTGCCGAGCAGAACGGCTCCGGTGCCGGAAAGCTTCCGCTCGAGGGTGCCGGAGTAGGGAGGAACATAGTTCTCCAGCATCTTTGAAGCGCAAGTCGTCTTAATTCCGAGGGTGGCCATGTTGTCCTTCAAGGCAACAGGAATTCCGGTGAGCGCAGACACAGAACCCTCGTCGATGCGTTTCTGAGCAGTGTCCGCGTCCCTCAGAGCACGGTCCTCCGAGACGGTTATGAACGCGTTCACCTCGGGATCGACGTCGCGAATGCGGGCGAGGTGTGCACGGGTTAAGGCCGCGGCGGAGATTTCCCGCGAGTCGAGTCTGCGCCGCATTTCTGCGGCTGACAGTTCCCAGAGTTCCATTTACTCGATGATGGTTGGAACTAAGAACAAGCCGGATTGAACTTCGGGCGCACCCGCGAGGACGTCATAACGATCTAGTCCGCGAACGTGAACATCCTCGCGCCAAATGCTGTGTAGGTCGACCGAATGCGGGGTCAACTTGAGCCCCGAAAGGTTTAGAGCCTGCAGGCGCTCGAAGTGCTCGAGAACGCGGTTGAGGTCGGATTGCATGGCTTCGAACTCCCCTTCAGAGAGCTGAAGGCGTGCCAAGTTCGCTAAGTGGGCAAGTTCATCCCGCGTAATCGCCATTAGAGGCGAAGTTTAGCACACCCCGGCTTCGGGCATAATCGTGGCTGCTCGATGCAGCTACGCTCACCTCGGTACGCGGTTGTCACGTATGCGCTCGTCGGCCTTTTTGCCGCGGCATTCGGCCTCAAACTCGCGTCACTTTATCTTCCCGAACGGCAGCCTAACCGGTTGAGATTCGAATATGGGACCTATGTCCGCGATGGCCTACGTCAGAAGGTCGATTGGTATCCCTTTTCGGAGGAGGCATTCGAGATTGCCAGACAGAGCCGCAAGCTGATCCTCCTCGATATCGGCACCACGCTATCCGGCGCCTCACGAATCCTTCAGAACACCTTTCTGGAAGGCGAAGACTTTGTCCGGCTGATGAACAACCACTTTGTGTCAGTCAAATGCGATGCGTTCGAGACCCCCTGGCTCGTAGATGCCGTCAGCATCAACACGCCAGGTCTTTATGAGGCAGGCGGTGCCCTTATCGTTGTTCTCGACCCGGATGGGCGCATCCTCGAATTCGGCCCGATAAGGGTCGGGGCGCTTCAGGAACGGCTCGAGGCTGTCGCGCGGGATCGATATCAGGACGCTTTAAAACTCGAAGCGCGTGCCGACCAAGCCGAGAGCACGAGGACTAAGGGTTCGGCCGTGCAGGGCGCAAAGCTCCATCCCGATGCGGCGCCCCTCCTAAGCGGCCGTTGGCAGCAGACCTTTTCGAACGGCCACCCGGCCCGATCGCTGCTACCGGTGAGCGCGACACAGCCCGCGATGTTGCTGGAATCGGGAAAGATGGAACTGACGACTCTGAGCAGCCTTTGGCTCCTCGAAATGAGGGAGTCTCCTTGCTACGATCACGTCGAAGGCGGATTCTTCTTCCAAACGGCGCAGCCGAACTGGCTGTTGCCGACACCGTCCAAATCAACCGGTCCCAATGCGCTTCTCGCCGGGCTTTACGCTCGGGCGAGCCGGTTGGTCGGCGCGGAGCTTTTTGCTGCCACAGCCAAGCAGACCGCCGCGTGGGTGATGTCGATGCAAGATCCCGGGACGGGCCTCTTTTTTACAGGAGTGCAAACGGAAATGGATGAGGAAGGTACGGGTGAGTATTACGAATGGACCGCGGACGACATTGCCGAGCTAAACGGATTTAGACTCATTCGGGATGGAGGCGCGCGCGGTTTCCTCGCCCTCCGGCGTGCGGCCAACTGGATCGAAGCGGTATCGCCGGACAGGTCGCTGCGTGCGGCCGACGCGCAAAAACTTATACGAAGGAGAAGGGACAGGAACCCCCCGGAGAACGATGAGTCGGTATATGCCGACGTCAATGGGCAGGTGATTGCGGGCCTTTTCGAGTATGCGAGGCAAGCCGATGACGCTCAAGCCTTGGCCGTTGGGAAAGTCGCGTACGCTGCCCTCATTTCGGAGTATACGCAGTCCTTCGGCGACGTCTTGCACGCCGATAAGGAACTCGGGCGAACCACCGGTTACGCGGGGGATTACGTCTGGGTGGCGCGGGCAGCCATCGAAAACTACCTTGCGACCGGGGATGCCGCGGCCTTGCAGGACGCGGTCCGAATCATGGGCCGGTTTACGGAGTTGTTCGCACATCCGAGCGGGGCGTACGTTTCGTTTCTCGACTCGCAGCTTTACTTTGCGAAGTTCTCGCTGCCGGTTGTCCAGATTACCGACGACTATACCGAGAGCATTTGCGCGCTGGCAGCTAGGAACCACATGGACCTTTCCACCATAACCGGAGATTCCGGTTTCCGTAAGTTGGCGGTCGATGCGATGTCGGCTGTGGGCGGCACGCTCGGACGGATGGACCTGCCGCCCGCCGGCTGTGTCCGCGCGATCGCGAGGATATATGACAGGGCCCTCATCGTCAGCGGGCAAAATGCGGTGGCAACGGCGACGGCATTGGCGAGGCGATACCGATTTGCGTGCTGCCCGGCGCCCACTAGCCGTGGGCTAGAAGATGGAATCTTCTTCGAGTCTGAGGGCAAGCTCGTACGCGCGACGGAAGCCGGCCTGGCGGAGTTACGCAGATCGCAGGTCACCAAATGATTGCCGCGGCAGCCAAGGTCGCCAAACACAGGAGCGACACCGCGACGATCATCAGCCTTTCTTCCTTGCTCGGGTCGAATTCCTTGAAATTGGCTGCCAAGACCGCGATTCCCATCGGTACGAGCGCGGGCAGCGCTCCGAGCGAAATACCGAACAAAGCTTGGTGGCCGAAAGCCAGAACGACCAACAGGTAGAGAGTCAAGGCCGGGAGTACCCAGATGAGAGTCGCCCGCTCCCGCATTTTGAACTTGTGCACTGCATGGAAGTACGTGCCGAGGAACAGCGGGTCTGCGGGTCCCAGTTGCGCCTGGGGTGCGATCGTTCCAAATTTGGGAACCTGGAACGCGAGAGCGTCGAAGATCGGCCGGACTGTTTCGCTCTCCAAGCCCTGCTTCACGGTGCCGGCCGGGGCGAAAACCGCAAGGATGTCTACCGTCGCGATGACGACGGCAATCGGCAGCAAGAGGTTCTTGTCCTTAATTAGCACGGTCACCAGAATTCCGAGCGCGAACGGCCAGCCCAAGCGCGCAATCTGGAGAACGCCGACCAAAACCGGTTCGCTCGTCTGGCCGAGACCCAGCAGGGCTAAGATCGCCAGACAACTTGCCATCGATAGAAGCGCCTTTAGTGATGTCCAGTCGAGCTTGCTTCCGCAGTAAATGCCAATGATCGGGAGCCCGATGAACACGATCGAGGCGATAATCGACCCCGTTCGTAGCCACTCGATGGGCACGGCAAGCCGGGCATTGACCACCCACAGGACAAGATAAAGAACCACGATGGAGAGGAAAAGGAGTAGGGGCCGTCGGTTGGTTTTCGCTTCTTGCATATTCAAGACGCTGGCTTGCCATAATGAGCGTACCATGGGGACCCTCGGGCTCGAAGCCGGTGACGTAAAGCGAACCCTTGGGCGCATGGCTCACGAGGTGCTCGAGAACAACAAGGGGCCGGACAACCTCGTGGTCGTCGGGGTCCTCAAGAGCGGATTCCCGGTAGCCAAACGCCTCGCCTTCGTGATGACCCAGATCGAAGGGACAACGATCCCGTGCGGCAGCCTGGATATCCGGGCCTTTCGCGACGATCGATCCGAAGGCGAGGACACGGCCGACGAGAGCGAAATACCGTTCGCGGTCACGGGGAAGAGGGTCATTTTGGTCGACGAGGTCCTTCAAACAGGTAGGACGGTTCGAGCCGCGCTGGACGCGTTGATGCGGCACGGCAGGTCCGAGCTGATTCAATTAGCCGTTTTGATCGACCGGGGCGGAAGAGAACTGCCGATCGAGGCCGACTACGTCGGCAAGAAGCTGGAGGTCGCCGACGACGAGTACATCGAGGTGCTGCTGGCGGGCGCCAATGGTGAGGACGAGGTTCGGCTTACGAAGAGAGGAGCCGCTTGCATCTCCTGAGCATCAGAGAGATGGTAGCTGCCGACATCCAGCGGCTACTCGTAAGCTCCGCAAGGCTGAAGAAGGTCTGCCTGGCCGGCAAGCCGCTGCCGCAGTTTCCCGGCAAGGTCATTGGGATGCTCTTCTTCGAGAACAGCACACGTACCCGCGTTAGCTTCGAAATGGCGGCTGGTAGGCTCGGATTTTCGCACACGTCGTTCGGAGTGATGGGCTCTAGCATGAGCAAAGGCGAATCGCTCAAGGACACGGTGCTCACTCTCAAGCACGAAGGGGTCGATGGCCTCGTCATGCGGCACGAATCGAGCGGGGCGCCGTACGTGGCGTCGCGATTCTTCGGTGGCCCGGTGATCAATGCCGGAGACGGAATGCACGAGCACCCGACACAGGCCCTTGCCGACGCGCTGACCATCATCGAGCATAAGGGCAAGCCGGATGGCCTGCAGGTAGCGATTGTCGGGGATATCCAGCATAGCCGCGTCGCGAGGAGCAACCTCTGGCTCCTTTCCAAGCTCGGCGCGGAAGTTCGCCTCGTGGGGCCGCGCACGTTGATACCGCGGTATCCAGGCCACCTGCCGGCCTCGATTCATTACGACCTGTATTCGGGAATCGAAAACGCTGACGTCGTGATGGCCCTGCGGCTACAGAGCGAGCGGATGAGCGGCGGACTGGTTTCGAGCATCGGCGAGTACGCGTCGATGTACCAGATCAACAACCTCGCGCTCAGGTTCGCGAAGCCGGATTGTTTGCTTATGCACCCGGGGCCGGTTAACCGGGGACTGGAACTCGACGACGCCGTTGCCGACGGGAAGCATTCGGTGATCAACGAACAAGTCGCCAATGGCGTTTTCGTTAGGATGGCCGTCCTCGAGACCGCCTTCAACGGCGCCGCGAAGGTTCCCGCACGGAAGAAAGCGAGCGCCAAGGCATGAAAATAGTCCTCAAGAACGGCAGAATCCTGGATCCATCCCAAAACCTCGACATGATCGGGTCGGTGACTATCGTGGACGACCAGATTCAGGAGGTCGGCGAAAAAGTAGACGAGAGGGACGCCGACGAGCGGTACGACTGTGCGGGCATGTGGATTACGCCCGGCCTAGTCGACCTGCACGTCCACCTGCGCGAGCCGGGGTTTGCGCACAAAGAGACCATCATCTCGGGAACCCAGGCGGCGGCCGCGGGGGGCTTCACGACGATTTGCTGCATGCCGAACACGAAGCCTACGCTCGACAACCCTGCCCTGATCGACTTTATCCTCGACCGGAGCGCGTCGCCCGAGGCCGGGGGAATCTTCGTCGCTCCGATTGGGGCGCTGACGAAGGGCATGGACGGTGAAACTCCGGCAGACCTGGCTTCGTTGAAGATGGCGGGGATTGTCGCGGCCAGCGACGACGCGTTCCCGATCCAGAATTCGCAGGTTCTCCTTCACTGCATGGAGATTTGCCGGCAGCTCGACCTGCCGGTCGCTTTGCCTTGCGAGGACACCAGCCTGACCCAGGGCGCGAGCATGAGCGAAGGCTCAGTCAGCGCGATGCTCGGCCTTAAGGGCATGCCCCGGACAGCCGAAGAGATTCACGTGGCGAGGAACTGCATGCTCAGCCTGGAAACGGGCTGCCCGGTGCACATCCTCCACGTGAGCACGTGGGGCTCGGTCGAAATTATCCAGCAGGCGAAGCGCCTCGGCGCGCCCGTTACCGCCGAGGTTTGTCCGCATCACTTTTCGCTGATCGACGAGGACATGATCCCATTCGATGCCAATTACAAAATGAGCCCGCCGCTTCGCACGCGGGTGGACGTGGACATCATCACCCAGGCGCTCGGCGACGGCACGATCGACTGCATCAGCACCGACCATGCGCCGCACGCCAGCAACGAGAAGGACAACCCATTCGACAGTGCTCCGTTCGGCATCGTGGGGCTGGAAACGGCCGTCGGCATTACGCTGACGACGCTGACCCACCGAGGAGTGCTATCGCCCTTGGAGACCATTCGACGCATGAGCACCCGGCCGGCGGAGATATTCCGCCTGGACGGGGGCACGCTCAAGCCTGGCCGGACGCCGATAGCCCAAGTGGCCGTGATGGACCCAAACGTGGAGTGGACCTTCGACGTGCAAAAGACCTTCAGCAAAGGCAAAAACAGCCCGTACCACGGATCGAAGTTCAAAGGTAAGGCTCTGCTGACCTTCAGCGGCGGCAATGTCTACACCGATCAGCTCTGGACCACCCGTGAGCCTGCTGCCGCCGTGGCCGGATAGCCAAATCCACCGGGCTCCCCGGCGGCGTGTAGGAGCTGTCGTATAAGAAGGGGGAGACGTCGTCAGGGAGGCGGTGGTCGGTTCCATTCCGTAAACGGAGGCCACTCCTAGGGCGGGCCGCGAGGGGACGTCCCTGTCCCCGGCAAAGCTGTGGGAATTGAACCATGAGAATCCCCTGAGCAAGGAAAACGGCTCTAACGGAATTCATCCTCATGGGTGACACGGTGAGAATTCCAGGAGATCATAATTACCCCTGATGGCTTTTGTTGTGAGGGGCGGCATCGGAGCCGGCGTTTGCGGGAAGCTATTTCAGTAATAAATCCGGCTAATGCCGAAAAACCAGGGGGTACCCTAACAAGTGATTCGTGTCAAGACATCAACGCGAAGACGCAAGGCGTTTACGCTCATCGAACTTCTCGTCACCGTTCTGATCCTCGCGATCCTCATGGCGATCGCATTGCCACTCTACCTGAGCGCAATCAAGGACTCGGAAACGAAGACTTGCCGAGCTAACATGCAGACCATCGCGACGGCTGTGCAGGCTTACCGCGTCAAGAATCGGCTGTCCGACTATGGCGTCATCATCGACGCGAACGACGACCTACAAATGCTCGAGCCTGACCTCGGGGCCAACGTTCTTTGCCCAACTGAGGGAGCTGACGCATACGACGTCGAACAGGGTGCCGGCGCTACCGATGACACATATCGGATCGCCTGCGACGACCTAACGAACCACGGCACGTTCGAGCCGGGTGTAAACGGCCAGTAGATCAACGACTCAACAGTACCCGGCTCGCTCTGCGGACGAGCCGGGGACGACTTTTTTCCGCAGACAAGCCAAAACTACGACAGACTGGGAAGAGATTCTTGGGGGAAGAGGATGCGAACGGCAACATTGAACTCGAATCGGCGTTTGCGCGGAGGCGTGCTGGTCACGGTCCTCGTTTTCGCGGCGATTCTTTCGTTATTCCTTGCGGGCGTGGCGCGGTTAGCCGTAGCACATTACTCGCGCGCCAACGTGGAAGCCGACAACGCCGCAGCCATCCAACTGGCAGATGCAGGCATCAATTTTGAACTGAGATGGGTGAGCGACGATCCTCGCGATCCGAACAGGGCCCACCAAGCACAACATGCGGAAGGCCAGAACGGCGCATACACGGGCACGGTGGAGGGAGTCCCCGGAAGCTACGTTGTTTCTGTTAGAAACGACTCCGTGGCAGGTCCGTGGTATGCGCCGGCGCCGATGGCCATCCAGTCGACCGGCACCGTCAACGGCATTTCGCGCACCGTCGAGATCAAAGGCGAGAAGCATAGCATCTTCGACGAGTACGCAGTATACGCTTTGCAGACGGGAACCCTGAACGGGAATCAGACGGTCGTCATCGGTAACTACGGCACTAACGGCGTTCTGACCATCAACGGGACGGGAACGCTCGCTGTTAATGGCGAGGTTTGGTTCAACGGAATCGGAGCGGGCGCGAACGTGGGCAGGAACGTGTTCACGACACCGATGCCCGTCGAATGGCCCACGATCGACGAAATCGCCAATGACCGGTTCGCCGGCGGGCTCACGTGGCTGTCGACCAACAACAACAACAACACGATCCTGCAGTTCAGCAAGAACCGCCCGCTCGATCCCAACTTCACGATCGCCAACGCGATCTGGGCGGGCTTCACCCAGGCGACGCACAATCATTCGGCGCAGATCTACAAGTTTCTGACGAAGGACGACAATCCGAACGACAACGTCGGTGGCAGCCGCTATGCGACGCCCGAAGAGGGAATCGGCGGCCACAAGGTTGCAATCATTCCTCCGGGAGACTATTATCTGACCGATCTCGACATGTCGAACACGAGCAGCGGACCCGCATGGCTCATCGACAACGCGGCCGGCAATGTGAACATTTGGATCTCGGGTGGCGGAACCGACAAGGACTCGCTCGACATGCCAGTCCACTTTACGTCGAAAGACCCATCGAAATTCAGGCTGTACTACAACAAATGCTCCGAGCTTTCGATCCAAGGCAACTCGACGTTCTATGGCAGCGTGTATGCGGTTCCGGACGGATGTGCCGCTACGATCAAAATCGGCGGCAACTCGACCATCAACGGTTCGGTTATCGCCGTAGAGGTGTTGGTCACCGGCAACAGCGTCGTCAACTTTCCGAACAATGGGAGTGGCAGCGGCGAAGGCGATTGGATCCTTTGGTACGGCTTCCGCAACAATTGGCGGGAGGTCAATCCTTCCGGAGGTGTGGTGTTCCCCGATGGCACATCGAAATAGACGTGGAATAACGCTTATCGAAGTGCTGGTCGCGTCCATGCTCGCGTCGATCGCACTGATCGGCGTGGTGAAGCTGTGGAGCTTTTCCTACAATATGACCGTCAATACGGACGCGTCGGGTGTGGCCTATAACCTGGCGCGTCTTGCCTTGGAAGATGCGCGCAAAGCGGGCCATCTCTACGGGCTCGAAGGCGACGATGTTGCGTACTACGATAAGGGTGGCGACCTCATCGGCAGAGGGCAGGATCCGGGATCCCGCTATCGAGTAACCACTAAGATCATATCCGACCGCTTCATATTGGACTCCGAAGGAAATCCGGTGGTAATCGACGGCCGAAAGCAGGCGTCGGCCGACTCATTGAGAAATGTGAGGGCCACCGTGCAGATCCTCCCGTCCTACGAGGTCGTCCTTGTGAAGGGCTGCCATTTGGCGAGGTCGGGCGTATGAAACGACAGCGCGGCAGTCTGATGATGGAAATGCTGATCGGGTCGGTGATTGCGATCCTGATCGGAACGGTCGTCTTCCGTGCGTTTCTTACGTCGGCCAGTTCGCGTGAAAACGTCATCGGTCAAAACAAGGCCGCGGCGGCCGCAAGAGCTCCGATCGACGCATTGGCCGACCACCTTCGTAACTCGCAACTGTTCGCGACGCTGCTGTCACCGAACGGTTCCGTGCTGGCTGCGGGAACGCGGTCCGACATTACCTACCACGCCACAACGGCGGGCGAGCAAGTCCGCTACTTTTTGCGTGGCAGCCAGCTCATCCGCGTGGTGGACGGCACGGAGACGGTCGCCCTGAGAGATGTTTCGACATTGTCCTTTACCTATTATCGGGCGCCCAAATACAATTGGCCCGACTCGATAGCCACCACCAATCCGCACGCGCCGACCTTTGCGGAAATGCCCTTTCTCACGGCGATCCACATCAAGGCGTCGGTAACGATCGACGGCTACAAAAGCTACTACTCGAGCGTGGTTCGGCTAAGGAACAGTCCACGCAAGCGATTCTCGTGATCCTGGCGTCATTGCAAGAACAAATATATCATGTCACGCAACACTCGATCAGCCTTACGAACTCAATTCGACGGCAGCGCAATTCGGATCGCTGAAATGCGGCGAACGGGAACTGCTCCGATGGTCACTGCCGTCTCTGTTCAGGAATTGCCGCCCGGCGCGGTGGGCGCCGGGCGATCGACGGCTATAAAAGCCACTATTCGATCGAGGTCCGGTTAGGAAGCAGTCCACGCAAGCGATTCCCGTGACCTTAACGTCATTGCAATAACGAACAAAATCATGTCACGCAACACTCGATCCGCCTTAGGAATTCAAATCGACGGCAGCGAACTTCGGATCGCTGAGATGCAGCGAACGGGGAATGCTCCGATGATCACTGCCGTCTCCGTCCAAGAACTGCCGGCCGGCGCGGTTGGCGCCGGCGTCGTTCTTCGGCCCGAGCTGCTTGCCGATGCCATCAGCAAAGCGCTTGAGCAAATGGGCGCGTCCGCCCGGTCCGCGGTTCTTGGTCTTCCCGCTGCGGTAGTCACGACCCGCGTGCTCGACGTTCCTATCGTCAGTTCGAGCGAGCTGCGTTCGGTTGTCGCGGGCGAGGTCATCCACTTCGAGATCCTTCGCGAAGACGGCGGCGTCTTCGACTTCTGGCCCCTGCGTTCTCCTGCAGGTGACGGCGAGACCGAGCCGCAGGTCCTTTTGATGGCGGTCGAGGAGTCGGTCTTGAGCGGCTATCGCGACGCGCTTGGGCGCGCGGGCGTTCAGATCGATGCCATCGAGCCGTTGCACATGGGCATGTATCGACAGGCCTACCCGCAGATCACGTCTCAGGGGACTTCGACGTTTGTCTCGATCGGTTCTATCCGCACCGAGATCGGATTGATCAACGGGGGCGAGTTAGCCCTGTACCGTAGGATCGAGATCGGCGCTACCGACCTATTGCCCGACCCGCTTGCGACAGCTGATGGAGACGGTCTACGCGACGCGTCCGTGTCATCCTTGGCAACGGAACTGCGCCGGTCGCTCGACTACTTCCACCGCGAATTTCCCGACGCCCCTGTGGTCGCCCGGGTAATTCTCGCAGCCCAACACCCCCGGCTCACCGAGCTGGCGGAGACGCTCTCGCCGCTGATCAAGGCCGAGGTCGAGATGGCGAAGCCTGACATCACCGCTGCGAGCACCTCGGCGGTAGCAACCCAATTAGAGACGCCGCACGGCGTCAACTACATAGGCGCGATCGGCCTTGCGATGGACGGGATCGGGGCGGGTTCGCCCAATGTTCCGACTTTCGACCTGGCATCCCGCAACGGCCGCGGCCACGAACTGCGGGCAGCCCGCAAGAGCCTTATGACGTCGATGGTTGCGGCGCTTGTGGTGACTGCTATAGGTGGTATGGGAGCAGCCTTCTTAGGCACGCGAATGTCGAAGGTCAACGCCGGCTTGGAGAAAACCAAGGCGGAGCACGCTGCGCTGCAGGCGCGGTACCGCCCCGAGTCCGACGCTCGCCTCGCACGTGTAAACCAGCTGCGCGACCTTAGCAACGAAGGGATTCCGTTCCAACCGCTGATGGACGCCGTTTCGGCCGCGCTAGATCCGCAGGCGGGCCTCACGACGATCAGATTCGAACAGGGCGGCGGGATTAAGATTTCTGGTGAAGCCACCAGTGAGTTGGCTTTGATCAACACGATGGAGCGCATGCGCCAATTCCCGCACTTCACGAATACCATTGTCGATTCTTTCGATAAGGGTGGGCCCAATGCCAAAGAGCTAGGGCTCCGCTTCTCGATTTCAACTCGGTATGCCGGCACTTTTGGGAACGTGCCGGCTGCCCTCAAACCCCCTCAAACGGAACTACGAACTCCATGAGCCAACTAAGAAACTATCGAATAGCAACGCTGGCGCTGCCCCTCGTTGCTGTGATCGCAAGCGCGGTTGTGATCGGTACCCAGGTCACTCGTCTGCGAGCCTTGGAGAATCAAAAGGTCATCGCGGATAAGAACTTGGGATTCCTCGAAGACTTGATCCGCCAAGACCAGGCCCAGCCACTGGGCGACAAGGTCCCTGCGATTCCGAACAATCCGGATGAGCAGGAGCTGTTTTTGAACGAACTCCGCCAACGGGCCGGTGCTTCGCACGTCCAGGTCATCCGTTGGGCAAACACGTCGGCGAAGCGGGCAAAAGACAAAGACAAGAACAAGAAACTGTCCGACATCACGCCGATCGCCAGTGCGATCGAGGTGGCGGGCGAGTACTCGAAGGTGCGGTCCTTCATGTACTCGCTTCTGCGGTCATCTCGCCTACTCAACGTGAGCGACCTCACGTGGCAGCGGGGGAGTCAGTATCCAACGACGCGCTTAATGTTCACCTTGACTCGCTATGTTACGAAACCGCAAGCGATTACAACCGGCGTCACGGCGAGCAGAGCCGGCACTACACCTACTGTGGAGGTAAATCGATGAGATCCGCTCGTGCGCTTGCGCTTGGATTGTTGTTAACGCTCGCACCGGCGAGCTTCGCCCAAGGAGCCTTCCGGCTCATATTCTCTAATACGGACGTGTCCGATGTGCTTCGAGCAATCAGCTTGAAGACCGGTGCGAACATTATCTATTCGGCTCAAGAGAGTCTTCCCATTTCGATCAATGTCAGGGTTAGCGGCGCAAGTGACGCGATCCGCGCGACGACCGCCGCGGCCGGCCTTGTCCATCGCTTGGTGGGGAAGACATACATCGTATCGTCTGCCGCCAATATGAGAAAGGCTTTGGAGCCTTACGGCGACCGCGCTTACCTCAACGTATCCGGCCCTTCACCAGCTGATGCGGCTAAGCAGCTGGAGGAAGTGATTCCTTGGCTGACGGCGCGCGCTTCAGGCAACCAGGTTCTCGTCATCGGCATGGCCGAAGACATCATCGAGGCGCGCAACCAGATGGAACAGATCGAGCATCGCTACGTTATGAGCCAGCATGTCAACGAGGTCGTCTTCCTCAAATACGCTTCGGCGGCGCAGGTGGTGACGATGGTGAAGGGAATGTATCCGGGCGTGGCAGCCGACGCGATCGGCGCCGCCGATAAACCAGGTGGAGGAATAGGTCTGGCGGGGACACGCGGCGACGTCAACGCCGCCAAAGACATCATCCGACAGGTAGATATGCCGCTTTCGGCCCTTCAGCCTGACATGCGATATCACGTGTACGAAATCCGCTACAGCAGCGCACCGCTCTTGAAAGAGTTTCTCGAAAGAGCGAATATCGACGTCTTGGCTGTGATCGGCCCTGAATCGTACTCGCCCATGATCCCGGGCTTCCGGCCGTTGTCGGGCGCTTCGATCGGTGTGGGCGGTTCTAGCTCAGGCAGCGCGACGGCGGCGGGTGCTGGCGGCGCGACCGGCGGCGGCGGCGCTGCCGGCTCAGGCCAGACGACTCGGAAGGAAGGCGACGACGCGAAGACCCTCGTTCTGCGCGGCGCCGACGACCAGCTTGCCAAGGCCCTGGCCTTGCTCGCCCAGGTCGACGTGAAGCCGCAGCAGGTTATGGTAGAAGTCCAAGTTCTCGACGTGTCGCCCGAGCGGCTCGAGGAACTCGGCCTTCGCTGGTCGTGGTCTCCGTTCCAGTTCTTCGAGACACCTCCCGGAACTCCCCTGGCGGCGTTCGGTTCCTCAACCCGGCCGGCCGGGCTTGGATCGTTTAGCCGACTTCCATGGGACGTGACTTCCATACTCAGCGCCTTGATCACCAGCAAAGAGGCGAAGCTTCTTGCGAAACCTCGAGTGGCGGTCTTGGACGGCGATGAGGCGAATATTTTCATCGGTGACACGATCCGCGCTCGAATCGCCCAAGCGGGCGGCCTGGGCCAACAAACGATCGAAATCGTCGAGTTCCCAGTCGGCATCATCCTACTGCTCCGCCCGCGCGTGAATGCGGATGGCAACATCACAATGCGCGTCCACCCGGTGGTTAGTACGGTAACCGCCATCGACAACAACAACGTGCCTCAGACGAGCGCTCGAGAGGCAGAAACGACGGTGATGATCAAGGACGGCGAGACGATGGTCATCGGCGGCTTGATCCGAGAGGAACATACGAAGACCATGCGCGAGGTCCCGCTCCTGTCGCAGCTTCCGATCGTTGGCGACCTATTCAAGCATCGGTCGACGAGCAAGCGAAAGAGCGAGATCATGGTGTTCATCACCCCGAGAATAGTTCGCGAAGGAACGGGCGTGCAGACTCCCAAATCGCTCGACGACATCAAGAAGGAGAAGGGTAAATGAAAAAGACTCGTCCGGAAGATAAACCGAAATTGATCGTACTTGCGATCGCGACGGTAGCTGCGGTGGCGTTCATGGTGTACCGAGTCATGGGTGCGTTTGCGGAGAACAGGGAACCTCGTAACCACACGCCAGTAACGCTTTCCGACAACGCGGTTTCGCCGGATGCGTCCGTTGGCCAGTCTGAGCCGATCGCAATCCAGCCCGTCGCGGGGGAGGCGTACGCCGACGCATCGTCGGGAATTCCTGACGGCTCGCCTCGCGACCCGTTCAAATCGCCGCTAGCAAAGTTGGATTACGATCCCTTCGTGCCGCGGACCGTGAGCACTAATGGTGGCCGGCTAGAGCCCGGTGAGATAGGCAACGGCGGCGCCGGTTCGGGCGGCAATGGAGCGGTAGCGCCGATGCAACCGCCGGCTCCGCCGCCCAGCACAATCGAGCTTAAGGGCGTCGTGACGGGCGGGCGGCCGATGGCAGTGCTTCGCATAGGCGCCAGCATCTTGAACGTCTTCGAGGGCCAAGCGATCACAAGGACTTTCGTAGTCCTCAAAATCACGACCTCTTCGATTCTGATGCGAAATCGCAACACGGACATCTATTTGGAAGTAGGCAACAGCACCCTTGCCGACATCTATTTGCCCGAGGCACGTGCTGTCGGAGCCATCTCGACCGAAGTGTCGACAACGGAAGAGCCCTCTCCGAGCCCAGCTCAGCCTGCTACCATCGAAACTACGCGTGTCGAGTCGGGACCTGAGGCCGAGGCGATGACCAATCCCGAAGCCGAGCCGGTAAGCGATCCGGCGTACGGCCCCCTCTAGACCTCCTAATCCAATCCCCCGCCATGCCAGTGGCCGGGGTTTCTTTTTGCCTGGACGCACGTCAAACTATCGGCACGCATGATTCTTCTTATTGCAGCCCTCGCTGTTGGCTCTGCGTTTCCGTTCGGCTCTCTTCTGGGGCCCAACGGCAAGGGCTCTGCGGACGCTTTTAGGGGCAAGCAGGTTTTGGTGCTGCGAGAGCCGTCAGGGGGACTGCTGGATAGCCTGGCAAGGTTAGGAGAAGTGAGGAACTTCTCTCTGGCCCCCGTCTACGCCATAGGGGGGCCAAACGCTTACACGGCGACGGCTGACATGCTCAAGCTCTTTCCTGAGGCGCTCTTAGTTAATCGAAAGGGCCGCATCGTCAAGCGATGGGAAACTGTCGCACAGGGCAAGTTCGAGACACATCTCGGAGATTGGCTCGAGGGCTCGTCGGTGGCAATCGGGCATGTTGTGCCTGATCCAAGAGGGCTCGTCGCCGTTCTGCCCAAATTAAAGCCCGCTTCCGGATGGCTTCAACTCATTGGCAACACATTGCAACTCCGCTTCCCGCCGCCGACAAAGGCAGAAAAGACTCTGGGCCTGCTCGTGCTCTTCCTATCCTCGTCTGGCCCGGCCGACGAACTATATTTGGAAAGAATCAAGCTCTGCGCGGCTTCGGCCCGCGAAGCGAAGCTTGGGGTATTGGCTCTCTTTTCGAATTACGACGAGACTGCCGTCGCCGTGAGCACCTTTGCCGCCAATGCAGAGGTGGACTTCGATATAGCGCTCGATTCGGGGAACGCGTTTGCAGACGCATATCGCGCCACTCGAACGCCCGAGGTCTTCCTGATGGACGCCGACGGCAAGGTAGCCTACACTGGCGCTGTGGACTCCAGCACGTGGCCGGCTGCTGAGAACCTACCCTTCTTGATGAGATCGATCGAGGCTGTGTCCAAAGGCGAGTTGCCGAAAATCGCGCGAAGCCTCCCGTTCGGCACCGTTATTCGGCGCAGTGCTGACGATGAAACGCGCTAACGGCTGACGAAGTACCCGCCGTCGTCCGTGCTCTTGAGCTTCTCAAAGACGGAGTCGGCGAATTTCGATAACGAGTCTATGTCCTGTTGGTGAGCCTTTTCGGACGCTTTTTTCGAGGCGTCTGCCGGGGTTGTCGCCGGGGACATGATGAAGCGGAAGAATTGGGCATCCGCATCGTCCTTCATCAAGAGCTTGGCGAAGGTGAGGTCGAACGGTACATAAATTGGGGAGTGACGCCAACCCATGGGTCCTCGGTAGAAGTACATAGCCACCCCGTTGGCGCCGGGCCTCTTCAATCCCATGACCGTTGCCGGGACTTTCCCACCGACAGACGGGAGATTGATCTCTTGGAGCTTGGGATCGATGAGCTGCCAGTTCTGCGCGCTGAAGCAGACTTGCGGGTCGTGGAACGATTTTCGAGAGTTGCCGGCGATGACGACGAAATCGTAGTTCTTGCCGTCCTCTCCGGAGAAGTTGCGCACAACGATGCCGAACGGATCCAAGATATCGTACGTCATCTGGTCCATCTTCACCGTCGCATCGCGCTTCGAGGACGTGGTGAAGGTGTAGCCGTCGATCTGTTCCGGAACCACGGCCTCCATCCATGCTTCGGATTTCTTCGGATACTGCTTGGCGTGCAAAAACAGCGACGCGAGGCCGGCCAAGGCAAAGAAAACTAGGACAAACTTAACTCGCGACTGCATCAGGTTGCCTCCTGCCCTCGAGGGCTCTGACAATGAAGTGAAGAATCACAAAGCAGACTAGAAGCGTGATGTATCCGCTGTAATCGTGAAATACCATTCCAGCGTCGTCGCCGTAGTTTCTCAACCAACTGGCGAAGGAGGATAGGATCGGAGTTTGGGTCGTCTGGCTCTCACCGACAGCCCCGATGAGCATGATTCGCAAACCGTTGACAAAGAGCGCCAGCGGGAGCGTGATCGCGAAGAGCAGCGCATTCTTCTTCCAGCCAAGCCCCGAGATCATTGCGAAGAAAGACGTGAAGGCGACGAGCGATAGGATCAGCTTGAAACCGCTGCAGGGCCCGCCGACGTTCAGCGGATAGTTGTTCATGTGAATGACGGTCGGCTGCGCAGGCGACATATCGGTTTCGTAACCGGCGACATTCAGCATTTTGTCGGCGACCTTGGTGGAAGCGAGTTGAAGAGGGTTAGTCCACGAGTCGATCGCCCAGCCCAGAACGGGCATCATGAAAACGAGAAATAGGACGGGACCGACGATGTGCTTCGATATCTTCCTGCCGAATGCGAATAGTACGCCGCCGACGGTCGCGAGGATAAACGAGAATGCTGCAAGCGAAAGGTTGTCGATCACCTTGCTGGCGAGCAGGCTCGCAAGCCCCAGAATCATGAGAATCAGGCCGATGCTGGAGCTGCCGACTGGTTCCGCCCTAATTTTGTCCCGGCGCGCGTAGATGACGGCGATGGCCATAAAGGGAATGAGCAGGCCATGAGAGTAATAACCTTCTTCGTCGAACCACACTGAGGGAAGTCTGCTAAGAAAGAACCAACCAAGGAGCAGTAGCGCACCCAGCGCAGCTACGAGCCATGGCATGATCCGCCTTTCGAGCCTCATTCCTACAAAAGGAATCTCGATCTCGTCGGGGTCCAAGGGCGGCCGGGTGTCCGTGGGCTCGACGACCGGCGCCGGCTCCATTAAAGGGTCTTCCTTCACAGCTTCTCCAAAATTAGAACAACAAAAGTTATCAATACGCTCCATCCCCGCGCAAAACAGCGGTGGGCGTCTTGAGCAGAATCTTCAAGTCCAACCAAAAGGACATTTGCTCGACATAGAGAGTGTCGAGCGCCATCCACTCATCGAAGGTCGTGTCGCTTCTGCCGCAAATTTGCCAAAGGCAGGTAATTCCGGGTGTCACGCAAAGACGAACAAAGGCCTTCTCATCGTACTGGTCCACTTCGCGCGGGATTGGTGGCCGTGGTCCGACGAGGCTCATCTCGCCCTTTAGAACGTTGAAAAGTTGAGGCAGTTCGTCCAGGCTGTACTTGCGCAGGAACACTCCGATCGGCGTAATTCGCGGGTCATTTTTCATCTTGAAGATCGGCCCGTCTTTCTCGTTGCTTCCTTCCGCGAGCAGATCGCCTAACCTTTTGTCGGCATCCTCATACATCGACCGGAACTTGTAAAAAGGAAACTGCACGCCTCCCTTGCCAATCCTCGGCGATTGGTAGATGACCCTTCCTTGACTCGTAAATTTAACCAGCAGCGCGATAGCTGCCAGCACTGGCGAAAGAAGGGCGATGAGAACGATGCTACCGACGACGTCTAGGACCCGCTTCCAAAGAGCGTACGCGACCCGCACCTGAGGGATGTGGGTCGCGTACGTCGATCTGATCGGAGTCTGACTCTTCATGCGGAACGACCCACGATCGGGACCTTCTTACTCGTCGTCCTCGCCGCGTTGCGCCCCGTATTGGTCCGTCTTGTCTCGAACGGGCTTGTCGCCCGAACCGAGGGCGGCGGGGGCGGCGCCAGGATGGTAGCTTCCGAGAGTCGACTCGTAATTGCGTCGAAAGTGTTGGTAGGCCGGGCAATCGTCTTGGCGAGCCTTGTTCAACACCATTCCGATGACGTTCACGCCGAGGCGCTCCAGCGATTTGTGGAATTCGTATTCGGAAACACTCGGCGGCCGGCCGGCCTCGTGCACAAGGACCACGTTCTGGACGTTCATCGCGAGAACGGCCGCATCGCCAAAAGTGCTACCCGCGGGGCTGTCGAAAATGATGTAGTCCGCACCTTTGCTGACGAGTTCGATGAACTGGTCGATGCCTTCGCCGTGGAACAGCTTGACGGGGTTGACCGGCGGTTGGCCGGCTGCGATGAAGAGAAGGCCGTCGACGCCGGTTGGTTGCACAACGTTCTCCACGGTGGCCGCCCCCTGCAGGATTTCTGCGAGGCCGGCACGGTTCTCTAGGCCGAAGTGCGTGTGCAGGCTGGGAGCCCGGAGGTCGGAATCGATGAGCAGAACGCGCGCGCCGTCCCTCGCCAAGCTGATGGCAAGGTTCGCCGAGACTGTAGACCGGCCCGCATTAGGCTCGGCAGCGGCAACCAATATGCCTGGACCGGCCAGCTTTTCCTTGACGGCCATGATTTCCGTGGAAAGGATTTGGTAGCTGGCCGCGAGGGCGGTCGCCTGCTCCACACCGGTGCTGAGCCGCTGCTGCCCGCTCCTGGGCAGAACCGCGATAACCGGGAAGCCAAGGCTGTTCTCCGCCTCGATCGGCGTGTACGTACCTTGGTCGACCTGGCCGAGGCTGGCAATAAGCGAAACCGCGACGATCGACGAAAGGAAGAGCGCGATTAGAGTTTTGAGCGCCGTGTTTCGCGGCACTTCCCTAAACTGCGGGTCGTCGAGCATGTAGATGGTCGGGTTTTCGTTCTGCGCCTGACGAACCGTCGACTCGCCGAGCTTCTGGGTGAGGTTTCGCACGCTGTCCGCCTCGGCTTGGAGTTCGGCCTGGAGGCCGGTCAGTTCCTTTTGGACCGCCGGGAGTTGGTCGAGCTGGGACTTGATCTGCGCGATCGCGCCTTCGGCGTTCTGCATCTCCTTGGCGGAAGAACTCATTGCGCGTTCCGCAGCGAATTTGGCCTGGGTTGCCTCGATTTGCACAGGTGACAAACGGGGCTCTTGACCGATTTTGTAGATGCGGTCGGTTTTTGCAAGCAGCGATCGGTCCTCGTCGATCGACGTTTGGACGCCCACGACTCTGGGGTGCTTCATGCCGTAGCGCTCGCGCAAACCCTTCAAGGTCGATTCGCTTTCGGCGATTCGGTCGCTGATGGAACTGTAGACCGGGTTAAGAATTTCGGTGACCGTTTTGAACGGCTGCTTGATATCGTCGCTTTTAAGCTGCTCGCTGGCCGTGTTGAACTGGCCCTGAGCGGCGGCGCTGCTTCGCTGCGCTTCCGCATAGCGGACCTTGGCCTGACCGAGTTGCATGACGAGTCCTTGCGTACTGGCATCGTAGGCGATGCCGCCAGGGTGCCTCTCTTGAAACTCCTGCTGCTTCTGCAGCTTCTCCGCATACGAAGCTTGTGCGGCCTTGAGCTGCTCTTGGACAAATTTGGTGCGCAGGGTAGAAATGTCCGCGCTTAGCTGGCGATAGCGGGACATAAACTTCCGGTGGATGGTGTCGATGACGGAGCGAGCCGTCTTTGGCTCGTTAGCCACGTAGCTAACCTGGAGATATTCAGTACCACGCAGTGGGTTGACGGACACCTTGTTGACGAACTCGGCTTCGTCCACTTTATTCTTGTCGATTACCCCCGTGGCGCCGAGCTCGTCATAGGCGGTTTTGAGAACCGTATAGGAGCTGATGGTGTTGGCCAGGTTGAGAACTCGAATCTCCTGGTCGTTGACGGCTCGCCCGATAAGTTCATCCTGGTAAAGAACCGTTTGGCCGATGTCCGATGGTCGCCTGTCCGCGAGCGTCATAAACGCCTCGTACTTGGCCGGCGAGTAGATCGTCCAGAAAAGTGTTCCCAGCGTTGCGGGAATAACAAGGAGAAGTAACAGCCACCATCGCTGCTTCAAAGATCGAAGGAATTTACCGCGTCCCAATTACATATGCCTCCAGCTAGAATCTCGGGAAGAAGGAGAAGTTTCCGTTCAGCAGGCTCGCGACGGTGAACGCAACGCTCGCGTATTGAGACAGCTGATTGATATCCAAACTCTTCGAGCTCGGCACAAAAATAACATCACCCGGCTCCAGGGCAATGTTCTGCGTGAAATCATTCTTCGAAGTGAACTTTGTGAAGTCGACGGAGAAGCGCGTGTAAGCGTATTCTCGGCCCGGCACCACCCGCTGCACCTGAACAGCCGACATGCGGCTGCGATAGGGAATCTCACCACCGGCGCCCGATACCGCGTCCGCCAGCGTCATCCCCTCGAACCAATCGAACTGCCCTGGCCGCTGCACAAGACCTATAACACTCACCCGGTTGGTTCGAGTTTCCGGAATATTGATAATGTCACCGTCGTGGAGCTCGAAGTTCTGAGAAAGATCTCCGCGGGTAAGCATCGAGTGCAGGTCGAGCGGAATCTGTTCCATGCTGCCTTTGCGCACGAGGGTCGCCTTCCTGAGATTTGCTCGGTTGAACTGCGGACCCTGCGCTTGAGTAATTAAGCCAAGGACTCGGTCCCCAGGCTTGTAGGTGAATTCGCCTGGCCGAATGACACCACCGACAACGCTCGCACGCAGGGGCTTGAACTGGATCACGTTGACAGTCACTTGTGGGTCGACAAAATATTGCTGACTCTTGAGTTCATCGCGGATAAACTTCTCGAGTTCAGGAGTCGTTCTCCCGGCGGCCCTGACGAAGCCAAGGAAAGGCACGCTGATCGTCCCGTCGAAATTGATCGGGCCGTCTACGCTCATGTCAGCCTCCCCAAATACTCGGATTGCGACAACGTCTTCGACCTTCAGGCGATACGGATCCAGAGTACTCTGCGCGAAACAAGTCGCTACCGTACCTATCAGCAATAACAGCGCCAGAAATAGATTGCGCATTGGAACACTCCTAAATTGTAAGTTTCGAGCAATCGTTGCCATCTGTACCCTCCTTGGTTCAGTCGCAGACCGGTTGCCCGGCATTGCGTCTATTGTAGCAAATCTAGTCGGCTCGCGCAACCCCACGCCTAAATCCCTCGACCACGACCGTGTATTCGCCCTTCACCGCAAGGTTCGTCTCCACAACTTCAGATATTCTACCGCGACGAACGTCTTGGTGAAGCTTCGTCATTTCCCTGCACACCGCAACACGGCGATCTCCCAACGTTTCGACAACTGCCTTCAACGTCTTTCCGATCCGATGCGGCGACTCGAAGAACACCAGTGTCATGCTTGATGTTAAATAAGACTCAAGTTCGGAGCGCAACGACCCCGGCTTTTTAGACAGGAACCCGAGGAAAGTGTACTTTTGCGCGAAGAACCCGCTCAGCGCGAGCGCGTTCGTAACCGCGGACGGCCCCGGAATGGCATCGATCTGCACGCCGAACTCGTATGCAACCTCGACGAGTTCCACACCCGGATCGCTAATGCCGGGGGTGCCGGCGTCGGTGGCAAGAGCAATGATTTTGCCTGACGCAGCTTGGCGAACCAGGTCTTCGAGGCGGTTCCTATCCGTGTGCTCGTCGATTCGAACGAAGGGTTTCTTGATGCCTTTCAATGTCAGGAGTTTTCCCGTGATGCGAGTGTCTTCCGCAGCCACGAGGTCTGCGGTTTGCAACGATTCGATCGCCCTGGGAGACAGGTCGCCCAAGTTGCCAATCGGGGTGGCGATCAAGACTATCCGCCCGGATTGGACGGCGGTGTCGGCGCTGGGGTCGGCGGTGTGGCGGTCGGAGGTTTGGCCCCTGAAGAGTTCGCCTTCTCGGCGGCCTCCTTCTTGCGAAGCTCTTCTTCCAGCTTCTCGTTCTCCCGTTTGATCTCTTCTGCCGCCTTCTTCGACTCTGCTTCTTCTGTTCGCCATCCTGTTATCTCTTTTTGTACCTGGTCTACCACATCGGTGCCCTTGGTGGCCAGGTTAGCCGCACGTGGCAGAAGCTCTTCGACGCGCGCGATGATGGGCGCAGTCTGCGGACCTGGAGGCGCGGCCGCCTGCGCGTTGTCAAGCAGAATCTCAAGCGCTTTGTCGCCTTGGCCCGCTCGAATTAGCTCCTCCACGTACTGAAACCTCAAATCGGTCGACGGGGCTATGTCGATGACGAGCGAGTACGAGTCGAGCAAGTCAGCCTTCAGTTTTTTCTTTTCATCCCCTTCGGGAAGTTCGACGTCGAGCTGGTTGATCACCGCGTAGCGAACCAGCACTGGGATGTCTGGGCTGTCCGTGGTGACGCCCTTTGACCGGGTTAAGAAGTCCTTCAGGGTCTTGAGCTTTTCGGCTTTCGTAAGCCCACCGCTCTGCTGGAACTGCGCATAGTCGGCCACGAGCTTCCATGCGGGGTCCTTCCAAACCACATTCTTTTTAGCCGCTTCCGTCGCCGCCTCCGTTGCCTTGGCGACTTCGGCTTGGGAAACGCGCTGCTTTAGTGTCTTGGCGCGCTCCTGCTTCAATTTGTCGAAATCCTTGGGAACGTCCGGCTTGACCTGGCTGAGCTTATAGATGTACGCGCTTTCGCCGATGGTTGCGACATCGCTCACCTCGCCGGGCTTGAGCATCAGGAGCCCGGCGTAGTCCGCGTTGCTCATCAAGTCGAACCGTGGCTGGGTCACCTCGTCGAGGTTAGCATTGCCTTTGGCATCTTTGAGGTCGGTGAACTGCCGGGCGGCCTCCTTGAAGTCCATTCCCTCGCGAATCTTTTTGAGGACCTCGGCCGCCTTCGCCTCTGCGCCAGCTTCGGTAATCCCGATCTGGTGGTAGACGAACTTGTCGTAGGTCATCTTTAGGGCCCCGTCCGAAGCGTCCACTCTCTCGGCATACTTGGCGGTCAGTTCAGCGTGGGCAGCGCCGGCTTCGGCAGCACGGCGGAACAACGGATCGCCCAATCGCTTGGGAAGCGTTTCCGTTAGGCTTGCGACGTACTGGTCGGGCGTGAGGCCTCCGGATTGGCCCTTGAAGTTCTCCTCGAAAGTAATCTTGGTGACTTCATCGAGCGCCTTTGTGGCTTCCTTGGTTTCCGCCGAGTTGGCGTCCTTCTTCTTCGCGGCATCCAACCTCTGCTGCGCCGCCGAAACCTGGAACTGCTTGATCATATCGAACGTCTGTTGCGACCCGGCAATCTGATCTTTCTCCATTTGCAATACCCAGTTCGAAAGCTCTTCGTCGGACACCACTATTCCTTGCTTCTTGGCCAGAACCATTGTCACGGCTTGGTCCAATGCGCCGCTTGCTGCCTGGGTGTAAAGCCCGAGTGACTCCGCAGGGGTTAGCTCCGGGAGCTGGCCAGCCTGGGTCTTTTGCATCGTGAGCTGTTTGCGCTGAGCCTCCACAGCGTTGCGAATTTCCCCCTGATGGATGCTGTAGCCATCCAGCGTAAATGCCGGTGGGCCCATGGCGGCTCCGGACGCCTGGTTTACCGCGCCGTCGCCTTGTTGCCCTTGCCAGAGGAATCCGACTATGAGCACAAGGCCCACAAGTATGGCCACGGGTGGACCGGCATAGCTAAAACAACCGCGAAGTTTTGTGATGGACAAAAGTAAAAGGCTCCCTGAAAAAGTAAGTTGTCGCCGATTATGACACGACACCTGCACCTTTGCGGTTCATATCTACGTCTTTAGGCATTGACCGGTAGACAGAAGTATGTGTAAAATGCACCCATGGAGCGGATGATAGTATGACAAAAGGACTCACGCATCGCCAAGAATCAGTTCTGCAGTTTGTGCTCGATTATCTTCAGGATAACGGCTACCCGCCGTCGATCAGGGAGATCGGAAAGAACTTCAACATCGACAGCCTTCGTGGGGTGACTGTCCATCTCGACGCGCTGAGCCGGAAGGGGTACATCGCGCGTGGCAAGACTCCGCGCTCGATCCAGATCATTCACCCTGCGTACAAGCCTGCCAACAACGTTCGCATGATCCCGCTGTTGGGAACGATTGCCGCAGGCAGCCCGATCCTTGCGGACCAGAACGTCGAGGGCCTCGTGCCGGTGCCTTCCGAGATGGTACGGAACATCGCGGGCTCTTTCTTGCTCCGAGTTCGCGGGGACTCGATGAGCGGGGAAGGAATACTGCCTCGCGATCTAGTGATCATAAAGCCCCAGGAAACCGCGCGCCACGGCGATCTGGTCGCCGTCCTTCTGGGAGATGAAGCGACGGTAAAGCGCATTCGCTTCGGCCCGTCGGACGTAAAGCTGATGCCCAGCAACCCCGATTACGAGCCCATTTCCGTGAAACAGGAAGACGCCCGCATCATCGGCAAGGTCGTCGGCCTAATGCGAGACTATGAGGGCATGGCTTTCTAGATCACCTCTTCCGGAAAAGTCGGGTGAAATTGCCAACCGGGTGAGGGCTCCGTTAATCGGCCATAGCTCTCCTCATCTCTCCGAGGATGAGGAGATGATTCGCAACTACAGAGTCTCGATCACGATCTTGTCGTTGGTGTAGATGCAAATCTCGCTGGCGATCATGAGGCTCTCCCTGGCGATTTCCTCCGCCGACATCTTGGTGTGCTGCATGAGCGCCCTCGCCGCGGCGAGGGCGAACGGGCCGCCCGAGCCGATGCCTGCAACCCCGTCATCCGGCTCGATCACGTTGCCGTCTCCTGAAACGAGAAGCACCGTTCCCGGCTCCGCGACGAGCATCATGGCGTTGAGGTTTCTCAGGATTTTGTCCGTCCGCCAGTCCTTGGCAAACTCCACGGCGGCTCGTTTGAGGTTCCCCGCGTACTGCTCGAGCTTCTTCTCGAAGCGGTCTTGAAGGGCCTGCGCATCGGCGACGCTTCCCGCGAAGCCCGCAATCACCTTGCCGCCCGTCAGCTTGCGGACCTTCTTGGCAGTGTGCTTAACGATCGTGCCCGCATCGCCGAGCGTGACTTGGCCGTCGGCCGCTACCGCGACGGCGCCATCTCGAACAACGCCGATGACTGTGGTAGAGCGAAACATCGGCAAGATTCTACCGGCTGCGGGGACGATTGGAGACTGAGGTCTGCAGACCTGGAGCCGATCGAATCATGTGATACATCCCCCACGCAGGTCTCCAGCCCGCTAAAAATATTGGCTCCCCAAAATTTACTCCCTAGAATTGGAATTACAGGGGAGTTTCAGTGACAATGCCGGCCGATTATTTGGCGCAATTGCGAGCAAGGTTTGTCGATTTGTTCACACGGGCCGATTGGGAGATGTCGGGGATTCCCGTGTCCTCCAGGAAGGCTGTGGCTACATCGAGCGTCAGATTCTGCAATCCGACGTTCCGGGCCCTGTCGGTGGCTCTTAGGCGGCTAAATTTGAGCAGGCCCGTGAGAAGAGCGGGATGATTCGTATCGCGGGAAGGCGGGGCCCAGGGGTGCAGCGTCTTGCTTAAGCCGGCGCAAGAGCCGCCTCCTACCGAGGGCGCCACGGCAGTCGGCGCACTCTAGTAAGTGCCGTCGGGTCTGGATGGCTTCTTTACCATCCAGGACGTCGTCGAGTTCGGCTTGAGCTAATTTACACTTCACGCGGTCGCTTCTTTGAGGCCGTGTTCGATAAATGGGGCCAGCTCCCTGCGGAGCAGAGCGCGCGCTCTAAAGAGCCAGCTCTTGATGGTTCCCTCGGGAGCGCCGACCATGTTGGCGATCTCCTCGACGTCCATCTGTTGGTAATGCCTCAATACTACTATACGCCGATATCGCTCCGGCAAGTTCGATATTGCCCTGTGAATCTTGCTTTGCAGCTCACTATTCTCGAGAACTTCCTCCGGCCGGTCATGGGCCTCGAGCATGTAGGCGTGCTTGTCCAGGTCCTCGTCGGTCCTGTGCTTGGCGCGCGCCATGTCAATACAGACATTGCCGCAGATTCGGTAGAGCCATGGGCGCAGGGGGCGCGTCCGGTCGAACTCCTTTAGCGAACGGTGGGCCTTCACGAACGCCGTTTGCGTGGCGTCCGCAGCGTCTTCGCCGTTTCTCAGGATGCGGAACGCATGAGCGTAGACACCCTGGTAATGCCGATCCACCAACTCGTCGAACGAGCGTCGGCAACCCTTGGCCGCCTTCATGATCAACTCGCCTTCCGTATGGATCGAAGCTGTGTTCATTTAATTTCTTCTTCTCCTAAGCCGCATCCTAGTTGCGGTTTGAAGATATTACGGAAAGTCTGTGATGTATGTCAAGTTCTCTGATAAAATAGGTCTAAATCCCTAACGAATCTTAATCTACAAGCTGAGAATCAATGTCCTCACTCTCGGGGGGATGAGGACAGCTTATTGAGCTTATTGCGGATGCACTTGCTTCGCGGGTCTTTCTGTGGGAAACTGTGCCCCATGCTGAACATCCTGGGCGCGCTCGTTCTCTTCACGGCACAGCAGGCCGATCTGGGCCAGGACATTTTGAGGATTCTCGACGATCCGGCCCTCAGCCGAGCGTCCGTCGGAGTCTTTGTGAAGGAACTGGATGGCGCCGTCTTATTCGATCGGAATGCGGACAAGAGGCTCATCCCTGCGAGCGTATTGAAACTTGTCACCTCGGTGCTTACGCTCGAGACTCTAGGCCCTACCTATCGGCCGAAAACAACGGCGTGGCGGGAAGGCAAGAAGGCGTTCCTGGTCGGCGGCGGAGATCCGGGGCTGACGGTCGATGAACTGGTATCGATCAAAGACCGCCTGGGCATCGAGCATGGCGACGCGCTTGTGTTCGACGACGGGCTGCTCGGCCCCGACCGTGTTAATCTGGGCTGGGAATACGGCGACATGATGCGGGGGGACGCTGCGCCCGTGAGCGCACTGACAGTTAACTACGGAGAGGCCGATGTCATGGCCGAGGGAGGGCGGATATTCCTAGAGCCCCGGAATTTCGGAATCCAGCTGCTGCGCCAAATAGGAGCAGGCGATCTCGTTTTGCATCGCGATTTTGGAAGCTGGACCTTGAAAATAAGGAACGAGCTGCCCGGCACGCGAAAACTCGGTACCGTCAGCCTCCCCGACCCGGCGTTATGTGCCGCAAAAATCCTAGGCAACTCCGCGCGCCGGGGCAAGGCGCCGCGGCCGTCGCACGCTCTTGAGCACTCGCCTCGCGACGTGGCGCAGATTCTCCGCGAGACAATGACGAACTCCAACAACCACTGCGCCGAGACTCTTTTGAGGCTATGCGGAGCCGTCGGTGGAAAATCCGGGTCGTGGGACGACGCACTCGCCTTGGCCGAGAAGATGCTGCGCAAAATCGCGATCGCGCCGGACGCGTATCGGCTTTCGGATGGCTGCGGCCTTTCACGCTTCAACGAGATTACTCCGCGAGCGCTCGTGCAGCTGTTGGAGTGGGAACTGCTCCGCGAGCACGGGCCTGTTCTGGCGGCCTCGTTTGCGAAGGCGGGCGAAGGGACGCTCCGCAGTCGGCTCGTGGGGCTGGACGTGCGAGCTAAGACGGGCACGCTCAGCGGAATCTGCAGCATCGTTGGAATGGCCACGTCGGGCACTGCAACGACCGCCGCCGGCGACATTGGGAAGCTTACGCCCGTCGCAGTGCCCGGCCAGCGAAAGCGGGTGCTCTTCGCGATCATGTTCAACCACTACGCGGGCAAGGCGGCGCGCCCAAGGGAGATTCAAAACGCTATCATCGAACGGATCTGCAGGTAAACATAGACATGCTCAAGGAAGGCGATGTTTTTCCCTCATTCGATTTGCCCGACCAAGACGGAAACCGTGTAACCTTGGTAGGCATTACGAGGCAGAAGGCGCTGATTTACTTCTATCCAAAGGACGACACGAGCGGATGTACCGCTGAAGCCTGCGGAATTCGTGAAGCGTTCCCGCGTTTCTCCGAAGTGAGGGTGCTGGGCGTAAGTCCTGACAGTCCAGCGTCGCACCGCAAGTTCATCGCGAAGTACAACCTGTTGTTTACTCTGCTCGCCGACCAGGACCACATGTTGGCCGAGTCTTGCGGGGTCTGGGTCGAGAAGTCGATGTACGGCAAGAAATACATGGGAATCGAACGGACATCGTTCCTCCTGGATGAGAACGGGAAGATCGTCAAGATTTGGAGCAAGGTCGAGCCCGTGGGGCACGCCGAGGAGATTCTCCAGGCTCTCGGATAGGAAAGCGTGCCAAACTAGGGCATGCTGGTCCAACTGTTCGCTGTGGCGGCGGCATTATCAAGCGGTGTTAGTGATCCTCTGCTCGACAAGCAGGTCGCGTCGGTTCTGCCCACGGCCAAGGAGGAGACGTGGCTTCAGATCCCGTGGCGTATGGACCTTACATCCGCGCGCATCGAGGCCCAGCAATCTCAAAAACCGATGTTCCTTTGGATGATGAACGGGAACCCGCTCGGCAGCACGTGAAACAACGGCTTGCTGGACCGTGTGTTCACATTCAACGACCCTAAAGTTATCAGAACCCTTCAGAACGATTTCATTCCGGTGGCCGGCAACATCGCCGAACTGGCATGGAGCCGTACGGGTGCGTCCAGGTGGTTTATGTCGACCGCCGGCAAAGTCAACTATCGGGTGCGATCAGGGCAAACCGTGCAAGGCTTCTACACGGTGGCTGCCGACGGGACTGCCTACGGATTCGAAAATGTGCGCGACGCAAAAGTGGTCATCCGAATGCTTACGGAGGCGCGGGACGCCTTCCACGCTCATCCGCCGATACAGCTCGCGATTTCTACCGAAGGCTCCGAGGGCGTCTTTTCGCGGTCACCCGATCCAACCGTCTCCGTTGTTCGGGTCTACACGCGTGTGCGGCCGGTTCCGCTGGCAGCGAACTCGCTTAACAAGAGCGTCGGCCGAGACCATCTGTGGATAATCGGTTCCGACGTGAAGGCGATTATCGCCGCGGGGGCGAATGGGAGCGGATTCAAGATGCCCGATGCCCTGGCGGGGAGGATTGTTCGATATCATTTGGTCGACAACGTTCGCGGAGAGCCCGACATGTGGCTTGCGGGCCAAGTTAAGAGGGCCGATTTCACGATGAAGCCTCTCGGCAAATCCAAGGGCAAACTTCTATACAGTTTTAGAGGAGCGTTCACACAAAAGCTTTCAGACGGAAGCCGCGGCCTCGGCGGTACGATCCGCGGCGAAATGGACCTCGACGCAGCCAACAACCGTGTGATTCGCTTTAGAGCTTACGCCGAGGCGCAGGCTTGGGGCGACTCGAAGTTTACTAAATGGGCTCCGCCGGGCAAGTTCCCAATGGTAATCGCCATGATCGAGTCGACGGACAATATCGCGATGAACGTTCCGCCGGAAGCGCTGGGCCTCGACGACGAGTACTTCTTTCCCACCGCGCCGGTTCTCGATCGGTAGCTAACTTAATTGCCTCTCGATCCTTCGATCGGGGCGAGCCAAATCAGCGCGACGAAGACGTATAGCGCTATCGACAGCCCGGTTTGGACAAACGCGAGCGGTATTGCGGCGAAGTACGCAATCATCGAGGCTTTGCCCTTAAGGTCGTTCCCAAGGCGTGTTTAAGCGGCGACTCGGGTCCGTGGTGTGCACGATTTGAGTCTGCAGAACCGTATACGCGATGGCAGATGCCAGCACGACGACGCCGTAGAACGCGGTCGGCACGGGCTCAGCGTGGTTCTCACCCATCCATGCCGTTGCAAACTGCGCGAGCGAAAGTCAAAAGAACAGGTGAAGGTTGGCCCACAGAATCTTGCCGTTGATTCGCTGCGTCGCTTGGAGCACGTGGTGGTGGTTGTTCCCGTAGGTTCCCACGAAGACAAAGCTCAGCAAAATCAGGACGGCTTCACGCCATCGCTGAATCCCTCGAGCCGGGTCGTGGTCATGCGCGGAATATGCGCTCAGAGCACAATTTTACAATAAGGGTCAGTCGATTTCGACCTTGCCGCCGGCCGGGGGCGTGACCTTCACATCCGGCGAGTCGGGCGTGACTATTGTGTCCGGGTCGTCTTCTTGAACCGTGCAACCGGTTGAGAGCAAGGCGAATGAGACGAGCGATATCGAGGCAAGGATAAGTGAAAATTTCTTCTTCATTAGATACGTCCTCCGTTCTTAGTACGCCGATCCTTTCCATTTCGTGCGGAACAAACGTGTTCGGGAATCATCTATAAAAGTACGGCCGAGCCAATCGGTGTATCATTCTATTCTTGGAGAAGCATATGAAACGGGTACTTTATGTCGTCCTCTTAATTCTCGCCGCATTCGCCCCTGCCGCCTCTCAGCGAAACGAATCGTGGGGCGCCATGAAAACGACCTTCGGCTCGGTACGTCTTCCGGACGGCACATACCAAAGCGTCGCCGGTCGGGAGATTCCGTACCACGCAGTTCGTATCGGCGACGCGCCTGGCGTAAACGAGATTCCGCTTCCGGGCGCCGATCTCATTACGGCCTACCACAACGACAATGGAGACAGCTCGCACTTCGCGGCGTCTGGCTCCATGCCCAGCGCGCTCGACGATATCGTAATGACGTCCGCGGGCCAAGGCGCGCCATGGCGGCATCTCACCGTTTTCTGGAATATCGAAGCGACCCAACAGTTCTTGGTTCGCTGGCAGGTGTTCGACACACATGTTCCCGGTCAGCCCAGCGGCGAGAGCTCGTTCAGCGGCGTGATCGCCGATTTCGGAGGCTTCTTTTCGCGTCCGGAGCCCGGTTTTTGGATGATAACTTTTGACATCGGCGGCCAGATCAACGTAACAGTTCCCGACGGCGGCTGTTTCTTCGCCCAGCAGTTCCGCGAGCCCGACCCCAGCGGTGAAGGCGCGTTCATCCCGTTCGTCCAGCCGGGTTTTGGCGGGGGTGGCGTAGCAGTTGGCAGCAGCGACGACGTTTTTTGGTTTGACGCCAATCCCGAGGACGGGATTTATCACGACGACGAGCAGGACAACTTTGGGGGACCTCCGAACGAGGCGAACTTCCTTCTCAAGATCGAGGTCGGCGGGACGCAGACCGTTTTGACCCCCGTCTCTTTCTCGTTCTTCCGAGGCTCGCTGATGGGCGGCGATTTGGGCAGCCTTTGGTATAGCGACGACGACAGACTCCGTGGGCGTCCCGGGGTCGTTTTCTCGACGGCGGAGTTCCCGATGCAGTTGATCGCCGAGACGATCGCGCCGTCGAACAACATCCTGACATTGAAGTTCGCGCTGGAGGCTAGAACGTCCGTCGCGAACATGACCCAGAGGATCGAGCTTTTCAATTTCGTCTCCAATTCCTGGGTACAGGTCGACAGCCGCGCCAGCACGACGACGGATTCGACCGTGGAGGTCATCGTGACGCAGAACATCGGCCAATACGTGAACTCGCAAAATCGCAGGATGAAAGCGAAGGTCAGCTATAAGCCGACATCGACGGTATTCGTGTATCCCTGGATCGGTTCGCTGGATCACACGGTTTGGACCGTGACGACGCCGTAGCGGGAGACAGGAGACAAACCGATCAACGTTCCTGCAGTCTCCGACAGGGCGGGTGGCGGCGCAGGGAGACGTCTCTTTAGTACAGGCACCTTGGGCAGCACGCAAATATCGAGTTGCTCCGCGCCGCACGGACGGCCGAAGTTATGGCGCGCAGTCTGTGAACACCCGGGCTGGGGATTACCCGACAAGGGTATTTCCAAGAAAAGCAACTTCGGCCCTTGACAAAACGCGGCGGATGGTCTATACTATCCCCCTGCCTCTCCTTCCGGAGACGGCGTGTTCCTTGAAATTTGGATACGGTTTTTTACGCATTGATTGTTTCACCCTCGATCAAGTGATCGAGATATTAACCAGCGGAAAATCGGTTTTCGAACCGAATTGAACGCCAGTTCAAACCATTCTTCACGGAGAGTTTGATCATGGCTCAGGACGAACGCTGGCGGCGTGCTTAAAACATGCAAGTCGAACGAGACCTTTGGTCTAGTGGCGAACGGCGGAGTAATACATAAGCAACGTGCCCCGAAGACCGGGATAGCCCCTCGAAAGAGGGATTAATACCGGATGTGGCCGACGGAGGACATCCTCCATCGATTAAAACGAGTAATCGGCTTCGGGAGCGGCTTGTGGCCTATCAGCTAGTTGGCGGGGTAATGGCCCACCAAGGCTTCGACGGGTAGCGGGTCTGAGAGGATGATCCGCCCGACTGGGACTGAGACACGGCCCAGACTCCTACGGGAGGCAGCAGTTGGGAATCTTGCACAATGGGCGAAAGCCTGATGCAGCGACGCCGCGTGGAGGACGAAGTCTTTCGGGATGTAAACTCCTTTTACCAGGAAAGATAATGACGGTACCTGGTGAATAAGCCCCGGCTAACTACGTGCCAGCAGCCGCGGTAAGACGTAGGGGGCGAGCGTTGTCCGGATTTACTGGGCGTAAAGAGCGCGTAGGCGGTTAGTTAAGTCAGATGTGAAATCTCCAGGGCTCAACCCGGAAACTGCATTTGATACTGGCTAACTCGAGTGTCGGAGAGGTAATTGGAATTCCTGGTGTAGCGGTGACATGCATTGATATCAGGAGGAACACCCATGGCGAAGGCAGATTACTGGCCGACAACTGACGCTGAGGCGCGAAAGCGTGGGTAGCAAACAGAATTAGATACTCTGGTAGTCCACGCCCTAAACGATGGATACTAGACGTCAGGGGTATCGACCCCCCTGGTGTCGCAGCTAACGCAATAAGTATCCCGCCTGGGGACTACGGCCGCAAGGTTGAAACTCAAATGAATTGACGGGGACCCGCACAAGCGGTGGAGCATGTGGATTAATTCGATACTAACCGAAGAACCTTACCCAGACTTGACATCGATGGCAAGCCCGAGAGATCGGGCCCTTAGGCCACAAGCCTAACCTGAAGACACCTGTTGCATGGCTGTCGTCAGCTCGTGCCGTGAGGTGTTTGGTTAAGTCCAGCAACGAGCGCAACCCTCATCCTGTGTTACCAGCGAGTAATGTCGGGGACTCACAGGAAACCGCCGGCGTAAGCCGGAGGAAGGTGAGGATGACGTCAAGTCAGCATGGCGGTTACGTCTGGGGCTTCACACATGCTACAATGGGCGCAACAAAGGGCAGCAAGATCGCGAGATGGAGCTAATCCCAAAAATACGCCCTCAGTTCAGATTGCAGTCTGCAACTCGACTGCATGAAGGCGGAATCGCTAGTAACCGCAGGTCAGCTATACTGCGGTGAATACGTTCCCGGGTCCTGTACACACTGCCCGTCAAGTCACCTGAATTGTCTGCACCCGAAGTCCGTGGCCTAACCGCAAGGAAGGAGCGGCCGAAGGTGTGGGGAGTAAGGGGGACTAAGTCGTAACAAGGTAGCCGTACCGGAAGGTGTGGCTGGATCACCTCCTTTATAGGGAGTAACATCTTTACCGATGCTCTTTTCCTCTCACGGAAAAGGGTTTCCCTAGGTCGATCAATCTTTGCTGACGCCGTATCCATTTTCAGGAATAGAAGACCCCGTTCGCAAGAGCGGGGTCTTTTTTGTTGTGCCGAGGCAGAACGAGTGTGATTAGGGAAAGGCTGAGCGCGAGGCGACAGGGCGGATTTTCGCTCATTGGTGGTAACTGAGCGTGGACACCGCGCAAACGTGTCCCCGACCCACGCGCAGCGTCGAACCCGGGGAGTGTTTCGTCATCTACCTTTAGGTAACCCATGATCATTGCCCTTCTTGGAATCATTGTCCTCGTGGTTTCCTTCGTCATCGCTGGCCTGAACAAAGCGAACGCCGGACGCAGTTAATCTGAGCATTTGGGCCTGGGGGGCGAGGCTCGTTGGAGCCTTGCTAATCGTGAGTGGGATTCTCTTTGATTCGGTTGTCATGGTGCCCGCTGGGCACCGAGCTGTAAAAATGCAGGTCGGCGCGGTCGTCGAAGAACTGTCCGAGGGCATCCATTTAATCGTTCCATTTGTGAACTCGACGGAGTTGGTCGAAGTACGTACTCAGATCGAGGAGAGCCAGGCATCTGCCGCCTCTCGGGACCTTGCAGATTGTCACGACGGCGCTGGCTCTGAACTTTCACGTCGACCCGAGCAGGGTGGACGATCTCTACGAGAACGTTGGCCGCGAATATAAGGACCGGATTATAGACCCGGCGGTGCAAGAATCGCTCAAAGTCGTAACCTCTCGTTACACGGCCGAAGAACTAATCAAATACCGAGCCCGGTCTAAGCTTCTGCGGAGGCGAGCAGCGAGAGCTGCAAGGCCAACGCCGAGGGCGACCAACGTCGTCGGCCCGGGAACGGTTTCAACGTCGACATCACAGACGTCTCATGGGTCGACGCCCAGGATGTTCTCTCAGTTGGTGAAAGACGATAGAACAAAAAGAAGCCGACCCGGGGGCCGGCTTCAATTTTCTTAGCTGCTTAGCTAAACGTCTTAGCTTCTGCGGCGGCGAGCAGCGAGTGCTGCAAGGCCAACGCCGAGGGCGACCAGTGTCGCGGGCTCGGGAACCGCTTCGCCGTCGATTCCATAGGAGAAGTCAGCTTCAGCGCCAAGAACGTTGGCAGTGCTGCTATAGGTGAAGCCGAAGAAGCCGCTGTTGAAGAACGAGTTGCCGTTTGCGATCGGCGAGCCGACGCTGTTGGCGCCACTCGTCGTCGAAACGAAGGTTCTGCCACCAAAGGCGTCTTCGCCAACGTTCATTCCGAAGAAGTACGTACCGGCGTTTAAAGCCACGGCGAGGCCGCTGATGCGAATGTTGTACTCAGTGAAGCCGAAGCCGCTGCGTCCCGTGGGGGTAACAGTAGGTGTACCCGAGCCGCTGGCTTCAAGCACGCCGCCATTGCCTTCAGAGATACCGCTGCGGATCTCCCAGGTCATGACCATGCTGGCGAAGTCGGCGTTGCTGAGGCAGTTGCCGTAGACGCTGTCGACGACGGCTCCAGGGCCGGTGATATCGAAGTCATCGAACGTGAAGGCGTCGAAATCAACGGCCAAGCCATTGACGCCGTCAAAGTCGCCTCCGTAGAACAACTGGGCAGCAAACGAATTGCCGGCGAGGCAGAAAAGAGCGGCGCCTGCCACTACTAATCGATTGAATTTCATCTCTACTTTCTCCTTCCAATATATAGGAATTGAATTATTGGGAGCATTGGGCATAACCTTCAACCCCCTTATTACTTACCTGCATATTCTTGCACAAACTTCGCCGTTTCGCGCAACGCATATACCGCAAAGGTTGATAAACCAGTATAAGTACTGGTCAGATAGATAGTGGCACTCATTTTCGCGGCTGGGGGCGCAGCGAAATCGGCTGGAGGCATCCGTGCCTGCTTCCAGCCTGCGAGTGCCTCCCCGGAGGCGACAGATGCCTGCGTTCCGAAAGCGATCCGGTTAAAAAACGGTCTCATGGTGGACTAACATCCCAGTGCGACTCGATCTCGGGCCGCATGGGGACTGCAGCTATTTCGGACACGCAAACCGTCGACGTCCCGAACCCGAGCCAGCTCACGGGGGCAGGCTGTCGGCAGCCGGCGTGAGGATCAGCTACAAGCCGGAAGGAGAAATAAAGCCTGAATAAGAGGGTTAGATACCTAAATCTAGCCTCCATAGTAAGCAAAATTTTGGCGGCCAGTATGGAGCAATGACCTACCGAGCGAAGCCCATAAACCGTTGGAATCTAAAAAACTGGGAACCAGTTCAATGGCTTTGCCAGGATGGATCCAGTCGCTTGGCAGGTCCATTAGTAATTTTCCCTCATTTAGCGGGAGGACAAGTTGCCGGGATCGGCGAATAGCGTTAAAACCTGGCATACTGCCAGCGTGAATCATAAAAGGAGAATCAGATGTCAATTAGACAGTTCATAGTCATTTGCGCCTTGACGCCGGTAGTGGCATCGGCCCAGGTCGTTCCGATCGGCGAGTTCACGGGCGCTATGTCCGACTCTTACGAGACGCAGCCGAGGGGCCAGTTCTTGACTTCGTACGACATTCTCGGCGACGGGAGCTCCGTCGATCAGGTGGGAGCCGGCCAGGGCCTCCACATTACGACCGGCTGGGGATTCTTCAGCACGATCTTCCCGCACAGCGGCGAAGCCTTTATGGGAGGCGCCGGCGTCAACTATGAGTTCAACTTTGCGAGCCCGGTCGTTCAGTTCGGCGGGTGGTTCGGTACGAATGCGGACGCACCTGACGCAATGGCAACTTTCTACGATGCGGGCGGCGCTCAGGTGGGCGATCCGCTCGTCGTCAGCGCGCCTATGGGCCAATGGGCTTGGAACGGCTGGGAGTACGCCGATGGTCTCTCGCGCATCGTGATCATCGCCAACAATCAATTCAATGGCTTTATCATGAGCGATGACATCCAGGCGAACCCGGTTCCCGAGCCGGGCGCCCTCGTTGCTTTGGCGGTGGGTCTTGGCAGTCTCGCGATTCGCCGCCGGCGGTAGTACCCGCGAACATTTCGCTTGTCGCCGCGCGTGGTTTGAAGCGCGGCGACAGGTGGAGCCACCGGGAAACGCAGTGACCGTCCGAGTTCGTTAGCTCATATATCGGGCTAGTTGGCTGTCTCGCTGATGCTAATAGTCGGCTACGGCGAGGTGAAGATCTACGGTCCCAAGAGCGCGGTGCACTGCGACATCAAGCATCGCGCATACATGGAATTGGAGAAAGTCCTGCGCCCATATCGGGTCAATCGTCCGGTGTCGAACTGGAACTCCGGACGGAAACAACGGCTGAGCCGCTGAGCCGACTACAATGGGCGCATGAGTGCGAAAGAAGTCGCAGACGGCCTGGTCGCCCTCTGCTCAGAAGGGAAATTCGACGAAGCTTCGTTCAAGTACTACTCGGACGACATCGTCAGCGTCGAAGCAGAAGGCGACGATCGGGAAACGTGCGGCATGGACGCGATCAAGGCGAAGATCGACTCGTGGAACAATGCGTTCGAGCTGCATGGCCAGAAGATCGAAGGGCCATGGGTGAACGAGCCGCAGTTCCTCATCAAGCTCGAGGTCGATATCACGAACAAGGCGACAGGCGAACGGCAAACCATGAGCGAGCACTGCCTCTACACGGTCGAGAATGGCAAGATCGTCCACGAGCGATTCTTCTGATGAAGTGCGAAATCAAGACGGAATCGCGGGTGACCGACGAGGTCTGCAAAGCTCAATCGTAAATGCCCCTTTCCGAGTGGACGGTCGACTACGGAGAGGGCCCAAAGCCCGTCACCCTGCCTCACGTATGGGGCGAAGAGGTCGACCTTCGATGGGAAGGACCGGCCGTCTACCGCAGGGTGATCGGACCGGGTTCGGGGCATCTGGTGTTCCATGGAGTGAGCGCCCATGCGAGAGTCTTCATCGGCGACGAACTTCGAGCGGAGCACCTAGGGTTATGGGATGCGTTCTCGGTGCCCGTTGTTGCCGAGGAACCCGTCGAGGTTCGTGTGGAAGTGGTGAAGAACGGCGGTCCTCGCTTCCCGGTGAGTAGTGTGGCCTCGGGTTTTCTACCGCACGTGTTCGGAACCTTCGGGGGGATTCACAAGGACGTGGAGTGGGTCGCGGGCGCGCCGACGCCCCAGCCCGCGGCCCCGGTGAGGACGTCAGTCGAGGGCCCAAAGTTATACGTCGATGGCAAGCCGACCTTCATTCGCGGTTTGCTTCATTGGGGATGGTATCCGGACCTGCGGCATCCGAACCCGAGCCGCGAGCGATGCCTTTCCGAAGCGAGGGCCGCCCAGGATATGGGGTTCAACCTGGTGAAGTTCTGCCTTTGGGCGCCACCACACGAGTACCTGGACGCTCTCGATGAACTGGGAATGTTCGGCTGGATGGAACTCCCCGTTTGGAATCCGGGCTCGCGGCCCGAGGACGTGGCGCAAACCACCAGGGAGATCGAGCGAATCGTACTGCAGTATCGACATCACCCCGCGATTATTCTCTGGACGATCGGCTGCGAGCTGGGCTCGCAGATGTCGCGCTCGGATCGTCGCTCCTTATTCGGCAGGGTGAAGGAGCTGTCAGGAGGAGCTTTGGTGAAAGATAGTTCCGGTGGAGCGGAGATGTACGGCGGCGACCCGGCCGAGTTCGGTGATTTCGAGGACTTCCATCCTTATTGCGACCTGGCGCACTTTCCCGCGGTCCTCGATGCCTTGGCTCCGGGGCCGCGTTCGGGGAAGCTCGTCCTGTTCGGCGAATGCAACGACTTCGATGTTCACCGCGACTTGCCTCGAATTGCAGCCGAGAAGCCGTATTGGTCGAGCGCAGATCCAAAGCTGAACGACAAGGGTGTGCGCTGGCAGTACGACCTGCCGGACGTTATCGATAAGTTCTCGATGGATGAAGAGCGACATCGGAAGCTCATGGAAAGCAGCAGGGGGATGAAGCTGTTCGCCCATCGGATGTTTCAGGAATGGCTTCGCTCGCGGGACAGCTTCGCGGGAAGCGTCATCACCGGCTGGGCCGACACGCCGATTTCGAGCAGCGGCTGGTTCGACGACTGGGGATCGCCGAGGTTTGCGCCGGAAGAGACACGGGGATTCATGGGTCCCGATGTGCTATTTCTTGTTCCCTCGCGGCGGTTTCCGTGGTTGACGGGCGGCAACCGTGCGAGCTCGTCCGACGCTTGGCATCATTTCACCGGGCAGCGAGCCCTGCGGGTGGGCCTTCATTCTGAAGACGGTCTTCGCGGCATCGCTCACTGGCGCCTGATTCTAAACGGAGCCGTGGCCGCGGAAGGGGAGGAAGACTTCGAGGCCGCCCGGCTTGTGCCGTGCGAAGTTGCGAACGTCCGTTGGGAGGCGCCGACAAACGCGTGCGGCAACCTCGAGGTCGAGGTACGGGCGGGGAGCGAGCCGATCATCGCCAAGTCGTGGCCGATCACAGTGGTTTCCCCAGAAATCGACACGAACGGATGGACTTTGTTGGATAGGAGCGGGATGTTCGACGGCACGGCGTTTGGAGGTGGTCCGAACCTGGTGTCCACGGAATTACCGGCAGATTGGGAGGAACGTGTCGAAAACGGCTCCCGACTTATCGTGTTCGCTTCCGAGGGCCCGGCGCGGCCAGCGTTTCGAGAGGCGGCATACGAATTTCCTGACCCGAAGTACGACGCGCTGCTGGGCGGGCGCTGGCCGACGCTGTTGATGACGCTGGGCGATCGCACCCTCGACCCCGCCGTCTTGCCTGAGGGAGCCGAGCCGCTGCTGCTCCGGATCGACACCCGGACCTATGAAGAACTGCCGGTTGCAGTCAGGGTCAGGCGTGGAGAGGGGGAGATGATCGTAACGACTTTGCGCGCCTACGGCGGTTTTGGTTTCCAACCGCCAAACTTGCTTTCGAGCCCCGCAGGGACATACCTTCTACGTGGCCTGCTGTTCTAACCGCACATGTCCGGATCGCCATCCGGCAACGGCTCGGCCCTCCACTCGCGCTGAATCTCATCGATCGCCGTAGCCAAACTTGTTGTTCGCCGACCAGAGACCGACAATCTTTCCGATCCCGGCAGTGACGACGACGGCCGCGAGGCCGTACCAAAGGCCGTTCCACCGAAGCGCGCAAAGCCCCCGGGAGAGAGGCCTAACCACGCCAAGTAGCCGACCGTTCCGACGGCCAACCCGATCTGTCGCCTTGACGCAGCCGCAAGCGAACTGAAGACGATTGAGCCGCATCTGCCAAGCCTCGCGAGTTTCTTCAGGCACTGCGTCCGTCCCGATAACGACGCGGCCCGTAGCGCGAGCGCGCCGAGCGGCCACGCGCTCAACTGTCCGAGTTGGGCCGCGGCGTGCAGGTCGCTATTGGCAAGGCGGGTCGCAAGTTTCAGCCTCGCGACAAAACGTTCTGCTCGGCAAAGTGATCCCTTCGAACGGCAATGTGGTCATCGGAAATCTCGGGCAGCAAGGCCCGCCGTAAAGAGCGACGGCAGCGGAAAGGTCGGAGTCCGTCTTCAAAAGTTGCACGAACTCGTGTGCATCGGAAGTGCCAAGCGCGGGATTCAGGCGAACGCGAAGGTGGTCGGTTCAACGAAGGGCTGTCGCCGCGGTCCTCATCGTGAAGCGTTCTCCGAATCGAAGCGAGGGCTTGACGCAAGCTGTTGTTAGCAACTTCCGGCTCATAACCTGGCCAAAACAGGTCCGCCAGTTCGTTTCGGTCTCCGTAGCGGCCAATGTCGAGGGCGAGTTCCGCCAAGAGGGCGCCAGACTTGCGGGTCTCGAATCGCGTAACCTCTTCGCCCCCGGGACCGTGACCCGAAGACCGCCGAACATGCAGATCCGCCAGTACGGCTGAGGCACGTCTAACATTGTACGCGGTTTTGCGGCTGATTCCGGCAAAAGTCCCCGTCAGCGCAGGCTTGACCTACTTCCAGAGCAGTTCGGGCCTGGCGATGATCGTTTCCTCTCGGCTGGCTCCAATCGAAAGGATCGATACAGGCGTTTCGGTGAACTCTGCGATGCGCTCCACGAAGGTGCGGGCAGCTTCGGGCAGGTCCGCGAACGACCTGCATCCGGAGATGTCGCCCTCCCAGCCTCGCATTGTCTCGAAAGCCGGCTCTGCCTTTTCGAGCTCGTTGGCGTCGGAAGGCATCCAGTCTACCCGGCGGCCGCCTATGTCGTAGGAAGTGCAAAGGCCCACGGTGTCGAATCCGCCGAGCACGTCGAGGCGCGTGACGGCAAGGCTTGTGAATCCATTCATGTGACAGGATTGCCTGAGCGCGACCAAGTCTAGCCAACCACATCTTCTCGGCCTACCTGTCGTGGTGCCGTATTCGTTGCCGGCCTCGCGAATTCTTTCAGCGAGTTCGCCACAAAGTTCGCTCGGAAATGGGCCCGAGCCGACGCGGGTAGCGTAGGCTACACAGACGCCTAAGACATTGTCGACCCGATTCGGCGAAAGGCCGGTTCCGATACATGCGCCCGCGGCGATCGGATGACTGCTCGTCACATAAGGATACGTTCCTTGGTCAAGATCTAAGAGGGCCCCTTGCGCGCCCTCGAAGAGAACAGGCTCTCCTTTGCGAATGGCGTCATTGACGTCGCGCTCAACGTCGGCGACAAACGGTTTGATCTGTGTCGCATAAGTACAGTATTCGTAATAAAGCCTGTCAAAATCGATCGATTCACCGCCCAGGAGCTTGAGCAGTTTGTTTTTGTAGCCCAGCACGTCCTTGAGCCGCGCAGCAAAGCGAGCGGGGTCAACAAACTCTCCCATACGGATTCCGATCCTGGCGGCTTTGTCCTGATAGGCCGGTCCGATCCCGCGGCTCGTCGTACCGATCTTGGAATCTCCCCTAAGCGCTTCTTCGAGTGCGTCAATTTGGCGATGATAGGGGAATACCACGTGTGCCGATGCGCTGATCAGGAGTTTGCCCAGCGTGCCCGCTTTCTCTTTAGTCTCGGCGAGTTCTTCCAGCAGCGCTTTAGGGCAAACGACCATGCCGCCAGCCAGAACTGCGGTGCAATCCGGGTGCAGAATTCCCGAAGGGATGAGGTGGAATCGGTACGTGATGCCGCCGGTGCGAACGGTGTGCCCAGCGTTGTTGCCCCCGCTGAACCGGACATTCCACTGTGCCTGTTCGGCGAGGACGTCTACAAGTTTGCCTTTGGCTTCGTCTCCCCAAAGTGCGCCAACGATTATTAGCGTAGGCATAATGAAAAAAGCGCCCCGGCGGCGCTGGTGTAGTATACCATTCCGAACGTAGCGGAGGGAAATGTTGATCATTGCGGTACCCAAAGAAACGACGCCCGGCGAAAGACGAGTCGCATTGGCGCCTGACGGCGCCCGTGCGTTGATCGCACAAGGTGCATATGTCCTGGTCGAACGCGATGCGGGCCACGGCGCCTCGATCGCGAACGCGGCGTACGAGCAAGCGGGCGCAACCATGACGGACGGCGAGGCGATCTCGAAGGCCGACATGGTTCTTCAGGTTACCGGTCCGATGGATGGGCATCCTGGGGCCCTACCGAGCATGAAGGCAGGCTCGGCGCTCGTAGCGTTCATGTTTCCACAGGCCAACGTGGCTACAGTGAGAGCGCTCAACGCGCAGCGCATCACCTGCTTTGCGATGGACCTCATGCCTCGAATCTCGCGCGCCCAGACGATGGACGCGTTGAGTTCGATGAGCACGATTGCAGGGTACAAGGGCGTGCTCTTGGCGGCGGCAGAACTACCGAAGTTCTTTCCGATGCTCATGACGGCCGCTGGTAGCATCGCGCCAGCACGAGTCTTGGTGATCGGTGCTGGAGTGGCCGGCCTGCAAGCGATCGCCACCGCGAGGCGCCTGGGAGCGATTGTGGAGGCGTTCGACGTTCGACCCGCAGTGAAGGAGCAAGTGGAGAGCCTCGGTGCGAAATACGTAGACTTGGGCCTTTCCTCCGAGGAGGCCGAAGACGCCGGCGGCTACGCCAAAGAGGTTTCGTCCGACACGCACGTGCACGAACTCGGGGTCATCGCCCAGCAGCTTCCCAAAAGCGACGTTGTGATTACTACCGCCCTGATCCCCGGCAGGCCCGCCCCAAAACTGATTACCGAGGAAATGGTTCGCACGATGTCTCGGGGAAGCGTCATCGTCGACCTCGCCGCGGTCAACGGCGGGAACTGCGAATTGACGGTTCCAGGGCAGACCGTCGTGAAATTCGGCGTAACGATTATTGGGCTTTTCGACATGCCCAGCACGATGGCCGTGCACGCTAGCCAAATGTATTCGAAGAACATCACTGCCTTCGTGAGTCACTTACTTAACGAGGGGTCGTTCGTCGTGAATCTTGACGATGCCGTGACAAGGGGAGCGCTGTTGACCTACGAAGGAAAGATCATGCACGAGCCAACCCGGCTGCTGATAGAAAGGGGGATCGGATAAATGGATCTTGTCGCAACAATTACGATTTTTGTTTTGGCGGTGTTTGTGGGCGTGGAGGTTATTTCCAAAGTGCCTCCGACCTTGCATACACCTCTGATGTCCGCGACAAATGCGATTCACGGGGTAATCTTGGTCGGCGCACTCATCGTTTTGGCTCAGGCAAATAGCGCGCTTGAAATTATTATCGGGACGGTCGCCGTGATCTTCGGAACACTAAACGTCGTCGGTGGTTTCGTCGTCACCGATCGAATGCTCGAGATGTTCAAGAAGAAGACGGTGAAAAAGCAGTGAGCGACTGGGTAAGCGGGATTTATCTGGCCACCGCGATTTGCTTCATCGTATCGCTGAAGCTGATGAACTCGCCGAGAACGGCGCGGCTAGGCAACGGGCTTGCGGCGCTGGGAATGGGCGCAGCGATCGTTGTGACGTTTTTTCTTCCCGGTTTCAACGCGGCGAACGTGATCTGGATTCTGGTTGCCCTGTTGATCGGCACCGTAATTGGATTCGTTTCGGCAAGGCAAGTGCAGATGACCGCGATGCCGCAGATGATCGCTCTATTCAACGGCCTCGGAGGAGGCGCGGTTGCGCTCGTGGCCACGATCGAATTTATGCGCGGGTCGACGCATCCGTTCGGTTCGATCTTGACGATCGTCCTCAGTACCTTGATCGGCGCAATTAGTTTTTCAGGAAGCATGATCGCTTACGGGAAACTGCAGGAACTCATCCCGGGCCGATCGATAGGCTATCCTGGGCAAAAACCCATCAACCTTGTTCTGTTCGCATCCGCAATTGCGCTTACTTTCTTCGTCATCGGAACAGGCGGAACGAATGGCGCATTCGTCGCAATCTTGATCGTCTCTCTGCTTCTCGGCGTATTGGCGGTTTTGCCGATCGGCGGCGCGGATATGCCTGTCGTTATTTCGCTGCTGAATTCTCTCACGGGCGTTGCTGCTGGCCTTGCAGGATTCGTGATGAATAACACGGCGCTCCTAATCGGCGGCGGCTTGGTCGGCGCGAGTGGCCTAATTCTAACGCTGCAAATGTGCAAGGCGATGAACCGTTCACTGGAAAGCGTGCTGTTCGGCGCGCTTGGAGGAAACTCGCGCGCCGCCGCAACGGCGGCCTCTTTATCGCAAGGAAATATCCGGAGTTACTCGGTAGAAGACGCGGCCATAGTGTTTGCCAGCGCGAATAGCGTGATCATCGTTCCGGGTTATGGAATGGCCGTCGCTCAGGCGCAGCATGCCGTTAAAGACCTCGCCAATAAGCTAGCGGAAATGGGGATCGAAGTAAAGTATGCGATCCATCCTGTTGCGGGCCGCATGCCTGGGCATATGAACGTCCTATTGGCCGAAGCGGATGTGTCGTATGATCAGCTCTTCGATCTTGATGAAATAAACTCGTCTTTCCCGGAAACCGACGTCGCACTTGTCATCGGCGCGAACGACGTTACGAACCCCGCGGCGAGATATGACCGAAATAGCCCTATTTTTGGGATGCCGATTTTGGACGTTGATAAAGCTAAGACCTGCATGGTCTCCAAAAGGAGCATGAACCCTGGTTATGCCGGCGTGGATAATGAGCTTTACGCGATGCCGAACACTGTGATGCTTTTCGGAGACGCCAAAGCAACCGTTTCGAAGCTGACGGCGGCCCTCAACGATTTCTAGGATCGAAATCGTCTTTCGAAAGCCAGCCTCTTTTCCAAAAATAGAAGACGAGTGCCAAGCCTATGAATCCCATAAAGGCAAGGACAACGAAGTAGCCGTTCTCCTTGCGTAATTCTGGCATGTGGTCAAAATTCATTCCATAAACGCTGGCGATAAAACTCAGCGGAATAAAAATAGTCGTGATAATTGTAAGAACCTTCATAACTTCGTTTGTCCGATTGCTTACACTGGAAAGGTAAATGTCCTGTAAATCTGCCCCCAGCTCTCGATACGTCTCCAAGAGATCGATGATTCGAACGGCGTGGTCATAGCAGTCGCGCAAATACGGCAATGTCTCGGTGGTAATTAGCGAGGTTTCGTCGCGGTAAAGCGAATTGAGTGCATCTCTTAGGGGCCACATTATACGGCGCAAGTTCAGCAACTCTCGACGCACATCGTGAATGCTGGCGAGCGATTCCGATGTCGGTTTGGCGACGATTCGCTCTTCCGCTTCTTCTATGATCTCACCATATTTCTCCAGAACCGGAAAATATCCGTCGATAACTGCGTCGAGGATGGAATATGCCAAATAATCCGAGCCGTTCAGATAAATCTTGTCTTGCCTTTTTCGAAGACGCTCATGCAAGGGGTCGAGGCATGCTATTTGCGTGGGTTGAAAAGTCAGCACGAAGTTCGGGCCTAGGAACAGGCTAAGCTGCTCGATCTCGAGAGATTCCTGGTAGTCGACCGCGTGGACGACAATAAAATAATGGTCTTCGTAATACTCGATCTTCGCTCGCTGGTGAAGGTTGAGCACATCCTCGAGGGCCAGATCATGTAATCCGAAGGCGTCACCGATTTGCTGAATTGCAGACATGTCAGCGAGCCCGTGGACGTCGACCCAGAGCACGCCGGGCCCCTCGCGTAGCCCGGCAAGTTCGGACGGGTTGCCGATCGAGTATTCTTCCACCGCGGCCTTCCCGTAGGAAATCGCCGTAATGCTCGTGGACAGGGCGTCCGGGGGCGCCAGCAGCGTGCCCGGAGGCGTTCCGACTTCGATGGAACGATGGGCAGGGAAAACGGCGGTCGCTCTCTTGCCACGGCGCTTGGCCATATCGCCTAATGCTACCATTGGTCAAGCGAGAGACTTGACCGAACGCCCAAACGCAAGCACGAGCAGCCCGACTGCCAGTACTGTCGCGCCGCCGATCCGAAACGCCAGCGGCAGCCCCACCCGTTCGCTGACCCAGCCGAAGAGCAATGCGCCAAGGGGACTCAACCCCGCGAGCGACCAAACGTGCACTGAAATTACGCGGCCTCGCAACTCCGGAGGACTGAAGTATTGGAGGGCGGTGTTCGTCCCCACCATCTGGCCGACTCCGAACAGACCGATCGCACCGAGGCAAAACACGGCCGTCAGAAAACTGTCGACGAAAGAGAGCGCGAGGAGGCTCGATCCGATTCCGACCATCGAGATGATGGGAATCCAGCCCTTAAGAGGCCGCTTGCTCACGGTCGCGATTGCGAGAACCCCCAAAACCGCGCCGATGCCGGTCGAAGTCAGCAATGCGCCGAATCCTTGCGCGCCGACGTTCAGAACCGACTTGGCAAAAGCCGAAAGCAAGGCGATGTAGAACAGGCCGAAGACCGCTGTGGTCATCATCATCGGAACAAGCGTGCGAAAGGCTGGCGTTCTTGCGACGTGGCGAATTCCTTCAAGAAGGGCATCCTTGATGGATGCCGAGCGGTCCGAAGTGCTCCTTAGGTCGGCTCGGATTGCCAAAATCGCGAACACGATCGCCGAGAAACTGATCCCGTTCACGAGATAACATGCGCCGGGTCCGAACGAATCTAGCAGTAAGCCACCCACCGCAGGCCCCAAGATGCGTGCTGTATTGAAGGTCGCCGCGCTGAGCGGCAAAGCGTTCGCGAGGTCTTCCTCCGCGACAATGTCGCTGATCATCGATTGGCGCGTGGGAATCTCGATGACCGACGTGCAGCCGTTCACGAAAGCAAGGACCGCGATCAGCTCATAGGAAACGAAGCCGAAGTAGACCGAGCCGGCGAGCAGGAATGCCGACAGCGCCAAGGTCATCTGAGCAATGACAAGGACGACCCTCTTGTTGCTTCTATCCGCAAGCCAGCCGCCGAGCGGGCTGAGAAAGAACATCGGCGCGGCGCCGATGAACGTGACGATGCCGAGTGCCTGCTTGCTGTTCGTGAGCTCGTAAACCAGCCATTGCTGGCCGGTGTTTTGGATCCACGTGCCGACGAACGAAACAAAAGCGCCGACCCAGAACAATCTGAAATCTCGGTGGCGCAAGGCTCCGAATGAATCGGGGAGCCGGAACTGCAATCTGCGGGGGCCTGCGGCGTCGGACAAGCTGCCGCGAGTATGGCATCAAGGTATCATCCACAATTGATGAGGAACCTGATTATTGTATTTATGCTCGCGATCGTCGGAGCCGTGCTCGCGGGTTGTCAAGCTAAGGAGGTGACCACAGAGCCGAAGGACGACGGTGCAGCCGAACAGCCGGCGCCACCTGCCAAACCCCCCGTAACAGTGCAGATGGACGTGAAGGGCAAAGGCAAGATCGTGCTGGAGCTGAGCGCCGAGAGGGCGCCAGAAACCACCTCGCGCATCGCCACCCTCGTAAAGGGAGGCTTTTACAACGGTCAAAGAGTGCACCGCGTCGAAGGCCCGGTGGTCCAATGGGGCGACCCGCAATCGAAGGAGAAAGACTGGACAAAGCTGCAGGTGGGCACCAAGGGATCGGGAGTCCAGCTATCGTTCGAATTGACCGATATACCAATGGACCGAGGAGTGGTCGCCATGGCAAGCACCGGGCCCGGCGTTGGCGGTGACTCGCAGATTTTCATCTTGAAGCAAAGATTGAACCACCTTCAGGGAGGCTATGCCGCTTTCGGCACCGTCACGCAAGGCATGGACGTGGCCGACAAGATCGAGCGGGGCGACGAGATTACTATGAAGGTGGTCGACAAGTGAGCATCTGTGTTTCGCTGGCCGAGGCGCTCCCTCAGGCAGCCCTGCCCACCATTTCCCTGGGCTAATCGCACCTTTTTGGCGCATTCCGGGGTATATATTTCGAGCCGCCACAAGAGGCGGACGAATCAAGCCGGTTCATCCGGTAGTACGGAGGTGTCTTAGAAACATGAAGAAATTGATTGCTATTTTGATGACGATTGCCATGGTGGGCGTGTTTGCCGCTGGGTGCAATAAGGATGAGACGACGGATACGCCGGTCGATTCCACGACCCCCACGGATACGACCCCCAAGGGCGAGTAGCTTTCAAAAGCGATTCGCCGATAAGCGGATCGTCGACGGCGCCCTCGGCCTGGGGCCGGGGGCGCTTGTGTTTAAGATTTGGAAGAGAGCCGATTTGGGGACATGCCGACATGGAGGGCGACGCCTAGCTAGCCAAACACCCACCGTCACGGCAGTCGCGACCGCTCAACGGTCCGATGCGGGAGTTTTCCTCCATCCCCAGGCAACCGTATTCCCAAAGCTCCGGCTGGCAGGCCACCAGCGGCGGGCGCGCGCCGATGTATTTAACCCTCTGGGAAACGCCGATTTGCTCCAGCCGCCCGCGCTGCGCTTGGGATCGACCACCAAAACGTCGTAACCGGCATCTGAGATGGCGAGGAGCGTCTGGGAAGCGGCCAGCGCCGTCGGAGCCACGTCCGGAACTCCAGCCGGAGGCGCTTTCTGCGCGAACATCCCGTAAGGCTCACCCTTCTCGCGCGTGTATTCCTGCACGGCCTTGGGGATGCCCGCGTACTGCCGAGTGCGGGCCTCGATGGCTGCCAGCGCGCCAAGCCGGCATAGCGATTGCAGGCGGAGAACCGGTGCCGGGACCGGAGGGTTGAGCGCGGCCGACAGCGTTAGGAGCTACTCGGTCCAGCCCAGTGGTTGACGATCTCTTCGACCACGTCCGAGCCCACTGCGATCTGGGTGACCTGACCCGCCGTTAGCCCGTCGTCCACCCCGTCGCCGCGGCCCGGTTGGCGAGGTTTGCGCGAAAAGGAAATAGGTCTGCGAGTCGCCCGGGGCACCAGTCTTCGGAGGCATAGTGCGGCGATTTTCGCAGCAAAGTCCAACCGCACCTCCCCGGCCACCTTCGCCGGGAACCGCTGCGCGATTTGGCGGTGGCGCCGCGCCATCTGGCGAAGCCGCCGGCCCATTTGGCACCCGCCGCGCATTCGACAGTCGGCAGTCTCTCCCCGCGCTACAATCGACATCGCAATGCGCGTCGCCGAGGTTGTTCCTGATATCCCCGCTTCCGGAATAGCCGAGTCGTACACGTATGCCGTGCCGGGAGGCATGAACGCCGGGCGGGGCGATGCGGTGCTGGTTCCGTTCGGGCCGAGGGTCGTCGTCGGCTATGTCCTCGGGGCACGAGACGGCGGAGCGGAGGAATTCGCGTTCAAACTGCGCGAGATAAGCTCCGTTATCGACGGGCTCAGCCTGCCGGAGGAGTTGATGCGCATGCTCGATTTTATCGCGGACGAGTACCTCGCTCCGCCCTCCGCCGCGCTCGCTCAAGCGATCCCGCCCGGTCTCCGCTCGCGCCTCGCGGCCGCCTACTCGATCACCGGGGCGCCGGCCCAGACGACCTCCGCCCAGGCCGAAGTTCTGCGATATATAAAGGAGCGGGGCGGGTGGATCGGGGAGCGCTCGCTGTGGGCCGCGAAGGCGCTCGCGCGCTCGGCCGTCAAGGCGCTCGTTACCAAGGGCGCGCTGAAAAGGACGGTCGAGCTCGCGCCGGAACGCAAGCGCTTCGCAAAGGTTCTCGTGCTCGGTTACGACGAGAAAATCGGGCGCTTCCTCGAAGACGAATCGAAGAAGAAGCCCGCGCAGGCCGCATGCCTCTTGTCGCTTCGGGACGCCCCCAGCGGCGGGCTTTCCCCCGGCGAGATCGCGTCGCTGGCATCGGTCACCAGCGCGACAGTCGCGAAATTGGCCGATGCGGGGCTGCTCGTCGAACCGAACGCAAGGGCGGGGATTCACCCAGCCCCGCCGGTCAAGCTGACCGAAGAGCAAGCCGCGGCGGCTGACGCCATCGTCGAATCGATCCGCGGGGGACAGGCGCGGCGATTTCTGCTGTTCGGCGTGACCGGCAGCGGTAAGACCGAGGTGTACCTGCGGGCCGTCGCCGAAGCCCTCGAACAGGGCAAGCGCGTCCTCTACCTGGTGCCCGAGATCGCGCTCACCGCCCAGGTGGTTGGTCAGCTGCGGGAACGCTTCGGTCCCGGCGTGGCGGTCATGCACAGCGGCCTCGCCGAGGGCGAACGGCTAGCGCACTGGCGTCGGGCGAGAACCGGCGATTCCCCCGTCGTCATCGGCGCGCGGAGCGCCATCTTCGCGCCGCTCACGAACATCGGCCTGATAGTCGTCGACGAAGAGCATGAAGGCAGCTACAAACAGGACAAGACGCCCAGATACCACCTGCGCGACCTCGCCGAATTTCGAGCGAAAGAATCGGAGGCAACGCTCGTTTTGGGCTCGGCGACGCCGTCGGTCGAAACCTACTACCGGGCGGAACAGGGAGAGTTCGAGCTTCTGACCCTCAAGCGCCGCGCCGCTGCTCTACGTCTCCCCGACGTAACGATGACGGACCTGCGCGAAGTGTTCAAGGAGGGCCGCCCGTCGATTCTGGGGCCTCAGCTGCGCGCGGAGCTCGACCGCACGCTCGCCGATGGCCATCAAGCGATCTTGTTTATCAACCGCCGCGCTTATGCGCATTCCTTGGTCTGCAGGGATTGCGGCCACTCTCCTAGGTGTCCGAACTGTTCGGTCGCGCTGACCTTCCACCGTTTGGCGCGGCGCCTTCGCTGCCATCACTGCAATCTCGCGATCCCCGCTCTCGATACTTGCCCGGTCTGCGAATCGACACGGCTTCGCCCGCTGGGCCTCGGGACGGAGAAAGTAGAAGAGGTCGTGAGGGCCGAGTTTCCGGGAGCCAAGGTCGCGAGGCTCGATCGCGACGTGGCTCGGCGTAAAGGAGTCGTCGAGGACGTTCTGAACCAGCTCCGCGAGGGCGAGCTACAAATTCTCGTCGGCACGCAAATGATTGCAAAGGGATTGGATTTTCCGGGTGTTACGTTGGTCGGCGTGATTGCGGCGGATACGGGTTTGGGAGTCCCCGATTTTCGTTCGACCGAGCGGACGTTCCAACTGCTCACCCAGGTCTCCGGGCGGGCCGGCAGGCGCAAGCCGGGCAAAGTGGTGATCCAGAGCTTTCAGCCGGAGCATCCGGCGGTTTCATTTGCAGCAGCGCAAGATTTCGACGATTTCTATCGCAGCGAAATTGCCGAGCGCAAGGAGGCGTCGTATCCTCCGTTCACAAAGCTCGTCAACGTAGTGGCGACATCGGAAAGCCAAGCCGACTCCGAGGTCGCAATCGGGCGCTTGGCTCGGCATTACTCCGGAATCGAAACGCTGGCGGTAATCGGACCCGCCGAGTGCCCGATCGGTAGGCTCAATGGGCGTTACCGGCGGCACATACTCTTGAAACTTCCCCTCGATTTTGCACTTCGGGACCTGCGGCTTCCCGCTGAAATGGCGTTTGACCGGTCCGTGCTGATCACGATCGATGTCAACCCGGGGTCGCTCCTATGAACCGTCGCACTTGACCACGGGCCCGCCGTGCAAGCACAATAACCCCGAGCGCATGGACATCGTGATCCCTTCCGAATTCGAACCGCTTTGGCGGATGAGCGACGAACAGCCTGTGGTGAAGTACCCGGCCGACGTGTTGCGCGAGGTCGCCGCGCCGGTCGCCAGGGTCAACAAACGAGTTCGCCAGCTCATCGAGCAGATGGTCGAGGTCACGAAGAAAGCGCACGGCATCGGCCTGGCGGCGCCGCAGGTCGGTAATTCCGAGCGCGTGATCATCGTTTCGATCGACGGAAGAAAGTTGACGGCTCTCATTAACCCCGTGATACTTCGGGCGGAAGGCGAGCAAATCGGCGAAGAAGGCTGCCTCAGCCTGCCCGGACTTTACGGCGAGGTTCTCCGCAGCGCGGCTATCGAGGTCGAGGCGCTCGATGCGGAGGGGCGGCCGGTGAATCTATTCTTGGAAGGGTTGGCCGCTCGGGTTGTCCAGCATGAAATCGACCACCTCGACGGCGTCCTTTTCGTCGACAGGGTCGACGTCGGCACCTTGCACTGGGCCTGGCCCGCAGGGGCCGTAGCCTCTTAGTGCGGCTCGTCTATTTCGGGACGAGCAACTTCGCCGTCCCTGTCTTGCGAGCGCTGATTGGTAGCATCATTCTTGTTGTTTCTCAGCCCGACGGGCCCTCGGGCAGAGGTAAGAAGCTCCGCGTCTCACCGGTTAAGGCTGCCGCGGAGGAGATCGGAATACGTGTTTTAACCCCAGAAAGCGCGCGAGGCCCCGAGTTTGTAGAGCATGTTCGTTCGCTGGAACCCGATGCGCTCGTTGTAGCCAGCTACGGGCAGATTCTTTCCGAGGCTTTGCTCCAATCGGCGAAGAGAGGCGGTATTAACCTCCACGCGTCGATTCTCCCAAGATACCGCGGCGCGGCGCCAATTCATCGGGTGATCCTCGATGGCGAAACCGAAACAGGCGTAACCCTTATGCAGATGGATAAAGGCATGGACACCGGAGAAATCATCGCGATCGAAAGGCTCCCGATAGGTCCATACGAGACGACGGGCGAACTGGAGGTTCGCCTCTCATCGCTTGCCGCAGGAATGGCAGCTAAGTGGCTGCCCACTATCGTTTCGGGCGATTATCCGCGCAATCCCCAGAACGACGTGTGGGCCACGTTGGCGCCGAAAATGAATCGCGACGACGGGTTGCTCAAGTTTCAAATGAGCGCCGAGGAAGCCTACCGGCGATTCCGTGCCTGCACCCCCAGGCCGGGTTCAAGAATCAAAACGCGTTTCGGCGTCGTCAAGGTACTAGAAGCTCGCAATGCCCAAGGCAGCGGCGAGCCCGGCGAAGTATTGGCGACCGGCAACAATGGTGTGGCCATCGCCTTCGGTGCTGGAGCGTTGGTTTTTCTTCGGGTACAATTGGAGGGCAAGCAATCAATTTCAGCGTACGCTTTCGCCAACGGGCGCCGTCTTTCACCGGGCAGCAGCTTGGCCTGAAACGTTTTTCCTCCAGCCGGGAACTCGCAAAACGAATTGTGTGTTGTACTGAGCAGTACAGTTTACAAAAGCATATAGGTCTGGGACAGGGAACGATTTTTACCCTTCATTTGACTCTCTCCTCCCTCCTCCCAGCCCCGGCACGGTTCTCCCCCCTCCGTGTCCGGGGCAGTTTTTTACCTGCCGGGCACCTTCGGCGCCGATTCGTTGTTCTTTCGTTTGGCTAACGCTCGGGGTTCCCTTGACGGGTATCCTTCCACGGGCGATAGCCCATTACCTGGAGGTATTAGCAAGTTTTGAAATCAATTGGATTATTAGTATTGGCCGCAACCACGGCTGCGGGGCTTACCGGCTGCGGCGGGAAGGCCGGCGGTGAAACGATCGCAAATTTTAACGACAAGCCTATCAGCGAGAACAAGTATGTAAAGCAGCTCGAGACCATGGATTCGATCGCCGTTGTGTTGCCGAACGGGCAAACGGTGAATGCTCGGCCCGCGCAACCCCTTTCAAGCCAAGCGCTGGGCAAGCTGATCGAAAGGCAGGTTGTTTTGCAAGCTGCAAAGGACGAAGGAGTCTTACCCAGCAAAGAAGACGTCGAGAAAGAAAAGACGCTGCGATCGGGCTTGAATTCTCAGTTCTTCGACCAGATGCGAGCTCTGGGTTACTCCGGAGACGACATCAATGAGTCGCTTCAGGTGGAGCTTGCGCTTTACAGGATTTCCGTCAAGGGACAGCAAGAGAAAACCATCGCCGACGCCGAAAAGTTCGTCAAAGAGAACCCGGCAAGGTTCCGACAGCCCGAGACCGCGTCGCTCCGATGGATCGTTTTGAACAACCCTTCCCAGCGTCAGGCCGTTGATAAGGCCCTGATCAACGCCACGTTCGGCGCAGCAGCGACGCAGTTCAGCACCGTTCCGTCCGCAAAGGTCGACAATGGCGCGTTCAACCCCGTTCCGGGCAGTACGGCACCGAGGCCGGTCCCGATGACGGACCAGCTCGGCCCCGAACTCCTCTCCCAAGTGAAGAAGACTGGCGAGGGCGAAGCGAGCGGCTGGTTCCAGTTCCGTGGCAAATGGGTGAAGATCAAGGTGGAAGGCAAGACCGCCGCCCAGCAAACAAAGCCTTCCGCGGGGCAACTCGAGCTGATTCGGCGGGCGCTGACCCAGCAGGACGCAAAGGGTTCAATCGACGTGCAGAAGATCCTCCTGGATAAGCTTCTTGCTGCCGACGTGAAGATCACCCGTGCGCATCTCAAGAAGAACTGGGACACGCTCGTCACCGCTCTCAAGCAGCGAACGGCCGAGCTCGGCGAATCGGCGCCATCTCAAACCACCGAAGCAACGAAGCCGAAAAAGTAAGGACGAGAACACGAGAGTTGCGGCGGTCTTGCCGCAACTCTTTATGGGGAGGCCGCCCCGACCAAGGCTTTACAAAGCTGAGCGATCTCCTCGCGAGACAGCTCGCCGTTCTCGACCAACGGCTCCAGCTCTTTCTCTACGCCCGCAAAATCAGGCGCCTTAAAACTGTACAGTGGGGGACAGGCACAGTCCAGCTCGCAAAGCGTAATCCGAAAGCCGTGCTTGTAATCGCCGGCGTTGTATGGAGCGATTCCCGTTTCGACAAGGTCGTGGACGGACGTGAATATCCCTGCGACCTCGCTCGTGCCGTCCTTGAAGAACTGCTCCGTCACCCAATAAATTCTTCTAAATCTCATTCTCTTCTCGCCCCGTATTACTTTCCGTTCTTCAAATGGATTTTATACCAGTCTAGAATCTGGTGGAGTCGGTGTATACGAAGATCGGGAGGACCGCTCCGGCTCATACCGTGGCTCGTGCTTTGCGGATAGCGAACAAAACGCGTCGGGACGCCTCTCAGCTTCAGCGAAGTGAACACCTGCTCGGCCTGCTCGACATTGCAGCGAAGGTCGCCTTCGCTGTGGATGATCAGGGTGGGCGTCTTCACGTTCTCGAAGTACCGAATCGGGCTTTGAGCCCAAAGCGTCTCAGGCTGGCTCCACGGGTTGCCCTTCCAATAGGTATCGGGAACGAGTGCAAAGTCGCTGTTGCCCGACATGCTGACGAGGTTCGATACACACCGGTCTGTGATGGCCGCGGCGAAGTCGTCTGTGTGGCCGATCGCCCAGTTCGTCATGTATCCGCCATAGCTGCCCCCCATAATCGCCATCCTCTTCTTGTCGATGTAAGGCTGCTTCTTCATGTATGCCGTAACAGCCTCGACGTCTTCCCAATCCGCCGCTCCCCATGACCCATGGATGCTGTTGCAGTGCTCCTCGCCGTAGCCCTTGCTGCCGCGCGGGTTGCTGTAAACCACCACGTAACCGCTCGCCGCAAGCACCTGGAACTCGTGGAAAAAGGGAACGCCGTACTGCGCGTGCGGCCCGCCGTGGACTTCGAGAATCGCGGGGGCCATCTTTCCGTTAGCCGACGAGGGCTTCATCACCCAAACCTGGACGTCCGTGCCGGACGCGGACTTGATCCACGTCATCGTCGGCTTGGCAATCTCGCGTTCGTCCAAGAGGTTCTTGTTGAACGAGGTCAGCTTGCGGGTTTCCAGCCCCTTCTTGGTCATCGTGCCGACATACACCTCGTTCGGCTCGGCGGAGTCACCGGCGCACAAGGCCACCTTCGCGCCGTCTTTGCCGAAGTTGCCGAGCATGTATTCCCGCTGGCCCCTCGTGTGGAACTGGATCGGGCCGCCGGCCACCGACACCGAACATATGTGGCCCTCGCCGTGCCAGCCGAAGCCCATGAAGACTCGCGAACTGTCCTTGCTCCACTGAAGGTTCGCGCCGAACGCGGCTTCCCGCGTGTCGCTAAGCGTAGCTGCGGCAATGCAAAAGTCCTCGCCATGGGTTAGGCTCGTCGAGACCCCGGTTCCAAGATCGCACAAGTAAAGGTGATCGTTTAAGGCACCCCAAAGACTCTGTCTCCCCTCGCGACCCGCGTAGGCCAAGTATTTGCCGTCCGGTGACCAGATCACAGATCCTTTCGTTCCGTCCACCTGGTTGGGTACCCGCGCAAGCTTGGCAGACTTGACGTTCAGCCGGTATAGGCGGTCCTTCCACGGCTTCTCATAGTGGTTCTCTTCGAGGTTCGCGGCGATCGCGATCTCTTGGGAATCAGGCGACCAGTCGAAGCTGAACCAGCCGGTCGGGTCCTTCCCGTAGACCTTGCGGTACTTGCCGGTTACGGCGTCGACGACGACCAGCTCGTGCTTCGCGGAGTTGAAGTAGCCGTCGCCGTCGAGGCGGTAATACATGTCTTCGATCACGCGCGGCGGCGTGCTCAGCCCCTTTTCCTCGCGCTCCTTTTTGGCTTTCTCGGTCCATTCTTTCTCCGCTTCGCGGAAGGAAACCGCAATCATCGAGCCGTCGGGCGACCATTTGAATTGGCCGATCGAGCCCTCGGGAAAGTCGGTCAATTTGGTAGCCTCTCCACCCGCGACGCCGATCGTAAAAATCTGGCTCTTCGGCTTCTCTCGCCCGCTGGTGAAGGCGATTCGCGAGCCGTCAGGCGACCACCGCGCCCCGCCGTCCTTGCCGCTGCCCGTGAACTGGCGAGCGTCGCTGGCGCTCGTGTCCACGATCCAGATATTGGTCACGTACTCGTTCTTCTCGCCGACGTATTTCTTCGAGAACAGAATCGCCTTTCCGTCGGGCGATATCTGCGGGTCGCCCACGAGGTGGAACTTTAGCAGGTCTTCGGGCTTGACGGGCCCCTTCTTGGCTTTGGACTTCTTGGCCGGTTGTGTCTTTGGCGTTTTGGCTCGCATGGCGCAGGTTTTACCTTGTTGGGCGCAGAACCGCGGGTTCGTGCTGTGGATGGGTTGCGCGCGGTAGAGGATCGAAAGCGTGCCGGACAAATCGCAGGGCACCCGTTGCTATCTTGGTACAACGCGCCCTATTGGTATTTGCAGACGTTCGCACAGCTTGCAAGGGAGAGTAGAAATGAAACTTCGAAAATTGAATTCCCTCGCCGCGACGTTGGCGCTGTGCGCCGCCATCGCGGGACCGGCAGTGGCCGATGGGATATTCCCCGATACGCAATCGGTCACGGCAAGCTTCACAGACGCCGCGGAGCTAGAGGGGACAAGGATGACGCCCGCGTGGGATAGCACGAACTACTGGTCGTCCTCCGGGGGTGGTGCCACCGGCCTGAGGCTTGCGCACTACGCATCGGACGGCCCGCTGCTCGACACGTACGCGCCGGGATTCGACTTCCGGTCGGTCTTCACTAATCCAGACCGGGGGGCGTTTACGCGCGAGCATTCAACGACTCGCAAATCTATGTCCAAACTTCGCCGGGCATTTTTGGGAATGATGTCGTCCTGTCAGGCGGCTCTCTCGATGCTCAAAGCAGTGTGTCATTCGCCGCAGGCGGCAACGAATTCATTGCAATGAACGCCGGGAACGTCGACCGCTGGGGCGCCGATGGGAGTCATATAGCCAACCGGGCCTGATCGGCCTCGGCGGCATGTTCAACGAGAGCAACTATCCGCAAAACCGCGGGACTGCCTTCTATCCTCGGGGTTTCGAATTCCCCTGGATGACCTATTCCGAGGGCCACCTTTCCGCCTGGGACGCCGCCGGAACACGTATCGGTACGACGGAGTTGCTCACCGCAGGCATAGCGTTCGACTCACACTTCAGCTTCACGGACGGTATGGTTTTGGTTGTCGATGAGCCGGGCGGGCTTTGGAAGGGCTACCAGCTGGAGATCGTTCCCGAGCCCGCGCCCTGGGTGGTGCTTGCGGCGGGCGTTTGCATGCTGCTCCGCCGACGGAGGAAATAGGCTCAAATCCAAAGAAATGAAGCGCTTGGCCCGCAGATGGCGTGCGTGCTCCTGTAGATCGCGTGAAGGCTTCCGTATAGTGCGTCCGGGTTCCTGTAGTGGCGTGCGGGGTCCAGCAACAGCTTCGTCCTCTGCTACTTGGCCGTTTCTTTCTTCAAGTTATCGAGAAGGAGCAGGGCCTCGATAGGGGTGAGCGTGGTGGTATCGAGGTCGCGGAGGCGTTTGATGATTTCGGGCTCTTGGGCTTCGAAGAGCGTCAGCTGCAGCGCGCCGGGCTTAACCCGGCCGCTGGGGACTGCCTCCCTGCCTTCGAGGTCGGCGAGGACCTCGGCTGCGCGGCTTAGCACCGTTCGGGGAACGCCGGACATTCGCGCCACCTGGATTCCGTAGCTGCGATCCGTGCCGCCTTCCAGAACCTTGTGAACCCAGATCACCTGGTCGCCCTCCTCGCGGACGGCGACGCGAAAATTGCGCACCGCGGGGAGCATTTCCGCGAGCGCGTTCAACTGGTGGTAGTGCGTCGCGAACAGGGTCTTCGCGCCGATCCCCGCGAGGTGCTCGGCGATTGCCCAGGCGATCGCGAGGCCGTCGTAGGTGCTGGTCCCGCGCCCGATTTCGTCGAGAATGACGAGGCTGCGGTCGGTCGCATGGTGGAGGATGTTCGCGGCCTCGGTCATCTCGACCATGAATGTGCTCTGCCCGGTGGCGATCTCGTCCCTTGCGCCGATCCGTGCGAACACGCGGTCGACGATCGAAAGCTCGGCGTTGGCGGCGGGGACAAAGCTCCCGATCTGCGCCATCAGAACGATGAGCGCGGTTTGCCTGAGGTAGGTCGATTTGCCGCTCATGTTCGGGCCGGTTAGGATGACTAGCGAGCTGTCTCCGACTAGGATCGTGTCGTTTGGGACGAACGAGCCGAAGCCGGCGTGCGCCTCGACAACGGGATGCCTCCCGCCCAGAATCGATATCGAGGCGCCATCCTTGTCAGCGATAAACGCTGGCCTCGTATATCCGCGCATGGCAGCGGCTTCGGCAAGCGACTGGATCGCATCGATCTCGGCTATGGCTCTTGCGGTCTTGAGCAGCCTTGCCGACGCAAGCGTGACCCTTTCGCGCAACGACGCGAACAGCTTGTACTCGAGGTCGAACGCTTTTTCCTCGGAGCCGAGCACCTTCGACTCGTATTCTTTTAGCTCGGCGGTGATGTATCGTTCCGTGTTCGCGGTCGTTTGCTTGCGTACATAGGAGGGCGGAATCTTGTCGGAAACTGAGGTGGGCGCTTCGAGGTAATAGCCGAAGACCGAGTTGTAGCCGACCTTGAGCTTGTCGATTCCCGTTGCCTCGCGCTCCTTTTGCTCCAGGCCGGCGATGTACGTTTTGCCTTCTTGAGAAAGCTTCCGCAGTTCGTCGAGCGCTTCGTCGTAGCCGGCCCTGATGACTCCCCCCTCGCGAAGGGAAATCGGCGGGTCGTCGGCAATGGCCCGGGTCAGATATTCCAGTACATCTTCGCACGGGTCGATCTCGCGCCTCATTTCGGCCACCCGCCCGTGGCTCACTCGGTGAGTCGCGTCGATGAGGCCAGGCAAGAGAGCAACCGAGTGCTTGACCGCGACTAGATCCCTGGCGTTGGCCACCCCTGTCGCGCAACGAGACACCAGCCGCTGGATGTCGTAAAGCCGGTGAAGCACTCCACGCACTTCGTCTCTTGCAAGGCCGTTCGCATAGAACACCTCGACGCCGTCGAGCCTCTTTGCAATGGCCTCCTCCTTCAGAAGCGGCTCTTCGATCCAGCGCTTGAGCGCCCGCGAGCCCATTCCGGTCTTGGTGTAGTCGAGCGTTTGCAACAGCGTCATGCGCTTGCCGCCGTCGGTGATGTTCGCGGTGAGTTCGAGGCTTCTGGCGGTTGGCCCGTCGAGACGCATCCTGCTGTCGAGTGAATACGTGACGACGTGGTCGATATGGGAGGATTCAATCTCGTTTTGGTCAAGGTATTTGAGGATGGCGCCGGCAGCCGTGGAACCCGCATCCATGTCTTCAAGGCCGAATGGATCGAGCGAGGAGGTGCCGAACTGCCGCTGAAGCCGAGCCTTGGCCTCGCTGGGCTTCGCGAACTCCATGCGGGTCACCATGGTCTTCGCGAGCTTTTCCAATAGACCATACAACTCGGTTGCCTCGTCGGGCAGAAGGCATTCCGCGGGGCTAAGGCGTGCAATCTCTTGAAGCGTGCGCTCGTGGGCATCGTCACCGGTTAGCTGGGTGACCAAGAACTCGCCGGTCGACAGGTCGAGGAAGCTAATGCCCGCTCCGTCTTCCACCGGGGCGGCGGATGCAAGGAAGTTGTTGCTTCCCTGTTCGAGCATTCCGTCCTCAACAACGGTGCCGGGCGTCATGACGCGCGTGACCTCCCGCCTGACGAGACCCTTCGCAAGTTTCGGGTCTTCGACCTGGTCGCAAATCGCGATCTTGAAGCCTTGCTGGATGAGGGCGGCGAGGTATTTCTCCACCGAGTGAAAGGGAACGCCCGCCATGGGTATGCGACCGTTCGGCCCATCCTCGCGCCCCGTGAGCGTGATTTGCAAGGTTCGCGCAGCGATCTCGGCGTCCTCCCCGTAGAACTCGTAAAAATCGCCTACACGCATCGCCAAGAGGGTCCCCGGGTACCGTTCTTTGGTTGCGAAATATTGCCGCAGCATCGGCGTGTGTGCGCGCACGTTGGAGTATTACCCGACCTCCGGGTTACAATCGCTCTAAGGAGATCCAAATGCGCCTACTAATCTACTGGGTGATCAGCGCCATCAGCCTCATCGTGTCGATCCTCATCGCCACGTCGCTGGGCTCGGATATCGTCCTCGATGTCGACATACCGTGGAGGGTTGTGCTAGGAGTTATCGTTCTGGGGCTCGTGAATACGACGCTCGGGTCGATCGCGAAGCTGCTCACGGCTACTTTGAATTGCATTACATTCGGTCTGGTGTGGCTCCTGATCAACGGTGCGCTATTCTATTGGGTAGGGCAGTTCGGCACCCGGGAGAACCCGACGATGGGATTTTACGTGGGTGATTTTTGGGCTGCAGTCGTAGGAAGCCTACTGATGGGTATCGTGCTCGGCCTCATGCGCCGGTTTGCGGGTAAGGATGAACCGGCCGCGTAAGATTTGGCGGCTGGTGAACTCGGCGGTCCTCCTTAGGCGGGCCGCCTTGGTGGGCATACTCGGGATCATCTTGTTCTTTGCCGGGCTCGCCCTCAGCTACAGGCTACTGCTGCTCCCGGTCATCACGGCGTTCGACAACGCTTTCACCCAGCTGCTTAGCTCGTTTCTCAGCACTGCCGATCTGCCGGTGGGTAGGCACTATGCCGGCGGAGCGCTGCTCATCCTGGGCGGCTACCTCGTTTACCGGGCGATCAGGAACGTTCTGCGCGAAGTGATGAGGATTCTGAACCCGGGCCAGGAAGGGAAAATCGCCGGGAACTTTTGGAAGCAGCAGGCGCTCGCGGCGGGGCCGAACATCGTCGCGATCGGCGGTGGCACCGGGCTATCTACCTTGCTGCGGGGGCTCAAAGAGAAGACGAGCAGAATCACGGCCGTCGTTACGGTTACGGACGACGGGGGATCGAGCGGACGTTTGGTGGCGGACAAGAAGATTTTGCCTCCGGGCGATATAAGAAACTGCCTCGTCGCGCTCGCAGACGCGGAAAAGTCGATGACCGATCTTTTTCAGCACCGCTTCGAGGGCGCTTCGGGTTCCTTGAGCGGCCACAGCACGGGCAACTTGCTTATCGCCGCGCTTGTCGACTTGACGGGAGACTTCGACAAGGCCGTCCGCGAAGTGGGGAGGGTTTTGGCGATTCGCGGGCGGGTGATTCCGGCGACGCTCGACCCCGTTTGCTTGAAGGCGGAGATGGAGGACGGAACCGAAATCTACGGTGAAACCAAGATCGTGAATTCTCACCAGCGCATCCGGCGCATCTACCTGGAGCCGCCTGATATCGCTCCCGTTGCGAAGGCTTTGGATGCGATTCGCGGAGCCGACATCATCGTCATCGGGCCCGGCTCGATCTACACGAGCGTCATTCCACCCCTCCTCGTGCCGGGCGTGGCAGCGGCCCTTAACGAGTCACCGGCGGTGAAAGTTTACGTTTGCAACGTAATGACGCAGACTGGCGAAAGCGACCGTTTTGCGGCGAGCGATCATGTGCGTGCAATCGAATCTAATGTGGGTCGTCGTGTTTTCGATTACGTATTAATTAATAAGGCGATGCCGAGTCAGTTCCTTTCCGAAAGGTATTCGGAATCCGGGCAGGAATTCGTCGCTCCCGATCCCGATAGAATTCGCGCTATGGGGCTCAAGCCCATCTCTGCCAACTTGATTTCGGAAACGGACGTCGTGCGTCACGATCCGATGCGAATCGCGGAAAGCATCGAAAGGCTCGTGAAATAGTGCCGGGTAAAATTATCATCCTATCCGGGCCGAGTGGTTCCGGTAAGGACACGATTATTGCAGCCTGGATGCGCAAGAACGACAAGGTTCGAAGGGTCATCACTTATACAACGCGAAAACCGAGAAAGGATGAAATAGATGGAATCGACTATCATTTTGTGGCAGAGAATGAATTTATGGCTATGGTTACTTCAGGCTACTTTCTCGAGCACAAGGAAGTACATGGAAGGCGTTACGCTTCGCCGAAGGATGATCTATTCCGCATGGTGGAAGACGGATTTATTGCCGTATTAAAGATCGATGTTCAGGGTGCGCTAACAGCCATGGAAAAATTTCCGGAGGCGATCAGCATTTTCATCATGCCTCCATCGGTCGACGAGCTTAGTGCACGAATGAAGTTGCGCGGCACTGAAACACGGGAAGAGTTCGACTTGCGCATGCAGAACGCGGTCGATGAAATCGAGAGGGCCCGGTGCTATTCCCAGATTGTGATTAACGACAATGTAGGTCGTGTGGTGGACGAGATCGAGGCCATTATAAAATGAGGCCGGTCGTCGTGCTCGGTGTCACGGGGAGTATCGCCGCCTATCGGGCCGCAGATCTGGCGCGCGACTTGATGCGAGCCGGCGCCGACGTCAAGGTCTGCCTCACGCGGTCTGCCAGAGAATTTGTGACACCGATGCTTTTCGAAACTCTCACCAGTAATGAATGCCTTACAGACGTCTTCGATGAACCCAAGCGAGGCCGCATGGCTCACATCGACTGGGCAAGGGAGGCGTCGCTGGTTCTAATTTGCCCAGCGACGGCTAATTCGCTGGCGAATCTCGCGCACGGCAACGCCGACGATATGCTCACGACGATCGTGTCCGCGACCCGAGCGCCGATCGTGGTGGCGCCCGCGATGAACCCGGAAATGTTCGCATCGGAGGTGAACGTCGAGAACACTGCCGTACTCAAGGCGCGCGGGATCCTCGTGGTCGAGCCGCAAAAAGGGGATTTAGCGTGCGGCGAGCAAGGCGAGGGCAAGTTGGCAAGTGTCGCGGAAATCGTTCGCCATGCGCACGAAGCTCTCTTTCTCTCTTCCCTCTACAAAGGCAGGAGAATTGTCATTACAGCAGGCCCAACGCACGAGCTTATCGACCCTGTGCGGTTCATCGCGAATCGCTCCAGCGGGAAGATGGGGATCGCTTTGGCTCGTGCGGCTATCCAAATGCGGGCGCAGGTGACACTCATCCTGGGTCCGACCTCGCTGACAGCTCCTCCCTCGGCCGCCACCGTAACGGTCACGACGGCAGCAGAAATGCTCGATGCGACGCTGGAGTCCTGCTCGGGAGCCGATATGCTAATCGGCGCGGCTGCCGTAGCGGACTATCGACCAGCGACACAGGCACTCGAAAAGCTCAAGAGCGGCAAGCCTTTCAGCCTCGAGCTTGTGAAGAATCCGGACATCCTTGCCGAAGCCAACATGAAATACCCCGAGCTGCCCATCGTCGGATTTGCAGCAGAGACCTCCGGGAACATCGATATCGCGCGCAAAAAGACCGAAGCAAAAGGGCTCGTGGCGATCGCCTTGAACGACGTGTCTCGAGATGATATAGGCTTCGACTCGGCGGAGAACGAGGTGACACTTCTCCTCAGGGAAGGCGAACCTATCCGAATCAAGAAGGATAGCAAGTTCAACGTGGCTCGAAAAGTCCTGGAAGCAGTCGCCTTTTACACCTGATGCAATATTATTGCTATAATAGTCGAAATGGGCGTGCGAATGACCGAGCGATGCGAAAGATCCGTTGCGATGGACGTCGCCGGCGGTGCTATCTCGGTAATTTGCGCCCTCCATTGTCTACTGCTGCCCATCCTTCTCCCCTTCGCTTCGACCTTCATCCATAACACTTGGATCGAGGTCATCCTAACGCTCGCGGCCGTGGCGGTCGGGAGTTTCGCCCTCGCCCACGGATATCGCCGGCACGGCTTCAGGTGGCCGGCGATATCTTTCGGCTTGGGCATGCTACTGATTATTCTGGGCAACTGGGTAGTCACCTGTGGGAGACCGTTTACGGCTCAAGCAGGGGACGTTCCGCACTGGGCTTCGATCCCTTTTGTGGCGCTCGGCGGCGTGTTCGTTGTGCTGGCCCACCTCCTCAATTTCTATTTGGACAGGGTACGGGTCAACGAACCTTAAAATCTGCATAGACCGGCAGGTGGTCCGAAGCACGAGATCCCTGATGGTCGTAGGACGTCGTGCCTGAAACGTTCAGAGACGCTTCCGAGCGCATGCCGCGCCGGGCGTCTTCACCTGCGTAAATACGTGCGGTTCCGGCACGGCGCCGGGCCATGTTCGAACTTACGAGAATCTGGTCGAACAGGGCTTCCACAACGGCCAGATCATTCGGGAAACTATAATACTTGCCTCGCCACTTGTCGTTGTCCCTTCGAGCGCCCTTGATTATCGGCTCCTCGGGGAACGCGCGGTGCCGGTTCGGCGCGCCCTGAGTTATGTAGTCGCGAGCGTGGAGCGGCTGCATCAAGTTGTGAAGGAATGGGCCTGTCGAATCGGTCATCTTACCGACTGCTCGCGGATTGGCGGATTCGAGGATGTTTAGGCTTGCATCATCCGGCGTATCGTTGAAGTCTCCCAGAACGACCAGGTTCTGCGCCTTGCGTCGGTCGAATTCTTTAAGTAGCATCTGCGCCGCCTCTATCCTTTGCTTGTCCGTTCCCTTTCTGCCACCCGGCCCGCCGCGACTCTTGAGGTGAATGACATAAAAGTGCAGCCTTTCGCCGGCCGGCGTCCGCACCGCGACTCTGAGCGCATTCCGCCGCCCGGGAAACGCAAAATCTTGGTTCCGACTCTTGAACAGCACCTCGTAACTTATGATCTCAAACGGCTTGCGCACCGCGAGTGCGAGTTCTTGGTCCTCCTCAAGATCGTCGGCAATAGCGAGCTTCCAATCCGGTCCGAAGAGACGCCCGAGCGCCTTGCGGCTCTGAATCTCCTGCATGGCCAATATGTCCGGATTCACGTTGGCGATGACTGACCGCAGGTTAGCCTCGCGTTCTTTAGAGATGCCTTCGTTCATCCATTCGACGTTGTAGGTAGCGATGCGCAGGTGCCCTTGCTTAGCGGGGGGCGGCGACGGGCCGTTGCATTTCGCTTGCAGAAACGCTACGGTCGCTCCGGCGAAAAGCAGCGGGACGATATACGGAGCCAAACGCGAAAATCGCATCTGTGCGAATCTACCTCCGTGGTATATTCTTCGAGTACGGAGCTTTGGTCCTCGCGGCCAGAGTATCTCGGGGAAAGGCCGGTGAAATTCCGGCGCTGTGCCGCAACGGTGAGAGTCCGAATGCGCGATCCGAACGCTGTCCGATACGCGCTCACGAGCATGAGCGGAAGGTAACCGGCTCCGCCGCATCTTTCCACTTGGCTCGACCTGGAAAGATGAAAAAACTAGCATTTACCCTCGTCGAACTTCTCGTCGTCATCGCGATCATTGCGATCCTGGCCGCGATTCTATTTCCTCTTTTTGCCCGGGCAAAGGAAGCTGCCAAGAAGACCACATGTCTCAGCAACATTCGCCAAATTTCGTTGGCATGGACGATTTACGCTGCGGGCGACGACGATCGGGCTTGCCCCGCATACTATTTCGCGCCAGATTTTAGTGTCGAATATGGCTGGGACTTCACCATCGATTGGGCCTCCGGCTCGCCTCCGAAAGCTGAACTCGGGCTCTTGGGGCCGTTCACCCAGTCGCGCCAGATCAACGCGTGTCCCTCCTTCAACGGAGACGGTTACGGCAGGCCATTTACGGGTTATGCCTACAACACCACCTATATCGGCGCCGATTCGCCCAATACTCCTGCACTATTGTCGCAAATTGCGGAGCCACAGGCGACAGCGCTCTTCGCTGATGCAGGCTTCGGCAATCCGATTGCGGGTAGCAACTATCTTAGGGCACCCAGCGACCCGTACTTCGTCGCAGGCAAAGTTCACTTCAGGCACCTCGACAACAGCTGTGTGGCTTATGCGGACACGCACGTCAAGGTCGCCCAGCGCAGGTTCCACCAAACGCCGGCGGAACCTGGCTTGGGCGCTCTCTCCGAAGACGATTCCGCTTACGACTTGGAATGAAGCTACTTCTCGAGCCTCAAAATGTTGTCCTTGAGGCTGTCTATCTGCATGGGATTTTTAGCTTTGGCCAGCAACTTCTTCGAGGCGTGGAGGTGGGCTGTCTTAAGGGCAGCATCCGTCGTGGCCGCGATGTCAGGAGCCACTCCCGTTCCTTCCCAATTGGTCTTGGTGATCGGATTGATCGCGCGGCCCGTGGGGAGGAACATTCCGAAATTCTCATTCAGCCTTTCGAACCCACCGGGATTAGCGCCACCGCGCGTGGTTTCACCAATGATCGTTGCGCGCTTCTGGGTTTTCATATTGTAGGTAAATTCTTCGGCTGCCGAAAAAGTCCGGTTGCTGGTGAGAATATAGACATCCTTGCCAATATATTTCTTTCCCGGCACGTACGGCAGAGTCCAATACTGCTCCGTTTTATTTTCCGGTCGAGAATACAGGTCGTTCAAATGCCGCCTATCCTCGAAAAAGTAGGTGCAAATTAATGCGACCATCTCCGGACTGCCTCCACCATTGTCCCGAATATCGATTATCATCGCGTCGGTGTTGGAGAGAAAACACATCGCTGCGGTAACGGTGTCACCACCGGTAGCGGGATCCATAAATCCGTTGAACTTCATGTAACCGATATTTCCTTGGAGGCGTTCAACCTTCTCGAAGCCGTGGTTTACGAGCCGCTCGAACTGTTCGGTCTCCTTCCTTCTCGCCAAATCTCTCAGACCGCCCGACTCCGCCGGGAATCCCTTCGGTTCGCAGCGAACCCTCAAATGCTTGTCCTTGCTGGTCTCCTGCAAGTGCTGGGTCAGCAGCTTGGCGAACTCGTTTCCGCTAGTAATTCGGTCGTACTCGCCCTTCTTCTGCCTTGCGCGAATGGTCGCCTCCATCTTGATCGCAATTGCTGGGGAAACATAGCCGGTGGTGAGCTGTTTCAATGCTGCGTCGATGGTCTGCGCCCTCCTTGCGTCCGACATTTGAACATCGTCCTGAGCGAGCACACACTGTGTCGCCAGAAAAACCAACCACATTATCAAACCTGTTTTCACGATTTATCTCCTTTATTCGTAAGCCCTTTTACAAGGAATTCAGAAACCTGATTTGTTCTTTCCTCTATTTTCAACCCCTCGCTCATTTCTCTAACAGTCAGGCTATGAGGCAAGAGCGAATTTGTTGCGGTCAAGAGGACGTTGGCCGTATCTAGGGCATCGTCGAACCCAAACACACACGCCCTTATTCCGCTTTCGAGGACTTCGGCGAACATGGCAGCTTCTGCCGCAAAGTATCCGCGTCGGCGCTCCATAAATTGCGGCCGAAGCGAACTGAGTATCTCGTCGAGGCTTCGGTAATAGTCGTGCACACGGTCGACCCGGATCAGGACTCTTGCCCGTAACATCGCCTTTATTTTCTCCTCAGGACAGAGGCGCGACCGGGCGATCTGGGCAAGCTCTGTGTGCACGGCTGCAACGATGCGATCGATGGTAGAAAGCGCCACTTCTTGCTTTCCTGTGAAGTGGAGGTAGATGGTGCGGCGACCGACGCCCGCTTCGGCGGCGATGTCGTCCATTGTCATCTTCTGGTAGCCGTACCGCCCGAGCAGACGCTCTGTTGCGTCGAGAACCGCGCTGCGTACATCTGTTTCGGTTGCGACCATCATGTGCACCAATGCACTATCTACGTGTTTCGTTGCACCCGTAGTTTCGTTCTTCGATCGGAATTATTGATTCGGCTAGCCCCTTCATTCGATCCAGCCGCTCAGGTTCGTCTGCGGACAGCCAAGGGTCCTGCGATAGCTCCTCGTATGCCCTACCGAACCATTTGGCAGCTAGCTCAGATCTTCCCCTAACGAGCTGAAGCTCGCCCAGCTCCTCGCACACGCAGCCGTCATGTTTCCTCTTGAGCAACTCGTACTGTATCTCGAACGCCTCGTCGATGCGGCCGAGGGACCTCAAGCATCGCCCCACACTCCACTTCGCGACCCGGATAGGTCCGGCCTTGCCCTGTTCGACGCGAAATGCCAATGCCTTCTCGAACAGGCTTCGGGCCTCATTGAAGCGTCCTTGACCATGAAGCGTCCAGCCCGTGTTGTTGTACAGGCTGCCCAGCCATCCCCTTGCATTCTCATCGCTCGCGGCCTCCGCCATGCCAATTGCACGATAGTTCCAATCGAGGGCGCCGACCGGTTCCTCTACGATCCCAAGCATATGCGCGGCATCGACGACAAGGTACTCCTCGCCAAGCTCCTCGGCGAGCTGGAACGCCTGCTCGAAATCGGGAATCGACGCTTTCGGATCGCCCGAGGAGTTGGCAATTCGCCCCTTCTCCAGGTGATATCGAACGAGCGCACGGCCCTGAGCTTCGCGCACGGTCGAGATTAGCAAGCGTGCCTCCTCGAACCTAAGCTGCAAGCCCAATGAACGCGCAATCTGGGTCGTTACTTCGGCATCGATACCTGCGTCACCGGTCGGCAATAGCGAGCGAAACTTTGCTTCGCTCTCAGCCGGGTCGTCGAAGTCCCAAACCGCTAAGAGATCCATTCAGCGACCCAGGCTCGTCTTGGAAACCGGCGCTAGGGGCTCGGCGCTGCGCGACCATTTGAGCCCAAGCTGCGCACCGCCGGTCGCATTGAACCAGTCGACCCGTATGGAATGGTCGCCTCGCGCCAGCGGTGCTGCGCCCGATTTCTCGACGATCGAATGCAATCCGTCGTTGTCGATCACCAGGTTGCCGTCGATCCAGAGTTGCGCGCCGTCATCGGAGGACAGGGCAAAGCGATAAATGTCGTCCGCCGGCACTCGGAGATAGCCCGTAAACTTCGCACCCACATCGTCCCGCACCAGGGACTCCGGCAGCGCGAAAGTTGCCGCAACCATCTCTGTCGACGGCTTCTGGTTAGCAAAGTCGAGTACGGTCGTCCACTGTCCCTCGAAAATGCCGACTTCAATCCCTGCCTGAAGCACACCGGTCCGCCCGGCAGGCCATGGCTCAACCCGCGTGAAGGTCGACTCGACGACGGGCGTCACCGCCTCGCCACGGTGGTAGGTCCTCGCCTTTATCGTTGTCGCTCGAGAAAGAACGATTGGCCTGCCGTAAACAGGCGACGAAGGTCCGGGATCCGGGCCATCCAGGGTGTACCTCGTTTGCAGTTGCGAAGAACCGCCGTCTATTTCCACCGAGAGGCGCTCTACGAAAATGCTCGATATGGCCTCGATCTTCGGGTCGGCATAGAAGATCGGTGCGCCGCGGAACGTCAGAACGAGCACCGAGCAAGCTTCATGAGGCGGCCTGGCCGGAATTGGCAGAATGAGGTTCAGCTTGTCGCCTCGCGGCTTGATCGTGTCCCTCTGACCCAAGAACCGCGCGTCCATCGGTTCGCTGCCGATATTCGGGACCACGAGCCTTCCGTCCTTGGGCCATTCGAACACGTGGAGGAACAGTTTCGAGTTATCGCCTTCCGATCGCATGGTCGCGCGGCCCCACGGTGGCTGCTTCATCGGCGAGGAGGAGGTTTCATAAATCGATTCCCCGTTGACCTGCATCCACTCCCCGATCGCTTTGAGTCTCTCGACGGATTCCGGTGGAAACTTTCCCAAAGCCGTGGGTCCAACGTTGAGTAGGTAGTTGCCGCCCTTCGACGCGATGTCGCAGAGCATACGGATGAGATCCGTGGACGACTTGTACTCCTTGTCCGCGGCGTTGTAGCCCCAGTGCCGGTTCATCGTCATGCAGGTTTCCCAGTCACCGCCAGGAGCCTCGTCCGGGATGGTCTGCTCGGGCGTCCCATAGTCTCCCACGATGCCGACGTCTACCCGGTCGTTGACGATGATGTCGGGCTGCAGTTTTCTGCATAGGTCGTAGAGGTCTTGCCCGTATTGATGGTTCCAGGTTGCCTCCCACTGCCCGTCGAACCACATCACCGCGATGTCTCCGTACTTGGTCAGGAGCTCCGTCACCTGGTTCCGCAGGTATGCGACGTACCGGTCGAAGCTCGCGTCCCGGATCGGCCGCGACTCCCAGCCTCGCCTCGGAAGGTAATCGGGATGATGCCAGTCCATGATCGAGTGGTACCAGCCGAGTTTGATGCCGCCCTTTTTGCAAGCCTCGGCGAGTTGCTTCATGATGTCGCGTCGATAGGGCGTGCCCATGACATCCCAGGCGGTGTATTTCGAATCGAAAAGGGCGAAGCCGTCGTGATGCTTGGTCGTGAAAATGATGTACTTCATCCCGGCTTGCTTAGCCATCTTCACCCAGGCGTCCGGGTCGAATTTCACGGGATTGAATTTGGAACGGTATTGTTCGTACGCGGACACGGGAATCTGCGCCGAGTCGAGAATCCATTCGCCGTAACCGGTCTTGTAGCCGAATTTACCGGCAGGTACCGCGTAAAGACCCCAATGGATAAACATTCCGAACCGTGCTTCGCGCCACCAGTCCATGCGTGTGTCGGCTTGCGGGGAAGATCCTGCAGTCAAAAGAATGGGGAGCAACGAGACAATCATCACAATCCAAGTATAACGCTTCGCAATGAACCTCTCGGGTTTCAAAGGTGTGATTTTCGACCTAGACGGCACGCTGCTCGATTCCGAGCGTTGGCACAAGCGTATGGAGGTCGAAACGCTGCGGGGCTTCGGCCTTGATGCCACCATCGACGACCTTGAGCGCTATACCGGAATGACATACGCCGCGATGCTCCTAGACCTGGAATCGCGTATGGGAATCACACTCGACTTCGGTAGGTTTATGGAAGCACACAAGCCGGCGCTTAGCGAATGCGTACGCACGAACATGCGGCTGTTTCCAGACGCGCAGCCATGCCTCACCAGAATCGGGTTACCTGTTGCGGTAGCGACAAATTCGATGTGGTGGTACCTTGATACAGTCATCAAAAAGTTCCCGTTCGTCGCGGAACGAATCGGCGCATACGTCTGCGGCTGCGAAGTCGCCAATGGCAAGCCGCACCCGGACGCGTTCCTCACGGCGGCCAGGCGCTTGGGCCTTGACGCACGCGAATGCGTCGCGATCGAAGATTCTAGGTCCGGCGTTGCTTCCGCATTGGCCGCAGGTTGCCACGTTGTCGGTGTTGAGCGAGATCCGAAGGCGGATCTATCAAGCGCGCACACCATCGTTTCGGGGCTCGACGATTTAGTTTAACGTAAAGAAAAGACCCCGGCGGGAGAGGGTTCTGCCGAGGTCTTTGGGAGGAGAGGGGCTTATGGAGGGTTTTGTCTGGTAGAAACTTGTTCCTTACATCTTTATAGACACCGTCCGACCGGAAAAGGTTCCATTTCGGACACCTTTGTGCGGCCCGGTACAAGGGGGATTCAGTCCGTTTCCAAGCGGGCACGAACTTCACCGATGTCAGTGGTTTCGGCGCCATGCTCTAGCAAACTACCCAGGGCTCGACCCGCATCTCCGCCGGCGAAATCCCACTCCGCGTCCCCCCGATCGACCACGATGACGCGCTTTCCCTTTGCGAGCAATTGGTCTGCCAAGGAGAGGTTCGCCAAATTGCCTCGGCCGTATGGAGCCGCGCAGATAACCACGAACTCTGCGTCTTCCGCGAGCGCCGCCGCTTCGGCGACATGTTCGGTCGCCATCGTGGTGAACGGTGGCGCCGTCACCGCCGAAACTCCGAACCGATGAGCGGCTTCGTAATCGGAATCGAGGGCCTGCGTGATTCCCAGCGTAACGTGATGCCCCAGCTGCCATAACTCGGTCAAAAGCGCGGCCGCAGACCCTCCTCCGCCGACAAGGTGCACCCTGCTGGGACGCGACGTCTTCCCTCGCTCCGGAACGATTTCCGGCACCAATACGGTCCGGCCGGTGCGACTATCTCGAACCCGTTCGAAGGTCGCTCCATAAACCCGTTCGATCTCCGCGCTTCCGAGTACGTCCTCGGTAGGGCCGTCAGCGGCGATCCTACCACCATGGAGCAGGATGACCCTGTCCGCGAATCCCGAAACGAGGTTCAAATCGTGGAGCGCTGCTGCGACCGCATTGCCTTCTCCGGCGCATTTGCGGAGCAAGGATAACGTTGCGATTTGGTAGCCCACGTCCATGTGCGCCGTTGGTTCATCGAGAAGAAGAATCGGCGTTTCCTGAGCAAGCGCGCGGGCGAGTAAGACCCTTTGCCGCTCCCCGCCGCTTAGCTGGCTGAACGGCCTCCCGGAAAGGTCACCCGATGAAGTAGCCAGGAGAGCGCGACCGACCGCTCCGCCGCTCTCCCCGTCCCGTGCGTATCTGCCCATCTCGACGATCTCGCGGACGGTGAAGTCGAAGATCTGATCTTCGTGCTGGGGGACGACCGCGACCCTCCGGGCAGCCTCCTTCGCCGTAAGCCTATAAATGTCGTCACCGAGGATACGTACGCTGCCTGCGGTCGTCCGCAATGTCCGCGACAAGGCTCTAATGAGCGTGGACTTACCGGAGCCGTTCGGCCCGATGATCGCCACCAGTTCGCCCGGCTGTATTTCGAATGAGACGAAGTTGAGCACAGCCGCGCCGCCGTAGCCAGCTTCGATGCCCACCGCCTCGATCGCCATCGCTATAGCGCGCCGTCGAACAGCCCGGCGTTGAAAGCGCGATACATACCCGCGTAGGTCCCGTTGAGCGATATCAGCTCCGAGTGCGATCCCTTCTCTACGATCCTGCCCTGGCTGAGTACGATAATCTGGTCCGCCCGCGCCGCTGTGCTCAAACGGTGGGCGATGATCAGCGTGGTGCGCTCGCGCATAATTCCATCCAGAGCCTCCTGGACTATCTGCTCGCTCATTGCGTCGAGTGAGGAGGTCGCCTCATCGAGAAGCATTACCTTAGGCTCGACGAGCAGCGCTCTCGCGATCGCGACCCTTTGCATCTCGCCGCCCGAGAGCCGCACGCCGCGCTCTCCCAATACGGTGTCGTAGCCGTCCGGCGTGGTGGAGATAAACTCGTCCGCATGCGCGGAGCGCGCTGCTTGCTTGACCTCTTTGTCGGTCGCGTCCGGCTTGCCGAAAGTGATGTTTTCACGAATGGTGGATGCAAACAATAGCGTCTGCTGCGGTACGACCCCGATCTGCTTTCTCAGCCAACGCGAATCCAAACGCCTCAAATCGTTCCCGTCGAAAATCACGGCACCCAACGTGGGGTCATAAAAGCGAAGGAGGAGGTCCGCGATCGTGCTCTTGCCCGCTCCACTGCGCCCAACGAGGGCGGCGCTCGTTCCGGGCTCTATCGTGAAGCTCACCCCATGCAGAGCCGGCGTGCCATCGGGGTATGTGAAGCTTACGTCCTGGAACTCGACGTGCCCCTTCGGGTCCGGAAGCGTAATCGCGTTTTCGTCGTCTTTCATATCCGACTCGACGTCGAGCACTTCTGCATAGACATGGTCGGTCGCGGCTAGCACCTGGCTATAGACGCTGCTGATGTTGCCGATTCCGGTCGCACCGTTCTTGATCACGTCGAGGAGGTAGATGAAGCTGAGCAGTGACCCTGCGGTCATCTCCTTCTGGGCAACCAATATCCCGCCCAGGTAGAAAATAATAGCGATCGCGAACGCGCCGATAATCTCCACGAGTGGCTTGAGCCGCGCGACCCGTCCCACGACCTTCATATTGCTGTCATAGGTGGCCTCCACGGCTAGTGAGAAGTTCTGGCTTTGCCGCTCCTCGGCCGAGAACGCGCGTACGACCCGCACCGCGCCCAGCGACTCGTTCATCGTCGCCGTCATCTCCGACATGCTCTGCTGGACCGTCTCCTGTGCCTTGCGGACCTTGCGCGAATTCTGCATGATCAGCCATGCCACGGGCGGAACCGCAATGAACGATACAAGGGCGAGCTTCCAGTTCAAGATCAGAATGAGCGTCAGCCCACCAAACGTCCGAATTGGGGCGGAAATCACGTCACGAACCAGAGGCACGCCCGATTGAATCACGTTCACATCGTTCGTGATGACGCTCTGGATCGCACCCGTGCGCTTGTTGTTGAAGTACGCGATCGGAAGCGACTGCAGCTTCGAGAACAGCTGCTGCCGAAGCGACGCCGTGACCCTGTGAGCGACGTCGCTAAGGTAGTACATCTGCCCGCGGGTGAACCAATACTTCACCGAATATAGCGCGATGATGAACAGGCACATCATGCCGACCTGATAGGTGTTCGACGTCGAGATTGCGTCCACGGCCCACTTGATAAACGCCGCCGGGGCAAGATCGAGGAGCGCCACGCCGAGGACACACAACAGCCCAAGGGCCAGCGAGCGACGCTGTCGTTTCAGTTGGTCGACGAACCGCCTATCGAATCCCAATCTCATCGGCTGCGGCTAGGTTACCGCGCCCGGAACTAATCGGTGCTCAAGGTGCCACATGGTAGTATTCATCGGGGATTACCCAAAAAGCAAAGGAGGAATCATGAATAGGGTCTATGCCGCTCTCATTGCGGTTTCAGTTAGCGTCAGCGCCTCGGCGATCATTGTCGACGACTTCGAAGCTGGTCCGTTCGACGAGTTCTTGTCGGATTCGTACATCAGCCTGTCCGGCCTGCCCGAGGGCAGCACGATCGGAGGCACCCGCGCCGTATCCGCATTCGACACGGGCGGAACCCTACGCGTACGCGGCACTGCCGGAACGACCGGGAACCTCATTGCAACGGTAACGAACTCCGCGTTCTTCGACGTTTTCTGGCTCGGTTCACTCGCCGACGGCGTCCCGCCTGCGGGAAGCGGCACTTTGCTGCCAACGGATTTCAATGGATTCGATGCCCCGGTCGATCTCACCGGCCTCAACTTCTTCAGAATCGGCTACGACACCGGCGGCAGCAATGACTTCCAGATCAATGTCCACGCATACAATCCCGACCTCAGCGAATCGGTCTCATCCCAATTCATTCCGATCCCGACAGGCAGCGGCTACATGTTCGTCTCGTTCAACGTCTTCAGCGGCGGAGGAATGTACGATTCGATCGGCGGCGTCAGGGTCAGCATCGAGGCCCTTGATAGCGGAGAACTGACGCTATCCGAGATGGAGATCGTCGCCGTGCCCGAGCCCGCCACGATCTTCGCTTTCGGCGCAGGGCTTGCCCTCTTGATTCTTGCAAGGCGAAGGAGCTAGCCCTCACCGCGCCTGCGCGCCGGCGCGAAGCCTTCCTGTACAGTGCTGGCATGTCCATCGAGTCTCCCGGAGCCAGGAAAGCGATGGAGAATCTCGAGGCAGCAGTGCGCCGCGATTCGTACGAAGCCGCAGACGCGGGTCTGCGAGACCGCTTCGCCGGCCTCCCTCGCGCACCTATTCGCATCATCTGCTGCACGCTCGACAAAGGCATCAACCACGGCAACGTTCTGCGCATCGCCGAGTGCTTTCGCGCCGAGGAGGTCTGCTTCTCGCCGGTCTCGCGGCGCAAGGAAAGGGACTTTTCGGGAGGCTTCGCGGCGCTCAAATGGCAGCCGTACCGGTGGGTGGAGACGGCGCAAGCCGTGCAAGAAGCGAAGCACGACGGGTTCACGGTCTACGGGCTCACGCTCGCGGATCGATCCGCACCCTTGCGTCACGTGAAATGGCGACACCCGGCCGCGATCGTCCTGGGGCAGGAATGGCTCGGCATCGACGAGGACGTACTCCCGCTTTGCGACGAGCTCATCGGCATACCGCTGTACGGCCTTGTGCAGTCGCTGAACGTGGCCGTCGCCGCGGCCCTCGCGACGGAGAGCTGCTTCGCCCGCTTCGTCGAGAAGAACGCTTCGTTCGCTCCCGCCAGGCAGCAGTCCACCCAAGTCCTCGACTAACCCCCAGGGACAGGCGTCGGGCGGGCAGAGAATTTCCATTTACCATTCACAGCAAGCTGTTGGGTGCCAAGAGATCCTTGCCACTTTGTGTCAAGACATACTTTGCACCTCGAAGTCGTTCAGGAAGCCGATTTCGACATCGAAGTATTTCACTACGAGCCCTGCCGCTCCTTCGTCGATAACTACCCGTTCGCCCGCTAGACTGCGTCCGACCTTGTGTCGCCTAGAGCGGAAGCCGATGTTCCCAAAGTCATCGACCTTCCGGCTCTGAACGTTGGGGCGATCTCATGATCGGGCAGGCGGTCGGGACGCGGGGGGGACGATTGCTTGTACAGGGATCCGGGCACCCTCATGTCGAGGGCTTCGTGAGGACGCTCCCAGTTGTAGCGAGAGCGAAAACACTCGGAAATGCGGGCGGCGTCCTCCAGGGTGGGTTGCCGCAGGGCTGGCCCGAGTTCGCGCTGGAGAGTCCCGTTAAAGTTCTCGACCTTTCCCTGCGTCTGCGGATGATAGGGGCGGCCGTGAGCTGAGGCGACGCCCAAGCGCATCAGCCGTACACGTAAGGCACCCGGCAGGTTCCCGGCTCCTGCGCGAAAGGCGGATCCGTTGTCCGAGAGCAAGCACTTGGGCAAACCATGCTCGCCAAACAGGTCCCACAACACGCGCCAGACCGAGTTCAGGGTCTGGTCCCTAACCGGGCGAATCGCAAGGCTGAGGCGAGTACAGCGCTCGCAACCGCGACCGTGGCATCGAATGCACAGGTCGTCGACTTCGAGGACCTTTTGAACAACGGAACGACAGGTTACACCCTATACGGCAGCAACGTCGACTCGGGTGGCTTCAACTTCGCATC
>JBPCLO010000007.1:0-35823 GCA_051003155.1 Fimbriimonadales bacterium | reverse complement strand
CCGCCGCCGCCGCCGCCGCCGCAGCCGCCGCCGCCACCGAAGCCACCGCCACCGAAGCCGCCGCCGCCGAGCCCGCCCTGGCCGCCGCCAAAGCCGCCTTGGCCGCCTTGGCCGCCACCGAAGCCGCCCTGGCCACCGCCAAAGCCGCCTTGGCCGCCACCGAAGCCGCCTTGGCCGCCGCGGGTCGCGGCGCCGGCCACAGTGCTGAGCTCAGGCGAGATGCCGAAGCTAAGCTGGCCGCTCAACAGGTAGGCGATAAGCTGCGGGTCCGCATGGTTGATCTGAATCTTTCGCAGAACCTTCGATGCGGCCGGAGGGGTTACTTCCGTAGGTCCCGTTCCGGGTGTCGGCGGTTCCTCGCGCTTCTTAATCTGGTAAATCCCTGCCTCGATGCTCCAAGTCGCATCGACCTGGTTGAGCACGTTTCGCAGGGCCGTCTCGAAAGGAACGTTCGTGAGCTTTACGGTAATCCGCCCCTGCACGTCGTTTGCGATCGTGTAGTTCGTCACGCCGACACTCTCGAAGAGAAGTCTCAGCGCATCGCGGACGTCCGCATCCTGAAGTTCCAGAGACGGAACCATTTGATTGCGCGGGTCCTGAGGTTGGGCACTAACGGGCGTCGATAGAACGCCAGCCAAGACCAAAGCTCCAATTGTCACAAATATGTGTCGCTTCATTTGCGTCACCTCCATCATCATCAAACGATGAAATCTTGTCATAGTTTCGACCATTATAAAATCGAGTGAGGCCTAGCCGCCACCAGCAGGACTCGGGCCACCACCGCCGGACGGGTTCAAACCGCCGCCGCCACGGCTGCCGCCGGTGCCAACGCCACCGCCTTGGCCACCGCCGCCCGGCTCAGGTGTGAAGAACGGCCTGGATTCGAGACGGACGAAAATTCTTCGCGGATCCTTATTTCCGGAGCGCACGAGCGTAACCTTCTCAGCGTCGATGGCTTCGACGTACCACTCCGTCTCGCCCACGCGGTCTCCGGGTGAAACGAGGTACGTCTTGCCGCCTCCCATCTCGATAAGAGCCGTCACCGTCTCGCCGAAATAGATTCCGCTGAGGCGACGATAGGGTTGCGCCTCCGGCTCGGCCAACTCGATGGGAGGGGGTTCCACAGGCGCGGGCACGAGCAGAGAGTACGGAAGTCCCGAATTAGCCGCGTTGGGAAGGTTCGACAGGATGCGGTCATATCGGATGCTGTTCTGGAAAGTCACCTCTTCCGGAAATAGGGCGAACGGATTGTATCGGGCTCTTACGGGAACGTTTGCGCTGGCGATCAACTGCTCCTTTGTGTAGGGTCGCAGGTCTCGCTCGGTTCCCGCCAAGGGCGGGGCCGGGGCGGTCGCTGCGAATTCCTTCTTCAGGTCGCCCGTGAGGTCGCCGAGGGGTGCAGGGTAATCGGGCTGACGAGACCTACAGCCGGCTCCGGCAATTAGGCCGAACGCCGCCAAGGTCGTTACGATTACAGCTTGTTTCATTCCGTTCTTCATTTATTATCTTCCGCCTCCGATTGCAATCGGAGTTGGCCCGGCTCCAGCGCCTCCGGCTCCGCCCCCGCCGGCTCCGGGCTTAGCCATCGTACCGGACTGATTCTGGCCCCCCTGAGCTTGATCGCCCGTGGAACCCATGTCCGGAACCTTGCCGCCTTCGGCGGGACCTCCGGATACGAACTGAGTATTAATATAGACGACTAAGGTCAAACCATAGGTTGCCTGAAGTCGCGATCCGCTACCCGTGAGCGAAAGACCTCGCACGCTCGCGATATAGTGCGGGATGGCGCTCCACGATTTGACGTGGCTCATGATTTGGTCATACGTCCCTGCAACGGTCACTGCGCCGAGGTCCCATATCGCGATCGGGAACGGGAAGGCCGGATAGTTGAAATAGTATTGGACGAGCTCGTTCGGCATGTCCGTCGGGAATGGAACCTGGATTCCTCCGGCAGGGGAGACGAGACGAACGCCGCCCCTTCGAATCCACTTCCGTAGATCGGCCTCCACGCGGCCGTGCCAGCGGCGGGTGTTCACGACTAGCTGCCAGCGTTGCGGGGTCAGGTTGATCTGGCCCGCGCTCGGTGTGCGCCGTTGGGCGATCAGTTTCCAAGCAGATTCAGCGTCGCGGACTTTCGTCATAGCCTCTCGAACCCGTTCGACGGCGGCGGTTTTGCTTCCCTCAGAAATGATCTCGTCGAGCTTTTGATTCTTGCGGATCCAGTAGCCCATCTCTTCCTGTTCGGGCCTGATCTTCAAGAAATAGAAGCCTGCGATTGTCGTAAGTATCAGGGCGACGCCCGCTACGACGAAGGTGATCGGGTTGAGCCTAAACATCTTGAACAAACTCCATCTGTAGATTCACCGTTTCTACCTCCCCATCTTCCTGCCGCCCAACAATCCGCCGCCGGCGCTGCTCGCCGGACCGACTCCCGGAGGGGGAGCACCCGGCGCACCTTGTGATGTTCCTCCAGCGCCGCTTACTGCCCCGGAAAGCGTCGCCCGCGCATCTGGCGCCTGCAGATTCGCGTGCGGCCCGGAGGTGATTGCCATCGTCAGCGTAACCGCAGAGTAACCGGGAATGGGCCCCCTTGCCGCGGCGTCAGGGTTATAGCCGAACGGTCCCTGGTCGCCCGGAGCCACGGGTCCGAAGCCACTGCGGCCAACCGCGGAGCAACCCGGAAAGCGGAGCAGGGCGATCATGACGTCGCTGTACTGCTGGAAGGTTTTGAGATAGCCCTGAATCGTGACGACCGAAGCCGTCGGTCCGCCGGACTGCGCGCTGATCGAGCGCACCCTGAGGAAGCGCGGAAGGTAAAGCCGAAGCGTGTTGTAAAGCCTTGGGTACTTGCCGTTCGCAACGTCTATCTCCTTGACGAGAGCAGAGTTTGTGAGAACGGTCTTGGCGTCCGCGATGATCTTATCGGCGCTCGCGGAGGTGGCGACGACCTGTTCGGCAAGCGGCTGTTTGGCGTTCGCCTCGGCGATATATGACTGCAAGTCGCCGCTAACCTTCCTCGCATACAGAAAGCTGCCCAGGAGAGTGGCGAGCAACAGCCCGGCCATCGCCAAAAAGACGGTCTTGCTTTGTACGTTCTTTGCAACAGATTTTGGAAGAAGGTTGAGCTTCATTCGCTAAGGTTATCTCCAGTTTTTAGTCGTAGGCGATGTGGAGTCCCATCCCCACGGCGACTGCAAATTCAGATGCTCGTTCGACCGAGTAGGTTTCAGGCAGATCCACTCCGATCCCTTGCAATGGATTGACAACGGACACCGGCGTGTCCAGCGAACTGCTGATGTACGGGCCAAGTCCTTTGAGACCAGCGCCGCCGCCGGAAAGGGCGATCTGATCGATATCTCCACCACGGCTCCGGTAGTAGTCGATCGAACGTCGCAATTCGGCCACGAATTCGTCGATCTGGGGCCGGAACGAGTCAAAAAGCGAAGTGTCTCCGGAATCCGCGGTTATGATCGGCGCAACTACGGGCTCGGGCTCGACCTCCGCCGCGATCTCGGCAGGTTCGACCAGGTCCGTATCAGCAGCCGTCTCGGCCGCTGTTTCAGTGAACGGGTTGTAAGGCTGATAGGTGCCCGTCGATCCGTCGTCGCCGCCTGGATCCCCAGTAATTATAGCGGAGGTCTTTCGCGCCTCGGCTTCTTCCGACGTGAGGCCGGATGAATCCGCGATGGCCTTGGTCAGCGCAGCCCCACCCGTGGGGACAGAGCGCGGGAAGGCTAAAACGCTCTCTCGATACATGTTTATGGAGGCGGTGTTGTGGCCGTAGTTGACTAGGCAAACTTTCTTCATGCCGAGATCGGCCGGATGGCAGCTTCGTAGGACTCTACCAAGCGCGAGCGGCTCCACGTCGATTGCAGCGGCCCTACAACCGGCGGCCTTGAGCAGTTCGAGGATCGTGCCGATGGCGCTCTGCGGCGAGACGGCCATCACCACTTCCATGTTCTGCGTGTTTTCAAGGGCAAGATTCTCCACGGGGCGAAAGTCGCTGATCACCGTGCTTTCGGCGAACGGAATGTTGCGCTGAATTTCCCACTGCATATGGTCCGAGAGCTCTTTGTCGCTCATCCGGGGGACTTCGAGATTCCGCACAACAACTGACGACTGTCCGGCGATGCTAAAAATCACATCCTTGAGCCCGAGCATCCCGGCCTGTGCGAGCAAGGTATGCAGAGCGCCGCCGAGCGCCGTCGGGTCATAGATGCCGGTATGGTCGATTGCGTTGTCGGGAGTGGGGCCTTTCGCCAATCCGGTCACCACTGGGCCGTCTTTGCCAAGGCGAACTCCGGCGACTTTGATGCTCTGGGTACCGATATCTACACCCAAAGCTTGTGTGAGCCGTTTAGCCATGCGTCCTCCAATCCGAGATAGAACCGTTCATCATAGCCTTAGTTTGTGCGAACTGTCAAGCGTCGGTTAAAATCGCTTGCGAACATGACGAGAGAACGGTGTTTATTAGTTCAGTCGAGCGTCATTTCTCATGACCCCATTCTCATGGTTACATACATGCGGCCAATCCATCATCCATCTTGCCGCTCTCTGGAAATGCGGCTGGGAACTCCGCCCTCTCCGGAAAACGGAGTACCAACCTGGGTTCGTCTTCGGACTACGGAGTCCGAATCGGTGATAGCCGCGGCGACAGCGTCTGGTAGTAAACGTCGCGAGTGCCGGAGCGAGTGCTGGTGTAGAACATCCACACCAGCCCTGCACGAGGATCGTTGTTTCGCCAAACGAACGGGTCGGCGAAAGCAAATACCGTGCCTTCGTCGATGGCCTGCTCGATTGGAACCGGTTTTTCAGCAGACTCGGTCTGCCATGTGACGTACCCAGTAACCGTATCCCGCTGGAGCCCGCCGAGCGCGTTTCGCCAGCTGTAAGCGACGGTCACCTGCCGGTTTTCGTCCTCGGACTCGAAATAGACGCGGCCGTTGCCCGGATCCACCTGGTAGTACCGGCCCAGCATCCCCGTCACGGTGACTGGGGCGGCAAGGTTTCCGCTCTGGAGGCCGACTGGGTGGTTGAGGAGGATGGCCAGTCGTTGTGTCTTCATATAAGGCCGCTTGGTCTGGCCGGGACCGGTCGCGCCGCGCTCGTAGATGTGCCAGAGGCGCGTTGCCAATGGGGTATCGCCCGAGCCGATGGCGCTGCCGTTCGCGTTAAAGTAGAACTGGCGGTCCCACTGAGGCCGCTCATCGAAGAACGAGGTCGGGTTGCTGTGGCCGCCCGCATTGCCCAATTCGCTCACGCGAATCACTCGCGGTGTGTATCTCAGTTCGACTTGCACGTCGCTTCCAACGGCCGTGGTCATTCGAACGGTGCCCACGTGCGGGTCGAGGTAGACCTTGCCGCCGAGTTCGCTATCGTAAGTGACGATTTCGGTATTTTCGTCCACTAGGCGCGTGTTGGCTACGAGGATCGCTACAGGCGCCTGATTGGGTCTTCGGATCCAAACTTCGAGCGGGTCGCGGATATCCCAGCTCACGCCCCGGGCGCGATAGGTGTTGCTCGAACCGTCACGAACCAAGGCCTCACGATTTCGCTCCGGCATATCGAGTATCCGGCCCAGTTGGCCGAACCGGTTGGCCGAAAACTTCGCGTAGAAGATCTCCGGCTGCGGCCGATCCTTGAGCTGGCCGGTGAACACGATGTCGATGCCGCCGACACGCAAGATCGGCTGCGGGTCCTTCGCGGAAGCAAAACCCAGACCGGGATCGATCAACCGGTTGTTCGACCAGTTGGCAGTTTGATCGCCGGGCGACGAGCTGTTGGCCATTCTGACGTTGTGGAACATCTTCGAAGCCCCGCCCGTTTCGCCGTACCAGAACACTGCCAACGCATTCGGGTCGCCAAAGTTGAGCGCTCTTATCCGCTTTTTCTCCAGCTGAGGGTCGTAGTTCATCCACTGAGTCGCTTCGACGTTGCTGGTGCCAACGTTGTAGCGTGCGTAGAAGATGCGGTTGTCTTCATAGTCCGGCACTCCGTCGCCGTTGTCGTCTTTGAGCGCCTTGCCGTTCCAGAAGACGTGCTCCATGGCATTGATCGATCCGGCGGCCCTCGCGTTAACCGGGAACGACGGCCACGTGTGCTGCGGATTGCCGACAATCGCGCCGGGTGTTCCGGCGAACAGCGCGTTCGGGCCCTCTGCCGGCCGAGGGCCGTTCGGAGTAGTCCAGAAGCGCGAGTTCGAAAAGGCGGTCCAACCCATCAGATCGCGAAGGGGACTGCTGCCTGCGGGCCCGGGAGCGCCGGTCTGCAACGATCCGCCGAGCCTCGAGAAGAACAGCGTCCAATTGTCGCGAGCTTGCGGGCCGGCTGCAATATTGGCGGGGCCGGGCCGGTTCGCCGACCAAACCATGTGAAGGTTTCCACCCGGATCGCGGAAGCCGGACGGCTGGGTGTTCGTATAGGCGAAGTTCGACTGAGCAGGGAGATTCTCGTCGACATGGACAGCCGTGCCGGACGTACGCCCTCCCGTCAACCTCGATTCACGGTTGAGGAACTTCACCCTCATCGTCGGCTCCGTGTACGCTTCGAGAGCGGTGCCGTTCGAGCTCAGCGATAGAGCCTGGTCGAAGTTACGTGTGTCCTCCACGACGTTGATGAGTTGGCTGTAGTCGCCCACCGGGAATCCGAGCGGGACCCCGACGCCGATCAACGGCAGTGTGTTCGCAGGCGGCGTAATTCCGTACGGGAAGTCGGGAACCGTAAGCAGCGTCCCCGCCCTATCGCCTGGGCGAGCCTTGTGAAGGGTCACGCGTGGGTTTCCGTTCGGGTCCAGGGCACCGTTGTTCGGGGCATATGGCGGGTTCAAGTTGGAGATAATATTCGGAACTCCGTCGAGCCAGGACAAGGGATCGTTTGCGTCCGACGTGAAGGCCACCGAATAATAGTTCGGGCCGGGCTCCTGTCCTACCCGCTTGGCGACCCTCAGATCGAGCATGTTCACGTTGCCCTCGTTGACCAGGGTAAACGACTTGAAGAAGTCTCTGAAGGGCGCTCCGGTAGAGATATCGGGCACAAAGCCGTTGTTGAGCCACGGCTGCATCGGCGTGTACCCGAGGCTGTGAGGCAGCGAACCCAGATCGACCGTCGGTTCGTCGATGTGCATTTTCTCGTCGACGGTAACAGAGCCGCCCGTGTTCAGGCTTCGATAAGGCTCGCGGCGAGCGCCCGGCGGCAGGTCCGTCAATGTCAGTTCCTGCCCGTCGGGTCGGCCATTCCCGTTGCTATCGACGTAGATGATCGTTTTGGCTCGGTATCCGGCGTCCAACCTGGCGCCCGAGGTATCCGCGAATAGTGTCAGGTTCGCAGGCTGGAAGCGGGGCGACTGCATTTCGAAGGCGTATCTAACTCCTTCCAGGATTCGCGTCAGCGGAGTATTCGGATCGTAATTCGACGGCGCCTCCAATCGGGTCGCACTGATGATCGGGTTGGCCGCGTTTCCGTTAGGATCGGAGACGTAACTGAGCTGCGAACGATCGATATCGGGGTAATCCAAACTGAGGTTAGGCTGCGAAAACGGCATCTGTTCCCAGGCCGGAATGTAAGGCAGGGGTTTCACCACCGCGCCGGTTCCGCCTTGCCAGTAAGCATCCGTTCTCGCCGCCCGTACTGCGGTGAGACCGGTCGACGTCATGTCGACCACGCGACTCCGGTCGGCTACCCAGAAGTCGATGTTCCCGCTTGAACCATGCGTAATTTGCCCGATCGTGCTGAGGATGGCTTTGTCGTTGCTGCCGTTGATCCGGTTCTCGAAGAGTCCGCCGAACTGGAAGCTCGGATCGGGGCTCCAGCCGATCGATTTGTTAGCAGCCGGAACGCCTCGATAGCTCGGCATCGTGGTCACCGCCAGCGGGTTCGCCACTGTCATGTCACGTGGCAAGATAGGCGGGTCGATGATCCTGCCGCCTTCGACCACTTGGACGTCCACTTGCAGCAGATCGCCTGGCGTGATAAAGTTGGGCCCCGTATAGTTGAGCGGAATGCCTATCACGGCAAAGCCCTTGTTGGGGTCGGTCGGATCGGGCTGCGCGGGCCTGTCGTACTGAAGCGACAAACCGCCCGGGCCGGTCAATCTAAATCTGATAAGCGGCACCGGAGCGTTGAGCGGAAAGTCGTAGGCCAGCAAGTAGATTCTCTCGCCGAATTCCAAGACCGGCGCACCTGCATAGATGTCCGGCATCGCCGCAGGGTCGCCGACTGGCGGTGTTTGACGAAGGCTATCGTGGTTGGCTTTTGAAATCAGTTTCAGCTTCAGGTTGATGTAGTCGCCTGAGCCAGGATCATCGGGCGTACCGATTTGGCCACCGGGCGGGTTGATGAAGCCCGGATCCACGGTGAGAAGACCGCCTTCAGAAAAGGCGTACAGGAAGCCATCCTCCCCAGCGTGGAACAGGTATCCGCGAATCCCGTCGGTGGTATAGCTGACAGCCGGAGATGCGAACACGCTCGTGCCGGCGGACATGTAGCCCCAGGCCAGCTTTCCACCGGCTATGTTTTGGTTGCCCGGCCCCGTTCCGGGACGAGCATAGAAGCCAAGAAACTCACCTCGCTTCGAGCCGAACGTGATAACAGGCGTGTTCGCCAGGGTAGTTCCCGGAGGCGTGATGTGGCCAAAGGACGGCGAACTCGAAGCGCCGCCTGGGGCTTCGTTGGCTTCCCAGGAAACTACGCCATCCGTACCCTGGACCGCATAAATCCTGCCGTTATCGTTGACGAAGTAAACAAGGTCGGTCGGCGTACCGAGCTCCGCCGCCGGCACGTACGCGGCAGAAGTGAATTCGAACGGCTGCAGAGCCGTCTGTCCTACTGCCGGGAACTCCCAGTTGCCGGTGTTTCCGCCTGTCAAGTCGCGAGCGTAAACCCGGCCGTCGAAGCTAGGGAAGACCACTTTTGCGCCACCGACCGTAGGGGTCGAGGAGATGGCGCCGATGACCGGATCCGTCAGAAGCGGATACATCCAATTCTCGTCAGTCGTGCGGTCACCGTTCCCACCGGCGTCTAGCGCAAAAAGCCTGCCCTCGGTGCCTCCTGCCAAAATCTGGCTGCCGGTCGGGTCGAACGCGACGGAAGCGACGAAGGGGAGGCGCGCGGGGTCCACATTCAAAGTGTTGGTCGACTGGTTATAGGTAGCACGCGGCCAAGTCCACTCGCGTGCAGCGGTGCCGGGGCGATTGGGAGCGTAGTCCCCGCGGCCCGTTGCATCGATCGCATAGATACGCCCGTTTTGCGCGGCAATGAATACGAGGTCCTTGCCTCCGACGTTCTGAACGACCGGCGAAGACACGCCGAACGAGCTCGGCCATGGAATTCGGTTGCCCGGTGGCCCGTCGATTGGGTCGTTGGGATCGACCCAATTCGGATCGTTCGTGTCAGGAAGCGAAGGATAGGCCCAGTACACTGTTGTCGAGCCGGCGCCGTTCCCCCGGGCGTCCAAGCAGTAAATTCGCCCGTCTTCTGCAGCGACGAAGGTGCAGAGGGTCGGCGCAAGGGTGCCACCGCTGAGCCGTAGGTTAATGGTCGCAACGGCGGGCGTGGAGAACAACGCAGCAGAGTAATCCTTCACGAACGCGATCGCGTCCGCACAGACCACGCGGCCCGTGTCGCCCAGGTTGTCGCTTTCGCCGAATACTTCGACGCTTAGTCCACCTTGCAGGACGTTGTTCTCGAAAGAACGTCCACCGATTCGCACCCAGTTTCCGCCCTGCGTATCCTGGTTGACGAATGCGTCAACTTGAACACCGTTCTCGGTGATCACGTAATGCGCTCCGCGCGCGTGCAATTCGCCGTTCCCGCTGCGCGGGAACCAGGCATAGACATCATAGAACCCGTCGTTCACTAAATTTGGTGTCCACGCCGCACGTCCACCGGAGCCCATCGGCGCAACCGGCGCCGACATGTAGTCGGATCCGAAGAAGCCCGGAGACGTCGTACTGGTAGTCCATGCGGCGTCGGCATTGAAATTGGGTCCGTTATTGTCGAAAATCAGGCTGACATTCGTCAGGAAGTTCGGCGACCAGCTCCAGCGCTCGTTGCCTATGTTGGGGCCCTTGGCGTCAAGGGCATACAGCTTAGCAGCGCTGATCTCCAGCGAACCCGTGGGATCGGTCGGATCGACGGCCGATTCGAGCCTCGGAACGTACGCGGCTACCTCGGCGGCAAGCGGATCGAGTTGAGCCACGACCGGCGAACCGAAAATCTGGCCCGGAGAAGGAACGGCGCGCACGGCGTCCGCAGCTACGATGCGCCCCGGAACGGGTCCCATGAGGACATCGTTCTCATCTCGAGGAACGGTGTTGTAAAGCGTGACACGGATTTGACCGCTGTCGCCTGCCCGGAAAACGCGCTTGTCCTGGCCAAGTTTGTTGCCCAGGCGAACCCAACTGCCTCCGCCGACGTGAGGGACGATATCGACGAACTCGCGGAAAGTGCCGCCGGTGTCTCCGTATTGAATCTTGTAGACGGCGAATTCGCTATTCGGGGTCAGCATCGTTCCGTTGAAAGTACCGCTGCTCGGGAACCAGACTTGAACCAGGTAGAGCTTGTCGGTTTGGCCGGCGATCGTCCAGGTCGCAGAAGCGGTCTGCCCAGAGGTCGGGTCGCCGGTTCCGGAAGTGCTCGCAACGACATTGGCGACCCGATACGGATTGCTAAGCGAACCGGGGGTGGACGCAAAGAAATCGGGTGACTCTTCGTTCGGAAGCGGAGTGCGCCAAGCGTCGCCAGGAATGTCGGCGTATCCGGGATCGACGTTGTCGACGATAATGTCGGGGCGACCTGTGCTGTTCTGGAAGATGCCCTGCGTGCTTTGCAAGGGGAAATACCAACGCAAGGTCGGATTCTGCGGGTTCGGCCCTATCGGGTTCGCGTTCACGCCGGTACGGGTGTTGACACCCCTAAAGGTGGACCAATCAATTTGGGCATGTCCCGCAGCGCAGAGACCAACCAACAACAAACCACTAATCCATTTCTTCATGCTTGTCACACTCTTCATTTTCAAAGCCTATCGGCAAATTGAGGGCTCCGAAGCCCACGGGAGCCTACTACGGGTGGGAGCTCGAACTTGATGCTCGAATTGCTAAAGCCGAAGTTCGGCAACAAAATGTTGAACGCGTCGCTCCTCCACTGGGTTACCTCGCCGAAGAAGTCACGAGCCGGGATATTCGGCGGGCCCGTAATCGGATTCGTCTGACCGTAGTACGCGTTCGTAATCAGCACGTCACTGCCGGACAGGCGCTTCGCAGCAACCGCCCTCAACTTGACGTTTCGCACGTTCTCGTAGACATTGTTCGGCATCATCCAAATCACGTTCCACTGGTTCCCGGCGCGGGCGATTTCGTATACGCCCGAGGCATCCGTAAACATAATCGCGTAGTCGACGATCCCGTTGGCGTACGCGACAGGCCTCACAGAAACGCTATTGATCGCCGTCAGCACTTTGCGAACGCCGTTAACGAAAATCTCGTTGATGACCTGGTCGCCGGCTGGCGTGACGCTGTCGAATATGACAAGGCCCCCGCCGCCGCCACCCGACTCGCGCGGGTTCGTACTCCCCGGAGGGTCGAGGCCCAGATTCACCCGGGTCGGAAGCATGTCTCCCACAGCCGTGATGTAAACGAACTGGGCGTTGTTGTTGCCGTCCACGCCCACCTGGAAGCGTTGGACCGCCGTGTATTGCCAAGTCTTTCCACTCAATTCTTGAGGCGTGTGCCAGATTAGCTTGCCTACCTGCGGGTCGCCATTTGCCGCACGGACCACGTTGCCGACCGCAAAAGTCGTAGGATTGGCCTCGTAACGATCGACAACCTCGATCATCCGGCGATTGCCCGTGTCTGCGATCAAGTAGTGCACCCAATGCTCAAGTTGCCTGGGACTCGTGAGCCGGTTGTTCGCCGCCGGAACGAAATCGCTCCACGTTGCAACATCCCGGGGCTGTCTCAGCTGCGATTCCGAGCCCTCGTTCCATCCATCGGGCCGGTAGGTCGCGTCTAGCGAGAGTTGTTCGATAGTCCGGACTTCGCCGGCGCCCTTGTCGATTCGCGCGATCCGGTCGCCGCCCGTGTCGACTATTAAGTATTCGCTGTCGGCGGTCTTGTATATCTTGGTCGGCCTGACAAGCTTCTTCGACTGAACGAGCGTCGTGTCGACGTCTTGGGCAAATTGGTAAGAAAGGTCAGACGTCCACTGAACGAATCCGCTCGGGTCGACCTCGATAATGCGTCCCTCATCGGCAACAACGGTTGTGCCTCGCTTGAATCCGAAGAGGCCGTTCTGAGCCCAGGCAACGACGGTGCCGTCGCCGCCCACCACGCCCAATGCCAGGTTGTCGACGCTGCCGTCAAGCAACGTCGAATTCAAACGAATGAGGAAGTCGTTGAACGACTGCACGCCCTCGCCGGAGGGCCACCGAACGTGGGGGTTGCTTTTGAAACCGATGGGCGACGAAGGGTCCGGATAAAGCCATCTGAGCTGCTTGAGACCAGGGCGTCCCGGAATCGTGAGTATCGAAGGATCGTTCGGCGGTATGACGGCGTCGAGCGCAAACATCGCCGGGCGCTCCCGTGGCGGAAGGCCCGCGAAGAGGTCGGGCATGATGTTGCCGCCCGCCATATAGACCGTGTTGCCCATTACAAGAGCCGGGCTATCGTTCACGTAGCCGTTCGCAACGAAATACCAAAGGACTGGGCTCCACTTCGAACCGGTTGCGTCGGGGTCGAGAATTGTCTCGGGTTGGCCGGCGCCGCCCACGATCACGGGTAGCGACGTGCTGAACGCGTTCCGCATGTCGCCGCCGGTGTTCTGCATCATGTTCTCGAACCGGATGACACCGTTCTGGGTCTGCTGTTCGGCCTGGTTCGCCTGCAGACTGACGTAGCGCTCCGGCGCTCCCTTATTGCTGCTTGCTGCAACATCGGGCTGGCGCATCCGAAACCCGGACGGAATCGGAACGCCGAGCCGAACATCCGTATGACTCGGGTTAGCGTCGAAAGCCATGAGCACGGTGACACGAGGCCTGCCGACCGCCTCCTTATCTCCGGCAACTGTGACGTAGCAAACGTCGCCGATAACGGTCGGGCTGCCGTGGAAGTGTAGGCGGGTCATCCTTCGATTGAGGAAGGGCACCATATTCGTGACCAGGTAATCCATGTCGACGATGGGAGGCTCCAAATCGACCGTCTGGGTACCGTTCAAAGTGATGCGAAGCCGATCGTAGAGGTCCCAGCGATAAACCAGATTGAATTGGCCGCGACTGAACTCCCTGATGCAAAACAGTGTGCCGCCGTCGAGGCCGGACTCGTTGTTGGCAATTACGAACAGGTTGCCGTTCGGGGCCAGAGCCATCGACTTGACCACGTGCCGCCGCCTGTTGATGTCCTCAGGCATGAAGAGCTGGCCACGGATCAGTTGAGAGACAAGGTTCGGCGCACCCGTGCCCCAGTCGATGTGATAATCGATGCGGACACCGATGTTGGCAGGCAGCGTTTGATTGCCCTGCATATCAACGGTAAGTTGCCCAGGGTTATTCTGCGTCGCCGTTCCGGCAAGGTATGTCGCCGTTTCGGCGGGGGTGAGCGGCCGGCCGTTCGCGTTATCGTCCACCAAGTAAATTCGAATTCCCAGGCTCGACTGCGGTTGCATGAAAAGGCTCAGTCCTTTGCCTGCGGCGCGGGTTACGACCGTGATCGAGCCGGCAACGCGAGCAACCGAAGGCGATTCACCTTTCGCGCCGATCCAAAGGCTCGTGATGCCCGCCGCATTGCCCGTGAGCGACGCGCGATTCGGAACATACATTACGGCATCTAGGCCGCCCCCGCCATCAGCGATGGGGATATAACCTACCGTCGGCGCACCGCCCGGGTCCGGAATATTGGGGCCGCCGACCCCTGCCGCGTTCCAGCGATTCCCACCTGTTTGCACCGGGGCGATCGCCGTTGAGTCAACGGCCCAGACACGGCCGTTTATCTGGCCGTTGGCGTTAGGATACGCGTCGTACACATAAACGATGCCTTCGAAGGCCACGGGAGTGTACGGGCCACGGTTTGGACTGCCGGTGTCGAGTACAGGCGGGCTCGGAGGGACGACCGTGCCCACAGGAGCGATTGGCGCCGCTCCGAGCAACCTTCCCTGCGGGTCTTTCGGCAAGGCATTAAAAACGACCAGGGTCCCGGTGCCATCCAACACGCAAACCTGATCGCGGGGAATGCCCCTAACTGGATTAGCTACTTCGAGGCAGATCGGCGAACTCAGGGGGCCGTTGAGACGCCCGCTTCGCCATACGAGGTCGGCCTTGGCGCCGCCGCTGGCGTCTTGGAAGCCGTCGTCATTCCATCCGTCATTGTCGAGGTCGCGGTTCGGGTCGGCCTTGTAGGCGTAAAGAGTGTTCCCGTCGGCCACGAAGACCAAGCCTTTGTAGACGACCGGCGGGAAGTAATTGGTGTCATCGCCTTGGTCCAGGTTGAGCGTGGGGTCGCTCCAAGTTTGGAGGAGCGGCGCGCCGATCTCGTCGAAGCTGGCATTGTGACGACGGCTGCCTTTCGAGAGCGCCGGGTGCCCGCCCGAAAGGGCGATCATGTTGTACATGAACTTCAGTTCCGTCATGGGGATCGCGCCGAAGTTGGTGCCGGCGACGGGCCCGCTGTTACGTCCAAGCCCTATGTCGGTGCCGCCTGCAGGCTCGTTGATCCGCGAAGAGATATTCCCGCTCGAAACGACGAAATGCCCGTTGCCGAGCTCCGCCACACCGAGCGAAATGCCGGAGGTGTTCGCGATGATCGGATTCAACCTATAGAAGTCGGGTTCCATCGTTTGTACAATGTCGCCGAAGTTGCCGAGACCAATGCTCGCCAGCGTCTGGCGCACGATCGCGTGTCCACCGTTGTGGCTGCCCATGTACGCTGCTGCGAAGTAGCCGAGCGAGAACGGGTAATTCAGGATTGGATGGAACGGCTGTACGACCTGGGGATTGGCTCCCGTCGCGAGGGTCGTAAACGGAACCGGAAAACCGTTGAATCCATCGACGAACTGCGTGAAGGACTTGTCGAACCAAAGCGTGCCGCCCGCATCGATAAACGCTTGGAGCTTGTCGCGTTCTGCGGTGTTCAGACTAATGCCGCCGGGAGCGTGAACCATCAAGACGTCATAGTCGGCGACGCTAGCAACCTGTGACAGCTCGACCTCCCAATAAGCTGCCATGTTCTTGCTTAGCCTGGTGCCCGCGCTGAAACTCGTGGTTCCGGTGAGGGTATTCCACCGACCGGCTTGCCGCCTCGTAAAGGTGGATCCTCCGTGCGGATTAACAAAAACCCAGCTCGCGGGCTTAACATCCGTTCGCCTCTCGAGATTGAAGAACACGTAGGGGTCGGCGTTCGTAGGCTCTCCCCCGCTTGGGTTGGGAAGCAAAAGGACGCCGCACTTGATCGTGACAGGGGCCCTTGCGTAACCAGTCGGCTGCGCCTGGGCCAAGCACAGTCCAGCCGAAACGACGGCAAGTGTTATAACAGGTTTCAGAAAGCTCCTCACGGGTTCACCTCTCCAAAGTAGAGCAATTTAGTGCCGACCGGCAGCTTCGGCATGGGTGGAAGCGGCCTGCCGTAGGTGTCGGTGCGTATGATCGCCGCAGCGGGGTCGAACGAACCGCCGACCCTCCCGGACACGAGCACAGGGTCGTAGTTGATGTAAAGGTTGGGCACGTATCTGCTGTTCGAGAAATCCGGCTGGGTCGAACCCGGTATCCGCGGGAAGTGTTGATCAGGGACGTATTGACCCGACTCGCCATACTCGGCGGGTATCCATCCCCAGTTGCGGAGCCACGCGGATTGGTCCGCCATCACAGGGGGGAAATTCTCGCTAACGCTGCCGACCACTGTTATTCTTACGTCTACCGGCTCGCCGTAGAACGGATACTCTGCCGCGGCCTGATACGTCGTGAACCGATCCGAAGCATTTGTAAAGCTATCTCGCCGGTCGTTCGGGTTCGGATTCGCCCAAGGCCCTGGGATCACAAAGAAGCTGCCTTCCTGCGCATACACGGCGGCCTCGATCCGGACATCGAGCGGCTGGACCGCCAAGCGGCTAAAGAAATAGTCACCGCGGCCAGGAACAGCAATGGTGTTGTCGGTCTTGAAACGGAACACGTTATCGGTCCCACCACCGAAGAGTTGATAAGCCCCGCTCAACGGGAAAATTTCGAAGCGACGCTTTTCGTAAACCGGCAGTACTTGGAACGCGGGGTCCGCAAGCCCGTATGTCGGGATCGTCGGCCCGGGGGGGAAGAACTGCGAAGCTGCATTCGGCGGGTTCATATTCTCGAACATGAACTCAGGTGTAGCGCCTCGGCCGGGGTTCAGGAGCAAATTGATAAACGTGTTGCGGTCGAAGTCCGCGGCGTGAGCCATGAAGATCGAAGTGTTGACCGGATTGCCCCCTCCGGAGTTCGGGTTGTTGAACGTGTAAGACGTCACAAATGGCTGTCCCGTTAGCGGGTCGACCGGAAACTGGATGAGTGCGTCGAAGTTGTGACCGGCGTCCACTTTGAGTCGGGCCGGGCTCGTCGGGTCGGTGTTGTCACGAACGACCTGCAAAGTATTGGTAAGCGCCGACCCCACGAACTGACTGGTGTTCAAAGCCACGTTGTCGCGACAGAGCAGCGCCAGGCTCGAGGTAGGCGCGCCCTTGATGATGCTCCCCTCGATATAGCCTGTACCAAGCGACACGATTGTCAGTTGAACACCGCGGACGGTCAAGCCGCTGCTGAGTGCAGGAATCACGCCGCGAATCCGGATATTGCCTTCGGCGAAGATGATCCCATTGAAGGCCATGCCGAGCAGGAAGTCCCCCTGAGTCGGGTTGCCGAAGCTGGTGATGCCGGGCGTCAATTCGTTGATGATCCGCAAGTCGGTCGGGCCGGAGCCGAAGCCGAGCTTGAATCTGAGCGAATGCCTGGCCGCATCGCCGCCCGAATAATTCCTCCACGTGTCGCGGTTGTTCTTAAGATTGCGCGTAATCTCGAAGCCATCGGGCTTAAGCGAGATGTGTGCTGCGGGCGGGATGTAATACGGTCCTTGCCAGAAGCCGTCCGGGTGCTTGTTCGGATTCAGCCAGTCATACCGTTGGGAATAGCTGCCGTCCTCCGAATCGCGGTTCAGGTCGCCACGGTTGCCCACATACACACCACGGCCAAAGCCGAGTCGCCCGATGTTGAACCCGCCGGGGCCGACGCTGCCGCTGTCGCGGGTCGCAAGCCTGTAGCGCATTCGGTTCGTGTTGGGGTCGTCTTCATCGATGATCGGAGGCTCTTTGCGTTGCGCGAGCCTCGGGAAACCCGAAGGGTCGGCTTGCTCGCGCCCGTCTCGCAAAACTCCGCGGAAGGTGCTAAACGTCGCGTCGGCGCTCGGGACCGGGAAAAAGGGAGTGAGCGCAGTGCCGGCCGCACGGAAAATCCTGAGAGGCGTCGTCGATTCCTGGAAAGTTAGGCTACCGGTGATGCTGATCTGGTCCCCCAATTCGGCGTTCAGATAAACGTCGAGGCCGGAGGCGCCATTTCGATCCTGAACGTTGCCATGAGCAAGAACGTCCGCGTTGAAATAGAGCGGAGCGCCGAGCGTTCGGATGATGCCGCCAGGACTGGGAGCAGGGTCGCCGCCCAAGACCCTCTTGACCCTAACAGTGTTCCCCAAGTAGTTGGCTCCAAAGTCGACCGGGTTGCCGATATCGACTGGTTGATTGCGCTCGTCCTTATTGGTCACATACCACGCGGACTCGATAATGCCGATCGGGACGATCGCCGTCAGTTCGCGAACATTCTGGTTGTTCGGTTCTTTGGTGCTCGTAGGATCGAGCGAGTTGAAGGCGCCCGGCCGTCCAGCAACGTCGATAATCGTGTATGCCCGCAGCTTGCCACGGTTGTTGATCGCGCCGCCCTGCTCGAACATCTCTTGGCCGCTCGGCGAGTAGCGAACGCGGGCGAGGGATCGGCCGTCTTGGTAGTTCAGCCGGGTGTAAGCACCGAGTCCGTCCGGGCCGCCCTTGTCCAGTGGGTTATTTGCGATCGGATCCCTCTGTCGTCGCAGCCAGAAATAGTCGGGATCAGGATTTGTCGCGGTAGGGTTTTCCGGGTCGGAGTTCGGCCCGAGGCCGGGAGGTCGGGTGGGATCGACGTCTGCGGGCACAGGCAGCGGGGGTTGCGGACGCCAGTCGGCGCCGTCCTCCGAAAACCGCAACTGCGAATATGCGTACCGAACTCCTGCCTGGGCGAGGTCGTTGGACACGTTCCTTTCGCGTGCGATCCCTGTCGAGCCGAGCTCGCGGCCGACGACTAGCACGACCACAAACCCCAATGTCACGAGAACAAAGAGGATGATTAGAACGATAACCAGGGTTTGACCCCGGGATCGCTTTAGTTCGGAACCTTGCGTGTTTGTCAGTTGCTGCATGCCACTACCTTGCAAAATTTCTAATCGCCACGACGTCCGATACGGTCACCGTCTGGGGCGCGACGGTGTAGCCGCCCGAGAACCGTCGAATTGTAAGATCGACCCGGATTTGTTGATTGCTGTCGTAGTCGACGACGACCGCATCCGCCGGTTGATTAACTTGGAAGTCGAAAGGCATGACGATGTTCCCGGGAGGCAGCACCAAAGTAGGATCGCTATGAAACTCGACGTAGCCCTTCTTGAACCGCGGTTCGATAAAGTTCCTTACGTCCGCGTTGGTGTTCGGATCGGGCACACCGTACGTATTCCAATTCGGCGGCCTCAGGTCGGTGTAGTTGATCCGATACTGATTCAGGCCTACGCCTTCGGTGGCCGCAACGCGGCTGTAGCGAATCGGCAAGCCGAAGTTGGGGCCGGGCCGTTGGTCTGGCCCGATAACAATCTCGCTGCCTGGCGTGATCTTGGAGTGCGGGTTCGCGTACCCCGCGACTGTTGGCTGGAAGGGGTTGAAGTCGGGTTGGCTTCCAGGGAAAAGCGTGGTGTTCCTAAGATCGACGAACCGGCGTCCGAGTACACCCGAAGGGTCGTACTGAGCGCGAGTCGGGCTGTTCAGCCACCCCGTCAGCGTCCCGTTAGGCACGCTCGTGGGGGGCGTCGGATCGTAGCCGAGGGCAGCCCGCGCAGGGAAGCGCATTTGTACGCGCCCACGGCGTTGATCCATCGTGAAAATCATCAATTCGGGAGCGATGCCGCCCGCAGGATAAATGTTCGTGCCGATCCGCGGGTTGCCGGCCGAAGCCGTGGCCTGATAACCACTGATGTTGAAAATGGGGCGGCCGTCGACGTACTCGCTTACGTCGTTCTGCGGATCGAAGTACACGATTTCGTTGAGATAGTTCGGCGTGCCGACAGGCTGCCTCCAGCGAGCGATGTAGTACGGAGGGCGGGGTGTCTGCCGCGGGTCGAGCCGATAAATGCGAGCCAACGTGTCCGTCGTCCATCCGGGCATTTCCGTTTGGAAAAACTCTGGCGCGAGGCGCGCGTTGTCGACGACTTCCTCGCCAAGCCGCTGGGTCCGATTGGCCTTTGCGGGCTCAGAGCTAACTCGAACCGCTTGAAAGTTGACCAGCGAGCGAACCTTCGGAATCGTTCCACCGCCGACATACGGTTGGTATATCAAGTCACCCGTCGTTTCGTCGACCTCGGGCATGATCATGTCGGTTCGAGAGTCCTGCACGACCAAACGCGCTTCCCGAACCCAGTTCGCCAGCCTGGCTCTGTGCGCATTAGCGTTGTCCAGAAACACGGAAGGCGTGTGCTCGAAAAAGCCGGGGTCGTTGATAATGGCCTGGCCGTTCGCCGGATCGACCGCGAACAGGTCGGTATTCGGAACATATCGGCCGAGCGTCTGGTTCCAAACATACGGCAAAACCTCGGCTCGGTACAAGACATAAAGGTTCTCGTTGCCGTCGATAGCGCCCGTCATTTTCGGAACCCACGGGTTCACGTAAATAGAGCGGTCTCCGTTGGCATCGACCGGTCGGCGTAGGCCGACCCAGTATCGAATCATCTTCTGGCCGGGCGCAACCGGCAGGATGACCTGGCCAATCGCCGACTTCAGGGTCGGATCGATTCGGTTTCGCCCCGGGTTGACCTGGGGGTTTGTAGGGTCGCCCTGAGCGGGAGGAACGAAGTCGATCTTGGCGTTGTGAAGCCGCACGTAGCCGGGGTTGGCGTTACCGCGCAGTGGGAGCACAACCTCGACGGCCGATTCGGGCACCGAGTTGTCCACAACGAGCGCCGCGGTACTGAGTTCTTTATTGATCCGGCCAATAACTTCGCGGCTGATGTCCTGAGCTTCAGCGAAGGCCTGAGAGGCGCGCGTGAGGTTCAAACCCTGCACCAGTGGAATGCCGATGAGAGTGATAAGGATGGCGGTTATCGCCATCACTATGATCATCTCGATAAGGGTAAACGCTCGTATCATGGTTAGTTCTCGTCTCGCCTAGTCAGGAAGCTCTCCACTTCTACCTTGCGCCACTGCCTGGACCAGACGTCGTGCAAATCCATTCTTTCCTGGATCTGCCCGACGCTATTACCTCGGACGTCTTCCTTATCCGCCGTGTTCCAAATCACCCGTGCGCGCAGCGAGCTGCCACCGATGCCACGTACAGCGTAGCCATAAGTCTGGAAGTCGAACGCCGACGCTTGCGGATCGATCTCGCGAATGTCGATCGAGGGCAGAGGCTGGCCGGCCGAGTCGAGAGCTCTCAGCCTGAGCAGGAAGTCGTGATCGCGGAGCGCCTTGAGGTTGCCATTCGTGTCGCGGTACCAAACTTCGCGAATGGACACTTTGGTGCCGTTGTCTGCAAGCGGGAAATATATGCGCGTGGGCAGCCCGACCCCGGTTGTCGAGTTTCCGACGTAGGCCTGCGCGATTCCTAGCGGCAAGGCGCCGATAACGTTGATGGTCTGGGGCGCCTTGAAAACTTGCACCGCCCAATCGTTGTCAGCTTCGTAGAGGACACGGAAATTGCGTCCGCTCGGTTGAATATTCGTAACGACCGTTTGGTTGGCATCCGGCATGATGATCGTGATGCTCTGAGCGAGATCTCCTGGGTTGCCGGGGCCGGGAAGCGAATCGGCTCCCATCGCGATCACGCCGCGCAGATAGTCCACTTTGTAGCTGAGGCCAGCCGCAGCGTTGCCGGGATCCGCCTGAGGTGACACAATTCCGCCGCTGTCGAGGTCGAGCACGACAACCGCGCGCTGGGTATCGAACTGCCCGCCCCCGAGCGGTACTGGGAAGCCCAGGCCGTTGTAGCGCCGCCTGTCGTTCAGAATGTCTCCGGCTGCCTTTATGCGCTGAAGGCTCAGCTTGTGAATAGGGCTTCGGGCACGATCGGCTCGGAAATCGTCGCTGATGATGTGCCAGTTGTAAACATCGTAGTTGATCTGAGCCGTGAGCGGCCGCGTGTCCCTGGGCCGTCCTCGTCGCTCACGGAAATTGTAGGCGAGCGGGTTGAACAGCACGCCGCCGAGGTTGCCGTGCAGCACTTTGTACTCGTAGGGGTAGTCGGGTTTGAACATCGCAGCGATCGCGAGGCGATCGAAGAGGCGGTTTGCCGAGACGCTGTCCGGTACCACGCCGGCCCAGTTGGCGCCACCGCCGGCAAGCAGCCTAAGGTCGAACGGCGCAACTTCGTTCGTGGCGGCGTTATAAAGTCTTTCTCGGGGATTGCCCCCGGCCGGAGTCGGCGTAACCGTCACAACGAGGTCGATAATGTCGATCTTGCGAAGTTGTCCGGCGTTGTTGATCCAGTAGCTAAAATTGAGCTTATAGCTAATCGGCCGGCCCGCGAATCCCGGCAGCCACACCTGGCCCATTTCATCGTCGTGGTGAAACTCCCAAGGATCGGGGTTCTCCATCACCTGGCCGGATGTCGTCCCTGACTCGCCTTCGCCCTCCATATCTGCGCTGTAAACCAGAAGCAGATTAATATCGTCGACGATCGGGGCGAAGTTCAGGCTGCGAAGCCCGCCGAATTCCGTACCGACCGGCCTGGGAGCAGGAATCGTCCCGCCCTCGCCGATGATGCGGCGAACTCGATTCGCGTCGTTGTAATAGCGCCACGGAATCAGCGTGCCGGCACCTCCGCCCGGATTGGGAATGAAGATGCTACCGTCCTCACGCAGTTCTCCGCCGGGGCCAAGGTCGCGCGGATCGGTATCCGGGAATGCCTGGATCAACAGCTGCCACCCGCCGTTGTTCACATAAACATAACGGACGGGCAGAATTTGCTGCGGCAGGTCTTGCGCTAGGCTCGCCAGTTTGTCAATCTCTCCCCGCGCCAGCACTTGGGCCATCGTATAGTCGCGTGTGTTGGACAGCGCAGCAAAGCCCAAAGGAAAGATCCGGATGACGGAAAGTATTCCGACAAGCAGCACGACGAGAACAACCAGTATCTCGATTAAGCTAAAGCCTTGACGACGTCTCATGAAAATTGCCTTTTAGATTCTATTGTTGGCCGAAGCGCCACGAACGCTCGAATAGGTCTCGGGAGTCCACGCTGTCGACCGATCCGTTCAGGTAGAGCACGTACGTATCGTTCCTCCGTTTGGGAATTGCCGTGTTGCCCTCGTAACTTCGGAAAAACGTGTTCCAAGTGATAATCGTGTCTTCCCGAGGGTCGTTGTAGCCGAGTTGCCGCGGGCTGTCATTCGGGCCGCCGCCCACCTGGCCGAGCTCGGTCCAAAACAAGACATAGCGCAGCTCGTACAAAATCTGATTTGGGTTATTCGGGTTACGCACCGGCGCTACGTCATACGTGTCCCACGCATAGAAGCGAGCAGGATCGGTGATTGCGTCCCCGTTCAGGAAAGTTGGATCTATGCCGAGGTGCTGGTAGGTAACCGGAGTGCCGAAGGGCGCGAACTGGTGGTCGCCGGGGTTGCCGGCGTTCCTCTCGTCGCGAGTCGGCCAAACTGCGTTGACCTCTTCGTCCTTCTCCGCCTCCGCAAGGACGCTCGTCATCGTGTTGATGTCCTTGACGCGTCCGCGATAGAGGTATGCGCGGCGAACCTCGTCCACCTTTCGCATCGTGCTGTTGTTGTACTCGACCACTTGGTGTAGCAGCGGTGGATAGCCCCCCTGATCCTCGCGGTAGAGCTTAAGCGCTTGATAGATCGAAGCCATGTTCGAAGAATCGGCTCGAATCTTGGCGGACCGCCTCGCCGTTCCAAAAACTGGAAAAAGTACAGCTGCAAGAATGCCGATGATGGCAATGACAACGAGCAACTCGATCAGGGTAAATCCTCTTCGTTTCATGGTTTCTCCGGGTAGATGTACGTTGGACGAGGGTCGATCTAACATTGTTCCCTCTCGCCAGGCTCGTTTGTGCTTGCTTATTGGCCAAACCGCCAAGACCGGTCGTAGATGTCCTTGCCATCCTCCAGCTTCGCAGTGCCGCTGAGATAGAGCACTATTGTTCCGCGTTCATGATTCGGCAGTTTCGGCGATCCGGCCGTCGGCTGGAAGAACGTGTTCCAAGTGACGATCGTGTCGTCCTTCGGATCCCTATAGCCGAGCTGGCGGTTATTGTCCGTCGGGCCCCCACCGGCTTGGCCCATCTCCGTCCAGAAGAGAGAGTAGCGCAACTCGTGCTTCGAGGGCGAAACGCAGCCGGGGTTCAGCGTGGGAGCCACATCGTAGTTGTCGTAAGCATAGAACTCGGCCGGCGAGTTCGGGTTCTGGCCGTTGAGCGGTCCCGGGTTGAAGTTGTAGCTGATGTCGGTATAGATGACGAGGTCGCTCGGGCCTTTGAACTGCGTCTCCGCAGGATCGCCGCCCCCGCGCGGGTCCTTGCTCGGCCAGCAAGCCTGCACGGTCTCGTCCTTCTTGGCTTCTGAAATTGAGCTCGCAAAAACGGTAACGTCCTTGATCCGCTGCTTGTATAAAAAGCCTCGTCGGACCTGATCGACGTTCAGTTTCAACGTGCCGTTGTATTCGGCGACCTGAAGCAGAAGCGGCGGGTACCCGCCTGCGTCGTTTTGGTACAGCTTGAGCGCCTGGTGGATCGACTTCATGTTGACGATGTCGGAGTCCTTTTTGGCCTGCATCTTCGCTCTGTTGAAAACGGGAAACAGAATCGCCGCAAGAATGCCGATCACCGCAATAACGACCAGCAACTCGATCATCGTAAAACCTTTACGCTTCATTAGTCCTCCGGAAACATGCGTATGACGGTGGGAAGACCGGCCAATGTTCCGCAAGGGCATTATAATCCGATTTCTGATCCCCATCGCGGAACCCTGGCCCAGGTAAGCCGTCCGGTAGACTCGACAATCAATGACGACCACCTGCCCGGCGGAATCCCACAAGCGGCTTTCCGCCGAAATCGGGCTCGTCGGCGTCGTTCTCATCTGGGGTGCCAACTTCAGCCTCACGAAGGCGACGATCGCCGAAATACCTCCTCTCGTTTTCACAGCCGCGCGCTTCGCGGTCGCAAGCATCATCCTCTTGGTGCTGCTGCGGCTGCTGGAGCCGGGGATCAAAACTCCAACAAAGGAATTCAGAACGCTCGCTCTCATCGGATTCATCGGCAACACGATCTATCAGCCCGGCTTTATCCTGGGCCTCCACAACACTACGGCCACAAACAGCGCCGTGATCATCGGATCGCTCCCGGGGGTCGTAGCTCTGCTCGCATGGGCCTTCAAAATAGAGCGGGTTTCGCGCGTCACCGCTCTGGGCATTGGTGTCGGCCTCGCGGGGGTCGTGCTCGTCGTTACCGCTCATGGGATCGGCTTTGGTAGCGCAACCCTCCTCGGCGATTTGCTGACGATTGGGGCAGTCCTGTGCTGGGCAGCTTACACCCTGGGACTGAGGCGCGTCCATCGCTCCGTCTCGCCCCTTCGGGTGACCACGATCACCACGGCCATGGGCACGCCCGGCCTCGTGGCGATCGGCCTGCCCCAAGCGGTGGACGTCGACTGGGCGTTCGTTCCGCCGCTGGCATATGTCGGCCTTGCCTATGCCTCCCTCCTCTCGCTGATTCTCGCGTACTTCCTTTACAACACCGGCGTCGCACGGGTCGGTCCCAGCCGAGCTTCCGTGTTCAGCTGCCTAATCCCTTTGATCGGCCTCGCGATCGCGTGGGTGTTCCTCGGCGAAGTGCCGGTGCCCCTGCAAATACTCGGTGCCGTGCTCGTCGTCGGCGGGGTCTGGATGACGCGGATCAACGCTTCGTCGCCCACTCCCAGTACGAATTGAGCCAGCCGGAGAAGCGTGATCCGAACATTGCCACCAAAATCGCGCCAAGCCCGAGGTATGGACCGAACGGGATCGTCGTCTGCCCCGGCACCCAGTCGTCCTCGCTGTCTTCCTCCTCGGCGATATCCCCGAACCACTTTGCCTCCAGCTGCGGCCAAAAGAGCGCGAACACATCGATGAGCAGCCCATACCCGAGACCTGCCTTGAGCAAGCTGCCGATGCTCTCCGGCTCCTCTTCGGGCACGTCATGCTCTATGTCTTCTTCCTCGGGCGAGCGCCTCCCGATAATCTGAATAACTCCGAACACCGCGCCTACGACCACGGCCACGCCGAAGCTCACAAGGGCCAGCGCGGGCAACAAAACGGCCCCGATTCCGCGTGCGAGTTTGATGTCCCCATGACCCATCGCATCTCTGCGGAAGAGCACCCTCCCGATAAATGCGATCGCCCACAAAACCAAAACGCCGGCCAGCGCGCCCACGATCGACGACGGAACCGCCCAACCGCCCACCTGGGTCAATCCTTGCCCCTTGGTGATCAGCCAGGCATTAAAAAGAAAGCCGATCAGCAACAGGATCGCGTTGAGCGAATCCGGAATGATGTAGTGGTAGAGATCGATGAAGATGCATGCGACCAGGACGGTGGCGAAAGCCGCCATCGCGGCGAACCGCGCGGTGTCCGAGCCAACCACCAGATGCTGGTACCAGAAAACTGCCCAAATCGTGGCTGTTAATAGTTCTACAATGAAGTACCGCCGCCCGATCGGCGCCTTACAGTAGCGGCACTTCGCACCGCCGAACAGGAAGCTGAAAAGGGGAAAGAGGTCCGCGACCCCCAAGCGATGGTCGCAGCTAGGGCAGTGGCTGGGCGGGTGATTCAGCGACATGCCGCGAGGCAGCCGATAGATCACGACATTAAGAAAGCTGCCGAAAGCAGCCCCGAAGTAGAACCCGAAGACAATCGTGATCTCAGGAAGCATTGCTTAGACTGAAGACTGCGGACTTGAGACTGAAGACTCTCGCACTCACGCACGCCCTAAGAAGAGACCGGAGGATCTCATCGAGGCCCCGATCTCCGCTCCGCAGTCTTCAGGCTTACTGAAGCGCGTCAGGCTGCGAGAGGCTGTCGACCGCGTTGACGAGCGGAAGGAACATCGAAATGACGATGAAGCCGACGATGACGCCGAGCACGATGATCAGAACCGGTTCCAGCGCCGCGGTCAGCGAAGCCAAGGTCGATTCTACTTCGCTTTCATAGAAGTCGGCGATCTTTTGGAGCATGTAGTCGAGCGAACCCGACTCTTCACCGACCGAGATCATGTGGACGACCATCGGCGGGAACTGGCCGCTCCTTTCGAGCGGGTCGCCGATCCGATCTCCTTCTCGAATTCTCGCGCGGGCCTCCAAAACAGCGTCGGCAAGGATGTGGTTGCCCACCGTGCCTGCGACCGTCTCCATTGCCTGGAGAATCGGAACACCCGAGGTCAGCAGCGTGCCCAAGGTGCGGCTGAAGCGCGCGAGACAAATCTTGTGGTGAAGCTTTCCGAACACTGGGACCTTTAGCTTGACTCGGTCGATGACCCGCCTGCCGAAGTGCGTGCTGGAAAACGCCTTCCAGACAAGCAGCAGAATCACCAAGCCGAGCAGCATGATGTGAAACTTGGTCGTGATGAAGTTGCTGATGTCCACCAGCAGCTGCGTGGGGGCCGGGAACGTTTTAATCTCCAGGTCGCGAAAGACTTCGATGAACTTCGGCACGATAAACGTGACCAAGAAAATCACGATGCCGAGTGCGAACACGATAACGAGGATCGGATAGGTAAGCGCGGCCTTGACCTTGCGACGAAGCTCGACGTCCTTCTCCAAGAACCCGCTGATTCTCTGGAGAGTCTCCTCCAAAACACCACCGAGTTCTCCAGCGCGGACGAGGCCGACGAACAGGTTGCTGAACGTCCTCGGGTGTCGTTGAAGCGCCCGGCTTAGCGATTCGCCGCCCTCGACCCTCTCGCCCACGTCGGCGAGAATCTTGCGGAGCTTGGGGTCCTCGGTCTGCTGGCCCAGAACGTCGAGACATCGCACGAGCGACACACCGGCGTCGACCATCGTGGAGAACTGGCGGCAGAAAACGGCGAGCTTCGTAAGGCCGACTTTGCCGTAGCTCTTCTGCTTGGACTTGCCTACCTTCTTAAGAACCTCGACCTCGAGGATCGTAAAGCCCTGCTCTTCGAATCTGCTCCGAAGGGTTGCTTCGGTGTCGGCTTCTGCCGTCCCTTTCTGAACGGCGCCCGAGGCATCTCTAAACGAATAACCGTAGACAGGCATGTTTAACTCCTTATCGTTGCGCAGCGGCCGGCGCGCTGGTTCCAGGTTGCGGCGAGTTGATCATCTTCTTCAATTCTTCGACGTTCATCGCCCGGGTCATCGCCTCTTCGTAGGTGACGAAGCCCTTCATGTACAGGTCTCGCAGATTCTGGTCCATACTCTGCATGCCGTGGGCGGCGCTCGTCTGAATCATAGACGGGATCTGGTGAGTTTTGTTCTCGCGGATGAGGTTCCTGATGGCCGGCGTGGCGACCATAACCTCGATCGCCGGGATTCGGCCAGGGGCGCCCGCTCTCGGCAGCAGCTGCTGAGCGACGACTGCCTGCAGGTTGTTGGCGAGCTGGATTCGGATCTGCTCCTGCTGGCCGGGTGGGAATACGTCGATGACGCGATCGATCGATTCGGCGGCGTTGTTCGTGTGCAAGGTCGCGAAGACCAAGTGGCCGGTTTCAGCCGCGGTGATCGCGAGGGCGATCGTCTCCTGGTCTCGCATCTCGCCGACGAGGATGACGTCCGGGTCTTCACGAAGGCAAGCCCTGAGCGCGTTGGAAAACGACTTCGTGTCCTGCCCGAGTTCGCGCTGGTTGATGATCGACTGGTTGTGCTCGTGCAGGTATTCGATCGGGTCCTCGATCGTGATGATGTGCGTTGCGCGGTTTCGATTGATCTGGTTGATCATCGCCGCGAGCGAAGTGGACTTACCCGAACCCGTCGGCCCGGTCACCAGGATGAGGCCACGCGGCTTGCTCGTCAGGTCTTCGAGGACCGGCGGCAAGTTGAGTTCTCTCACCGTCGGGATTCGGTTGGGAATGAGCCGGAAAGCGCCGGCGATGGCGCCTCGGTCGCGGTACATGTTCACACGGAACCGGGCCCTTTTCGGCAGCGAGTAGGAGAAGTCGAGTTCGAGCGTCGATTCGAACCTCTGAATCTGCTCGTCCGCGATGATCTCGTACATGAGGCGCGCCGTGTCGGTCGGCCCCATCTTCTCGTAGTTCAACCGAACCAGGTGGCCGTCTACGCGAATAATGGGCTCGGCGTCGGAGCAGATATGGAGGTCGGAGGAGTTCTTCTCGACGACGATGTTCAAAAGCTCGTCGATATGAACGTCGTCCATCCGCGCCGGGCCGGTACCCGCCTTGGTGTCTACAATCTGTTCATCGCCAGGAAGTTCAAAAATCAGTTCAGTGCTCATAGTGTGCGTGCCTCAAGCAACATATATAGTCGGTTCCAGCAATATACCGCGTTCGCACTATCTCAACAATCGCCCAAAAGAACGATAACCCCAGGAGGTCGAGCCAGTCCTCGCGAGACCCCGTGCAAGAGTCACTATCACGCTATCGATAACTTTGACTAATGAACCCTACAAAAAAGACCGGACGCCATAGAGTCGGCCTTCTACAGGGAGGTTCGAAGCCTTGCGCGTCGCTGGGCGCGGCATTCGGACCGGGAATCGATAATAACGGCATACTCCAGAGCGAGTCCACGCTTATGCATATTCATCGCTCCGCGACGAAGCTGGACCAGCTAATTTCGGTACAGCACATTTTGCTGGCTTCAGCTATCGAGCCAAGGCGGTCCACCTATCGAGAGAGGCCGAAGAACATCGGTGATCGGTACCGCAAACTCACTCATCTTCAGGACAAGCTGATGAGCCTTGGCATTCCACCTCTGGGGCGTGACGATGCGGGGCTTGCTAACGAGAGACCTGGAGAAAGGGATCATCTACCTGGCGAAGCAGACGTGATAAAAAGCACAGCGAACCATCGGACGAGGCGTCCTGATCGGGAACGTACGAAGCGAGCGATCCTGTACGTGCTGATGAAGCTATGCAACGTGATGGTTATCAAAAAAACGCACTCACGCGCGCGAGGCACACAATTACGTAATCCTTCTCACCGGCGTCCTTCCAGTCCAAAGTAAGGTTTAGGTTCGCCGGTCGCCCATCAATTCAACATCTTGCTCCAGCACTCGGTCAAAGTGGAAGCAATCGACCCTAGCTCCTCAGATTCCTTCTTCTGATCCTGAGTCTGCTTAGTACCCACCTGTGTCGTGCCCGATCGCCGTGAACAGCAAGCGCACAGACAAGCGGCAAGAATTATCGTGATTATTGAGAATGAGCCTCTCATCGTTGGCACACGATCGATTATGGGCGGGCGAAGCGCGGCCAGGGTGGCAATGTATCTCTATTGATCCCTGAGATTGGACCAGCTAAGAGCACGACCCTTCGTCCATTCTCAGGATAGCAGCTTGTCGTGACGTGGGATCCCTGAGATCGGGCGCGCGGGGGTCGAGGAGGTCGGAAGCGCGTCCGCTCAACCTCATGGGCTACCGCGGCGAGTTTTGGAGGGATATGCGGCTGCCTTCGAGTGCTCGGCGAGGTAATTGAGGTCGACGAAGCGGGAGCCGTTCGGGGCTTTCTGGATCGGAGCGCTCCGAGGAAGGGTCAGGTTCACGTTCAACTGCGACGCTGTCCTCGACCCCTGCCTAACGCTTGCGATCCATTTTGAGCCGGAGAACTTCAACGGAATCCTCCCACGTCCGCTGTGGCTGAGAACATACAGGATTACCCCTTTGCGTTTGCAAGCGGAAACCAACCCAGACAGATTTTGCCCGTTCATCGCCCGCTTCTTCAAAATTGGAACTGGGGAAAGGTACAGAAGCGCTCGCTCGCCCACAACCGCCGCGCTAGTGTCGCACGCCCAGGTCGGCTCGGCCACAAAGGCGATCGGGCATTCTGCGACGCCCTTCACAAACGAGATTGTCTTGACTGATGCCACCTTGACGCCTCCGACTTTCTGAATGGCGGCGACTTCGCCGACGACGATGAGGTCGCTGAGCCTAGCCAACTGGCCCAGGTCAATCGTTGCCACTCTGGCGTACGCGAGCGAAACGGCCGTTAGCAACAACGTGATAGATCGCAGCTTCCATTTGCCCGAAGCTAGGCACATGTGGATGAGTGTAGCAGCATTCCTAAGCATCCGGGTCCGCACGAACTTATCGTTCGACAAAGCTGGATCCTCACAGGAACGCATCGACGTCGCAAAGCTCTTGTTTCTCATTTGCATCAACTATCCGGCACATTAAAAGATGGCCATCCAGATAATGAACGCTGCCAAGTTGTCAGGTAAAACTGAGTCGAAAGACGCAATTTTTTGGCAGGATCTTATCGAGAACGCGAACGAGGTTGTAAAGTAGTCTTCAGGGAGAAGACTTGGCCGGGCTTGTTACGGAAGAGGGTCGGAAACGCCTCCCGGACGATTCATGGGAGCAATATGCTGTGCTTCATTGGGGTAATGGCACCTGTGGTCTGCTGCAGGGCAAAGGGAGTTGAGGGATTGAAATCGATGATCTTAGGATTATTGCCTGTTGCATTCATTCTTCTCTCATGCGGCGACGGAGGAATCGCTGAGCCCACGGCTATGAATGCGAGCCTGCGCTCAACCAAGACTTCCTTGATCGTGGCGGTTCGCAAGAATGATTTTGCTGCAGTAAAAGGGCTGCTGAGCAAGGGTGCGAACCCCAATGTCAAGAACGCCGCGGGCTCTCCAATACTCTGCGTTGCTGCCGGGGGCGGGTACACGGCAATCGTTGCCGCCTTGCTCGAGGCCGGGGCCGATCCGAATGCGAAGAATGCCGACCTAGAAACACCGCTCCATGCGACAACTAAGACCGAAATCGCAAGGCTGCTATTGAAAAAGGGCGCCGATCCGAACGTGGCCGATGCGAATGGCCATACCGCGCTAATCGGCGCCGCAATGACTGACGATGCCAAGTTGACAGAGGTGCTCTTGAAGGCGGGGGCGAACCCGCGCGCAGCGACGGCTCGCGGAGAAACTGCGCTGCACTGGGCCGCAGGTAACGCCAGCATAGCCATCGCCGAGATGCTGCTGGAGCGCGGCGTCCTCGTCGACGCCCGAGATTGGGGCGGGATGACGCCTCTCATGCGAGCGGTGGGACCTCGGAACCAGGCACAGCGCCAGCTCCAGATCGGGATGGTCAAATACCTTATCTCGAAGGGCGCGACCGTCAACGCAAAAATGGACCAGACGCGAATAGAGTATTTTGGTGCCGGGGTCGCGGGCGACAAAGAGGCCATGAAGCGGATCGAGGAGAGCGGAAAGCTGCTCGTTCTTCGCGAGGATGGCCCCTCGGTGCTCAAAGGCGTCGAGGACGAGGAGATCAGAACGATTTTGCGCAAAGCGGGCGCAAGAGAATGACCAAGTTAATCGCAGGAGGTTGGAGCCTACGGGTTGTCATCTGCCTGCTGGCTCCGGAATGGTTCCCGTTCAGATGAGCGACCGCGCTTCTAACAACCGCCTATACTGGAGGGTCAAAGGCGGACGATTGTGCTAGACAATGCCTCCTGCGCAGGTTGAACTCTCGAAGGAGAAAGAAGGTGACCTGCGTTGCGATAGCTGGGTGAAGGATTATGAAATTTGCTTCAAGGCATGCAATCGCCCGATCGATAGATGCACGAACAGCTATCCCTTAAAATTGATGTGCAAAAAGATTCTCGAGCCGAACGTCGCTTGTAACGACTGGATAAGAAGATGGTGCGGCTGGGCTGTACCCCACAAGCGTGGAATTTGCCCAAAAGGCTTCGGAAATTGCGAAATCGCTGGAGGAGGAGTCCATCCTTCACCCGAAGACCGTCGAGGAAGAGCAGCGCGAGCAGGCATGGGTCCGAGTGTTCGGCGTCGCGCCGGCGACAAGGCTCATCAACGCTCCGGTTTCCAAGGTGCTGCTGGCTGTAACAGCAGACATTGGATATGCAATTGACGACATTGGTGTCGAGCTGAAGTTATTCGATTCGGCCGGCCGTGTCCTCATATCCAACTATGAGTCGCTAGCGGCATACCTTGAAACTGATATTGGCGCGCTCCGAGCAAAGCCCGCTACCGAGGCGCCGATCGACTTCAGCCCACTTGCTCAAGAGCACGCAGGTGTTTTTTTCGGCCCACGGCGCAACTCTGCCGAAATCAGCGAAGCTCTCATGCAGCGACTCCTGCGACCTGATCTTTATGATCCGTGGTCGTTCGCAGATTCCGAAGCTCTCTTGGCCGTCGCGAAGTCTAGACGGAAGAACTTGATTGCGAATCTTTCCAAGAACACACGGATGATTCAACTGCGGCGGCAGATTACTCCCAGCGCTTACTTGGCAACCCTGGCGAGCCGGGGCGAGACGGCGATCAACGATCGTGGTGGCTGGATCGAAATACGCCCGGTCGATCCGATCGCCGCCCGTGAAAGCAGATTGAACCGAAAGGCCCTCGCAGCACTAGTAAGGGCCGGCTATGAAAAGGGGCTGCCTAGCCTAGACGATCTCGCAGCCTTCGACAAAGAGTCTCCTTCGTTTCCTTTTCTAGGCTATGACTATATCGATTTCTTCGCGACAAACTATGTTTACGCCGACGCGCAATTGCTGCGCTTGTACGCGTTCTTGTCTCCCAGCCAGCGCACACTTCTACGCACTGAGCGGGGACTTCCAGTGAGGACACTCGACCCCGTTCAGAGCCGAATGATCTCGGATGTGGTCTACAAGGACTTGCGGTACAAGGTCTACAGGAAAGAAGCGCCCTCGTTCGAGGAGGCTGATTTGTTGGATGACATGGGCGTTTTCCATCGGCACGGTGTCGACTATCTCGACGAGCCCACCGAGCTGTTACCGCAGGGACTGCCGCCCGACGCGACCATTAACTTAGCGATAAGCGAAGAAGACGCTTTCTATCCGAGTCATGGCGAAGGTGAGAAGCGCACTGATGGTAGATCGATGTCCCCTGCGGATTTGGCATCGCGGAGCTTTACGGATGATGGAGACACGGTGCCGCTGAAGCTGATCGGAAGGCTCGGAAAACGCACGGCGCTCAAGTTCAAGATTCGTCTGACTGCTGCCGCAGCGATCGAAGGAGTTCTGTATGACGAACGGGTTCCCAAGGATGGCGATCTAACCCGAACTGATGCGTTGCCTCGAAGTTTCTTGGACAAAGCAGATCGTCATTTGGACAAGCTCAGGGCGTTACACAACATGCTGTTCGGCGACGAACAAGGCCCTTGATTTCCAGAACTCCCCCCATGTTCGACATGGTAAGCGACAGAAATACGCCGTCTTTTTCCATTCGCAGCCCGCATAATTGGGCATGTCGGGAAATTGGCGGTGGCGCGCCTAAGATGTAGTAGCTATTATGAAGAAACTTTGTCGTATTTCCAAATGGACCGTTGGACTTCCGCTTGCATTGGTCGGAATGTCCCTCATGGCTATCGCGGTTGGTCACTTGATAGCTGGCAAAGCGGCTGGTCTTATGTTTGAGGGGTACCTTTTGGCAGGACTTGGACTTTACATTGCGGCGCCAAAATATGTGGATGCATATTTATTAATGTTTTTTACGCTCATCCCATTTGTAGGTATATGGCGCGCGGACCTCGCATGGGTGAAAATGTTATGCATTCTGCTAGTTGCGTGTGGCATCGCCTTATCTATTTACGTGGTGAGGAGACGTGCAGCAGCTGAGTAAATTCGTACTTTGAGACCATCGCTTGTGGAAGCTAGTTCGCTCTTTTTTCTTCCCATGCCATTCTTTTAGGTGTTTCATATGCAGCCAATTGTAGCTTTCGCTCAGAATCGGCAAGTGTAAAGCCTGCTTGGCGTTATCATCGAGCGCAGATAGGAGGACTTGTGATTCTTGTGATCGTTTGTTTCGTTGTTCTAATGGCCCTAAACGGGCTCGTTCGCTCCCAGATCTCGCCCTCGTCGATATCGATAAGGGATCGCGCTGTAGATTAGCCATATGCCAACGATGGATGCAACTGCAATCGCCAGGGCCGCAATCCTCTTTTTGGAGCCATACTGCCGTAGCTCGTTTTTCATAAGGTTCTCAAGTGTCGAACGAAGATAGGCGGCTGATAAGAAATCGGCGACTCGGTTGGATGTTGCCGCTATTGCCAGCCTTGATAGTGACCCTTATGTCGTTTCTGGGATTCGACACGAACACGGTCGTCGCATGGTCCATTTTCGCGCTGCTGATGACGCTAACTCTCGCGTCCCTTTTTTACACTAATCGACGAAGCTTGACTGCTCTACTCATTCCAGTGGGATTGTTCGCAAGCATCGTGACCGCGCATTGGCCATTAAGGCTGACGTTTGCAGCCTCGAAGCACGCCCTCGATCGCGTCGCTGATCGATTGGAAGCAGGGGAAGAAATAACATCGCCGGAATGGGCAGGGGTGTTCTATATCCGGAAGGCAGAAATCAACTACAAAGGTATGCCATGTCTTTGGATCTGGTTGGGATCCGACGGCAAAACAGGCTTCGCGCGGCCGGCGGATGGCGTAGCCATCGGCAAGTTCAACGATTGGTCCGATTGCGCTCTATCAGCCATGTGGCACCTTATCTCGGAAGATTGAGCTTGACAGCTCTTCTCGACGTTCCGCTCGCGACGAAGCTGGGCGTGACAAACGTCGAGGTGGTAATGCTCGCCGAAGGGGCAACCTCATTCAAGACGAGCTACAGCAGTATTTGCCGAGACTCTTGCGATCAGTCCAATCGCAACGGCGACCAAAATAAGCACGATGGCGTCTAGGGGCTTGCCGGTAATTAGTGCCAGAACGGTTGGAATAGCAAAAGGAATGATCATTATCTTAACTCCCGCCCAATATGGCTTCACAATTATAAGGGCTGGGCCAAGCGCCAGCCCATAACATCCGCCCACAATCGCGTAGGGGACTGCCCGTTGTACCACGCCGCTGGTCTGCGTCATCATAGCGCCGCCGTCAAACCAGCCAGCGGAGGCTGCGCACAGAACGATGAGAAAAGCTGCGGGTGCCGTGAGCGTCGCCGCCAAGATGCTTGCCAATACGAAAACACGAGCCCTTGGACGATTCAGCACGTGCAGACGCCTCCAGCAACCGGGTTCATCCATTTATGCCTATCTCATGGTCAAACCTATTCATCCTTTAAAATTTGTGCACTCGGTTAGCGCTCCCTGCGTCGATAGCCGTCATTTCACCTCTCGGCCGCAGCGATGATCATTAGACTCAGCACGGCTAGCCCTCCTTTCATGGCGCGTCATTCCCCGCTCCGAGCCGTGCGAATGAAGTACAGCTTATGAGCTCTGGGACTGGATGGACCCTCCACGAACGCATCCAATCTGTTACCATCTTTGGCTAGTCCCCATTTAATGACCAGGTCAGAGTTTTAGTTCTGCCGCCTCCTGCATTGTGATTGAAAGCTGGGCGATGAAGCTTGCAGGGGCTAGTCCTTGCAAGCTTCGGTGCGGACGGCGATAGT
>JBPCLO010000006.1:0-97703 GCA_051003155.1 Fimbriimonadales bacterium | reverse complement strand
CATCCGCGCCCACCGTGTCGATGAGCAGCAGAAAGCCGCCCGGCCCGAGGACGTCAAAGCTTCTTTGCATAAAAAGCTCGGGGTCTCCAAAATGGTGAGCCGCCACCCGGCAAACGACGCCGTCCAGACTCGCGCGTAGAAGTGGCAGGTCGAGCGCGTCGCCAACCACGTAATCGATGTTGTCGATCCCCCTCCCCGTGGCCTCCTCTTTGGCGATCCCGAGCATACGCGGCGAGGAATCTAGGGCGAGGATCCTGTTCGCGCTGTGAGAAAAAGCCATGGCTGCGTGGCCCGCCCCGGTCGCCACATCGACGATATTCCCGCCTCGCACGTTCGAAACCTGCACCATGTGCTCTAGTGCCGCCTCATTGGCATGCCAGGAGGAACGGAGGTAGTGCGGGGCGGCCGTATCCCAGCGCGCGCGAGAATCGTTCATGTTTTGATTATCCCGAAATGGATCAGTCCAGAATGCCTTTGAGCCCATCGCCGTTACCCGGCTGCCTCAGCTTCTTGAGGGCGAGCTTTTCTATTTGCCGGACGCTCTCGCGAGTAATCCCCGTCTGCCCTGCGATTTCGTCCAAAGTCCGTGGGATTCCATCGGCAAGCCCGAACCGCATCTTGATCACATCCTTCTCGCGGCCGCTTAGCGTGTCGAGCATTTCGTCGACCTTGTCTTTGAGCTCCGCGTTGGACGCGGCCTCCTCGGCCATACTCGATCCCAAGTCCTCGATAAAGTCAGCAAGGCTCGATCCTTCGTCACCGCCCACCGGCGCCTGCAGAGAAATCGGCTCCGGCGCAAGGCGCAGTATCTCTTGTATCCTTTCCGGTGTTATTCCTACGGCGGATGCGACCTCCTCCGCGGTCGGATCTCGACCCAAAGATTGTTGCAAGACGCCGGTAGCCTTTCCTATTTGCCGGAGGGTGTCGCCGACTGCCGCCGGCAGCCTAATCGTTCGTGACTGGTCGGAAATCGCCCTGCCAACCGCCTGCTTAATCCACCACGTTGCATAGGTGCTAAACCGGTATCCACGGGCGCTATCGTACTTCTCGACCGCCTTCATCAAGCCCAGATTGCCTTCCTGAACGAGGTCCTGCATCGACATTCCGCGCCCAATAAACTTCCTGGCGATGCTAACCACCAGCCTCAAATTGGCCTCGATCATCGCAAACTTTGCGGTCGACGAACCCTCTTTAACTTGCAAAGAGAGAGCGCGCTCCTGCTCCGCCGTGAGCAGCGGGGTCCGAGAAATGATTCCCTGCCACTGGCGGGCGGAATCTTCCAACGGCGGACCTTCAAGTTCCGCTAGTTCTTTAAGCGAAACGTAGGCTTCCGGAAGTAAATCATCGGCTCTTTCGCCATTGCGGCCGGGGTCGGTTTCGATCGCGATTCCCCGCTGCTCTATCGCGTCGAACACCTCTTCGATGCGGTCGGGGTCGATGGGCCCGATCGCTTCGTTGATTTCGTCAATGTTGAGACGGCCACGCGCGATACCAAGCTCGAGAAGAGCTTCGGTTTCGGGGGGCAGAGATGACCCAAACTTGCTCACCATGGCTATTTCGCAGACCGCGTTCCTTCAGTGTGAAGACGGGTAAATCTTCCGCGCTGTTTCAACACTCGGTTCGCTCTGGTATTTGTACAGACGGATTCGCCGGTCTCTTTCGCTCACCAGTCTTTCCACAGCTTCTTCGATCCCCGGCAAGTTGAGGGGAGAAGGCTCCATGGCCATAATGGCCTGCCGCACAGCAGGAACGAGGTTTGCAACGAGGTCTCGCGCCGTTGTCGCCGGTGGATCGGAAGAGACGGCCAAGAGTGCGTCCGCAATCGCCCGGCCCCCTTCGCTCACGACAAGGTTTTCCTCGGCGAGCCTCGGCCATGCGATCTCGCGGAACCCCTCATCGATGGCCGCCCTAATAATTTCGCGCTCGGGCCCTCGCGGAATAGGTAGAGAGAATCCCGCCTCGGCGCCTGCCTCAGGAAGCGAGGTGCCGGCCTTCGAGCGTGGTTTTCGCACGGTTGCGACCTCGCTGCGGAGGGCTTGAATCACTGCCTTTCGGTCGACCCGCGCGTTAGGATGCAGGCCCGCCAGTTCGTCGAGAAGGGCGTCTACCTCCAACTTCTCCGGTGAGCCGGCCAAGGCTTCCTTGATCGCCTTCCAAAAGGCAGGATCGCCAATCCCAGGCTTAGCATCGCAATCGCGAAGCAGTCCCTCGACCTCGAAACGAACGGGCGAAACCGCCGAGGCGACCCTTTGTCGCAACGCCTCCGCTCCTTCTTTCTTCCTAACTGTATCCGGATCTTCGCCATGCTGCAACAACACCGCCCGCGCGGACATATCGACATCGGCAAAAAGCTGAAAGGCGCGCTCTGTTGCCCTCCTACCCGCCATGTCCCCGTCGTACAGGAGCGTGGCGCTGTCACAGTAGCGTTTGAGCTTGCGCACATGCCCCGCGGCCAATGCCGTGCCCAGGGCGGCGACCGCCGTATCGATACCGGCATGATGACAGGCGATCACGTCCATTTGACCCTCGGCCAGCACAGCGGACCGGCTTTCGCGCAACGCCACGCGGCTATGGTAAAGTCCATAAATCGTATCGCTTTTCTTGAATAGGGCGGTGTCGCGGGAGTTGATGTACTTCGGCTCTGTCCCATCCATCGACCTGCCGCTAAATGCGACGAGCCGTCCCTGATCGTCCCGTATCGAAAACATGAGTCGGCCACGAAAGAAATCCCGATACCCTGCACTCGAATCCCCGGCCAACAGACTCAGTTCGCAGGCCTCTTGCAGTTTGCGCCCGATTTTCTTAAGATGAGTTCCCAACGCGTACTCCGAGTTGGGGGCCAGTCCGATCTCCCACTTGGCGAGCGTCTCGGCGTCAAGTCCGCGAGTCGCAGCGTATTCCTGGGCAGACGGCGATTCGGTAAAGGCAGCCTTGTAAAATGCCAGCGCCGCTTCCATCGTCGCGATTTGACTTTGGACCTCGTCTTGCGAGCGGCCCTTACCTGCTGAGAGTGTCACGCCAGTACGCTGAGCGAGCATTTCGAGCGCGGTGCGAAAGTCGACGTTCTCCGACTGCATGACCCAATCGAACACGTCACCACCTTTCTGACAGCCGAAGCAGTGAAAAAGCTGGAGGTCGGAGTCCAATTGAAAAGAAGGGGTTTTCTCCGCATGAAACGGACAAAGCCCCTTCCATTTTTTTCCTACCTTGATGAGCTTGACGCGCTCGGCGACGAGGTCGACAAGGTCGACTCTACTTCGGACTAAGTCACGCTCCTCAGGCATTCCTCATCGGAACAGTTACGACTTGCCTGCGGAAACCACGATACCGGTAACTCGATACGGCGCACGGTTGTTTTCGCGGGTAAGCCGGAATGCCACTTTATGGCTCTGGAGGAAGCGAACCATGAAATAGTTGTCGCCGACCTCGTAGGCATCAGGATTCTGATACTTGCGGATGATCGTTGCGAGTGAGGATCCCAGCATCACACCCTTGGACGTTTTCACTTTCGGATTGGAGATGCCGATGGCCTCGATCTGGACGACCTTGTTGAACTTGTTCAGGACGACGTTCACACTGCCGCCGGCGCCGCGCTTGTAAACCCATCGGACGTACTGAGTGTCGGTGACACCACCGCCGCCGCCGCCTCTACCGCCACCCATAGGGGCCGGGCCGCTGCCAGGACCGCCCATTGGCGCCGGCCCCTGGCCGCCACCACCCTTGCCCATCTGATTGAAACTGACCGGAGGAACGACGAAGTTGGCGTTGCCGCCGCCAGCAGGGGCAGGAGCAAAGCCGCCCCCGCCTCGGGAGCCGCCGCCACCACCGCCGCGCGAACCGCCACCGCCTCCGCCGCCAGCGGCCGTGTCAAACACGACCGGCAGAACATCGGTCGGGGAGCCGAGCTTGCGGACGACGTCGACGCCGCTATCGTAGAGGCGAATGCCGGCAAGCCGAGTTTCCGCAGCGGCCGCCGGTACCATTACTGCCGCAACCGCGGCGAAAATCGTTATTCGAACCCACATCTTCACTGTGGTATTCCTCCTTGGTCGTATCATGAATTGAGTTGGAATGCGGCATTGAACCGCAGGGTTTCAGTATTCTGACGCAATTCGCAGCGAATTGTTACAGAAGGAAGCGCAAAAAGTGCCTCTGGGGTAACCTTGAATGAAACTACTGGAGGAGTAAGCCATGGCCACCGAACTCGCCCTGAGCGCTGCCAATTTCGAAACTGAAGTACTACAATCCAACCTCCCCGTCCTGCTCGATTTCTGGGCGGAGTGGTGTGGGCCGTGCCGCATGATTGCGCCGCACGTTGAGGCCCTGGCGACCGAATACGCCGGCAAGGCGAAGATTTTCAAGATCGACGTGGACGCGGAGGGCGAACTGGCTATGCGGTACGGCGTCATGAGCATTCCGACGTTGATGGTCTTTAAGGAAGGAAAGCTCTTCGACCAGATGGTCGGCGCCGCCTCGAAAGAGCAAATTAAGGCGGTCCTCGACCGCGCTTTGGCCTAACCCTAAAGCGTGAATCGGCCTCCCAAAGCGATGTCCGTTGCAAAAGCGGGCGGGCTTATGGGGGGCCTCATTCTTCTAAGCCGCGTCCTCGGCCAGATTCGCGACACCATCATTTCGTATCAGTTTGGACAGGATGCGATCACCGACGCCTACCGGGCGGCCTTTTCGATCCCAGACCTGCTGTTTTTCCTGATCGCCGGAGGCGCGCTGAGCAGCGCGTTCATCCCGGTTTTCACGAAGTACTGGGCAAACGGCGAAGAGGACGAGGCGTGGCATGTCTTCAGCGTCATGGCGACCGTCATGGGCTTTGTCGTCCTCGGTTTCGTCGTGTTTGCGGAGATCTTCGCGGAGCCGCTTCTGAACCTGGTGACGCCGGGCCTTACGCGTGAAACGGTCGATCTCGCCGCCACAATGTCGCGGATCGTATTGCCCAGCCAGTTCGGGTTTTTCCTCGGCGGGCTGATGTTCGGCACAATGAACGCCCGCCATCACTTCCTGACGCCCGGGCTGAGCCCGAATATCTATAACATCGGCATCATCGCCGGCGCCCTGATCATCGCGCCTTTTCTTGCGGTGCCCATTTTCGGCCTGGCCTGGGGAGCGCTGATCGGTGCACTGGTTGGCAGCCTGGCATTACCGATATTCCTGATGCGGCGCTTCGGAGTCAAATTCACACCGTCCTTGAATTTGAGGCACCCGGGGGTCACCCGCGTTTTCAAGCTGATGCTCCCGGTCGTGCTGGGGCTGAGTCTGCCCGGCATTTACGCGATCGCGCTCAGGTTCTTCGCTTCGTTCCAGGAGCCCGGCACGATTAGTGCGCTCGAAAACGGCAACCGGGTCATGCAGGCGCCGCTGGGTATCTTCGGCCAGGCGCTCGCGATCGCGGTTTTCCCGACTCTAAGCGCGCTCTACGCGCAGGACAAAGCCGCCGAATTCCTCGCGACACTCAGCAAGACGCTGCGGGCCGTGCTGTACGTCGGCATCCTGGTTTCGGCCATGCTGTTCGTTTTGAGTGAGGATGTGGTTCGGTTGCTTTTTCAATACGGCAAGTTCACCGCCTCCGACGCTGAGCTTACGGCCGCGGGGCTTCGAATGTTCAGCATCGGCGTGTTCGCCTGGTGCGCGCATCCGGTGCTCATGCGGGCTTTCTTCGCGATGCACACTTCGCTTCTTCCCATTCTCCTCGGAACGGCTACGTCCGTTGTCTTCGCGCTGCTATGCTGGGGCCTGGTGAACACGGAATTGGGTTACTTGGGCTTGCCCCTCGCAACGTCGATCTCGGCAATTGTGCTGCTCGTGCTGCTGACGGTCGGCCTCCGCGCAAAGCTCTCGCGGATCGATGGAACGAGGCTGGCGCGACTCCTCTTGCTGGGAGGAGTGTCCGCCCTCGGCACCGCGGCTCTCGTCCATTTCGCTGCCGGCCTGTTCCCCGCCTCTCAGTCCCATCTCGCTTCCCTGCTCCGAATCGTAATCCTCGGCCTCGGAGGCGCGTGGGCCTACATCGGCATCGGCAAGCTTTTCGGCCTCGAAGAAGCGAAGTACGCGCTGACGGCTATTTCACGGCGGCGTGACAAGGCGGAGTAGCACCGGCGCTACAATAGCAGTAATGGAATTCCGAATTGAGACCGAACGGGAAGCCGACGGCCGCTGGATCGCCGAGGTACCGGATCTGCCGGGCGTCTTATGCTATGGCGAAACGAAGGAGCGGGCTGTCTCCCGCGCCACCGCTTTAGCCCTTCAGGTGCTGGCCGACCGCCTTGAGAACGGTGAGATCGCCGTCGCGCCCGAGTCAGTCGTGTTCCTGGCCGCGTCAGCCAGTGGGGCTCCGCAAAGGGAAAACACGTATTGCGCGCACTCCTCCAACTTGGATGGACTGTGAAACGCCAGCGAGGCTCGCATAAAACGCTTGCCCAATCTGGGCGCCCTGACTATGTATTTGCTTTCGGGGATTCGGAGGAAATTGGTCCGCGTATTGCTTGCGCGTATGGCTAAGTATACTGGCCTTCGACTCGAATACCTGAATTAGGGCACATCCGAGCTTGTGCCCCACGATGTAAACATGCTCTCCAACGTTGCGCTGCCCACTGCGTTTGTAATCTGGCCGCTCATGGCGATTTGGTTTTGCGCTCTCGCCTTCCTTGGGGAGGCGTGGATTGTGGCATTCGTTACACGGATGCGCTTCCGCAATGCAGTTCCACCTGTCCTCCTGGCCAACCTTCTCTCCTCTTTGGTGGGTCTGCCGATCTTGTTTGCTCTGCCCTGGCTCCTCATGCTCCCCCTCGAGTCTGCAATGCGGAGCATGGGTGATCCATGGAAGGGAGTGATCGGCGTGATGATGATGTTCTCCGGCTCAGAGAACCCGGCCCACGCGTTTTGGGGACTTCAGTTGCTCGGCTTCCTTTGCATGTTCGTAAGCATCGCATTCGAGTTCGTTTGGCTTCGCAGAAAGCTTATCAGTGAGCATCGGGTGTTGCGCGCAACCGTGGTGGCGAACTTGGCAAGCTATTCCGTCTGGTTCGTGTACTTCGGGTACGCGGCATCGTAGCGCAAGCATCTTGCCAGCAAAAGTCTTCCCCATCGAATAGGGCGCCGGCCGAATGCCAGCGCTACGCTTCCCAATTGCCGTCGAAAACGGTTTCAGCCGGGCCGGTCATATAAACCGTGCCGTCCTCGGCATACTCGATCTCCAAGTCTCCGCCGGGTAGATGTACCGTGACCTTGCGCCCGGCGAGGCCGTTTGTGAACGCGGCAACAAGCGAGGCACAAGCCCCGGTGCCGCAGGCGAGGGTCGCGCCAGCGCCGCGCTCCCAGGTTCGCTGAATCAGCTCTACGGGCGATACCACTTGGACGAAATGGGTGTTCACCCGATTCGGGAATAACGAGTGATGCTCGACAGCGGAGCCCCATTTTTCTAGCGGCACGGCGGCCGCATCGGGAACGAAAATCACGCAATGCGGGTTCCCGATCGAAACGGCGGTGCCCGCGAAATTCTGGCCCGCGGCTTCGAAATCGAAGGCTTTGGCGGGTTCGTTTGCGATCCCGGCCATCGGAATTTCGCCTCGAAGGAGCTTGGCCCTCCCCATGTTTGCGCGTACGCCCTCGCCCTGGATCGTCAGCTCCAGCACCCCCGCCCCGGTCTCGACCTGTATAACTTCGACATCCGTCAGTCCGCGGTCACGAACGTACTTCGCAAAGCATCGGATTCCGTTGCCACACATCTCCGATTCGGAGCCGTCCGGATTTAGCATCCGCATTTTGAATGGGGCATTTTGCCCTTTGAGAACCAAGATGAGGCCATCCCCACCGACACCGAAACGTCGGTCGTTCATCTCGACCGCAAGCTGTTTGATATCTGCCGGCATCGTCTGTTGTATGGCGTCGACCATTACGAAGTCATTGCCCAAGCCATGCAGCTTGGTGAATTGAAGCATCAATGGTCATTCTCGTCGCGCCCCGGCTTGTATGTCTGGATAGGCGTGGCAGGGACGATCGAAGACATCGCGTGCTTATAGACGAGTTGCGTCGGTTTACCCGCGCTCTCCAGCATGACCGTAAAAGCGTCGAATCCGCGCACAAGCCCGCTGAGCTGCACGCCTCCCGCCAAGAAAATCGTGACCGAAACCTCCTCTCTTCTGACTTGATTCAGGAACATGTCCTGAAGGTTAATCGACTTCGCCATCTTGCTCCTCCCGGCTAATGTCTACAATCTGGCCGGCGATCTGGGATGCGGAGGACGACCCGTCCAACCAACGCAGTCCCCGCTCTTTTGCCAGCCATGTCATCTGTCTTTTCGCGTATTGCCTAGTGCGAATACGTATCCTCTCCACTGCCGAGTCTATCGAAATGTCACCCCGGACACAATTGGCCATCTCGCGATATCCGATCGCGCGAAAAACAGGCCAGTGCTCCTGGACGCCACTGTCGAGCAACCGCTCGACCTCGAACCTCCACCCATTGTGCACCATCACACGTACCCTTTTGTCGATTCTCTCGGCCAAGGCCCGCCTGTCCCAACGCAGACCGAACTTGAGCCGGCGCGCCTGCCAGGGCGAAGAGGCTTGCGATGGTGCCCGAGGGTCCAGCCGCTTTTCAATGTATCTTAATAGCCGGACGGGGTTGGTCTTCGTCGCCTGGCTCGGTTCGCCGACACCTATTCCAACGCTTGTGAGCAAGGCATCAGGTCCAAGGTGCTCTAAATCTGCGCGCAACTTCTCGCGCAGTTTCTCCGAATGGCCGGACATCTCCGAGAACTCATCGAACAGGGCGCGAACGTAGAGTCCCGTGCCTCCGCAGACAACCGAATGGCGACGTTCCGCCCCATACTCGGCACAGATCGGCCTCGCCAGGCTCACGAACTGCCCTGCCGAAAAGCTATCGCCCGGGTCGAGAATGTCGATCAGGTCATACCTCTCACGATTGGCCGGCTTGTTGGTACCGATGTTGAACCCACGGTAGACCTGGAACGCGTCCGCGTTGACGATTCGCGACCCGAAGAGGGACGCCAGCTCCTCAGCTGCGTCTGACTTGCCCGACGCCGTCGGCCCCATGATCGCGATAGCGAATGGATTCATACTCGTGGGCAATAATGAAGCATGTGGCGTGTTTTGGGCATCGACTGCGGTGGTTCGACCACAAGGGCCGTGCTCGTCGAGCAGGGGAAACCCGTATGGACCGGCCTCGGCGGGCCGTCTAACCTCAGTTCTTCGCCGAACGAGCTGACGCGCAAGAGCATTACGGCCGCCCTCGTAGGGTGCCCCGAAGCGGCAGCCGTCTGCGGCGCGTTCGCGGGCCTCATCACGGATAATCAAAAGAAAGCAGCGGAGGCGTTCTTGCAACCATTCTTCCCGCGAGCCCCGATTACAGCTGTTCCGGATTTCGAAGCGGCACTCGTCGCGTGCGGTGATGGCATCGACGTCTGCGTTTTGGCTGGCACGGGAAGCCTCGTTTGCAGCTACGGTACAAATGGAGCGCTTCATCGTTCCGGTGGTCGGGGATACCTCCTTGGAGATGAAGGAAGCGCGTTTCAATATGGCCGCGACGCGCTGCTTCATTTTCTCGACGGCCCTCCCGACGACATATCGCCCCCGTTGGTAGAGGGGGTTACCTCGGCCTTCGGCAGCGCGAAGAAGGGCGAGGTCATCATTGCCGTGTACGCGGCCGACGACAAGGCAAGAAGGATCGCGGGTCTCGCCGAACCGTTCGCCGAAGACGCTCGGCGGGGCACTCTTTACGCGCTTAAGAGCCTTCGTATTCACACGTCGAAGCTCGCCCACGTGGTGTCGCAACACCTGCGCCAGTATCACCCTGACCTAAATAGCGCGAGGATCTGCTGCCAGGGCGGTCTTTGGTCGAGCGACGTCTTCCGGGACATCTTCGCCGAACGGCTCGGCTTCTGGTGCAAGGTAGACGACATCTTGGTGGACTTCGACCCGCCTGCCCCCGTCTATGGCGCAGCCGAGATTGCGAGGAGGCTCCTGTGAGGCGAACTGAAGAGCGAAACCCAAAGAGCGCGGCGATCGACACGATGAGCCCAGTTCAAATCGCCCAACTGATCGTCGAAGACAATGCGCAGGCATCCGAAGCCGTCGCGAGGGCGACCGAAGCCTTAGGAACCGCGATGAAATCGGTTGCTAAGGCGTTCAAGGAAGGCGGCAGAATCATCTATGTCGGAGCCGGAACGAGCGCGAGGATCGCGGGAGCCGACGCCGCCGAAATGCCGCCTACTTTCGGCGTAGATCCAAACCGATTCCTTACGTTGGCGGCCGGCGGAGCCATAACTCAGGCGAAAGAAGGCGCGGAAGACGACCGAGACCAAGCCGCCCAAGACTTCGGGGAACTTATAGAAGAAATCGGCGATGGCGGACATATCGTGATCGGGATCTCGGCGAGCGGCTCGACACCGTATGTTCTTGCCGTCATCCAAGCTGCGAAGGCTCGCGGCATCAAGACCGTCGGAATAGCGAACAACCCTGGGGCGACATTGTTTGATCTCGTCGACACCCCGGTGCTTCTCGACACCGGCCCGGAGGTCATCGCCGGGTCGACGAGGATGAAAGGCGGCACCGCTCAAAAGATCGCATTGAATACGATCAGCACCGGCGCGATGGTCCTCGCTGGCTTGGTTAAGGGCAATATGATGTCGCACATGCGGCCGGCAAACGAGAAGCTCCGGGAACGCGCAATCGGCATTGTCATGCAAGAGAGAGCGGTGTCGCGCGACGAAGCACAGGCGTTCTTGGAACGAAACGGATGGTCTTTGCCCGATGCGCTGAGTGAGTAAACTCGCCTGCATGCTCGTCACACCCCTGCACTCGGTTCACAAGGCCCTCAACGCGAAGCTCGTCGACTTCGCCGGCTGGGAGATGCCGGTGCAGTACGAGGGGATCATCGCCGAGAGCAGGGCGGTCCGCGAGACCGCCGGAATGTTCGACGTCTCACATATGGGGAGGACCTGGCACCGGGGCGAGCGGGCTCAGGAGTTCCTCGAAAACGTCACGACCAACGATGTCGCCAAGCTGGCCAACGGCGTGTCGCAGTACTCGCTGCTTTGCTATCCGAACGGCACATGCGTAGACGACATCATCGTTTACAAGATCAGCGATGGAGTATTTCGGATGGTGATTAACGCATCGAACCGCGAAAAGGACCTCGAATGGATGCGCTCCAACAACGATAAAGGCGTCGACATCACCGAGGAGACATTCGCCACGGTAATGATCGCCGTTCAAGGGCCGAGAGCCGTCGATATCGTCGACAGGCTCTGCGACGAGGACGTGACGGAAACTCCGAAATTCAGCGGCACCCTCCGCCACATTGCAGGCACCGAGGTCTTCGCGGCCAGAACCGGATATACGGGGGAGGACGGTTTCGAGCTGATCGCACCCGCCGAGTTCGCCGAGCAGCTCTGGGATGCTTTACTGGCAGCAGGCGTGACCTCCTGCGGCCTTGCGGCGCGCGATGTCTTGCGCGTGGAGGCGGGCCTGCCGCTTTACGGCCACGAGCTCAGCGACCAGATCAATCCGATCGAATCCGGACTTGGATGGGTCTGCGGGAAGGAGAAAACATATATCGGCTCCGATGAGATCAACCGCATGCGCGCGCATGGGCCGCCCAGGAAGCTCGTCGGCATCTTGATGGACTCGAAAATGATCCCCAGAGAGGACTATCCGGTTATGCGCGACGGAGCGCAGATCGGCACTGTGTCGAGTGGCGTCTTTTCGCCGATGCTGGATGCCGGGATCGCGTTCGCATTCCTGGGCAAGGAACACGCGGTGCTAAACCAGCCTTGTGATGTGATGGTTAGGGACCAACCCCAGCCTGCAACCGTCGTTTCAAAGAGGTTCCTTAAAGGATGAAGTCGCTCGTAGCTCGATTGTTGTTGCTCGCCGCATTTCCGTTTCTGACAGCAGGGTGCGTCCCGGAGGCCGCTGCTCCCGGGGCGCCGGCAGCGGACATACCCGTTGGCTTCGTCAACCGCGTCTGGAAGGTCAAGGATTCTTCGGCCGTGGAGCCGGGGACCCTTTACGTCTTTTGTCGGACGGCTCGCTTGTCATCACCTCGCCCAACGGCAAACCCGCTCTGGGCACATGGAAATACGACGGCGTCGTGTTCACAATGGTCGAGGAGTCCGCAGCCTACAAAGTGGACATCCTCGACATTTCGAGTGCGGAGTTTCGGATTCGGAGCAATAATCCGGGCGAACCGGTGGAAATACTCTTGACTCCCGCCGAGACGCCCGCCCTCACCGACACAAAGAAATAGAGGCTCTTGCCGTTCCGAGAAAATTCACTTTTCACGACTCGAAAAGACAAGTCGATCAAGTGAGAGGAGTGAACTTTCGTCCAGCCCTGCTCCAGCAAAATTCGTCTTAGTCTCCGGTTGCCCGGTGACTGCGGCTACTGTTTGCGTGGAGTACGGCCTTTCGGTCGTCTCGGTTCAGCAGAAACCTCTGTCGAATATAGTATCAGATAAATGCCCCATATGCAAGGGCAAATCGGCCTTTTTTAGGTTCTTTAGCCACGGTCAAGCGACTCCAACAAGGCATCCACAGGTTATGCACAATCAGCGCCCGACACGCATTGCCCCGGGCGTTCCGGGCGTCACGACACTCGTCAGCCCTAAATCCGGATCGTCAAGCGGCACGCCGAGGAGGTCCTTGAACAGAGTCCTCGTGAAGTCTTCTGGCCGATTGTTCCACCACCGTCTCATCACCTCGTGAACCAGCGGCCGCAATTTCTCGCGATTGTTGTGGGAATCCCTTTGGACAGCGAGCGTCCCGGCTTCGGAACTGGTCATACCGGAGGGCACGCCCAATCTTTGCCTTACCTCGGCGCCTGTGTACGGGTTGTGGCTGTCATCGACGATTCGACTCTCGACGGTGGGCATGGGAAGCTTCAGGCCGTCGAGAATAGGGGCTTCAACGCCCGTCTTGCTCGTGCTGATCCACAATCGCTCAAGCTTGCTCTTTGTCGCACCGACTCGGTGATACTCACGCCAAAACCTCGGGTCTTGGTCCGCCATAGAGACGGCTGCGACCATGTCAGGAAGCACATCCTTCGGCAGATACACGCCCGGAAAGGCGTCGACAACCCCGCCGGTTTTCGCCACGACGTACATCACTGTATTCCCACCGATCGTCCGCCGCATGGTACGTCCGTCACCCATATCGAGTGTCACCCGGACGGGCTCGCGAACCGTCTCCCAAGATGTGATCACGTCATTCTTTAGAAACTCTACAAACTGCGGATCGGAGAGCAACACGGCCCTCAGCGTACGCGCATTCGTTCAGCACAGGGCATCGTCGAGCCTGCCGAACATTTGCAGGTGGAGCACCGGCTTGTTCTCACGGTTAGCGCGGACGAGCGACTCTGCGAGGGAACTCTCCCAAGTGACCCCAGCCAGGACTACTTTAGCTGGCGCCGTTGGCAGCATGGTATCCGATTCCTTGGGCGGCGCGTAGACAAGTCCAATCGCGCATGCTCCTACGGCTGAAACAGTACAAATCGAGAAAAGCTTCATTTGCATCTCCTTGTCAACTTAGACAAAGTAGCGTCCTGCCGTGTTACCAAGGAAGGGCCGGAACTGAAGAATTACTAAGGAGAGATCGTGGAAGTCTTATTTCAACCGTTCTGCGGCGTCAGTCTTCTCCCATGGGAAGTCAGGGTTGCCGAAGTGGCCGTTCTTGGCAGTCGGCTTGTAGCGCATGCCGGGTGCTCGGAGGCCGAGGTGGTCGGTGATTCCTCGCGGGCTGAAGGGGAACTCCGCTTTGATGATGCACTCGATTTCCTCTTCGGACTTCTCGCTGGTACCGAATGTATCCACGGCGACCTGAACGGGCTCCGCAACGCCGATCGCGTAGGCGAGGCTCACCTGCGCCCGCTTTGCGAGCCCCGCGGCGACGATGCACTTCGCCACGTGGCGCGCCATGTAGGCTGCGCTGCGGTCGACCTTCGTCGGATCCTTGCCGCTGAAGGCGCCACCGCCGTGCGGACAAAAGCCGCCATACGTATCCACGATGATCTTGCGGCCGGTGAGACCGCTGTCCGCTTCGGGCCCGCCGAGGGTGAACTTGCCGGTCGGGTTGATGTGGTACTTGACGTCCGGGGCGATGGCGATCACTTCGCTGTACTTCTTTAGCACCGGCTGGATGATATGCTCCTGAACCCGTTCTTTGACTTCGTCGTGGCTCAGATGCTCGTCGTGCTGGACTGAGCAGACGATCGTCTCGACCTCTTTCGGGACACCGTTGTCGTATCCGACGGTTACCTGGGCCTTTGCATCCGGCCTGAGGCCCAACGATTGCTTCGTTCGCTTGATCTCGGCTTGCTGGCGCATCATTGCGTGCGCCATGGCGAGCGGCATCGGCATCATTTCCGGCGTTTCGTCGGTGGCGTATCCGAACATCATGCCCTGGTCGCCGGCGCCACCGGTATCCACGCCCTGCGCGATGTCCGGCGATTGCTTATTCAGCGCAACGAGCACACCGCAGGTCCGCCCGTCCATGCCGAAATAGATGTCGTTGTAGCCGACTTCCAGAATCGTGTCGCGCACCACATCACCGATCTCGACGTAGACCTCGGTCTTGACTTCGCCCGTAATGACGGCAAAACCCTTGCCTAATAGGGTTTCAACGGCCGCTCGGCTGGAAGGGTCGCCGGCAAGGCACTCGTCGAGAATGGCGTCGGAAATCTGATCGGCGAGCTTATCGGGGTGCCCCTCGCTAACACTCTCGCTCGTAAATAAATGAAGGTGCGACATTTCGCACAATTTTACCGCCTACAGGGTCATCGCTTTCAGGTTCGGCGAGACTTCGAACGGAGCGGTTGACCCCCTAAGTTCTTCGACCGTAACGTAGGGGTGGTGTTCGGTCAGGACGAGCCCGCCTTCCGGTTTGACGTCGAAGACGGCCTTCTCCGTAATGATGCGGTTCACGACTTTCTTGCCTGTTAACGGGAGCTCGCACTCAGGGAGTATCTTCGGCGAGCCGTCCTTGGCGTTGTGCGTTTGGATCACGACAACGTACTTCGCACTCGCCACGAGGTCCATCGCCCCGCCCATTCCTTTCACCATTTTCCCGGGGATCATGTAGTTGGCGAGGTCGCCGTTCACGCTGACCTCCATGCCACCTAGAATCGACAGGTCGATATGGCCGCCGCGGATCATCGCGAAGCTGTCGGCGCTGCTGAAGAAGCTCGCCCCCGGCACGGTAGTGACGGTCTGCTTGCCCGCGTTGATGAGGTCGGCATCGACCTCGGCTTCCGTGGGAAAAGGGCCAATACCGAGGAGGCCATTTTCGGACTGGAGAACGATGTCCATGCCTTCCGGAATGTAGTTGGCGATGAGCGTGGGCATCCCAATGCCCAGGTTCACGTACATGCCGTCCTTCAACTCCTGCGCAGCGCGCCTGACGATGACCTCTCTGGAATCCATTGGCGGGAGATTACCATTATCTAGACGCAGACTAAAGCCTTTAGACACTAGGGAGCTTCGCCCGTTGTAGCGCCGACGTCCACGTCGGCATCCGGCCTGCAGCCTCCAGTTTACAGCCTCCCAGCCTCCAGTCTCCAGTCCGCAGTCCGCAGTCTAGTATCATTCTCCTGATGACCGCAGTCACCGGCGCTCGCGCGGCCCGCGTCTACCTCGAAATGATCAAGATCGAGCATTCGATCTTTGCGCTTCCGTTCGCCCTGGTGGGCATGATGTACGCGAGCGGGGACGGGTGGCCGGGGTGGCGCGTTTTTCTGCTCATTCTCCTAGCGATGGTCAGCGCGCGCAGCGCGGCGATGGCATTCAACCGCATCGCGGACGCCAAGATCGACGCCGAGAACCCTCGAACGGCCAGGCGTGCGATCCCGGCAGGGCTCCTGAAGCACAATCAGGCTCTTCTGTTCCTTGTCGTTTCGTGTGCGGTCTTCTTTGTGGCCGCGGGGCTGCTGAACCGATTGACGCTCATCCTAGCGCCGCTTGCCCTGGCGGTCTTGATGTTCTATTCCTGCACCAAGCGCTTCACCGCTCTCTGCCACCTCTTCGTCGGCCTGTCGTTGGGTCTCGCGCCGGCCGGCGCCTGGGTAGCAGTTACTGGCGAGTTCAGCTGGACGCCGCTGTTCTGGATTCTCGCGGTCACGTTCTGGACGGGTGGCTTCGATGTCCTCTATGCTTTGCAGGATGAGGAATTCGACCGCACGCAGTGCCTGCACAGCATCCCGGTTTCTCTCGGAAGGGCCAACGCCATCATCGTATCTCGCATCTTCCACCTCCTCGCTGTGCCGTTCCTGGCCGCCGCGGGAGTGGTGGTAGGCGCGGGCATCGCCTACTTCCTCGGCGTACTGTTCGTAGCCGCGCTGCTCACTTACGAGCAGTCCCTGATCTCGGCACACGACATTTCAAAGCTCGGCTTCGCGTTCTTCACGCTGAACGGCTACGTGTCATTCGGCTTCTTCTCATTTGCATTGGCAGATGTTCTCCTTCGGCTCGCGTAAACAGGTTCGTAGCGCAACGCCGCCTACCTTTTGGGGGAATCCATCAGTTTTTGCCGGTCATGGTCATCCTTTGTCCCCCCGCGAAGACTTGCCAAACAGATGGTTGATCTCGTCCTCAGACAGCGGTTACGACATCTCCACCGGTTCCGTCCAGCCCACTCCTTTCCCTTCCTGCCAAACGGTCCTGTGTCTCTGCGACCATCGTGGATAGTTCCCTGCAGAAGTCGCCCTCAAGAATAAACGTCGTGTCCGCTAATCTGTAGATGTCTAACCATCGATGACTGTTCCAACCGAAAGGTGAGAGGGTGCCTGCGCTAAGACTCATTCCGTCGAGCCATTTCCTGACGTGGGTTCGATAACCGCTGGCGCCGTCCAAGTGTGCCACTTCAGGAATCAGTTTTAGTGACAGGGTAACCCAACCGTCCACAACTTCCAAGACTTGACCTGCCGAACCGAACGCAAACTCGATGACGCTTATACAGGTAATGCCGAGGAGGGGAGGTTTTTGAAGTCCACAGTAGGAATGTTGGTGATCGTTCGGCGGGCTTGACCCTTCGCCAATGACCTTGGACAGGATCTCTACAGATCCTTCCGTCCACACATGCTACATGCCCGGTGTAAGCTCGTCCGGCTCCCCCCCATCGATTGATCCGATGGGGGGGTAAGTCCTCGTTCGATGTCTTCGCGCAGGTCCCCAAGGCCGATCCACGGGCCAGCCCTCCTTCGATGATTAGCTCGGCTGCGGTTGGCACGAGCAGACCTCCGACCGAAGACAACCAAGGCCAAGGACGGAACTCATTAAACGAAAATCGCCGTGGTGCATTCGATACCTCCTGGAATTGCTTTGGAATCAATATATCAGGGTTTTCTGCTCTGTCAAGTCGATTTTGCAAAAGCACGCGCAACGTTGGAGGAGAGCGATCATCTATGCCTCCCATAAAAACGGGGCGGCGTCGGCGACGACCCGACCGTGCTGTTCGACGGCCTCGTATAGGTAATCCGGCAAGGTGAACACCGCTTCGTGGAAGCGCGGCGTGTAGTATCGATTCGTCACTCCCCGCGCAGCCAAGCGATTGGAGCGTTCGAGTTCCGTCATCTCCATCGGATCGTGCTTTTTGCTGGCAAGAATAAAGCCCCAGGGCATCATAAAGCTCGTGACGTGGCCCCAATAACCGCGGACGATCGGGAACACGTCCGGCATGTCCATTAGTGTTTTCATGCACGCGGCGAAGCAATACGGATAGTTCGCGTTGGCGCACCCGGCCTGCATGGCGAAGACGCCTTCGTTGCTCATCGCGTCGGCGCAGATTTGGTAGTACTCCTTGGTAAACAGACGAACGGCGGGCCCCTCCTCGTGCGGGTTGGGCAGGTCGCTTAGAATCACGTCGAAACCCGCGCCCTTGTGGCCTTCGAGGTACTGTCGCGCGTCGGCGTGGACGAGAGTTGTGCGCGGGTCGTAGAAAGCGCCCTGATGCCACTCCTTCATGTGCTCCTTGACCATGTCGACGAGCTCCTCGTCGATGTCGATCATCACGGCTTCCTGGACGGTGTTATGCGTCAGCGCCTCCCGCAGCGTCGCGCCCTCGCCGCCTCCGCAAATGGCAACCTTCTTCGGGTTCGGATGGACCGTCATCGCCGGCTGGCTCATGCACTCGTGGTACACGTGCTCGTCGAAGAGCGAGGTCTGAATATTGTAGTCGAGGAAAAGCGATTTTCCGAACCGCGGAATCTCGCAGATTTGGTACTCCTGGTACTTGGTCTTTCCCGAGAGCAGCATTTTCTCGATGGTGAAGAACCACGTGACCGCCGACGTGTGGGTCTCGGCGACGAACATTCCGGTGCTTTGGCTGAAGGGCATGGCAGGACGGCGATTTTACAGTGTAACGTCAATTTAGCGCCTGCGTAGTCTCAAAGGCGGTAGGATGCCGGCGCTACAATAGGCCGCAATGGGTTGGGCCGATTTTGCAAAGGAAGCACTTGCCAAAGGGCAGACCGCGGTTGTCAAGCCGCGCGGACACTCGATGACGGGCAAGGTGAACGATGGCGATATCGTCACCGTGTCGCCGGTAGACACGAGCACTCTACTCGTCGATGATATCGTCCTCGTCAGGGTCAAGGGCCGCGACTTTCTGCACCTTATCAAGGCGATCGACGGCGAGAGGGTCCTCATCGGCAACAACCGGGGCGGAGTCAACGGCTGGGTCGGCAAGGGCTGTGTCTACGGCAAAGCGATTGCCATCGAGAACCGCCGGTAGCGCGGCCTAGTTCCCGAAGTGGGCTGCGCTACAATTGCTACAATTGGCCGTGGCGCACCTGCAGTTTCCCACTCGCAGCACGAAGCTTTCGATGTCCGTCGAGGTTAGGGAGCACATTTGCCACCGCGAAACGGGGTTTCAGACCATCGACATCTTCGACACCGATGCGTTCGGGCGCGTTTTGCTTCTCGACGGACACATTCAGCTTGCAGAACTCGACGAAAGGGCCTACCACGAAACGCTAGTCCACATCCCCATGCTGTCGATCGATGATCCAAGGCGCGCCCTAGTGGTAGGTGGCGGCGATGGGGGTGTCTTGCGCGAGCTTTGCAAGCACAAATCGCTCGAAACTATCGATATGGTCGAGATCGATTGCGGCGTCGTCGAGGTCTCGCAGGAGCACCTACCCTTCGTCAGCGCCGGCGCATTCGGCGATCATCGTGTGAATTTGCACATCCGAGACGCGTTCGGGTTCCTGGACAGGGTTATCGACCCCTACGACCTCATCGTGATGGACATCACGGACGTCTACCAAGAGGAGGGCGGCAGCCTAAGCGAGAGTCTTTTCACGGACGAATTCTACAACGACTGCCGGGATGCGCTCAGCAAAAAGGGACTTCTCGTGACGCAGGCCGACAATAACGTCTTCTGCCCGTACAGCATGCAGGGCATCCTCCACACATTCAATCGCCTGTTCGACAAATCGGGCTGGTACCAGGCGCTCGTCCCGTCGTTCGGCGGCTTTTCTGGTTATTGCTGGGCGAGCAAGGGCGAGGAGGTGCGGACAGATTTTGCCTACGAGGCGAAGAACCTCGACCTCGCGTATCTGACGCCGGTTACGTACGCTTTAGCCTTCGAGGATCTGCCGTTCGGGTTGGCGCAGGGTTAGGCGTCCTACCAACGATGAACCTAGCCACCTACCGCTCTACTTCACCCTGTAATCCGCGCCGGACGAGCAGATAGCTTGTTCGCACCGCCCCGAATCTTTCTTGCAGAGTTCGCACGGCTTCGTCCACTGCTACGGTGCTGCTGCAATAGAACAGGTCAACTGCCGCGTAGCCGTGCTCAGGCCAGGTATGGATCGTGAAGTGCGACTCCTGAATGATTACTGCGCCTGAGACCCCGTACGGCTTGAACTCGTGGAACGAGTCGGTTACGACGCTAGCGTCGCTCCGCTTCGCCGCTTCGACCATCGCGTCTCGGACAAACGCTTCTTGCTCCAGCGAGCGCCCGTCGCACCCGTAAAGCTCCACCAAAAGATGGCTGCCGAGCGACGGAAGTCGGTCGTGGATGCGCGGGTTGTGGAAGTCGTCCTTATCAATCCAATCGTGGAAGCTGCGATCGTCGTCGGACGTAAAAACAGCCCAACCTTTGCCAAGCTGAACCTCTTCGATCGTTTGCGCCGGGAATACACGTGTACGAATCCAATCGACAATCGCGGAAAACCAGTTCTTCTTCTGCGGGATGACGATCGCGCCCGCGAAGATGCCAAAAAGCGCTACATACAGCACCGCCAACAACCTCCTGTCAATCGATTCGAGTGGCGCCCGACACTTGACCCAAGCCTCGGACCGAACCCAGCCGCCAGATAGCCCAGCAGCGCAAGTTGCGCTGACCTATTTTCAAAGCCCAGAGTATTCATATTAGTTGGACGCCGCTCAATGCATCGACCAGGTTCGTAGCGGCAGCGTAGTGTACCCAACCGCTTTCGTCTCTGTGATGAAGAAACAGCGGCCAGGAACTAGCTTGACTCCCGAGAAGGAGGAAGGGTTCCACCGATGTGGCCCTTAAGCCTCATTTGCCCGGCATAGAAAGAACAAATCCTCCTTATGCGCGTCTACATAGAATATAGTGTATTAGGCACTGGGGGCCGGGTCGTTGCGGCTCAGGTTCACAAATGTATCAAACGGCAGGCATTCCGCCAGATTGGCAGGACGATAGGTTAGAGCATGAAACGCCGTCGTTCGCGCGTCTGACTCAAACTCCACTTCTGTTGCCCGAACAGGAGCGGGACCTCGCCATGCGCGCTCGTGCAGGGGACGAAAACGCCCGCCGCAAGCTGATCGAGGCCAACATGCGACTCGTCCTGAGCATCGCCAAACACTACCGCAACCGCTCCATTCCCTTCGAGGACCTCGTGCAGGAAGGCGCGATCGGGCTGATGAACGCGGTTTCACGCTTTGATCCCGACAAGGGATACCGGTTCTCGACCTACGCCACGCATTGGATCCGCCAAACGATTGGCCGTGCCGTGGGAAGCAAGGCGCGCTCGATTCGGCTGCCCGTCCACGTTGTTGAGCTTATTCGACGGGCTGACCGCGAGCGCACGGGGTTCACCATGAGGCACGGCCGAGAGCCGACCAACGAAGAGCTGGCAAATATCCTCGGAGTTTCGCTACCCAAGCTGCTGAGCACTTTGCAATGCCCGATGGAAACGATTTCCCTCGACATGAGCCTCGGGGACGACGAAGGCACGAGCCTGCTTTCTCTGCAGGCTGACAAGGGCGAAAACAATCCAGAATCCGTGGCGCTGAACCGAGAATCGCTATCCCATCTGTTGCAAGTCTTGGAGGTCCTCCCTGAGCGTGAACGTCGTGTCATCCGACAGCGAATCGGCCTAGACAGCGAGGTCGAAGCGTTGCTTCTGCGAGACATCGGATCCGACTTGCAGCTTTCGCGTGAACGGGTTCGTCAGATCGAGGTCCAGGCGCTAAAACGGCTCAGGCAGCTTGCCCAGCGACGGCGCCTATCTGACCTGATGCCGGAATAGGCGGCTCTCCGTTAATTTCCTTTCAAAATTTTGAAACCTTATCTCCATGAATGACGTTCTTAACCATCAACCCCACGATACGCTCAGGGCTATCTAGGCCATAATGCCTCGGTTCGAGTACGGGACCTTCGGTAAACAATCATGTCAATGTCCGACAATACAAACGATGTTATCTATCTGACGCCAGCCGGCCACAAGCGATTGGAGGAAGAATTGCAGTATCTGACGACCGCGCGTCGTCAGGAAATCGCCGCGCGTATCCGCGATAGCAAGGAGCACGGTGAGTTTAGCGAAGATAACTCCGAGCTCGACGAAGTGAAGTTCGAACAGGCAATGGTGGAAGGCCGTATCGTCGATCTGAAGTCCGTTCTCGCTAACGCTCAGGTCATCACGCCTGAAGACGTATCGACGAAGGAAGTGACCATCGGTTCGCTGGTCCAACTCGCCAACACCAGGAACAAGGACGAGTTCAAGGTCATGGTGGTCAGTAGCATTGAAGCGGATCCGGATGAGGACAGGATTTCGACCGAATCGCCTCTCGGCGAGGCGATCTTCGGTAAGAAGAAAGGCGACAAAGTGACCGTTGATGCGCCGGCAGGCAAGATCACCTACGAAATCAAGGGCCTGGCCAAGGGCGTGAAGTGAGCGAGGAGCTCAGACTCCAAAAGCTAGAACGTCTCAAAGAACTGGGCCACGACCCTTACATCGCGGAGGAATACCTCACAACGCATTTCCCCCCGGACATCCGGGACGACTTTGGCGTGCTCGAAGGTAAGACCGTGTCATTAGCGGGGCGCATCACTGCTCTGCGCACAATGGGCAAGGCCGCATTCTTCGACATCTCACGCGAGGGTGACCGGATGCAGACTTACCTGAAAAAGGAGGACGTCGGTGAGGATCTTTGGGAGGTGTTCTCGCTCGTTGACATCGGTGATATTGTCGGCGTTTCCGGCGAGGTCTTCAAGACTCGGACTGGGGAAGTTTCGATCCATGCGCGCGACGTGCGGGTTCTCGCCAAAAGCCTCCATACGCTGCCACTCGGCAAGGAGAAGGAAGGCCACCAATGGTACGGCCTGGCCGACATCGAAGAGCGGTATCGCAGGCGATATCTCGACCTGATCGCAAATGCAGACAGCCGCCGAACTCTCCTGGATCGAGCAAGGGTAGTCACAGCCACTCGGCAGTTTCTCGAAGGGAAAGGTTTTATCGAGGTTGAAACTCCGGTCTTGCAAACGGAAGCAGGCGGAGCCGCCGCACGCCCATTCAAGACACACCACAACGCGCTCGACCTCGAGCTGAAGTTGCGAATTTCGCTCGAGCTATATCTCAAGCGCATGCTCGTCGGCGGCGTCGGCAAGGTTTTCGAGATCGGCCGGGTTTTCCGTAACGAGGGCATCAGCACCCGCCACAACCCTGAATTCACGATGCTCGAGCTTTATGAGGCATACGCGAACATGGAGGCCATCCAACGGCTGGTCGAAGAGCTATGTCATGCCGTCGCCGTTTCAGTGACCGGGTCCGCAGTGGTGAAGACCGGCGGCCTGTCCATCGACTTTTCGAAGACCTGGGCGCGCTTGGATCTGTTGCAAGGGATCGAGGAGCGGTCGGGAATCGCGCCGACCGCCTTTGACTCACTAGTATCTGCAAAGAAGGCCATGGCGGCGGCGGGCTTGGACTCCGAACAAGAGCATGACGTGGGCGGCATTATCGAAAAGATGCTGGAGCGCTTCGTCGAGCCGCACCTCACTCAGCCTACCTTTGTGCAGAACTACCCGATCGAGACCTCGCCGCTAGCCAAAAAAAAGCAGGACGACCCGCGATTTACACGCCGATTCGAGGGCTATGTCCTGGGCCGCGAGCTATGCAATGCGTTCAGCGAGCTCAACGACCCAATCGACCAACGTGAGCGGATGCAGCTTCAGGCCGAACAGCTCGCTGCCGGAAACCACGAAGCGAATCCGCTAGACGAAGACTTTCTCTATGCGCTCGAAGTGGGCATGCCACCTGCTGGCGGCCTGGGTATCGGCATGGACCGCCTCGCGATGCTGATGACAGACGCAGAGAGCATCCGCGACGTTATTCTCTTCCCGACGATGCGGCCGCAGGGATGATGGAAATGCAGCGCGTCAACTTTCGCGGGGGCCAAGCTACGTTCAAGCTGCCCAAGAGCTGGGTCGCCGAGTACGAAGAAACTGGGGGCGCGGCATTCCACGAACCTGACGGTGGCATTCTTCGCCTCAACATCTTGACTTTCGAATCACCGCATCCCGTCACCAGCAATGACCCGATAAGCCTACTTGCATCGTCTGGCCGGAACGAGGGGCGCGAGATACTTGGACTAAGAAACCGCAATGCCCTTGTCCGGTATTGCGAAGAGTTCATCGAAGATGACGGCGAAGAACTTGTGCTCAACTTTTGGGAGGTGGCGAGCACTGCCGAGCCAGCTTATCTTCGCCTCGCGGTCTTCTCGTATGCGGTGCCGAAAGTAATGGCCTTAAGCGCGCAAGTGCTTAAAGCGGTGCAGATGCTCGAGCAAGAGATCCTCCACTGCGAGTTCGCGCCGGAGCTTGTGGCGGGCGAGTAGCTACGCTATCTGGTTAGCCCGGGCATGATCACGCTCCCGACCGCGAACGAGCGGCGAATATCTTCCAGGCAGATCTTGACTCTACGGCCGATGTAGCCTTCACCCTCGACCAGTTCGATGTAGTACCCGCCGTCGGTCCAACCGACGGCCTTGTTCGAGCCGTTGAGCTGCGACGATCGGACGTTGCACTCCAGGACCTGCGCGCGGCGGAAGCCCATGACGCTCTTGTCGAATTGGTCGATCGTGCCCGACTGGATCGTGTACTCGTCGAGGCCCACGGCCTGGTCGGCCCTGATGAACAGGGCGCGGCTAAGCAGATGTTCGAGTTCCTCGACGTTCTCGCCATCTGCGCCGATCAAGGATTCGCATACGGCTGGGCTGCAGTCCACATAAAAGGCATTCCCAGATTCGTCCATAGCACGGCGCAGATCCCGCTCGACCCATAAAGAAACCGTATCACTGCTCGGAACGCGGCCGCGGCCGTCGCACGTGCGACAGACGGAGGTCAGCGCTTCGGTCACGGATTCGCCGGTGCGCTTCCTGGTCATTTCGACGAGCCCTAGGCTACTAATGCGACCAATGCGGGTTCGCGCACGATCCTTTTTCAATACGTTCTGGAAGTGTGTAAGGACCTTTTTCCGGTCCGCCGCAGAACTCATGTCGATGAAGTCCACGACGATGATTCCGCCTATGTCGCGAAGGCGAAGCTGGCGGCCAACTTCATCGGCAGCTTCCAGATTCGCTCGCAGAATGGTGTCGGCGAGATTGGTTGTGCCGACCTGTTTGCCGGTATTGATGTCGATCGCCGTGATCGCTTCCATCTCGTCGATAACCAGCGAACCGCCGGACTTGAGCGACACCTTCTGCTTAATCAGCTTCTCCAAGTCGCGCTCGACATTGAAATGGTCGAAGATCGGCGTTTCACCGTCGTACAGGACGATGCGCTCGCGCAGTTCCGGCAATACGCTCTCTGCTACGGCGTGAACCTTCTCGAACTCGTCCGGGTCGTCGATCACCACCTTGTTTACGTCATCGCTGACCATGTCACGCAGAGTTCGGTAAAGGAGGGATTGGTCCCGGTAAACTAGCGCTGGAGCGCGGGTCTTCCGGGCGTTATCGACGACCTGGCCCCACGCGTTCTTGAGGAAGCGGACGTCTGACCGCAGCTCTGTTTCGGCTTTCTGCTCGCACTCGGTTCGCATGATCAAGCCGAATCCGGCCGGCCGTATCCGCTCGCCTATCTTGCGCAGGCGTTCACGCTCGTCGCGACTTTCGATCTTCTTGCTTATTCCCAGGTTGTTGCCGGTGGGCATCAAAACGACACATCGGCCCGGCAGGGCGATCCGGCTGGATACGCGCGCCCCCTTGGTCCCCCGGGGACCCTTGATCACTTGCACCATCAGTTCCTGGCCAGGTTTCAAGAGGTCGGTTATTCGCCTTCGTCTGAGATCGCTGCGCTTGATACTGGCGGGGCTTTCCCCGTTCGAAATCTCGTCTTCGGGCAAGATATCAGCGACGTATAAGAACGCGTTCCTTTCCAGCCCAATATCGACAAAGGCGGCATCCATTCCCGGCAGAACGTTCTGGACTATGCCTTTGTATATGCTGCCAACGACACGCTCCTCGCGCTCTACGCGCAACTCCATGAGCTGCCCGTTCTCTGCTACCGCTATACGCGTTTCGCGAGGGGTGACGTTGACGATGATTTGTTTGTTCATCGGTCACCATTTGGCCGGTGCGTCAGCGGGCTTCGCGTAATTGCGAATATCTCGAGGGACGCTCCACGTTCCCTTACGTTCGGAGCACGTCTCTTCAAGGGTGGATAAAACTTTCTTCGACCGCTGCCTGCCGCCGGCTATTTTTTATTTGAGTACCTAGTTTACCCATTTCGCGGCGGCCCGTTCCCGTGAGGAACGTGTTTAAGAGATGAAGACACCATACTCTTCGAAAAGTGGAGCTGACCCCCCAAGTGTTGGAACTAGCATACTCTCACGGCGTCTTCCCCATGGGAATGCCGGACGGCGAAATCGGCTGGTTCCGACCAGACCCGCGTGCGATTATTCCGCTGGACGGATTCCGCGTTGCTCGATCTCTGCGCAAATCAGACCGACGATTCGAGGTGCGATTCGACTCTGAGTACGAGCGGGTTATGCGAGCCTGCGCTGATCGTGAGGAGACGTGGATAACCGAGGAGTTCGTCTGCGCGTACACCGAGATGTTTAGAATGGGCCAGGGTCATTGTTCCGAAGCGTGGATCGACGTTAGGCTCGTCGGCGGGGTTTACGGATTCGCGCTGGGTCGGGCATTCTTCGCGGAATCGATGTTCCATTTGGTCACCGATGCCGGCAAGGTAGCGTTGTGGCGGCTTGTGGAGTTCTTGAAGGAGCGCAATTTTGGACTGCTCGACGTTCAGTACCTGACGCCCCATTTGGAATCGCTCGGCGCCATTGAGATTTCCTCCGCGGAGTACATGGATCGCCTCGGCCGCTGCCTTTAGATGGCTTCCAATTTGGCGATTCCCGCTATGAGACGCTTGGTCCCGACGACGCCTGGAAACGCTACCGTCACCTCGCAGTCGCCACGCGTCGGCATACACGCCACGACCATTCCGACCCCGAACTTGGGATGCTTCACCTGCTGGCCGGCCTCGAACGGCGCCTTCCAGTCTGGCGAGTGCAACGGGCGCGTTGGCGGAGTGTAGGGCCCGTTTCTGGACCTTATCGACGCCATGGCACGGGCGGTTCTGGGCATGGTCGTTTCTCGGAGAGACGAGCAAATGTCAACTGGGATCGACTCCAAAAACCGGCTTCGCGAGTTGAAATTGGGCTGGCCGTAAGTGGTCCGGCGCGCGGCGTACGTCAAATAGAGCTCTTCGCGGGCACGGGTCATCGCCACGTAGCACAAGCGGCGCTCCTCTTCGATCTCCGTGTCAGAGTTCATCGACCGAGAATGGGGAAAGATGCTCTCCTCCAAGCCGACTACAAAGACCACGGGAAACTCCAAGCCCTTGGCAGTGTGCGCGGTCATGAGCGTAACCTTTCCACCGTCGTCCGGCTGCTCCTGGACCTCGTCCTGATCCGATAGGAGGGCGATTTCTTGAAGGAATCCATAGAGTCCCGGTTCGTCACTGGTGGCGTCATGCTGGGCGGCGACGTTGACCAGTTCTTGCAAGTTATCGAGCCGGCCGTTCGCCTCCTCGCTCCGTTCAGCGCGCAACGACTCCATGTACCCACTCTCCACAAGAAGCCGGCGCAAGACAGGCTCGGTCTTATCGGGTGACTCGTCACGCATGGCGGCGCCGCTCTCGATGCCTGCCGCAAACGCATTGATCGCGCCAGCAGTTCTCTTTTGGAGAGAGTGCAGAAACTCCTGGTTCTTCGCCGCCGACCACAGAGAGCCCGCGCCCGCGAACTCCTGCATTTTCGCAACCGTCGTGCCACCGATGCCGCGTCCGGGCTCGTTGATGACGCGCTTCAACGAAACGTCGTCGTCGGGGTTTGCAGCCAGCCGTAGGTAGGCCATCATATCTTTGATTTCCTTACGCTCGTAGAACCGCTGGCCCCCGATCAGGGCGTGCGGAATGCGCATCATGAGAAAGGCCTCCTCGATCACGCGGCTCTGCGCGTTCGTACGGTAAAGCACCACAAAGTCGCTATGCTTGCGCCTTGCTTGCCGAACGGCATGTTGGATGGTGTCGGCAACAAGCATCGCCTCGTCCTGCTCCGTGCCCAGCTCGGTGATGCTTATCGGCGGACCTTCGTCGTTCTCGGTCCACAATTCCTTTTTAGCCCGGCTGCGATTGTGTTTTACTACGGAATGGGCAGCAGCGAGAATTCTTTTCGTAGATCGGTAATTTCTTTCGAGCTTGATAGTCTTCGCTCCAGGAAATTCACCGGCGAATTTATGGATTAAAGAAACATCCGCTCCGCGCCACGCATAAATAGACTGGTCGTCGTCGCCAACGACCGTTACATTGCCGTGCTTGGCCGCAAGGATGCGAATAAACGCGTATTGAGCGTGGTTGACATCCTGAAACTCGTCCACTAAGATTTGGTGGAATTTATCTTGAAAAGCGCCTCTAACGTCCTCTCGTTCCCGCAGTATCCGCACGGCGAGCAAAAGCATATCATCAAAATCCAACGCATTGCTTTTGCGTAAGTTCGCCTGATAATCCGGATAGATCTGCGCTACGATCCGCTCAAAAAATCCGGCGGCTGCATTGGAATATTTCTCGGGCTCGATTAATCTCTCCTTCGCGCGGCTAATTTCATTAAGAACGCCGCGCGGAGTGACCGCTTTATCGTCGATATTGCGCCGCTTGAGTATCGCCTTAATTAGGCTTAGTTGATCGGCGTCATCGTAAATAACGAAATTGCGGTCGATACCGATTGAATGGCCGCTTTGCCTCAACATCCTCCCGCAAATGGAATGGAACGTACCCATCCAAAGCGCTTTTGCTTGATCGCCAACCAATGCCTCGACACGAGAGCGCATCTCTCTCGCGGCTTTATTCGTAAATGTGACGGCTAGAATTTGCCCGGGACGCATGCCGTTTTGGATTAATTTCGCGATCCGGTATGTGATAACCCTAGTCTTGCCGCTCCCGGCTCCGGCAAAAATGAGCAGCGCGCCGCCGGGGTGCGATACAGCCTCGAGCTGCTGTTCATTAAGGGAATCTAAGTCAAGCGCCATGTGCGAAGTACTCGACAAGATTCTACCAGTTTATTGCCTGACGGTTTTCTGTTCGATTCGTTTCTCGAACGCGCCTTTTACTACCATTTGAACGTAAACACCCTGCGTGTGAATGCACTCAGGATCTAGCGATCCGGTCTCCACGATCTCCTCCACCTCTGCGATCGTCGTCTTGGCCGCGGTCGCCATCATAGGGTTGAAGTTGCGCGAGGTCATTCGGAACATCAGGTTGCCGGTCCGGTCGGCTCGGTGGGCTTTGACCAGAGCGATGTCCGCCGTCAGCGAATTCTCGAGCACGTAAAATCGCCCGTCGATTTCGCGCGTCTCCTTGCCTTCCGACACCAAGGTCCCGTACCCGGTGGGCGTAAAAAAGGCCGGAATGCCTGCGCCGCCCGCCCGAATCTTTTCCGCGAGCGTGCCTTGTGGGGTCAGCTCGACCTCGAGTTCGCCGCTGAGAAACTGCTGCTCAAAAGTCGCGTTCTCGCCCACGTAGCTAGAAATCATTTTCTTGATCTGCTTGGTTTGCAAAAGGAGGCCCAATCCGAAATCATCGACGCCAGCGTTGTTGCTGATGATGGTCAGGTCAATTGCCCCGAGTTCGCGCACGGCGAGTATCAAATTTTCCGGAATTCCGCATAGGCCAAAGCCGCCCGCCATCAGCGTCATCCCATTTCGAAGCCCGGCCCTCTGCAGCGCCTCCGTCGCGCTCCCTACTGTCTTGTCCACCCCTTGGTTATACCTTCGCGGTGGCTAGCTGCCCTAGAATAATGCACCCGTCGGAGCCTCCCAACAATTCGCTCACGGCGCGTTCCGGGTGGGGCATCATCCCGAGAACGTTGCCCCCTTCGTTTAGGATTCCGGCGATGTTGTGGCTGGAGCCGCTCGGCGCTGCCTCGGGAATCACCTCGCCCTCGGGCGTGCAGTAAACGAACGCAACACGCCCCTCGCCCTCCAGCTTCGCGATCGTGTTGTCGTCCGCTATGTAGCGGCCCTCGTTGTGTGCGATCGGGATTTTTAGGACTCGTTCGCAGTTCGCCGTCCATGGGCTCGTGCGATTGACTGCCTTGATGTTCGCACTCTTGCAAAGGAACCTCCGCCCTGCATTGCGCACAAGCGCCCCCGGCAAGATCCCCGCCTCGGTCAGAATCTGAAAGCCGTTGCAGATGCCGATGACCGGCCTTCCTTCCATGGCAAACCGTTTCACCTCTTCGATTGCGGGCGATAGGGCCGCGATCGCGCCGCCCCGCAAATAATCCCCGTAGGTAAAGCCGCCCGGAATAACCACGCCGTCGAAGCCCTCGAGCGAGGTCTGCCTATGCCAAACGTACTTCGCGTCGAAGCCGAGGTGATCCTTTAGGGCATGGTAGGCATCCTGGTCGCAGTTGCTGCCGGGCGATTGAAGGACCGCGATTCTCAATTCGACGGCTCGATGTGGTAGTTCTCCACGACCGGGTTTGCGAGCAGCTTCTTGCACATCTCCTCGACCTGGGCCTCGTTTCCGACCTTCATCGAGATCTCGATGAGCTTGCCCACTCGGACATCCTCCACGTCTTCGAAGCCCAGAGAATGCAAGGCGTCATTGACAGCGCGCCCGGCTGAATCGAGCAACGCAGGCTTTAGGGTCACAAACACTCGATAGCGGCTCACGCCCTAATTTTGACATGTCGACGCCCGGTTTTTTTGCGTCCTTTGTCCGGCCTGCGGCGTCCCTTCAGAAAACAGCGGACATGGAGGTGCGCTTTTGGCCAATTTGGACGGCGAACTTTGGAAATACAACCTGGCTCGGATCACGCTCGTGGATGTTTCCGATGACTACCAAACACTTCTCGACCCGATGCCTTCCGAAATGTATCCGATCCTCAAAGAAGTCTGCATCCCAAAATATAAGCTGATCAAACGGCTTCTAGACGAAACGCTCGTCAGCGGCTACTGTTACGACTGGCACGAGCAACCTGAAAAAGAAGGTGACGAGCACTGGTACGTCGGCGTCGTCAGCGAAAAAATGCTCTAAATCCGGATATCCAGAATATCCAAAATTCGAGCTAAATCATCTTCGTCGTAAAAGTCGATTTCGATTTTTCCTCCGTGTCCATTTTGCTTCACTTTTGAAGGACTTCCGAAATACTCGCTGACGGCGCGGTCGAGCGGGCTATCGGCCGACTCCCGCCGCGTGTGGGTCTTTACCGTTACTCTGCGGCCTTTGGCGAGGCTCTCCACGTCGCGCACGCTCAGTCCCCGCTCTCGAATTTGCCGGTGCACGATGAGCTGTTCTGACTCGGTGTCGAACTGGAGCAGGGCCCTGGCGTGCCCTTCGCTTATCGCGCCGGATGCTAGCGCTTCGCGAATTTCGAGCGGCAGGCGCAAAAGCCGAATGGTGTTGGCAACCGATGGCCGCGATTTTCCGACCCGCTTGGCCAGTTCTTCCTGTATGAGCCCGTGCTCGTCGATCAACGACTGGTAAGCGAGGGCGCATTCCAAGGCGGAAATGTCCTCGCGCTGGATGTTCTCGATCAAAGCCAACTGCAGCGCTTCGGAGGAGTTGGCGTTGCGTATGACAACCGGCACCTCGTCCAGACCGGCCAGCGAAGCTGCGCGCCAGCGCCTTTCTCCCGCGATAATCTCGTACCGGCCGTGGTCCAATGCTCGCACCACGATCGGCTGCATGATTCCTACACGTTCGATGGAATCGGCAAGTTCTTGCAACGGATCTTCGGCGAAATCCTTTCGCGGTTGGCGCTCATTCGGCACGAGCTTGTCGATCGGAAGCTGCTGAATCGAGACATCCTCTTGCTGCTCCGCCATCAGCTGAGACAGGCCTTTACCCAAGACCCTACGCATCGGCAAGCACCTCGTCCGCGAAACTCGCGTATGCCTCCGCGCCCTTGCTCATCGGGTACTGGAACACCGCGGGTACGCCGAAACTGGGCGCTTCGCTCAGCTTTACGTTGCGGGGGATCGTCGTCTTGGCGACGAGGTCTCCGAAATAATCGCGCACTTCTTCTTCCACCTGCAAGCTAAGACGGTTGCGCCCGTCGTACATCGTCAAAAGAACCTTCGCGATCTTCAAATCGGGGCGGATGCGCTTCTGCACCAACTGCAGGGTCTTAACGAGCTGGCTCAGTCCTTCGAGCGCATAAAACTCGCACTGGAGCGGTACCAGCACACCTTCCGATGCGGCGAGCGCGTTGATGGTGAGGATGCCCAGCGATGGCGGCGAGTCGATCAATATCCAATCGTAGCGGTCCTGTACTTCAGCCAGCGCGTCTTTCAAAAGTGTTTCTCTACCGACGCGGCTGAGCAACACGGGCTCGGCGCCGGCGAGATCGAGGGTGGACGGCAGGCAGTGAAGATTCGGCGTATTTGTCTCGACGATCGCATTTGCTGCGCAGACATCCTCGGTGAGAACTTCGAACAATGTGGCTTTCAAAACTGGCTTTTCAATCCCCACACCAGTCGTCGCATTCCCCTGCGGGTCGGCGTCGACAATAAGCGTCTTTCTGCCTCGCTGGGCAAGGAGCGCGGCTAGGTTCACCGCCGTCGTGGTCTTCCCCACTCCCCCTTTTTGATTGACGACAGCCCAGATCGGCACGCGGGCAATTTTGCACCATCGGGCGGGGCTGACACCGAAATTAGCCAAAATGACACCCAATGCGGTTTCAAGCGCCACGCGGAACGGAAGACATACTCCCCGGCCAGTCGGAACGATGGGTTTGGCTGGAGGCGACGTTTCGCCGAGTCTGCTCGCTTTACAACTATCGCGAGATTCGCACGCCCACGTTCGAGGACACCAACCTCTTCGTACGACTGGGCGAGGGCACCGACGTTGTGTCGAAAGAAATGTATACGTTCTCCGACCGCGGGGGCCGCAGCAACTCGCTCAAACCGGAAGGGACGGCGCCGGCGATTCGCGCTTACCTGGAGCACTCCCTGGGTGCACCCGGTCAAATCACCAAGTTGTTCTACATCACGCCGGCCTTCCGATACGGCAGGCCGCAGAAGGGCCGGCTTCGCGAGTCGCACCAGACGGGGGTCGAGTTCATTGGCTCGGACTCTCCCGATGCGGACGCCGAGGTGATCGAACTGACCGCCCGCTTCTACAAGGAGTTGGGCATGAACTCCGTTACCGTGAAGCTCAACAGCCTCGGCGAGTCCGAGTGCAGAGCCCGGTTTCGCGACGCGCTCCTGGAGTTTGCGCGCCCGGCACTCGCGGACATGCCTGAGGAGTTTCGCCAGCGCAGCGAACGCAATCCCATGAGGATTCTCGACTCGAAGGATCCGGCTCTCCAAGAGGCGATGCTCGGAGCACCGGTAATCGGGGACTTCCTGGAACCGGAGTCCAGGGCGCATTTTGAAACGATTCTGGAACGCCTCCAAAACCTTGTCGTAAACTACGAAATCGAGCCGCGCCTTGTGAGGGGCCTGGACTACTACACGAAGACGGTCTTCGAGGTGCAGTCCAAATCGCTCGGCGCGCAAAGCTCCCTTTGCGGCGGCGGCCGTTACGATGGGCTTGTGGAGGAGTGCGGAGGACCGGATACACCTGCAGTCGGGGTCGGTATGGGGATCGAGCGCGCCCTCATGGCGATTGATAACCGATCGGCCGAGCTGCCTCCCTCGCTGGACGCCTTCGCCGTCTGCCTCACCGAGTGCCGTAACGATTTCGCCCGCGTTTTGAAAGACCTTCGCAAAGCGGGCGTTCGCGTAGAGTCGGACCCGGATTACCGCTCCGCCAAGAGCCAGTTCCGGCAAGCCGACAAATCGGGCGCACTGTTCGCCATCGTGATCGGCGACGAAGAACTGACAAGCGGGCAAGCCACTATAAGGGACCTACGAGAAAGCACCGAGAAGAAAGTGGCCCTCGACGCGCTGGCGGCCCTACTCCTCAAGTAGCCCCGTGTAAAGGTCCCGCATTTTCAAAACGTATTGGCTGACGTCGTACTGCTCGCCGGTCGCGCGTGCCGCCTTGCCTATCGCCGCGCGCTCCTCCGGATTGTCAATCAGCCGAATCATTGCCGCCGCGATCTCGTCGACTTTCCCGGGCGCAACCATGAGCCCGTTCCGTCCGTCCACTATGACCTCAGGGATTCCACCCACCGGCGTAACGATCGGTGGCAACGCGTGGCCGAGCGCTTCGAGCATTGACATCGGTAGCCCCTCGTCGAACGAGGGCAAGACGAACACGTCCGCCGACCGTAGGAGTCGATCCCGCTCGGCCGCGTCGATCCAGCCATAGATCGTCGCTGCACCATTTCCTGCGACCATGTGGCGCACCCTTTCGACATCGCCGTTGCCGGCCATCGCGAGGCGCGCCTGCGGCCGCTCGCTCGAAACGCGTAGGAAGGCCTCGGCGAGATCGAAAGCGCCCTTCCGTGTGCCCATCTCACCGAGGAAAACGAAGGTGACCGTGTCGCGGCCTTGCCGCTGCTCTACATCCTTCGGCGTCACCACGGGGTTGGGCATAACCACGATCCGGCCTTTCGGAACGCCGAGCGCTGCGTATTTCTCCGCCCAGCTTTCCGAGAGCGCAACAAACCTCCTCGCGCTCCCCAAAAATGACGAAACCCAAGCCTTCGCGATGCCAGGAAGCTCGTAATAGAAGGCATACGAGGAAGCGTGCGAGTGAAGCACCAAGGGCCGGCGCGAGAGAAGCACGAGCTTAGCGAGAATGGCCTTCCGCAGCGTGCTGCCACCCTTGCTGAAGTGAATGTGGACGATGTCCGCCATCTTGGCTCGAAACGGAATGGCCGCCATAGCCTTGAGAAGCATTAGCCCCGCGCGCAGTCGACTTGTGTCAGTGTACGAAGGCAAGAAATCGACCTCGAATTCCGACGAGAGGTTTTCGATGATCGCTATTTCGACGCTTGATACGCCCCCCTTAACGTCGAGGGCGGGTCCAATCATCAGAATGCGGGTTCTTGGCCTTTCAGTATGCTCGGAGCCAGCGGACTCGAATCGTTGCTTCAATCCTTCTTCGTCGGGATCGAGTGGCATAGGGAACTGACGATACCGCAAGCATCATGGAACCTGACGACCGCGTGAGATCGTTGGAGCAAGCAGGGCTAAAATGTAGCATCATCGTAGCGTCGGCGCCACCCCCGAACCGCCAAATATATATGTCGCTTGCATGGAAACTGAAACGCCTTCGCGCCATGAGCGTTCCGGAACTCCTTTTTCGGTCGAGTCAATCTCTCAGAGCACGAAAAGACCGTCGGCGGCCCAAGTCGATCCTTGTCGAAGAAGCCAAGCTTGCCTACGACTCCATGGAAAGGCCGACGAAGAGCTACCGCGTAGCGTTTTTCGACGAATCGTTCGACTATCCCGCCGAACTTCCCGATTGGCACCTGGATGCGAAATCCCAAATTCGAGCCCCCCTCGATCCTTGGCCGACGATCGATTATCGCGACGCCGAAAAGTACGGAAATCCGAAGAACATCTGGGAGCTGAACCGCCACAGCTTTCTCATCGATTGGAACAGGTACCCGTCGAACGACGCGATGCTCGCCACGGTGGGCATCATCCTCCATTGGATCGCCGAAAACCCCCGTCCTCTCGGCATCAATTGGGCCAGCAGCCTCGAACACGCGTTCCGAATGATCGCTTGGCAGGCGGCCATGGAGCCTTACTCGTCGAACACCGAAATCGCGCCTTATCTTTCCATCATCCGGCGGTCGGCACAGGAACAGATCGAGCACATCCTGCAATTTCCGTCGCTTTTCTCGTCTGCCAATAACCATCTAGTCGGCGAGCTCGTCGGGGTGCTTGCAGCCGGATGCTTACTGGATCGAAATACCGCGGAACCTTGGGCCACCAACGCATGGCACAACCTCATCATGGAAGCCGGACGACAGGTAACTCCTGACGGCGTCGACCGTGAGCAAGCGAACTACTACCATGCCTACGTCTTGGGCTTTTTCGAGAAGGGACGAGGTTATGCGCAAAAACTCGGCCTCGGCATGGAGGACGCTCTCGACGAAGTCATCGACAAAATGTCCGGCTTCGTGGGCGCCATGAGCCGCTCGCCAGGCATATGGTTCGAAATTGGCGATCGAGACGATGGAGTAATGCCCCTCGAACGGTTCCCGCCCCCGCCTCAAGGGGACTACCTCCAGGTCTACCCAGAAGGTGGCTATGTGATTTTTCGGGAGGGCGATCTTCGGGGTTGCTTTCGTGCCGGGCCCTTCGGCTACCCTTCAATCGCCGCCCATGCACACTGCGACCAGCTCTCGATCATCCTAAGTGACGGCGAAGAAGAACTTCTCACGGATTCAGGCACCTTCTGCTACCACGAAGACGACTTCTGGAGGCGATACTTCAAGGGAACGGCCGCCCATAACACGGTGAGGGTGGATGGCACAGATCAGGCCGAATTCGGCGGCGCGTTCCTTTGGTCGACACAAGCCAACGGCAGGCTTCATCAGATTGCCGAGCGCGAGTTCGAAGGCGCGCACGACGGTTACAAGCGGCTGGCAGACCCCGTCACTCACCTTCGGCGTGTTACACTTCCATCCTCTGATAGACTCTTGCAGGTTGCGGACACCCTGTCGGGCCTTGGCAAGCCGCACGGCTACGAGCTAATCTGGAATTTCGGCCAGTACGTCGGCCTCGTAGCGATCGGCAATCGAATCACACTCACCACTCCGTCCGGCAAACGATTCTCGATGGAAATAGAAAGTAGCTTGCCCTACACGATTGAGACCTTCTACGGGGACGAGCAGGCGCCAGCAGGCTTCTATTCACGCCAATTCGGCCAAAAGTCCCCGATTCATCAGCTTCGGGCGAAGGCGAGGGGCCAGAATTGGAGCGTGACGACGTCCTTGCGGAGGCTGCCCTAAAGATGTGCGGGATTGCAGGCTTTCTGTTACGTGATGGCGACCGACCGGACCCTGAATTGCTGACGGGCATGACGGACGCGGTCGCCCATCGCGGTCCCGACGACTCGGGCGCGTTCATCGACGGTCCGGTCGCTCTCGGATTCCGGCGGCTATCGATCCTCGACCTTGCTTGTGGCCATCAGCCGATGTCTACTCCCGACGGCCGCTACACGATAGTCTTCAACGGTGAGATCTACAATCACCTCGACGTTCGCCGAGAGCTTGGCGGGAACTACAACACCACGAGCGACACGGAAACTATCCTGCACGCATGGCAGCAGTGGGGGCCCGATTGCATTAAGCGTTTGGCAGGGATGTTCGCGCTCGCACTCTGGGATGCGCGCGAGCAGCGGCTGTTCCTTGCCCGCGACAGGTGCGGTAAGAAGCCGCTGTATTTCTATCGATGGACCGGTGGCTTCGCTTTTGCCTCCGAGATCAAAGCCCTACTAACGCACCCTGCGGTGCCACGAGATATCGACACCTCGCAAATCGCGACATGGGTCACCCACCGCTACCTCCCGGGCAACGAGACCCTATTCAAAGACATCGAGTGCCTCCCAATGGGAACATGGATCGGGGTGCGGCCGGACGGTTCAATGGCCGAGCCGGAGTCGTTTTGGAGCTATCCCGAACCATGCCGCCTTGCTCATCTAACCGAGGTGGAGATGTGCGCGGCATTTCAGGAGGAGTTAACCCGAGCCGTCGCTACGAGGATGGTCGCGGACGTTCCGGTAGGAGCCTTTCTTTCGGGAGGCATCGATTCGTCGATGATTTGCGCTCTGATTCGAAAGGTCACAACGGGGACGCTCAAAACGTTCTCCGTCGGCTTCGACACAGGCTTCAGCGAAACGCCGATGGCTCGCCTCGTGTCCGACCACTTGGGTACTGAGCATTTCGAAATCGTCGCTACATCAGGCGAAATGCTCTCGGTCGTCGGCAAGGTTCTGATGGCGCGTGAAACCCCCATCAGCGAGCCATCCGATTTGGCGATTTACAAGCTCGCGGAGCTGGCACGAACGGAAGTTACGGTCGTTCTGAGCGGCGAGGGCAGCGACGAGATTCTCGGCGGCTACCCGAAGTACCGCGCTGAAAATCTCCTCCAGAAGTTCGGCCCGATAGGAGCCGCCGCGTCGCCGCTGGCGACGCTGTTTCGTCCTGGTTCGGAGCGCAGAAACACGATGCTTGCGGCGCTCGCCGAATCGGATAAATTCGAACGCTTCGCCCGCTGGTTCGGGGCGTTCAGCAGCCGCGAAAGACAGGAGCTTTACGGCGGCAAGAAACCGAAAGGGTCTCCGACCGCCTACGGGCGTCAGCGCTCCAAAGGTTTCCGTTCCGACAAGGCAGCGGACTTGATGATGTACCTCGACTTCCGGGAGTGGCTGCCGGCGAACTTACTCCTGCGCGGCGACCGCATGACGATGGCGCACTCGCTTGAACTCCGCTGCCCGTTTCTCGACCATCGCGTGATCGAGTACGCGGTGGGACACATGCCCGCGGATTTCCGGCTCCGCGGCCCGAACGGCAAATACCCGCTGATGCAAATCGCAGGGGAGTATCTGCCCGAGGAGATTCTCGCCCGGAAGAAGTGGGGATTCAAGCTCCCCGTTGGCGAGTGGTTCCGAGGCCCGTGGAAAGACTCTCTAGAAGCAGTATTGCTGGCCGGCGACTCCGGGTGCCGCGAATGGTTCGATGCGGCTCATCTCAAAAAGTTGATCGAGGAGCATCAGTCGCGCGCTCGGGACCACTCCAAAAAGCTCTGGTGCCTTTTCCAACTGGAGCTTTGGCGGCGGATGTTCATCACCTGCGAGTTGAACCCTGGCGACCGAATTGCTTGAGGGCGCGTAGAATGGACGCGATGCCCACTTACTACGCGTCGTTCCCATCCAGCCACGCGGCCGAAGCAGCCACGTCCGAAATCTTGGACCTTGGCGTTCCGCCGGAAAACATAAGCCTAGTTCTCGGCGGGATATCCGACGATCGGATGTCCTCGCTCGACGATCCCGGAATGCCGCTTCACCTCGAGAGCGACCTGGTGATAGATCGCACCGACGCGTTCGTCGACCCCGATCGCGAACCGTTTCTGCACGAATCCCCGATCGGCGGTGGTATAAGCACCTCGACTCCCGATGACGATGTTTCCAACGTAGGCGAGATGGACGACGGGCAATCGGTTGCCGAGGACCTGATGTACCCCGGCGGCCCGGTGGATCGGCGCGAGGGGGAAATCGGCGATCTAACCGAAACCAGCAGTGATTACGTCTCGAGAACCGATATCGCGGATCGGTCAGACGGAGGAGCAATCAAGGGGATGGAGTTCGGAGCCGCGGCCGGGATCTATGCGGCTTTGCCCGCTCAACCAGTTCAAGATGTCGGCGTCATTCTCGGAAGCGGCGAGATCTCCGCACTTCTCTTAGATTCGGATCGCCTCACCTTAAGCGGGGCCCTCCAGCATAAGGGGCTGCCGCAAGTCCGCGTTCAGGAACTCGTTATGAACCTCGACCGTGGTGGAGGATTGCTTGCAGTCGTCATTCCATCCGGAGACGTCGATGAAAAGAGCTTGGCTCGGATTCTCCGCGCGCACCAAGCCGGCAACGTGATCGGGCTGGCTTAGCCCTTTCCGTCGATCTTGAAACGCTGTTCGCGGTTGGCAGCCATGTCTGCCACCAAGTAGTACAGCTTCGCAGTGTTCGCTATCTTCTCGAAGTTGATCTTTTCGATCGTGTCGGACGGCTGGTGATAATCGGGATGGAAGCCGCTGAACACGAACGCAATCGGAATCCCGACCTTCGCGAACATGTAGTGGTCGCTTCGCGTGTAGACATCCTCCTCGTCCCACTCGAACTTGAAATTCACGTGCTTGTTGGCCTCGAGTACAAGGTCGTGCAGCTCGGTCGAAAGTTTCTTGCTGCCCACCAGGTGAATCGTGTCCACGTTATCTTCGGGCTTTTCCACATCCTTCTGCTCGTTTCGCCCGACCATGTCCATTTGCAGCTCGCAGATCATTTTGTCGTTCGGAAAGATGGGATGATCCGAATAGTGGCCGGAACCGATGAGCCCCATTTCTTCGCCGCAAAAGGCCATGAAAAGGATACTGCGCTTCGGCTTTTTAGGGCTCTTGGAGAAAGCCTTCGCCACGGCCAAAAGCGCGGTGGAGCCAGACCCGTCGTCGTCCGCGCCGTAGTAGATAACACCGTCCTGCTTGCCGAGGTGATCCAAGTGCGAGCCGATTCCGACGATCTCACTCTTCAGGACCGGGTCGGAGCCTTCGAGCAAGCCAACCACATTGGGTACACCCACAGGAACCTCTTCGAGCTTGGCAACGAGCTTCGCTTCTTGGCTAGTTCCCGACAGTTCGATCGTTTCGCCTGCCAGACTTTCAAGATCGACGAACTCTGTGTTGATCCCGGCGGCCTTGGCAAGGTCATTGGCACATTTCTGACTCACCCGCCCTTGGAGGCTTCGCTGGTTTCCCTGTCCGGAGGATTGCCGCCCGAATGTCCACTCGTTGTCGATCGCTTCCTTAGTTACGAAAAGGACGGCTGCGGCGGCTGATCGGGTGAGTCCTCGACGAATGCCCGTCGCGTCAGACCCGATGGCCGCGATAATAATCTTGCCTGCAATTTCGTCCGCATGTGGCAGCGAAACTCCGTTGCCGTTCGCGCGAAAGAACACAATAGGTCCTCTCGCTTCTGCGCTTCCATGGAGGCGATCGAGCTTGAACCCCGCCGACGCCTTGATGGCTTTCGATCCGATTGAAATGGTGCTCTGTTCAGGGTTCATCCGCCTTTGCTCAAAAGGAACTTGTTGGAAATATGTGCCGTTATCGCCGACCGGCTTGAGGCCGAACTCCTTAAAGCGCGCAGCCATGTAGTCGGCGGCCTTTTGATATCCCGGCTGACCCGTGCCTCTGCCCGCGCACTCTTCGCCGGCGAGCACCTCCAGCCACTTCTTGCAGTCTTCTTGGGTGATGCTGTCGAATCCCTTCTTAAACGGCGCGGATACCGGAGCAGAACCGGAATACTGTGCAAACGCGACCGATGAGGCGACGACGAAGGCGATCGCGCATGTGCGCGCAACATAGAGGGCACAGTACATGTGGCTAGCTACTCAAACGACCTTGGACGGAGTTCCCGGAGCCGACCTGTGCATAAGATGTGGGAAAGGTGTCAGGAGAAAAACCGCGGCGAAAGAACCACAACATTCGCTTGCTTTTTGGCTTTTCTGTTGGTACTATGATTTCAGAGGCTTTTGCCACCGATTTGGTAGCTCGCAAGAGCGGGGACCCAGAAAGCCGCAGCAGACGAGGCAACTCGAATGTTTTGCAAATTTTTGACGTTCCTTGACTTCGGTCAATACCGTTGATCGGCGAGTTCGCTCGCGGATTATTTCGGCTGGTGGAAGCTTCTACTATTTTAACATTTCTAGGAACTCGGCGATCTTAGATTCGTATCCTTGGCGAAGTGGCCGGTAGTAAGGCAGGTCGAGCCCGTGAGCGTCTGGCAGATACTCCTGGTCGACCCAGCCGCCGAAATCGTGCGGGTACCGGTATTCGCCTTCTGCCTCTTCGTAGATCTTCGTGTTAGGATCTCTCAAATAGTCAGGCACGCGCGGCGCGGGCTTGTCGTCGAGATCGTCAAGGGCTTTGTCGATGGCCAGGTAAGCCGAATTCGATTTGGGTGACGCTGCCAAGAAAATCGTAGCCTGAGCCAAGGAGATTCGTGCCTCCGGCATTCCAATTCTCTCTACAACGTGGAGGGCCGCCATCGCCACGAGCAGCCCCATGGGAGCTGCGTTGCCGATGTCTTCGCTGGCCAAAATGACAATTCGCCGCGCAATAAACCGCGGCTCCTCGCCTGCCTTGATCATTCGCGCCAAGTAGTGCAAGGAGGCATCCACATCACTTCCCCGCACGGACTTGATGAACGCAGAGATTACGTCGTAATGCTGGTCGCCCTTGCGGTCGTACCTCGTCACAGGCCTATTCATCGCCGTGGCTATGTGCTCGGATCGGATCGTGTTGCCCGGGAACGCGATCTGAGCGGACAACTCTAAGCCGTTAAGAGCGGTGCGGGCATCGCCGTTCGCCCAACGGCACAGTTGCGTAAGGGCGTCGTCCCCGATCTCCACATCGAGCACATCGAGCCCCTTACCGACGATAGTCTCGATATCCGCGTCGCGAAGTGGCTTCAAAACCAACACCCGACAGCGGGACATCAGGGAGGTCGCCAAGCTGAATGCCGGGTTCTCCGTCGTCGCTCCGATCAGCGTAAGAGTCCCCTCCTCCACATAACCCAAAAGCGAGTCTTGCTGGGTTCGGCTGAAATGGTGGATCTCGTCGAGAAATAGCAGCGTCGGCCGAAGAGACAGCCGTGCGGCCTCGGCGATTTTCTTAATTTCAGCTACGCCGCAGGTCACTGCGCTACGCGATTCGAGCCGGGCATCTGCGTTCTGGGCGATGATACGCGCCAGCGTGGTCTTCCCGGTGCCCGCCGGCCCCCACAAGATAACGGAGCCGAGCGCACCCCGCTCGATGGCGCCGCGCAAAGGGGAATCGGGACCCGAAAGGTGCTCTTGTCCCACGAAGTCTTCGAGCAGCTGCGGCCTTAATCGAGCGGCGAGAGGCCCACTCTCCTCGGTCTTTGCCGACTCGTCGAACAGACTCATTTCTGTACCTTAGAATACCTGTCAGGTACCTTACCATTAGAATGAATCGAGTTCTCGTGCGGTCGATCCTGCTCGCTATCGCCGCCGGCCTGCTGGTGGCCGGCGCCATTTGGCTGCGAAGCCGCCCACAAGGCTTGCCTCTTGCCGATTTTCCAGCTGTCGATAGCAAAGGGTACATCGCAGCCCTTAAGGAAACGGGAAGCACATACCGACTCGTTTCGATCGACCCGAAGGGCGCGGTCAGCGAACTCGCCGGCGGTGAGGAGGCCGACGACAGGGAAATTGTTTGGAAGCGCGACGGGAGGCGCGTCCTCTTCGTTTCGAATCGCGCTCCTAATGGCTCCTACCAGATATTCGAATGGCTGCCCGACCGCGATAACGATGCGACTCAACTCACGCCGAGTGGCGCCGGCCGTCAAAACCCTTGGTTCACCTTGGGGGGGCGGGCCTTCATGTACTCGAGCCAAGGAGATATCCTGTCCACGACCTATCCTAAACTAGTAACTTCTCGCGTGATGCCACCGAGCGAAGAGCAGTCTACGGAAGGTGAGAGCGGCGACCATGTTCACCAGCCCGGCGAGACCCACAACCCAATCACCGTTGCTTGGAACATCGTTTCAAAGGCACTCGAAGGGGAGGCGTTCACGGCCGGCTACCTAGATCGATCCGGCAAATACTTCGCAGGAAGCTACGCAACGAATCGGGGACAGGCATTCGTCATCCAAGACATGGAGCCGGCGGACGAAAAGGATGCCCTCGCAATGGCGCCAGTTGCCGGCGAGACCATCGATATCGCGATGCACCCGACGGCTCCACAAGCAGTGGTAGCCGTGATCAACTTCCGCTATCCGATCCTATCCGCGATACGGAAAGAGAAACTGAAGCCGGACGGCAGTGTCACGCGGGATTTCGTGCATGCCGTTTTTATTGCGGGCCTGAAAGAAGCGAAGCTGACGCCTATATTTTTTTCGCAAGACGGAAATCAGTTCATGGAGTCGCCTGCAATCTCGCCCGACGGCACGAAAGTAGCGCTTGTGGCAAAACAAAAGAGCGGTGAGAAAACTACAACCATAGGGTTGCTGATCGCCCCCATCGAACGAGGAGGCGTCGGAAAGGCGGATATCGTAGCCAGTGGGAACGTATCCGAACCCTCTTGGAGTCCCGACGGCGAATACCTGGCCTTTATCAAGGATGGAGATATTTACACGGTGCAGCAAAGCGGAGGCGGCGAAAAGAACATCACGCAAGGCAAAGGGAAATTCCGGACGCCTTTGTTCAGCCCGATGAACTAATCCGAAAGCATAACGACTGCATCTTCGTAGCGGTCCATAATATTGTGGACTTCGGTCCTAATAGCTGGCTTGAGTTCGACGGGTCCTGCGTCTTTGTCGGTGATTTCGTTGATGGCGGCGACACCTTTTTTCTCCCGATTCGCAACTTTTAACGCCCATTCCGCTGCCGCCTCGGGAGCGAGATCCACGTCGTATCCGTTGATTTTAAGGAACGAGAGGGCACTGACAAAAGCGGTGGCGCGATTCCCTGAGGTAAAAGGGCGCAGCTTAATGAATCCTTCAAGAAAACCGCCGGCCTGGCCTAAAACATCCTTGCTCTTTCCGTAGCCATATTGATAAAAAGTGGCCTCCTCGAGCTGTGCGAATTTGTACTGATTTACTTGCTTCGTAACCTCGTGGTTAATCCACAGGACATCTTGGATCGTTAGGTAGTGAATCATGGCGTACGCTCCGGATTCTACTCCATCAGCGCCCTCCCCTATGGATGAAATCCTCGGAGTGAACGGCTTTACGTTGTTCGGCGAAGCCGTCCTTATCGATCATTGGCTTGTATGGAAACACCCTCTGCGCGAGGAACGCCAAATGCCCGTCACGAGCCTGAGCGAGCCCTCTTAGCGTCACAAACGGTGAACAAATGATCGCGTGGCCGTCCCGCTGATACGTGTCGTCGAAACAGGTGACGTTGAGCAACCCGGTTTCGTCCTCCAAGTCGAAAAACACGACCCGCCGCCCCGAAGCGGTCGGTGGAAACCGCAGACGCATGGCATGCCCGACTACCAAGGCGGTCTCCTGGTCTTTTAGTCCGTTCTGTGCGTGCGCACACGTTATCCCACCTTTTGCTTCGATTCTCTCTCGCTCGAAAGCCATCAAGTGCTTTTCGATATCTAGACCCAGCATCGAACGTTCCAGAACCGCCTTCTCGTACTCGCTGAAATCCTCGACTACGGCGACGAACTCCGGCTCAGGAATGTCGCAAAGACCGCCCTTATTCCTGGCCGAAGCATACTGCACGGCGTCGGGTGCAGCCCAAAGCGTCGCGCGCCTATTCGAATGCAGCGAATCGAAAAAGCCGGCGAGAATCAGATTCTCTAGTTCGTCCGCCGCAGGCCGAACCCGTGCACAAAAATCGAACATGGACGTATATGGCCGCCCGCTGATTCTCTCCCGTGTCTTCCTCGAAAGCGAGAACTGCTGGATCAATCCGACCCGAATGTTCCCGTCCCCTACAGTAAACGAATCCGAGCTTTTATTAACATCGAGTGGAAGAATGCGCACCCCGCGGTTCCGGGCCTCATTAGCAATGGTCCCCGGCCCGTAGTACCCCGCCGGCTGATTCGACAACAACGCCGCGAAATACTCCGCAGGATAATGCTGCTGGCAATAGACACATCGAATCGAAATCTCAGCGAACGCCAACGCATGCCCTTGGGCAAAGCCGTAGCCTTTGAACCCGGAAACCAGCTCCAACACCTCCTCGCCGATCTCTTTAGAAAAACCGTTGGCAGCGCACCGAGCCAAAACCTCTTCCTGAACCGACTTGTCCCACGAATCTGCCCGCTGCTTGTGAATCGCGTCGCGTATATCCTCCGCCTCGCCCGACGTATATCCGCAAAAAGCCTGCAATAGTTGATCGACCTGCTCTTGAAATACAATAATACCGTAGCTGATCCCCAGTATCGCCTCGAACAACGGGTGTGAATAAATATGCTTCTCCCCACTCCTCCTACGTCGAATTAGTTCATTGATTTTTACTGCACCGCCTACGCCAGGCCGGATACCCGCCTGCACCAAGCTCACATCGTGCAGATTCTCGGACCGCAAACGGATATGCGCCTGCCTCATTGCAGGGGATGCGCTTTGAGGAGTACCGATCAAGTTGCCTTTCCTGAAGTCCTCGAACACCTCCTGATCGTCCATCGCAATCTTCGTGGAATCGAAATCCACTCCCGATTCCCGAATCTGCCTCTGCGTCCCCGCCATCACATCCAGCCCGCGAAGGCACAGAATGTCGAGCTTGTTGAAATAATGCTTGACGCTGTATTTATCCCATTGAATAATCTGCACGCCATCACGCCCGGATTCCATAATCGGCACGGTTTCGCACAAAGGAGTATCGGTGATTACGACTCCGGAGGAATGCGCCCCCATGTGCCGGGGCAGGCCGTCGATCCGCTGCGCCAACTCGAAAAGCAGAACAAATCTTTCGATCGGAATTCCGCTATCCCTTAGCTCTGGCCTCTCGGCGATTCCTTGCCGTAGCCGGTGTCCCGAAACCGAACCGTGAAGCCTTTTTGCCAAATATCCAAGAGTCGCGTCCGGAATCATCAGCGCTTTCCCGATCTTTCGTACTATTCCTCTGCCCTGATAGGTCGCAATCGCCGAAACGGTGGCCACGTGCTCTTTCCCATAACGGTCAGAGAGGAAATTACGCACGTCGTCGCGCCGTGCAGCCTCGAAGTCCACATCGATATCGGGCTTTTTGCTGCCATCATCAGGCAGAAATCGGTCGAAGTGCAAATTGTGTTCGATCGCGTCTATCGGTGTCAGCTCCAGGCAGTACGCGATCGCACTGTCGACCGCAGAGCCCCGCGCGCTGTAAAAGATCCCCTGGCTCTTCGCCCATTGGCACGCCTCCCAAATCGCCAGAAAGTTGCTCGCGTAGCCCAGGGAACAAATCCGGTTCAATTCGCCGTTGATCCGATATTTATGCTCGACGCCGACCTGCGGATACCGCTCTTTCGCGTTTCCTATTACGATCTCCCGCAGATATTTTTCGGGCTCTGCGCAGAACTTAGGAAATTGCGGCTTTGGCGGCAGAGGGTCGTCGGGAAACGACTCCGCAAGTTCACAGGCAGCCTCGATCATTTCCGGCTCAAAAAGAGCTTCCGTCTCTCGGGCGGTACGAAAATACCTCTCCGAATTCATCGAACGCAGCGGCCACGGCGCAACCTGTGGCTGCAAAGAATGCCGCTGAGGCTTGCGCCCGATAATCTCCTCCACCGTGCAAAGCGTCTCCGCGCAAAGCAACGAGTCCTGCGCCTGAAAATCGCTACGCACCGCATGCGTAACCGACCCGCCGGCAACGGCGCGCACATCCATAGACTTTGCCAAGTCCAGTAGTAAACCGTTGACCGACACCTCCCATGGCTGAAATGCTCTCTCGATTTCAACATAAACACTGCCGAATCTTTCCAAAAGAGAACCCATCAGCGCCTTCGCCCTGATGTGTTCTTTGTGCATCAGCAGCCGGTTAATCGGCCCGCCATGTCCACCGGTCAAACAAACGATGTCGCTCAAATCACCCCAATGGTTTTTCACCTCCCATAATGGGAAAAGCCTCGGCTGCCTCAGGTGGCAATGCGTGATCAGACGCGAAAGATTTCGATATCCCCGCTGGCTCGCCGCGAGAAGAACCAACTCCCCGCCCGAATCGATTTCGAGCGTCGTGCCGATAATCGGTTTTATTCCAAGAGTTTTTGCCGCCTTGCAAAAATCGACCACTCCGGCGAAAGAAAATGTATCGGTGAGAGCGACGGCCTTCATCCCGTAAATATGCGCAAGTGCCACAATCTGCTCGGAATGCATCGAGCTGCGGCCGAAAGAAAGCGCCGACAAGCAATGCAAATGCACCGCCCGCCCTCCATCACCGGGCGAAATACCCTTGGCCGCAGATACGGCGTTGCGCTTAAGGCTGTTCGGAAACATATAATCCACCGTATAGGTCGGAATATCCTCCGCCACGCGTTTAAATGGCGTGCTTTCTTTTTCGAAACGAAGCTCGCGGCATTCTTCGACCAGCTTGCCGTGCTCGTCCAAAAACCGAATCCATTCCTTTTCGGCTTCGCCGTCCCACCACTTCCCGCTTTCGCGCCACCAGGCTAAGACGTCCATGAATCCTCCGCTGGCCGGCGCTTCACGAGCCATTTCCCTGAGGCCGGCTAGCTAAAACGTCGCCCTCCAGAAAGGCTTTCAAAAACTTCTGCCGCCGAGGCGCCTCCACCTCACCGGCGCGCTTGATAATTCCCTGCCCGAAGGTTTCCTGCAATTGTTTAATCGCACCGTTCGCCTTCTCCGCGTCTTTCACAGTTGCGTCCAGGGTCATTTGGCTTCGGTCCGATGGCTCGATTTTCGGGAAACGCGCGCGAATCGAATAAATCTCCGAGCCCAAGGCAACCAACCGAAGCGTCAGCCGCAACCCCGTTAGCAGCGCCCCCGGCCTCTGCATCGGGTTCACGAAACAGCGAGCCGCACTCTCCACCCGGTTTCCCTCGAAGACCACTTCCAACTCGATCTGCTTCGTCTGCATATCGCGCGTCCGCAAAATCGCGCCGAAGTACTCGGCGAGCGCTTTCAATCCGGCCTCCAACTCCTGATCTAACCGCACGGGCTGCGGGAAAGTGAACCGCGCGGAAAGCTCCTCCGGCGGGTACAAAGGCCGCACGAGGCTGCGGTCCATGCCCCTCGCCCACAGCGAGATCTGCAGCCCCGCCTGGCCGAACTGCTTTTGCAGCACCTCGAGCGGCAGCCGCGCCACTTCGCCGATCGTGCGATAGCCCAAAAAACTCAGCCGTCGAAGATGCTCGGCTTTCGCCATCCAAAGCGACTCGATCGGAAGCGACGCCAAAAAGCCGGCGTCCCCGCCTTCGGGGATGGCCTGCCCGGTCAGCCGCGCGACGAGCTTGTTCGAGGCGATCCCGATTCTCGGGCAGATACGTACGGCGCTATAGATATCCGCCGACATCGGTATCGCCAGTTCGCGCGCGCCGGCGAGTGCGCTCAGATCGAGAAAAGCGCAGTGCGGCTCAACCGGCTCGATCACCGCCGTGTACTCGCAGCAGATATCCAGCCACTTCGCCGACGCCTCCGCATAGTCGCTCTCCCTGTAATCGACGAAACGCACCTTACTGCCCTGGGCGGCATACCGTGCCTCCGAGGCCGCCATCCCCGGGTGAATGCCGATCTTGCGGGCGGCCGGGGAGGAGTCCAGCACCTTCCGCGCACGCACGACCGCCACCGCCGACTTCACCAAAGCCGGCTCCATCCGCGACAGCCCCGCCACATAGAAGCCGTCGAACGTTACAAACGCCACGACGCTCATGAAGTTAATATAGCAGACTTACGTCTACTATATTATACGTTCGCGACTGCTTTTTGGTTACGGCCGAGACATTTTTGGAAGTCGAGCGCCTCCGCCAGACCAAGCGATTCAGACACTCATCGCAAAAAACTGCTCTCTTGGTCCGAATGCACTCTTTTTATAGTGTTCACGTCTTTTATATTGTTCACGCCTTCAAGAGTCAACCCAAATAGCCCGAGCGAATAAAGCCGTCGAGGTAATGGGAGGCCCTTCGCTAGCGGCTCGTGTATATATAGAAAGACAGCTTGCCGCCGCAATCGACGGCACCTTATAAGCCCATGGGTGCAGGCACAAACCCTTAACAGAACGAGTGTTGACGAGTTTGTCTCAAGGACGACAAACGGGGCGGCCAAGGGCTCCTATTCGGCAGCTCACCCCACTTTTGTGACAAAGCCGTCACAGCTTGTTCAATGCAAGATCTCGAAACCAAGACCAGCCAAATATTCAAACGTCGGATCATAGAAGGATGGACAGCGCGTGTGGTCGTCTTTGTCGCCGGGGGGCACAACGATCACCATGCCTTGACGTGCTCGCGTCAACAACACCCTGTAAGCGTTCAGCTGATACCGCCGCCGATCCTCCTGATGAATCTTCTTCCACTTGTCACCCGAGAACGACCAGTGTTGCCAGCCAGTTGGAGTAACCCGTAAGTCTGCGTCCCATGCGACGCACGCCCAGTCAATCTCGAGCCCTTGAACGTGGAACTCCGTTGCGACATCCTCAAGGTAGTAGGAGGAGCGAACGTCATCTTTTCGTGCAAGGAACCAGTGCACCGGATTCATAGGTGCCTTCACGTGTATTCCCTGGGGCCTAAGGCGCTCGGCTTGAGATGAAACGACCACTCCAGTCCTTTCGGAGCCGCGAGCCTTCGCTCTTACCCACGCTTTCGCTAGCCCAATGTCTCTTGTGAGAGCAATGGGGTATGTGCTCGCACATTCGAGGGCCATTTGGCATGCCGAAGCATGGTGTTTGTCTAAGAGACTCTTGACGAGGTGCGAGACATTCTCTGCTCTGAATGATCGCATAGAAACACCGAGATGCATCTCTTCAACCTGCCGTGCCTGCGCCCTTAGCAACAGCTCAGTCAGGTCGCCGGTATCGAACTCCTTATCGGTCAATCGGGATGATATGTAAACCTTCCAATGCCGGTAAGATCTTTCGATAGCTTCGATCCACCCTCTAATACCTGCTTCGCCCGTGTTTATCTCCTGGCCACCACCGACGAGGCAGACGATAACTGCCCAATCCGGATGGCGATCTAAGCAAGAGATCAAGAATTCTGGCTCTGACATTTGAAAATCAGGGACATTCTTCTTACGCTTCATGAAGTTCGCGGTCTGATGCAAGTTCCACGCACGTTGTGCTTCATCAAAGAGGACGACGTGCTCGATCGGCGGCTTTGGATCGCGCAAGTACTCGTCTCGAAAATGGTGTACGTTCTGGACGAAGGCCTTGACTTCGCTCAATGCTTCACCTTTCTTAATTTTTTCCCCGCTCTCCTTTGCGCTCCGCACCCGATCTCGGGCGAGGGCTTCATGAAGCACCGCTACCAAGGGTCCATTGCCGGAAAGAAACACGCTGTACAACTCACTTTGTGGGTCAAAGTTTTTGCTAGCGATGTCCAAGCCAATCAGTGTCTTTCCAGAACCTGGCACGCCGGTAACAAAGCAAATAGCCTTCTCGTGGCTCTGTTTTGTCTGCTGAATAATCTCGTCAACTTTCTCTGATGTAACTCTGAGATTTTGTGCCCCAGCATCGCTCCGGCTAATATCCTCAACCGCGTGACCACCATATAACGCCACGGCGGCTTCGACGATAGTGGGAGTCGGACTGTAGCTCCCGGCCTCCCACGTTTCCGGATCAATAGGCTCACCCTGGGCAAATTCTAGGACACGTGCGATCAGGTCACTCAGATTATTGCCGTTGGATCGCAACGGCTTAATCAGCCTGTCCAGATGTTCGTAAAACGCAATCGTATTTTGAATTTCCAGCGCGGCCGTCGCAATCAGGATCGGTACAACGACAGGGTGGTGACTCGATGCATGGAAGTTCTTCAAGTCGAGGGAGTAGTCACAGACCTGGTCGCAATCGGAAGTAAGGTAGGTGTTCGCACCCACCTTGAATTCAAGAATGAATACGACGGGTCCAATGACCAGAACTGCGTCGATCCGTCTACCCATACGCGGAATCGAGTATTCGAAGTAAATTCTGCCGACGCAGTTCTTAAGGGAGTTCTTCAGAAGCCAAATCTGCTCAAGCCAAGCGGTCCTTTGCGAAATCTCCAACGTGAAAGGGTTGTTCGCAGCAAGAACCCCTAGGATGCTGTGAGCGTCTTCAACGAGGAACTGTCCGATGTCATTGGAGTAATAATAACGGTTCATTGAATTCCGAGAGTGGAGCAGACTTTCCCAGAGGTTACTCGGTTGAGAATGATCGCATGGGTGCAAGAACAAGACTTGATAGTCAGGAAGTCGCAAATCGAGCCGATCAGAGCCGATAGGCCAGGAGCGAAGTCGTCATCACGTCACATTCCTTAGCAGGTACTTGGACGCGTTCCGGCCTCCCACAAACCCACACAAATAGACTAAAATAGACCCAAGTGAAACCCGGTGCGACTTTTGCGGCCGTGCTGGCCATCGCCGGGCTGGGGCTGGGCGTTTATGCGTTCATGGCCAACGCCAGCCCGTACGTCTCCGCCAAGGACGCCGCCCAACGAAGCGGCGAGACCGTCCACGTCGCGGGCAAGATCGACCATGGCTCGGCCCGAGCCTCCATCCAAAACGAACTCTTCCAGTTCACCCTGATCGACGACCATGGGGATACGCTCCCGGTCACCTATAAAGGCATGAAGCCCGGTAACTTCGACACCGCCCCCACGGCCAGCGTCCAGGGCCGATACGAAGGCGGCAAGTTCCACGCCGAAAAGATCACCACTCAGTGCCCCAGCAAGTACGAAACCGAAGACAAAAACTACTTGCCGCAGCCTAAATGAACCCGCTGCCCGATCCCCCGGCCCTGGGTCTGCTCGCCGGAAGCGTCGGAAAGGGCCTCGTTTTCGCCGCAATCGCCGCATTCGTTCTGGCCGCCGCCGCTTGGTTGGCTGGCAAAGGCCGAGTCGGGAAGGTGGCCTTCGCGGTCGGCGCCGCCCTCGTCCTCGCCGTATTCGGAGTCCACGTCGCCCTCCTACTAACCCAGCAATACGAGTACAAATACGTCTTTGACAACACCCAGAAAGACATGCCCACTGCCTACCGGTTCAGCGCCGCCTGGGCAGCCCAAGAGGGCAGTTTCCTCCTTTGGACGCTGACCAGCGCGCTCGTCGCCGCCATCGCGGCCCGCGCAACGGGCATCTACCGCCGCTGGTTCAGCGTGGTCTGCTCGATCGCGATCGTGGCCATGCTCTCGATCGTCGCCTACGAATCGCCATTCAAGCTGATCCAGCTCGGCCCCCAGGACATGTCGCTGCTCTCGCCCCGCCAAACCATGATCATGCCGCCCGACGGCCGCGGCCTAAACCCCACGCTGATGAACTACTGGATGGTCATCCACCCATGGGTGATCTTCATCGGATTCGGCAGCCTGCTCACTCTGTTCGCCTGGACCGCGTCGGCGGCCCTTTCCAAAGACAAACAATCGTGGACCGCCGCCATCCGCCCCTTCGCGATCATCTCCATGACAGTCCTAGGCGTCGGCCTAACCATGGGCGGCCTCTGGGCTTACGAGACCCTCGGCTGGGGCGGCTTCTGGGCGTGGGACCCGGTGGAGAACGTCAGCCTGGTCCCGTTCGTCGCCACAACCGTCTTCGTCCATGGCTTATTTATCCAAAACAGCCGCCACGGCTGGAGCAAGCTGAACATCCTGCTGGGCCTGCTGCCGTTCGTCTGGTTCGTCTACGGTACGTACCTCACACGAAGCGGCGCGCTTCTGAAGGTCAGCGTCCACAGCTTCGCCGAGATGAACGCCGGCGCGCATGTGTTGCTCCTCGGCCTGGTGATCGCAAGCGTCGCCACTCTGGTAGGTCTAACGGCGCTCGTGTTCATGCGCAAGGAGGCGCCGTCCGCGAAGCCGCTTGGCAACCGGCAGACGGGCCTTTCGATCGGGGTCACGCTGCTCTATTCGGTCGGAATTTTGGCGGCGGTGGGCATGTCGGTCCCGTTTTTCGGCGCGATGTTGGGGGCCGAGAAGGAGGTGATAGACGAGGGCACGTATAACCAAATCGTCGCGTATCCGTTCGTGCCGGCGTTGATTGCAATGGCGGTCGTGCCGTTCCTCGGCTGGACTGTCACCAAGGCCGAGCGGCTGCGGAAAATCTCCGACATCTTCTTCCTCTCGGTCCTCTTATTCGGCGTCTTCACCTTCGTTTTGGTGAAAAGCGGGCTGACCCTCGACGGGTTCGCCAGCATGCCACCGATGCTGCTGTCGATCTTCTTGGTGCTCGTGTTTGTGTGTCTTTTCAGCATCGTGGCGAACGGGGCGCGGACTCTGGAAAGGCTCCGGGCGCGAAGTGGCGGTCTAGGCCCGTTCGTCACCCACACCGGAGTTTCGCTGCTGCTGCTGGGTCTGATCGTGTCGCGCGCCTTCGAGAAGACCGATACCAGCGGCGTCACGCTGTCGCAGCCCGCCCGCCTTGCCCTCATGCCGTCGCATACCTATCTCGCCATGCTGAGCAGCCTCCCCGCGCCGCACATGTTCACCCATCCGAGCAACGTTCTGCCGTTCGTATTGGTAAACGAGCGTACCGGCGTGCGCACGCCGTGCAACCCAAATTTCTACTACACTCTCCGCGAGGCCGAGCCGACGCCGATCAGCCGCCCCGAAATCAAGCGAACGCTCCTTTATGACCTCTACTTCGTGGTCGGCACGCCGCAGACGGAGTTGGAATCCAACATCGTGCTGAAGCCCGGCGAGACCAAAACGAGCGGCGACTTCACCGTGAAGTACCTGCGGCCGACTCGCTCGGGCGAACCGGGGATGAAGGGCACGCGTTTCGGGGCGCAGCTGAAGCTGATATATAAAGATCTGGTCTACCCCGTCGAGCCACAGATCGAGCTCGGCGGCGAGCAGGGTCCGATTCGGCATCGCGTCACGATCGAAGCCATCGGCGTGAAGGTCGAACTCGTCACGCTCGACGCGGCCAGCAAGGCCGCCACGGTGTCGATTCTGTCGCCCGAACTGATCTTCCCGGTGCAGCTCTTTTTCAAGCCGCTGACGGGGCTCGTTTGGCTTGGCGCGGGTATGATGACCGTCGGCGGGATGCTGGCCGCTTTCAAGCGCCGCAAGGCCCCCAAACCATCATCGAGCGATGAAATTACTCACCCTTTTGAAGTCGAAGATTCATCACGCGCGCGTGACCTACGCGAACCCGGATTACGTCGGTAGCGTCGAGATGTGCTCGGAGGTCATGGCAGCTGTGGGCCTGCTCGACGGCGAGTTCATTTACGTTTGGAACGTGGAGAACGGCGAGCGGTTCACGACTTATGCTTTCACGGGGCCGAAGGGCGAGTTCGGAGTGAACGGCGCGGCTGCGCACCGTGTGAAGGTCGGTGAGCGGCTGATCATCGCGTCATTCGCGTTTACCGACGAGGATGTTGCCCCAAAAATCGTGATTCTCGACGAGAAGAACGAGATCGTCAAGGCGCTCAAGCCGTTTAGCCGAACCGGGGACTGATGGCGGACCTTTACAAGCTTTTGCAGGAGAGCGGGGCGATTCTGACGGGCCATTTCCTGCTGACTTCCGGGCGGCACAGCGACACGTATTTCGAGAAGTTTCGCGTGTTGGAGCGGCCGGATGTCTTGAGCGAAGTCTGCGCCGAGATCGCTGACCACTTTGGTGGCGCGGAGATCGACTTGGTCGCCGGACCAACCACGGGCGGAATCATCGTCGCTTTCGAAGCCGCCCGCCGCATGGGCAAGCCCGCGCTCTATGTGGAAAGCGAGAACGGGAAAAGGGCTCTGCGACGCGGCGCTTCGGTAGCTCCGGGAGCGCGCGTCCTGATCGTGGATGACGTGTTCACGACCGGCGCGAGCGTCATCGAGGTGGCCGAACTGCTTCGGTCGCTCGACGCTGAGGTGGCCGGGGTAGCGGTCTTGGTCGATCGCAGCGAAACACCGGTCGATTTCGGCGCCCCGTTCTTTGCCGCAGTCAAGGTTTCGGCGACGAGCTATGCTCCAGACGAGGTGCCGGCAGACTTGGCGTCGATTCCGGTGTCTAAGCCAGGCACGCGCGGTTCTATCTAAGCCCTGGAGGGCGACACTTAGCCGCCAAGTGATCCCAATCCGGCTCGGCAAGTCGCCAGTCGCCAGTCGAAACCTTTTACAGCTTCCCGTGGTTTAATAAAAGGGGAGTCGGCCGGGCGAGCGGCCTCGGCGCGAGCCGGGGAGGAAAGTCCGGGCTCCATAGGGCAAGGCGCCAGGTAACGCCTGGGCGGCGCGAGCCGACGGAAAGTGCAACAGAAACATACCGCCTCGAAAGGGGTAAGGGTGAAATGGTGAGGTAAGAGCTCACCGGCGTCTTGGCAACAAGGCGGCCGTGCAAACCCCGCCCGGAGCAAGGCCAAATAGGAAGGGGACGACGCTGCCCGCAGACCCTTCGGGTTGGCCGCACGAGCTTCTCGGCGACGAGGAGCCCAGATAGATCGCCGCACAAAGACAGAACCCGGCTTACAGGCCGACTCCCCCCTGCTCGACTGCCGACTGCCGACGGACGACTGCCGACCGGAGAAGACTACAGACTGCAGACCCGGGGGGCGCAGCTTTAGCTAGCCGATCCTGGTGCAAACTGCAGACCCGGAGGGCGACGCTGTAGCAAGCCACTCTCTGGAGTTCGTCACTTTTTGGCCTTCAAGCGGTATCACGTACGGCTCGTCCGCAGGCATTCGGTCGAATACCCACGTTGGACCCTCAGTCCCAAACTCTACCGTGTCTTTACCATCGACCTTCCCCCTCGGGCCGACGGTACCCGTGAGCAGGTACTTTCCGTCCTTCAGCTCCCAAGTTCCCCAAAAGCCGGTCAGATGGCCCCGCCCTGTTGCATCTCCCTAACGAACTCTACCCATCCCATAGCGGCAGTCTAACAGATGTTTGCGCACGTGCCTCGTCGTCTGACCGGATAGCAAGCACGATTCGTCTCACGAGGACGTTCCCCCTCCACGATCGAGTTCAAAGCTCTCTACTGCGCGGCCGGCAGTCGTCTGTCGGCGGTCGATATTAGTCGATGCGTCCGTAACGCTCGTCCTGGTCGAAAGCCCAGAAAAGGTAGTCGGTATCGACCTTCGCGCCGCCGAGGTCGTCGACAATCATTGCGACCATGCCTCGGTGATAGAACGCGTGCCCAAAGAGTTGTACGATCTGGCCCACGACGTACCAACGATAGCGACTGCCGTCGCGGGCGTTGTACTCGAAATCGCGGTTGAGGTCGTCGTCGCTTAGCGGGTCGAGCCACCGTGCCTCGCTCTTCTCGAACAGCGGGCCGAGTGATTCGAGCGGTGTGTTCTCCGGAAACCAATCCACCGTCGGTTCCCTGCCCTCGATCCGGTCGAGCCAGTTCACGCGGCAACCCCCGATGTGGGCCGCATAGTCGACCGCTCGCGCAAATCTTGGGTCTCCCTGTTGCTCTTGGGGCACGGATTCGAGCATGGCGATCATCTTGTCGTTCGCATCGCGCTCGTGCTCATGCCAGCGCCGGTATCTCTCGATCATGGCTGGCAAGATACCCGGACGCCGAGCGACGCGTGACCCCGACTCAGGCCTGCGAAGTGTCGCCATCGTCGGATTGTTCCAGGGACTCGTCCCAGTGGAAATGGTGCAGCATTCGGTGGGCGAACGGCGCGATGATGAAGCCGGCGATAGCGATGAAGAATAGGCCGGAGAACAGAGCGTAGAAGGACGCGAAAGCTTTTCCGGAATCCGTTTGAAGCTCGTTTGCCGGCCCCATTCCGCCGAGGATCATCGACGCGTTGTAGAGCGAATCGATCCACGAGAGCCCACAGGCGAAATGGTATCCGGCGACGCCGATCCCCAGCGCCAAGCCTAGCAGGCAAGACGCCAGAATCACATGCGTAGTGGCCCGGGCTGCGAACTCGCGCCTTGTTAGAGGCGCAGCGGCGCGGTGTTCGTACATATATGCCGAAGACGATAGATCCTAGGTCGATGTAGGCAAGAACCTGGATCGATCCCCGCCGATTTCTCTTGTTCTGCCGGGGCACTTGGGCATTGGGATGGTTTACCTGAAGGCCGCCTGGACAATACAACCGACGCCCTCAACATTACGACCGGCGCCCTCAGGGTTAGTGGCCCGTCACGCCGATGGCGTCGATAGAGGGGCGCCCATTCGGTCCAGAACTTCTCTCGCGTCGATGGGTTCGGCAACCGGCTCGTCGCTTACGATATTGCCGTCGCGGAAGCGGATGACGCGTTTGCAGTGCTCGGCGACGTCCTCTTCGTGGGTCACGAGGACGACCGTCTTGGCTTCGCGGTTGAACTCTTGAAACAGCGCGAGGATCTCTTCGCCAGTGCGGCTGTCGAGGTTGCCGGTGGGCTCGTCGGCGAGGATCAGGACGGGATCGTTCACGATGGCACGCGCGATGGCGACGCGCTGCTGCTGGCCGCCCGATAATTCATTGGGACGGTGATGCATCCGGTCGGTGAGGCTTACTCGGGTGAGCGCCTTCTTGGCGGGCCCGATGCGGTCTCGGACACTCGCGTAGACCATCGGAAGCTCAACATTTCGGAGCGCGGACGTTCGCGGCAGCAGGTTGAAGGTTTGGAAAACGAAGCCGATAAACTTGTTGCGGATTGCGGCTTGTCGGTTGTCATTCAGGTCGGCCACCGCCTCGCCGCTCAGGGTGTAGTTGCCCGACGTCGGCCGGTCGAGGAGGCCGAGGATATTCATGAACGTCGACTTCCCCGACCCGGAGGGCCCCATGATGGCGACGAACTCGCCCTCGTCTATAGTGGCGGAAACGCCGCACAGAGCGTGGACGACCACGCTGCCCATCGTGTAGTCCTTCGCGATATCGACGGCTTCGATGACGGCCTTAGTCACTTCGCAGCGCCTCGATGGGCTCGAGTTTGCTGGCGAGATACGCCGGATAGAAGCCGAAAAAGATGCCGACGATCTTCCAGAGTGGGGACGGTGGCCGGAAATTCCGGAACCGGTGGGGCGGCTAAAGCGGGCAGTTCCTCCTGTGGCTCCCATCCGATCATCGCCTTCAGCGCCGCGTGAAAAGTGTTGACCGCGTTGGCGGCGCTCAGCTTTGCGACGACGGCGTTCGCCCGGTCTGCTTCGGCTTGTAGGATCTCCTTCCGTGCGACTCCCCCTACCTCAACCTGAGTCTTGGTCACCGATAATGTTTCCTCTGCACGGTCGAGCTGGGCGTCTGAAACGCGAAGCAACTCCTGGGCTCGCAAGGCTTCATGAAACTGGAGGACGACGGTGAAAAGTGTTCCGCGAAGCGTGTTGCGTGCTGAAAGCCCCACGGCCTCGCTCAGCTTCTTCGTTCGCGCAACGTTGAAGCTGCGCTGCCCCGCGTCGATGAGAAGCCAGTTTAGGCCAATGGACAAATCATTGAAAGCCTCGTCTCCCGTTCCTAGTACTTGCCTCTGATTCACATACCGGTATTGGGAAGTGATTCTGGGCCAGAACGCCGCGTTCGCGACGGTGATGGCCGAGCGCGAGGCGAGGTAGTCCAACTGGGCGGCGGCGATGCGGCCGTTGTGCTCCCTGGCGTACGCCACGGCCTCGTCGAGGGTCAACTTGTCGGCCCATGATGAGGCGAGCAGAATCGACACGAACAAAGATGGGAGGACTCGCATGGGCTAGGTGGAGACCGGTGGTTCCAGTTGAACTACGGATCCACTAGGTCGAAAGTGCCCGTTACGCGACGGCTTTGCTCAACTCTTATTCGCCGATCTACCGATACTCTCTTAGCCAAACGGAGCCTTCTTGGCGCTCGATTAGCCAATACTTGTCGTTCGCGCTTTGGGCGATCAGATAATTGTCGAACACTTTTCTCCAAGCATTGTTCTCGAAGACGTAAAGCGGTCCGTTGGCCTGCCGGTGCAGCTTCCCTCGCGTAAAGAAGTAATCCGCGTCCTCGGGCAATGACATTTTCTTAAGAGACTTGCTGGGCACGTGATAGAGATAGAGGATTTTGTTCTTCTTGTTTAGCCCAACCAGGCGACGGCTCTTCGGATCGTAGTCCAAGGGATGCAAACCTGCGGGGAGTCTGCTTCTGGCTGTGCGCTTGAGGTTATCTCCTGACAAGACGTAGGTCGCGAATGACCATCCGCTTGGAGAGTCTATTCCGGCATAGACAGTATAGCTTCTTCCCACCGAAGCAAACGATAAAGCCCAGATGTGACGATCTGGCGATTGCACATCCCGGTTTGGATGAAGTCCCCGTTTGTCGAAAAAGACGTGAGAAACGCACTGATGCCCGTTTGCATCAACGAACAACCACAAGTCCGTGGAAGTTGGCGCCGATAGAGGGATTGGAGTCCCGATTCGCAAACTCTGGGCGGGACGGACCGCGTGGGCGCTTTGGCTCATCGTAAGAGAGACGATCTTGCCTCGCTCGAGGAAAAAATGCAGCGTCTCACCGACTAATGCTCTCTCCGATTCAAGCCAATAACGGTCGCACCATGCGCCGGCTGTTTGCCACAACATCTTGCCGTCATCACTTACGATGTACCTAATACCCAGATTGTATATGCCTGCGTTAGGCAGAGCTTGCCCCAGCTTTGCATTGCCGACCTTCCGGTCAATAAATGGCTGCTGGAAAAGCAAGCCGGCGACGAGCATTGTGGATATCATTTTTACCTCAATCGTCTATCGCGACGTTAATCGTCGAAATAAGGATCATAAACGGCATGGTCGCCGCCCCGCCATTGGCAACGCGTACGTAGATCGGGGTCGAGCTGCTCTGCGGCACCGTTATCGGATCGACGTGCGTTAAGTGGACAAAATTGTTGGGGGAATCGGCCACCTCGTGGGCGATTATCGGCACTCCTCGATCAGGATATGAGCCCTGAGAAGAAATGCTACCGGCGCCAAAGTAGGGCTCACCAGTATTCAGCGCCCGAAGGAAGACCCAGGCATCACGGGAGTTAGTGAAATTGTTGACAAGGATAAACCTATAAGTTAGGTTTACACCGTATAAGCCTTCATTCGCACTGTCGAGCGGATCAATGAATTGATCCGGGTATGTCAATTCTTCAATCGCACCGGCATCGCAGCATCGAAGCTCCAATTTAGCCGTTCCGACTCGTCCGGAAATACGAGAGTGCCGCCATCGAAAATCGAATCGGCGTACGACCAGTGTCCCCGCGGATGTCCGCGATCGCGGGGAGCGACGGGGTCATTATAATTGTTCGGCACAACGCCCGGAGAACCCGTGTAGGCGACGGTGCGAAGAAAAGAGTACCGAACCAAGAAAGCTGCCCGTCGCATCGAATTCGAGAACACAACCTAGCGTTTGTCCAGGCTGCAAGGTTGCCACAGCGGGCATGATCATTTGGTCGGCGGACAGAACGATGCTACCGGCAACGCTATTGTAGCTATTGTACAACTGGGCTTTGGCGGTGCAGATTCCCATCGAGGGCAAGGACGAACCGACCTCCTTCTGGACGCGGATATTGCTCAATGTTACGGGGCCAGTTGACACCCCGCCGACGAGCCCGACATTGATCGGGCTGATGGTATTGTTTTTGTGCCACAAATAGGAACGGACAGATCGACCACCAGCGCTAACGCCCATGGAGCACCTGTAAAGCGTCGCCGGCAACGCTAAACCGACTGGAATAAGCTCTGGACTATTGCTGAGCATCAACTCCGGCCCGCCGTTCGCGAGGATTCCAGGCCATGTACCGAGGTAGGGTTCATCCCTGCGAAATGCGCCGTGATTGAGCTGATTGCATGTCACATCTCTTTAGACGACCTTGGAACTGCCGTTCGTTCCACCGACGTTCGCGCACGCAAACAGCAACTAATGATGGTCCGCTGGGAATCGCAATGCTTCCAAATGGTCGATCAACGACTTTTCGTATGAGTCCATTTACTTAGGAAACGAACTGGCAAGCCTGCGCCTATCGATGGGCACATTCAATGTCGTCAGCGACGTCGACTAAACCAATGCTCCCGTGATGGCGCTGTGAATTCTTATTACACCCTGCACGTGCACGGCTTGCGAGAGGACGTCGGAGTGCTCGCATAAAATGTCGGGCGAGCCTTGGGCAGGCGATCTTATGGGGAGGGCGAGAAGGACCAACAGTAATAAAAAGCTAAGGTAAAGGCGGCTTGCCGTCGTGAATACTCCTGTTGGTTTTTGCCGGCGGGCGAAGGTGCCTGGGTGCTCCCAGTACAATTATTTAGACGGCTGTCCGGCCCGAGCGGGTCATGGGTAAGATTGTCCAATGCCGCGGCGTATCGCCCTGCTCGACCCGCACACCATCAACCAGATCGCCGCGGGCGAGGTTGTGGAGCGGCCTTCCAGCGTCGTTAAGGAGCTTGTCGAGAACGCGGTCGATGCGGGGGCGACGCGGATCGACATTCAGTGCGACGACGCGGGCCGTACGCGGATAAAAGTCTCCGACAACGGTGCCGGCATGGGCCCCGAGGACGCCGAGATGTCGCTGAATAGGCACGCGACTAGCAAGATCCGCGTCGCGGGAGACCTCCATCGAGTGACTTCTCTGGGCTTTCGGGGTGAGGCGATTCCCAGCATAGCCGCGGTGAGCCGATTTGCGCTCTCGACAGCCGAGGAAGACGGCGCCCGCCACCGGATCGACGTCGAATTCGGCGAAATAACGCGATCTGAGACTGTCGCCGGACCTCGCGGGACCGAGATCGTCGTACAAGACCTCTTCGCAAACACCCCTGCAAGGCTCAAGTTCCTTAAGACTGACACGACGGAGGCCTCGCAGATCGCAGACGTAGTCGGAAAATACGCCGTCGCTTTTCCCCAAGTTGCAATATCTCTTCGCTTCGGAAACCAGGCGGTGATCACGACTACGGGGACCGACGACCTGATGGAGGCGCTCGGCCATGTTTGGGGAATAGATCTTGCGCGGGCGTTAGCTGAAATCGACACGACCGTAGGCGGCATACGAATTCACGGCTTTGTGGGGCCGCCGCATGTAAACAAGCCGAGCCGCAGCCACCAGGTCTTTTTCGTGAACGGGAGGCCCGTACGGTCAAAAACGTTGTTTGCCTCTGCGGACGCTTCCTATCGAAGTATCACTCCGGAAAGACGCCACGCCATCATCGCCGTGAACCTGTCCATCGATCCGGCTGAGGTGGATATCAACGTCAGCCCCACGAAAACGGAGATCAGATTTCAGCGGGAGGGTGCAGCGTTCGACGCCTTGCGGCTCGCCATCAAAGGCGGGCTGATGGAGCACGGGTTGATGCCGTCCGCGGCGCCGTCGTTCTCCTTCGCCACTGAGCAAATGGGCTCGGTGGGGCTGCATGCGTCCGCTCCCGCGGAACTTGTTACCGACCTCTTCAAGGAAAGGCCAATCGAAGCCGCCGGGCTTACTCGCTTTCCGTTTCTCGAGCTCCTGGACGGCTTGCAGATATTGGGTCAGGTGATGAACACCTTTATCGTCGCATCGACCCAAAGGGGGATCGCGATCGTAGATCAGCACGTTGCGCATGAGCGGGTTCTGTATGAGTATCTTTGCGGCATACGGGGCGGTGGCGCAGTGGAAATGCAGCATCTGCTCTCCCCGGAATCGGTCGAATTCGAGCGCGCCGCGGCGGTGGCGCTTTCGGAGCGGCTGGAAGATCTAAGGAGAATAGGCTTCGACCTGTCTCCTTTCGGCGCCCAGGCGTTCTTGGTTCGGGCGATCCCTGCTGCCGCGAGCGGGAAGGACTTCAGGAAGCTGCTCCTCGACGTTGCCGACGAACTGCTCCAGACCGGTGGTCGCATCGCCTCGCAATCCGCGCGTGAGAAAATCTGGACGACGAGCGCATGCCGTATGGCCGTGAAAGCAGGAGACCCGCTTGGGGTTCCGGAAATGGATCAACTGATTCGTGACCTGGCGGAGACGGAGAATCCCTATCTTTGTCCCCACGGGCGGCCGATCACGATCACGCTGACCTTCGACGAGCTGCTGAGGAGGTTCAAGCGTACATGAGGGTTTTCGGCGTCGATCCGGGCTTCGGCCGGCTGGGCTACGCGGTGATAGACCGAGTCGGGAGTTCGCTTATGCCTGTTGTCTATGGCGTCGTCGAAACCGACAAGGGCCTTCCTCTTCCCGAAAGGCTATTTCACCTCCATTCCACAATCGCCGAGTTGATCCACCACCATAAGCCGGACTGCATCGCCACCGAGGCGATTCTCTTTGCGGCAAACCGCACCACAGCGCTCGACGTGAGCAAAGCGCTCGGAGTTGTGCTGTTGGCTGCGGAAGAAATGAAGTTGCCTTGGCGCGAGTACACGCCGCCACAGGTGAAATTGACGGTCACCGGCTCAGGAAGCGCGGACAAAAAGCAGGTGCAGTTCATGGTCACCCGACTGCTGAGTCTGAAGGAGACTCCTAAGCCGGATGATGTCGCGGATGCGTTGGCGGTCGCAATTTGCCACGCCGTTTCCGCACGGATGCAGGCCCTCTGACGGGTATTCTGAACTAGCTGGCGACGCCCAGCAGAGGTCCTCGCATGTCTTACGATTCATGGATGAACGCGCATAGAGTCGCCGTTATGGGAGCCGGCACGATGGGAAGCGGCATCGCGGCGCACCTTGCCAATCTGGGCTTCGACGTTACGCTCTTCGATTTAGCGCGCGAGACCGCGCAGGCCGGACTCGACCGAGCTGGGCAAAATCGACCTCCCCACTTTTACGGCCCGGACGCTGTGCACCGCGTTCGGGTTGCGTCGCTCGCCGACGATCTGATCGCGCTGCGCGATGCGGACTGGGTTTGCGAAGCGATCATCGAGAAAATGGACGCGAAGCGAGCGCTTTACGAAGCGATAGAGCCGGTTCTTCGTGACGATGCGATGATCAGCACAAACACAAGCGGTTTGGAGATCAGGCTCCTAGGCGATGGCAGATCGAAATTGTTTCGAGATAGATTTGTCGGAACGCATTTTTTTAATCCTCCTCGATATTTGAAACTGATCGAATTGATTCCCACCGAGGAGACCGACCCCGGTGCCATTTCGGCAATGACAGCTTTTCTGGAAGATCGAGTGGGCAGACGCGTGGTTCTTGCGAAGGATACTCCCGGATTTATCGCCAATCGGTATGGCATGTGGGCACTTTATCAAGCAATACACACGGCCGAGAAACTGAAGTTCAGCGTTGAGACCGTGGACACACTGACCGGGCCCTTTATCGGCAGGCCAAGAACCGCAACTTTTCGCCTTGCGGACCTGATCGGCTTGGACATTATGGCCGACGTGGCGGGCAATTTGGTGCATCGTTGCGGCAATGACCCACTTCGCTCGAATCTAAATATGCCGGCGAGCATCGCCAATTTAATCGAGCTCGGGTGGATCGGATCGAAGGCAGGTCAAGGCTACTACAAGAAGGAAGGTGACCAATTTCTAAGCCTCGATTTTAGGACCAAAGCGTATCGCCCGAGAGTGGAAGCCGACATTCCATTCCTCGCAAGCGTCGCGAGACTGCCCATCGGCGAGCGAATTCGGCAGACGCTGGAGCAGCGCGGAGAAGCCGGCGAGTTTTTGCGCGAGCATCTGGTTCCGTCGCTTTTGTACGCCGCTGAGGTTGGCCGAGAAATCTCTTATTCGGTGAAAGACTTCGACGAAGTAATGAAATGGGGATGGGGGTGGTCGATGGGGCCCTTCGAATTGATCGACGAGGTCGGCTACGACACGCTGAAGAAATACTCGACTTCAACACCCCTGGCCGAGAAGTCGCCATTCTACAAGAAGGGAACAGCTTTGGATTTGCAAACATTGACGCATTCCCAGCATCGCCATGATAGCCGATACGCCATTGTTTCCGATTTTCCGATCATAAAGGAAAACACTTCTTGGGCCAAGCGTGACGATCTTGCGGGTGGGACAATTTTCGAGTTCCGTTCGAAAATGAACGCGCTCAATCCGGAAATAGTCGTCGCGCTCCTGGGGCATCTTGAGGCAAATCCTGAATCGCGAATTACGCTCGCAAACGGGGGCCCGGCATATTCGGTCGGTTTCGATTTGGCGTACCTTTTGAAGCTTGCTGAAGAAGGGAAATTCGACGAGGTCCAGGCGGCATTACTACTCCTTCAGAAGTGCGGCTTGGCATTGCGGAAGGTACAATCGGCAGCTGCGCTTCACGGATTTGCATTGGGAGGTGGGCTGGAACTGGCGATGCACTGCAGGTCGGTCGTGGCACATCCTGAAACTACCGTGGGCCTGCCAGAAGCTTTGGTGGGGCTAGTCCCGGCGGGCGGCGGCACAGCGCTCATGCGGATGCGAACGCAGCACGACATTCATTTCTTGAGCAGCGCTGCGATATCGTTGGCCTCTGGCCGAAAAGTACCCGCTCCTGAAGGACATAAGTACCATTTTATGAGAGAGCGGGACGAACTGGCAGTTAATCCCGACCAGGTCACCTCGCGCGCTCTAACCGCCGACCGGCCAGAAGAAAAGTCAACGGCATGGTTGCCGGCGCCGGCTCCTCTTGCCGGCATGATCGACTCCGAGATCGATAATCTGAGGGCCGGCGGCGTTATCGGCGAATACGGCGAAACAATCGCGGGAGAAATCAAAAGGATATTCGTCAAGGCGCGCAGTGAGGAAAGCGCTTTGGAGATGGAGGTCGAGTCTTTCTTGAACCTATTGGGTAAACCGCGAACTCAGCTCCGAATTCGGCACATGCTCGAAAATGGCAAGCCGCTTAACAATTAGACATGAAAATACTTGTTCCCATCAAGAGGGTCCCCGACCCGTATGCGAAAATCAGAGTTAATTCTTCCGGTGACGGCATCGAAACAGTCGGACTTAAGTACGAAATCAACCCGTTCGACGAAATCGCGGTCGAGGAGGCGGTGCGAATCGCGGAATCTGCGGATTCAGAAATCGTCGTTGTATCGATTGGCAGCGCGGAATGTGAGGAGCAGATCAGGAAAGCGCTGGCGATGGGCGCCAATCGTGCCATTTTGGTGGAAACTTCCGAAGAATGCGACTCTTTGGGAATCGCGAAAATACTGAGCAAGATCGCCGATAACGAACAACCGGATATCATCCTCATGGGCAAGCAAGCCATCGACGACGACTCGAACCAGTCCGGCCAGATGCTGGCCGCCATTAGGAAATGGCCGCAAGCGACGTGCGCGAGCAGGATTACGTTGGAGAATGGAGGCGTGCAAGTAATTCGCGAAACCGATACCGGCCAAGAAACGCTCAAGATGCCGCTGCCGGCGGTAATTACGGCTGATTTGCGCCTAAACGAACCACGCTATGTCGCGCTCCCCGGAATCATCAAAGCACGCACGAAACCGATAGAGAAATTACGGTTGTCGGATATGGGTGTCGAAGCGGAAAATCGCGTCAAGATCACGGCGATGCGGCATCCGCAGGGAAGACCGCCGGGTCGAAAGGTAGCGAATGTCGACGAATTAATCAAAGCATTGAAAGAAGAAGCGGGTGTACTTTGATGGCTACTCTACTGCTCGTCGCGGCTTCCGAGGCAGAATGCGAGAGTCTGGCAGCGTTTGGGCAGACCTACGGCGCCGGTTACGATATTGTATGTCTTTCCGGTTCAGCGCCCACCGACCTCGGTGCGGAGCGAGTTCTGAATGCGAATTCGGAAGTGCCCACTGCGGATGCACTCGCCTCCGCGCTCGCGCCGATCGCAAAGGAATACAAGGCCGTCGCTGCGTCCGCTTCGATGACAGGCAAAGACTGGGCTCCGCGTCTTGCGGGATTGCTCGAGAGACCCATGGCCAGCGATATTATCGCGGTTCTCGGGCCTGGCTGTTTCTCGCGGCCGATGTATGCCGGCAACGTAATCGCGGATGTAGAGATGGGAGCCTCGGAGTTCGTCGTGACGGTGCGCTCGACGGCCTTCGCAAGCCCAAAGCGTTCAGGCGTCTCGGTGTCGGAAGACGTATCGCTTACCTATTCTGGGCCAACGGAAAGGACCGGAGTGTCCTCCTCGGACGGCGGAAGGCCAGACCTTGCCCAAGCGCGCGTCGTCGTTTCAGGCGGACGGCCGCTTAAGGACGCCGAGACATTTGAAAAGTTGATAGGCGGCCTTGCGGATGTTCTGCGCGGGGCGGTGGGGGCAACGAGAGCGGCTGTTGACAACGGTATCGCTCCGAACGAGTTGCAAGTCGGCCAGACCGGAAAGGTCGTCGCCCCCGAGCTTTACATCGCTGCAGGAATCAGTGGAAGCACCCAACACATGGCAGGCATGAAGGACAGCAAGGTGATCGTCGTAATAAACACCGACCCCGAGGCGCCGCTGTTCGAGATCGCTGACTACGGCTTGGTCCAAGACCTGTTCATTGCCGTACCGGAAATGATCGAGAAGCTACTGGCGTAGGCGTAGCGGCGTTTCGTCAGGCTTTCTGTAGCCGCTTATTCGCGCCTGCTCTTCCTGGCCGATTGCGGTTTCCAGCCGAGCCTTCTTATCGAGGAGTTTGGTGCGCTCGGCCTCAACCGCCTGCATCCGCTCTTCGTTTCGGGCTTTCGCCGCAGACTGTTGGCGATAAATCTGCCACGTTTCGCGATTGAGGTATACGGCGCCACCTACGGCAATTGCCAAGCCCAAGATCCACCATTTGCTCTTTCGTTTCATTTTTCCTCCAGTTGATTAACCCTCAGTAGGGTAACAAAATTCGTTGCACCCGGCATTCCCACGGGAAGCCCTGCGGTGACGACCACCATGTCGCCCGTCTTGAGAAACCCGGCTTCTAGAGCCGCCGAAAATCCGGTTGCGATCATTTCTTCCGTTGCGCCGAACGCCTTTGTCAGCAAGGGGCGGACTCCCCAGAAAAGCGAGGTCTGCCTCGCTGTTCGCTCGCTGTAGGTTGCGCATAGAATTATGGCCCTTGGCTTGTATTTCGAGACCATTCGTGCCGTAAATCCACTTGTGGAAAATGTAAGGATGTTCTTTGTACGGAGATTGGTTGCGATCGTCACGGCTGCGTGTGCGACTGCTTCTGTTGATTCGGAGATGCGCTCGGGTTCCTGCGCAGCGATGGCTTTCGCGAAGATGCTGCTTTGCTCGGTCTTGACGGCGATTTTGTCCATGTAGTCCACCGCTTCGATGGGGTGGGCACCGGCCGCCGTCTCGCCGCTTAGCATGATAGCGTCGGTGCCGTCTAAGATCGCGTTCGCGATATCTGTCGCTTCCGCGCGCGTGGGCCGCGGGTTGTGAATCATGCTTTCCATCATTTGCGTTGCCGTTATTACGGGCTTTCCGGCTGCGCGGCATAGGCCGATAATTCTCTTTTGCACCAGTGGCACATCTTCGATCGCCATTTGCAGACCGAGGTCACCTCGCGCAACCATAATTGCGTCGCTCACCGCGATGATGTCCTCAATGTCCTGGACGGCGTCGCGCATTTCTATTTTTGCGATAACGCGTAACCCAGAATCTGCCTTGTTCGTCGATTCGGCGACAAGGCGAACATCGGCGGCGGATTTCACATAGCTGATCGCAACATATTCCACGCCCTTTTCAGCACCGATCCTCAGGTCTTCGCGATCCTTCGTTGTCATCGCCGGTGTGTCGAAGCTTACGCCTACTACTGTTATCCCCTGCTTGGTGCGAATGGTGCCACCCGAGAGACACGTGAGGGTTATTTCGTCACCTTCCCGGGAAGCGACGCGAAAGGACACGTCGCCGTCTCCGGTGAGCAGTTTGCGCCCTGGTTCCAAGACGCGAAGAACTTCCGGCTGGGGAATCGGCAGCATGCCCGGCCCGCTTCCAACCGCGACAAGCTGCCCAGGCGCCACTAGCATTTCCTTACCGCGAATGGTTCCGAGCCGGAACTTCGGCCCTTGCAGGTCGAGAAGGATGGCCACGTGCGCCTGACGCTTCGTGGAGATTTCACGTACCCAGTCGATCCATCGCGACCGCGTGACCCAGTCGCCGTGGCTACAGTTGATGCGCGCGACGTTCATGCCCGCGCCGACAAGCGCGTCGATTCCTTGGACGGAATCAACGGCGGGCCCTAGCGTGCAAACGATCTTCGTCTTCCTAAACATCCCTTAACCATCCTTGGCCGGGTCAACAATTTTCAGACTCCTTCTACTTGGTGGAACGCTTCGTCCATTTTGCGTACACCGCCGCACCAGCGTACTCGGCGGAACCGTGCAGTTCTTCCTCGATCCTAAGGAGTTGGTTGTATTTCGCAACGCGGTCGGTTCGGCAAGGCGCCCCGGTCTTTATCTGGCCGCAGCGGGTGGCGACCGCCAGATCGGCTATCGTTGTGTCCTCGGTTTCACCGCTTCGGTGGCTCATTACCGAGGTGTAGGCTGCCGCTCGCGCGAGGTTGACGGCCGAGAGCGTTTCTGTGAGCGTTCCTATCTGGTTAACCTTGATGAGGATGCTGTTCGCAATCGATTCGTCGATTCCTCGCGTGAGCCGCTCCACATTCGTCACGAATAGGTCGTCTCCAACGAGTTGACACTTATTCCCGAGGGTCGAGGTCAACAGTTTCCAGCCCTCCCAATCGTCCTCTGCCAGACCGTCTTCGATGCTGACGATGGGATACTTGTCAGCAAGTTCTTTATAGTAAGCGACCATGTCCGCAGACGTGCGTGCCCTTACCGCGCCAGCCTTAAACTTGTAGACGCCGGCTTCGTAGAACTCCGAACTTGCGGCGTCGACCGCAACCATGACTTGGTTGCCGGGTTCGTAGCCCGCTTTCTGGATCGCGTCCACGATGTAATCGAACGCAAGCTCTTGCGTCTCGAGGTTTGGGGCGAAACCGCCCTCGTCCCCGACACCGGTGAGCAAGGCCTTGCCGCCAAGTACCTTCTTGAGGGACATGTAGACTTCGGTCCCCATTCTGAGAGCTTCGACGAAGCTTTCTGCGCCGACCGGGGCGATCATGAATTCCTGAATGTCGACGTTGCTCGAAGCGTGCTTGCCGCCGTTCAGGATGTTCATCAGCGGGACCGGGAGAAGGGTTGCAGCAGTGCCTCCGACGTAACGATATAGAGGTAGGCCAGCGGAAATCGCGGACGCTTTCGCAACAGCAAGGGAGACGCCGAGGATAGCATTAGCCCCTAGGCGGCTCTTGTTCGGCGTGCCGTCTAGGCCGATCAGGGTTTCGTCGACGAAGCTTTGCTCCTGCCCCTCGAGACCGAGAATTTCCGGGCCGATCACGTCGTTGACATTCGCGACTGCCTTCTGGACACCCTTGCCGCCGTATCTCGTCGCGTCCTCGTCGCGGAGTTCGACGGCTTCATGCGCTCCCGTACTGGCGCCGCTCGGCACTGCCGCCCGCCCGAAACTACCGTCGGCAAGGGTCACTTCCACTTCGACCGTCGGCGTCCCGCGGCTATCCAAAATTTCACGACCCACAAGGGCTACAATGGTCGCCATAGAAACCTCCCTGTTTCACGGGAGAAGTTTACCCGCCGGGGATTTTCATGGGCCGAAGAAGACTCGTTGTCGCGAACTGGAAGATGAACCTCACAACGCCGGAGGGCTGCAGTTTGGTCGAGGCCGTGTTGGGCACGGCAAAACAAAGACCCGAGGTCGACGTCGTGATTTGTCCGAGCTTCGTTTCGCTGCAGCCCCTTGGACGGGCGCTGGCCCATACGCCTGTGGCGCTTGGGGCTCAAGACGTGTTCTGGTTAGACAAGGGAGCATATACTGGACAAGTTTCGCCCAGAATGTTGGTTGATTCCGGGTGCCGATACTGCATCGTGGGCCACTGTGAGGCTCGCGGGCGATTCGGATCCGAGCCTCCGAGTCCTCTGTCGTATTTTTCCGATACGGATGAGACTGTAGCTCAGAAAGTTTCAGCGTTGGTGTTCGCGAACATCGTGCCCGTTCTGTGTGTCGGCGAAACGGCGCTGGAGCGAGAGGCCTGCAGAACGGATGAAGTGGTCGCTGAACAGTTAGCCAAGGCTCTAGAACGCGTCGCGCCGGAGGAGTGCTCAAACCTCACAATTGCTTATGAGCCCGTTTGGGCGATCGGAACCGGTAACGTTTGCGACGCCGACGAGGCCGCGAGGATGTGCGGGTTGATTCGCGACGAGGTTGCCTCAATTACCGATTCTGCTTGCGGAGACCAAGTGCGGATCCTTTACGGTGGCAGCGTGAAAGCTTCCAACTGTGCGAAGATTTTCGCGAGCAGTCAAATAGACGGCGCCCTGGTGGGCGGGGCGAGCCTGATAGCCGACGAGTTTTCCAAAATAGTACTATCCGCCTGAACCTATATGGAAACGCGAACACCGTCATCCACCATCGTTCAAATGTCGGAGCTGATGACTCCCGGCAATGCAAATTTTCTCGGCAAGGTCTTCGGCGGTGCGATCCTTGCATTGCTCGACAAAGTAGCATACGTAACCGCCAGCAGGTTTGCTGGGAAGATATGTGTCACCGCAAGTTTCGACCGGGTGGACTTTCACAGCCCGATCGAGGTCGGGGAATTGGTACATATGGTGGGCAGTGTAGACTTTGCCGGCCGGGCGAGCGTGCAAACGCGCATCGAGGTGTATGCGGAGAACATCCACGAGGGAACCACGAGGCATACCAACAGCTGCATCATCACGATGGTCGCTATCGACGACGACGGGAAGCCCACGCCCGTACCCCAACTGATTGCCGAGACGCGCGAAGAGAAGATCAGGTTTTTGCAAGGTAGAACCCGGAAGGAATGGGCCAAGACACGCGTGACGGATAGCCTGGAGCTCCTAAGGAAGCTGGAGTCGATGGACGACGCCGAACACGACCGTCTTATGCAATCCGATCTGCGCCCATAAACTCTCGAAGCGGCTCGGGAATTGCTACGCTTCCGTCTGGCTGCTGGTAGGTTTCGAGCAGCGCCGCCATTAATCTTGGGCATGCGACCCCGCTCGCGTTGAGCGTGTGAACAAACCTGGGTTTCGCACTCGGTTCCGGGCGGTAGCGGATGTTCGCCCGACGTGCCTGGAAGTCCTCGAAATTGCTCACGCTACTGACTTCCAAGTACTGCCCCACCCCCGGCGCCCACACTTCCAGATCGTACTGCTTGGCATTTGAAAAACTCATGTCGCCTGTGCAGATAGATACAACGCGGTAGTGCAATTTCAAAGCTTGCAAAATGCTTTCCGCATTCTCGCGAAGCGATTCCAATTCGTCGTAGCTCGTTTCCGGTGTGGTGAATTTCACCATTTCGACCTTATCGAACTGATGGACCCTGAGCAGGCCCCGGGTGTCTTTACCCGCGGCTCCCGCCTCGCGCCGGAAACAACCTGAAAAAGCAACATAACGAATCGGCAGGTCGGAGGCGTCGAGAATCTCATCGCGGTGTAGGTTCGTCGCAGGAATTTCGGACGTTGCGATCAAAAATAAATCATCGCGCTCCATGTGATATTGATCAAGCTCGAACTTTGGCAGCTGGCCAGTTGCGATAAGCGATTCACGATTAGCCAAGTATGGCGGATATATCTCCGTATATCGATGATGTTCAGAATGGAAGTCGACCATAAAATTGATCAACGCGCGTTGGAGCCGTGCGCCCATTCCCTTGAAAACGATAAATCCGCTGCCGGCAATCTTCGTCCCACGCTGAAAATCGAGCAGATCGAACTTTTCGGCAATATCCCAATGCGGAAGCGGATCAAAATCAAACGCGGGTTTGTGCCCAAAAGAAGTTATCTCCACATTCTCGGACGAATCCTTTCCATCCGGCGATGTAGGATGCGGAATATTTGGAATTTGGAGATCGAGATGCTCCATGCGCATACGTAAGTCCCGCTCCCTCTCTTGAAGCCGAGGAAGCTCAGCCTTGAGTTTCGCCGCGGACGCCCGCGCCTCCTCGGCCTCGCCCTCCTTCCCTTGGCCCATTAGCGCTCCGATCGACTTGCTCATTCGATTCGAAGCGGCTTCTTGGGACTCGAGTAACGTGGTCGCCTCGCGCCACTCGGCATCCACCGAAACGAGTTCGTCGATCGGCGCTTCGATGCCTTTGCGCCTGGCACCCTCACGGACGGCGTCCGGATTTGTGCGAAGAAGCTGCCTGTCGATCACTGCATGGAATTTACCTCTTACGCGTTGAGGCGCTCGGCTTCTTCCACGTCGAGTTCCTTCGGCAGCCGTACCCAGAAGGTCGATCCGACTCCCAGCTCGGATTCGGCCCAGACCTTGCCGAGGTGGAGTTGCTCAACTAAGTGTTTGACCAAGAATAGACCAAGACCGGTGCCGTAGATCTTCCGATTGTCCTCCGTGTGTACGCGATGGAACCGATCGAACACTTTAGGTACGTGCTCCGGCGGAATGCCCAAGCCTTGGTCTTGGACGCCGATGATTACGTCGTCGCCATCTTCCTCCAATCGCAGCGTAACCGTCCCGCCATTCGGCGAGTACTTTATCGCGTTGCCCATCAGGTTCGTAACGATCTGGTCGAGTTTGTCCTCATCGCCGATAATATTCGGGAACTCTTCCGGCGCATCCATCACCAGTTGGTGTTTGTGTGTCGCTTGCTTCTGAATGAGGATGACCTTTTGGCAAAGCTTCTTGAGGTCGACTTCGGAGTACGTAGGCTTAAGGCTCTCGCCGGCCTCGATTCGAGCGATGTTTAAGAGATCGTTAATGAGGCGCGTCAATCGGTCGCACTCGTGATCGATGATCGTGTAGAACTCGCGCCGATCGGCCTCGGGGAAGCTGTCGTCCATCAATAGAGTGCTCGTAAAGCCCTTGATGGCGGTGAGGGGGGTGCGTAATTCGTGCGAAACCGTGGCGACGAACGCGCTCTTCATCCTCTCGAGATTCTTGAGCTCGGTCACGTCGTTTAGAATCGCGACCGTTCCGATTAGGCGGCCGTCCTCGTTCTTGACCTGGGCAGCCTGAACGACATAAATTCGCTCCGGCCGGCCTTCAGCGTGGATGGCAACCTCGATCTGCTCTCCCTCTCGGCCGCTTTGCTGTGCTCCTTCGATGAGGTCGAGGATGGGCTTATCTCTAATAATCTCGTTCGCGCGCTTACCGGTCGTTTCGCCGTTTACGGCGAAGATCGACCGCGCGCTCGCGTTCATTTGCGCGATTTTGCCCTCGCCCGTAACGAGGACCAATCCCGCATAAAGACTCTCGAGCGTTTGAAGCAATTCCTCCTTCTCCTCGACGATTTCTTGATAGAGCCGCAGGTTCGCAATAATCGAGGCGGCGCTCTTCGCCATCCGCTCGAGGAGCCGCACATCCTCGTCGTTGAAATCCTCGTCGTGGCGCTTATTGAAGGCATGAAGCACACCGATCGTCTGCCGGTCCGTGACGCGGTTCTCCTCGTCGCGCTTCTCGATGACCAGCGGCACCGTCACTCCGTTGCGGATGTGCAAAATCGAAAAGGGGTCTTCCCGCGCCCTCGGGTCAGTGATAGCATCGTGGAAAATCGCGGGTTTGCCTTCGCGGAAGACCTCACCGGAGATGCCGTGCGTCGCGCGCAAGCGGAACATACCAAGAACATCCTCGTCCACACCGTGCGACGGGGGGATGCCCATGAGTTCGCCGGATTCCCGCTCAAAGAACATCATGACGACCTTCTCGGCCTGGAGAATCATCGCAATCCTCTGCACGAGGCGCCGAAGGGTTGTATCTAATTCGCTGATCGGCGCGATGTCGGTGGCTGCTTCCGGCGACTGGCGCGCAATCGCAGTCCCCGACTTCTGCTGAAGGTCTTTTAATTCCGCGTCCCTAAGCGCGAGCCGTTCTTCCAGTTCCTTAACTTTTAGCTGCAAATTTGCCGCGCTGGTTGTGTGCTGATCGTCCATCTGCATCTGCATGGTTCCCAATGTTGACGACATTGGACCCCACAGGGTTCGATTATACCGATGGCTGGGCCAAAATCGACGCCGTCCCCTGGACGAGAGTCATGTGTTCAACGTTCGTCTCGGTCAAGCGGGATTGCCTCGGCGTTCAGGGCTCTCCAACGCATGAGCGTTGCTAACTGCCGCGCGCGTCCTGCAGCCCAGCGTAGGAAACATACCATTTGCCGTTCTTAACCAAACTGATATCGGTTGTTTGTATCCAGCGCCCGCCGTCTTTTAGCTTCTTCGCGGCTAGCGGAATTACGACGAGCTCGCCGCCTGAAGTGAAGCTGGCCGTACCCAACAAATCATTCGTCGAGAGCTCGGGATTCAGCGCCTGGCAGTAGCGGACCGGATCGAAGAGCCGCTCGCCGCCCGGGCCGTTGACCGAGCCGACTTGTGTACCGCCGATGTTCATATCGTTTGCTAGTTGGGCTTTAGGCCGCGTACTCTCGAGAGGGTCCGCCTGGTTGGCCCTTCGCAAACCGTCTTATCGCCGTTCGGATCCGATGAAAGCCAGTCGGGCTCGCCCTGCGCCGGGCGGCCCCTGTAGACTACTCTCGCCCCACAAAGAATAGGTCCATCGTACGAGTGGAGCTCGGCTGTCCCTCCGTTATAATCGCGTCTGGTCTTCTCACCGATTGGAAGGTCGCTGAATCCAAGGGGCGGCTTCGGTTGAGACGAGCTGTGGCGGGGTATTTCGCCAGCCGTCAGCGGGGTCGTCCGTATCAGCCATGTGCCTAGCGTCCAGCAGGATAGTGGCTCCGTCCACCTCTCGGGTGGAGCTACCGCTGACCATGAACCAAGTCGAACCATCGATATCGTCCACGCCCTTGATAACGAAGCCCGGCGCAAGCACCAACTCGTCGCGACCAATCCGCGTAACTTCGGGAAGCTGCTGGATGCCGATTGCCAAGATTGCTGCAAAGTACATTTCTCTCATCCTTCTTCTCCTCTGATTGTCTAGATAGTAATTGTCTAGATAGCCTGCCAGGTTGACTCCAATTGGCACGCGCACAACAACCTGGCCCTCTAGGGCAGTGGAACCCACGTATCACAAGGCGAGGCCGAAAAAAATGGCTACCTCCGGCGCCGGGCTAGGGTTGGGAGTTTGCCAATAGCCATCGGTCGGCCACCCGGCGGGCGGCTCGCTGCAAGGGTTCCCTTGAAGATCGATCGGCTGCGTGCACGCGGCATCGTACGCGGACCCGCCGTTGATCGCTGTTTGATGGAAGTTACGATCGTGCACCTGCGTGGCACAAAGCCAATTCCTATGACCGGATGCGTCTGAAATCCGACGGTCAGACCCGGAAAATGCTTGTTGATCGTCCCGGGCACCCCCAAGACCAGCAAGGGGAAAAACGGGATTACGCATACGGTGGATGCTAAAGCCTTCGTTCTAATGGACGAGGGCCTTCCCGTTTAAATTGGGATACAATTAACGTAGCCGCATGAGTTCTGAACTTGAAGAGATGCCGCTTTTCCCGCTAAACGCGGTGTTGCTGCCCTACCAAACGCTGCCACTCCACGTTTTCGAGGAGCGGTATAGGAAAATGATCGGCGACTGCCTGGAGCTGGACCGTCCGTTCGGCGTGGTTCTCATCCGGGAAGGCAGCGAAATCGATACCGATGCCGAGCCTTACCTCGTCGGGACCTCCGCACGGGTTGTCGAGCACAAGCCGCTTCCGGACGGGCGCGTCGACTTGGTAGCGGTCGGCGAAAGGCGCTTCCGCGTCAGGCGGTTCGACCGTTCTAAGCCGTACCTCGTCGGCTACGTGGAGCCGATAGTCGAGATGGAATGGTCCGAGTCCAACCAAAATCGGGGCCTGCTTTCGCGGGCGAAGGAAGCTTTCGAGTTTCATCTGCGGAGCATTTTCGGCAGGCAGGACGTAAATATCACAGTCCAATTTCCCGACGACCCGGTTGCCCTATCTTTCGCGATCGCCGGATTCATCAACATGCCGACGATCGCGAAGCAGCGCCTGCTTGAGCTCACGGACACTTCGGCGCGGCTGACGGAACTCATCCCCGTCCTCGAGGCCCAATTTCTGGAGCACGCCGTGAGTGGTGATCCTTCGGTGGCCGAGGAGTTCTCCGAATTCATTTCCAGGAACTGAGCCGGTATCCTCAACGAGGATGAAGAGTGTCGTTCTGACCGGCGGGCCGCTGAGCATCAAGGACGTCGCGCGGGTTGCCGGAGGCGTCACCGTGGCAATTTCCGACAAGGCCAAGGCGAAGGCGCGTGGCTCGCGCAAGATCCTCGAAACCCTGGAGAGGGACGGCGATCCGATTTACGGAGTCAACACAGGTTTCGGTGCACTCAAATCGGAACGGATCCCGCAGGAGGACGCGATTCGCTTACAAGTGAACCTTATTCGATCACACGCTGTCGGCGTGGGCGACCCCCTTGCCCAGGAAGAGACGCGGGCGGCAATGTTGCTACTCGCGGCATCTCATCTAAGGGGTGCGAGCGGCGTTGGCCCAGAAACCGCAGAGCTTCTTTGTGACCTTTTGAATCGCAACATTCTGCCTTTTATCCCTTGCCAAGGCAGTTTGGGAGCTAGCGGCGACCTCGCCCCCCTTGCCCACCTCGGCATGGCATTGATCGGGGACGAGCATCCTGTTTACACAGATATGGACAACGATCAGGTCTGTGCATCCTTGCTCGAGGCTGGTGTCGAACCGCTGAAGCTGGGCAGCAAGGGCGGCCTATCGATTATCAATGGAACCCATGTGCACACCGCAATTGCCGCCTTGCTGATGGCGGAGGCCAAAATTCTCGCCAAGGCCGCCGACATCGCCTGCTCGATGAATTTGGAAGCGATGCTCGGCTCTGCACAACCGTTCCGCGCTGACGTTCATGCCTTGCGGCCACACCCACATCAAGCCGATTCAGCTTCTAATATTACAAGATTGATTCAAAATAGTGAACTTATTGAAAGCCACCAAGCTTGTCACGAAGTTCAGGATGCTTACTCTATCAGGTGCGCCCCACAGGTCCACGGTGCATCGCGACAGGCAATAGCGCACGCGCGCGACGTTGTCGAAATCGAACTGCGAAGCGTGACCGACAATCCGCTGGTGGTAGGCCATGAGGTGATATCCGCAGGGCATTTTCATGGCGAACCTGTCGGGTTGGCTTTGGATTATTTCAAGATCGGCGTTTCGGAACTGGCCGCCATAAGCGAAAGGCGCACCGAACGGGCTCTCAACAAGGATTACAGCCGGGGCCTTCCGGCGTTTCTAACACCCGATCCCGGACTCAACAGCGGCCTGATGATCTGCCAATACACGGCGGCTGCCCTGGTGAGCGAGAACAAGGTGCTTTGCCACCCGTCTTGCGTCGATTCGATCACGACCGGGGCAAATCAAGAGGACCACGTTTCGATGGCCATGAACGCCGCACTGCACGCCCGCAAGGTCATCGAGAACACGGGCAACGTGCTGGCGGTCGAGCTCATTGTGGGGGCGCAGGCGCTTGATTGTAGAAGAGCAATCCAGAAGCATGAGCCGGGTGCAGGAACGCTCGCCGCGTGCCGGGCCGTACGGAAACAGGTCCTTCCGATCCACGACGATCGTTCGCTGAGCCGCGAAATTCAGAGCCTCGATCTAGCGACGATCGTGGCCGAGGTCGAGCTGGCAGTGGGTGGTTTGGATTGAGGTTTCTTCACCAGGCCGGACTGATGTTCTCCCGAGGTGACAAGCATGACCCTCGCCTCGGCGACGTAGCGCGAGAGGTTTCCTTCGCGGAACTCGACAAGGAGCGCTGGGACCTTGCGATTCTTGGTTTTCCGGATGATCGAGGCGTCACCCTAAACCGTGGCCGGCCGGGTGCCGCCGCGGGTCCTAACGTGATCCGAAACTGGTTTTACCGGCTCGTTCCTCCAACGACCGGGCTTATGATCGCAGACCTTGGTGACCTCGAGATGTCGTCCAGTCTGGAAAACGACCACGCAACTGCAACGACCGCAATCGCGGCCGCACTTGGACGGGCTCAACGCGTCGTTATCCTAGGAGGCGGCCATGATTGGGGCTATTCACCCATCGCGGCGCTCATGCAGAGCGGCCGAACCGGATTTGTTAATTTGGACGCCCACCTCGACGTACGCGCGTCCGAAACCCAGCATTCGGGAACATCTTTCTGGCGAGCGCTGGAAACGGGAGTTCGTGGACAGGACGCTTTCTGGTATGGGGTTCAGCGTCCGTCGAACGCGCAGCTACACCTCGATTACGCTATTGCAAAGGGCGGAACGGTCGCCTTCGCCGAGGACGACGCGCCGGATTTTTCGTCGCTCCAAGCATGCGACGCTATCGATTTGAGCCTCGATATGGACGCATTCGCAATGGCAGAGGCCCCCGGCGTGAGCGCGCCGCACCCGACCGGCCTGTATTCACGAGAAGTCCTTCCGATTCTGAGGCGCCTCTTCAAAGACCCGAAGGTTCGCACGTTCGGGATCTACGAGGCGTCGCCACCCAACGACCAGCACGATATCACGACGAGACTCGCCGCGCGCTGTCTTTGGGAAGCCTTAGCTAAATAGGCGGCCGATGTAGTCGTTCAAGCTGAGCGCGAAAAGCGTCAAGAGGAAAATAACGCCCGCTCCTGCCCAAACCTGTGTCAGCTTCGAACTGCGCCGCAAGTCCATGAAGTATAGGATTACGAGCAAAGCCTTGAAGATCGCGATACCCATGGCCACGACCGTGTTCAAGAAGCCGAGGTCAAGGTAAGCGACCCACACCGTGACGCCGAGCAGCACGAGCAAGACGATGAAAACATTGACGAAGATTCGAGCAGGTACGACGTGTCCCGACATCTGTTATGTCCTCCCGATGAGGTAGAGGAGTGGGTAGAGGAATATCCAAACCAAATCGACGAAATGCCAGTAGAGGCCGGTCATCTCGATCGGCATGTAATCCATGTTCTTATGCCTATTGATGTAGGTCCGCACGATCAGGACCGAGATCACGAGAATGCCGATGACCACATGGATCCCGTGCAAGCCGGTCATGGCAAAGTAGAGGCCGTAAAAAAGTTCGACTCCGCCATGCTTGAAAGCAGTGGTGTCAAATGAGGGCCCCGGTATCAAATGGTGGTTGTACTTGTCGGTGTACTCGATGGCCTTGATCACCATGAAGCCCATCGCGCAACCCAGCGTGAAGAGGAGGTAGCCGATTTGTGCCTTCCATTTGCCGAGCATTGAACTGCGCACGGCGAGCGCCATCGAGAGGCTGCTGGTGAGCAGGACGGCGGTGTTGAGGCCGCCCAGAGGGACGCTGAGATGATGGTGCGCCTCGACGAATCCTGCGGAGAACTTACCGCGATAGATGATATAGGCGGCGAATAAACCGCCGAAGAACATCAACTCCGTGACGAGGAAAACCCACATCCCGACCGTGTAGGCCTCGTTCTGCTGAACCATGTCCTCGAACTGGTGGGACAGATGCGGGTCGTGTCCCTCATGGCCTGCATCGATCGCTTCGCTATGCGAGCTCATGAGCTTCCTCCTGGCCCTCCGCCGCCGGTTCGTAAGCGTACGCCTCTTCCCTTATGACGGGCTTGAAGTGGAAGTTCTCGGTCGGCGGCGGCGACGAGGTCTGCCATTCGAGCCCCTTCGCGCCCCACGGATTCGCGCTTGCCTTTTCGCCATATTTGAGCGACCAAACCAAGTAAGCGATCGTCATCACGTAACCCGCAATTAAAACGGACGCGCCCGCCGACGAAAGCACGTGGTAAACCTGCCACTCCTCGGGATAGCTGTGATATCGTCTCGGCATGCCCATGTAACCCATGATGAACTGTGGGAAGAACGTTAGGTTGAATCCGATGAAGATGGTAAGCGCCGACAGCTTGCCGAACGTTTCCGGGTACATGCGCCCCGTCATCTTGGGCCACCAAAAGTGCAGCCCCCCCATGAAGCCCATAATCGCCCCGCCAACCATGATATAGTGGAAGTGGGCGACTACGAAGTACGTGTCCTGCAGGTGAATATCGACGGCGAGTGAGGCCAGGAACAGTCCCGTCAGCCCCCCGATCGTGAAGAGTCCGAGGAAGCCGATCGCGAACAGCATCGGCGAATCCATAACGACCGTTCCTTTGTACATCGTGGCCGTCCAGTTAAAGACTTTCACCGCGGACGGGATCGCGACCAAAAAGCTGAGGATCGAGAATGTCATCCCCGCATAGATCGACTGGCCACTCGTGAACAGGTGGTGTCCCCAAACGACGAAGCTGAGCGCAGCTATCGCGAGACTGGAGTAGGCGACGAAGTCATAACCGAATACCCGGTTACGCGAGAAACATGCCATGAGCTCGCTCATAACGCCCATAGACGGCACGATCATGATATAGACAGCGGGGTGCGAATAGAACCAGAAGAGGTGCTGGAATAGCACCGGGTCTCCCCCGAGGGCCGGGTCGAAAATGCCGATTCGACCGATTCTCTCCACTCCGACAAGGAACAGCGTGATCGCGAGCACCGGAGTTCCGAGGACCATGATCATGCTGGTGGCGTAGTGCGCCCAAATGAAAAGCGGCAGGCGAAACCAAGTAAGCCCGGGCGCCCGCATCTTATGAATGGTGACGACGAAGTTCAAGCCCGTTGCGATGGAAGAGAATCCGGCGATGAAGATGCCGGTTACAGACAGCACGACCGCCGTATTCGAGAACGAGCTGCTGTATGGCGTGTAGAACGTCCAACCGGTATCCACGCCACCCAGCACCAAAGCGCAAAGCGTGAATATGCCGCCGGTGACGAACAGGTACCAGCTGACCAAATTTAGGCGCGGGAAGGCGACGTCGCGCGCTCCGATCATTATGGGAATAAGAAAGTTGCCCAAGACCGCGGGGATCGACGGTACGAGGAAAAAGAAGATCAGGGTTACGCCGTGGATCGTGAACGCCTTGTTGTAGGCGTCGGACGAAATGAAGTCGCCGGCGGGAGTCAGCAGTTCGAACCTGATCAGCGCCGCCATCACCCCACCGATAATGAAGAAGATCGAGATGCTGATTAAGTAGAGGATGCCGATTCGCTTGTGATCCACCGTGAGAAGCCACGACTTGACCGTGTGCTCGGCGTTCAGATAGTTCTGGCCTTCGGAGAGGCTTCCGGGGCCGGGGTATTCGGCTACTTGGCTCATTGCGCGCTCCCTGTTCTTGGTTCATCTCTATTGAGCGACTTAATATATGCGATGACCTGGAGGACTTGCTGCTCGTCCACGCGTCCCCTGAAGCTCGGCATGATCGGCTCGTGGCCCTCTACCTTCATCGCATCGGGTTCGTAGATCGACCGCCTGATGTAATCCTCGTCGGCCACAACCCGCCTGCCATCCGAAAGCATTCGTTGTGTCCCGAAAATGCGGGCAAGCGAGACATTCTTAGGATCGTCTTTCTTGCCGTGACAAGCCACGCAACCGAGCTCCGTAAACAACTGTTCACCCGCGACCTTCATGCTCGTCGAGCGAGTGAGTTTGTTGATCCCCCACTGCTCGTCCTTTAGCCATTTCTCATAGTCCTCGGGCTCCATGACCCACACCGAGCCGGTCATCTCGGAATGCTTCGTGCCGCAGAACTCCGCGCAGAATATGTGGTACTTTCCTACCTTCGTCGGAATGAACCACTGTGTGTGGTAGGTGCCGGGAAGCACGTCCTTCTTGATGCGGAAGGCCGGAATATAGAAGGCATGGATCACATCCTGGGAGACCATCATAAGCTTCACGGGTCGTCCTAAGGGAATATGCAGTTCGTTGTTTTCTCGCTGGCCGGTCGGATGCTGAAGGTGCCACATCCACTGCTTGCCGACGACACTAATCTCGAGCGAGTTCTTTGCATCGATGGGAGTGTACATATCGACGAAGAGTTTCGACGCCCACAGGAACACCGGTATCCCCATCAGGAAGGGGATGATCGTCCAAGCTAGCTCCAGCGGCAGATTGTGGTGATGTGGGTGACTGCGATCTGCCTTGGTGCCCAGACGGTACTTGGAGACCATGATCACGATGGGGACGAAGACGATAACAGAGAAGAAGGCCGTCAAACCGAGCAGCACGATATAGAGGAGATCCATTTCGTGAGCGAAGTTCGACGCCTGCTCGGGCCACACCGGTATGGCGTTCATTCGGCCACTTCCTTTCTTATGACTCCGTTTTTTGAAGCAGAACCGAGCTTTCCACGATTTCGGCGGGATAACACGAAAACCAGTGCGCCGAGGGTCAGCACGGTAGCAATTCCCATCACCCGCAGCACACGCATCACAACAAGGCCGTATCTGCCGCTCGCCGGGTCGTAAGTGAAGCAGTAGAGCACCACCTGATCGACCAGGCTGCCGATCCTCTCCTCGGACGCCTCCATCACCGCGAAGACGAGGTCGCGCTGCGAATACTCGATACCGTAAAAGTACTGCGCGAGCTTTCCGGCAGGTGTCGCAACCATGAGTCCCGCAGGGTGGACATATTGGTTCATTTTTTCATCGAACCTGTACCAATAACCCACCGCGTCCGCAATGCGCTTGATCTGTACTTCCTGCCCGGTTAGAAAATGCCACCCGTTCTCGGCGCCCGGCCTGTCGTAGCTTTCCATGTAGCTCTTTTTCTTTGCGGCAGCCACCTCAGATGTCTCGCGAGGATCGATCCCGATCAGAACGACCTCGAACTCCCTGCCGACGTCGAACTTCATCACGCGCATCGTCGCAAGAAGGCCGTTGAGCACCTGGTTGCAAAGCTTGGGGCACTTATAGTAAACGAGCGCCATGACGACGGGCCCCTTGCCGAAGTATTGGCGCAATGTGACCGGATTACCCGACTCGTCGGTAAACGCTGCGTCGAGCGGCACCTGGCCGTCGAGCTTTTGATCCAGTCCGATCTCTTTGGCGATGTTGACGCTCGGCTCCGGCTTGAATTCAATGTCCGGCATCTGGGGGAAAGCAGCAGTAATCGCCAGGCAGAGACTTGTGATCGCAAAGGGCTTCATCAGCGGTCCTCCTCGCTCTTCGTTCTTTTCCTCGACGGAAGACCCTTCTGCGCGGTGATCTCGATCGCACGCTCGATCGGGATATGAACGATGCCCTTCTCCTTATCGACCCATCCGTAGTGGTCGGCACGCCCCTGCTCGGAGACCTTGAATTTAGCCATATCGATACCCGGCTCCGGTTGGAGGACAGGGGCGACGGGCTCCGATCTCACATCGTCCGCGAGCGGCGACGTTTCGAGAACAGGCATTCGCTCCGCGAAGAAGATGTACAGAAGGTATGTGAGGAACAGGACGATCGCCAAACCGATCACATGAGAGAGTCCGAAATAGATCAATGCGCGTCTGCCCAGAAAATCGCGCGGCTCATAGCCCAAGCTTTTTACCGGAGGGACCTCGTGCAGGGGGTCGAACAGTGGATCCGGCGACGCAGTAGGTTCCGGGGGCGGATTGTTGTTGCCGTCACGCATGTTCCAGCGCCTCCGTAGGGATAAGACTATATCGCGGGAGCAATGCGTTCTGCCTGAGCTGGAAGGCGAACAACGTCAGCCATACGCCGCCGATCGCGAGGAACGCGCCGAGGTCCGTCCAGTGGAAGCCTCGTCCCATCGAGGGAATCAACATCCACACGATGTCGGCGAAGCGCATCGCCAAAATGAACACCGCCGTGGCGCCCAGCATCCACGCCGTCCGCTTCAGCCTACTGGAAAGAAGCAGCAAGAACGGCAGCAGAAAGTGGAGGAAGACGAGGGCGGTTCCCAACACCTGCCAACCGCCATCACGGCGCTTCACAAAATAGACGATCTCCTCGGGCAAGTTCGCGGACCAGATGATCAGCAGCTGCGAGAACGACATGTACCCCCAGAGGATGACCATTGTAAGAAGCAGGTTTCCCATATCGCGCCACTGTTTGACGTCGAGCAGGCGCTCGAACGGCTGCCACTTGGACAGGCTCATGAGATACAAAGCGCATGCCGCGGTGGCGCCAAGCGCGCTTCCCACGACCGTCAGAAGTCCGAATATCGTGGAGAACCAAAACTCTTCGAGCGACATGATCCAGTCGGTCATCGCGAAGCTCATCGTGAGCACGAAGAACACGGCGCCGGGCGCGGCCCAGTTCCTTCGCTTGATAAAATACGTTTCGTCGCCGGTTCGATCCTCTTTCTTAGCGAGACCCGATAGTATCCAGGTGATGAGCATCCAGAATCCGAAATAGATTGCCGCCCGAATCCCGAAGAACGTCGGGTTCAAATAGTGCTGCTTATGCTGAAGCACGTCGCTCTTGGCGACGATATCTGCGTTCGCCCAAGGGAAAATTTGCGGCAGAAACATTATCACGGGAATGAACAGCAGCGCCATCAGAGGCAGCGCCTTGGCGCCTGCCTCGAAGAACCTAATCATTGGGTAGCCCCAAGTGCCGCTGGTAACGTGAACGAGGATCATCATGCCGACGCAGCCGACGGTCAGCATCATCCAAACCATGAAACCGAACATGTAGGACTGGTAGATGTGCGGCTCGGTAATGCCCAAGACGAACATGGTGATGCCGGCAATCGCCGCCGCGACGCCGATCATCTGCAGCTTGCCGAGGCCGGGCGCCGTGGCGCTAGTGTTGTCCACTCGCCGGCTCCTTCTTGGGTGGGTTGTTCACTTTGTCCCTATCCTCCTGCGCTAAGCTTCCGAAATCCGAGTGCTGGCTAAGCTGCAGGGCCCTGATGTAAGCGACCATCGCCCAGCTGTCCTCGACCGCGTTCTTCTTGTAGATCGCAGGGTGCACGTAGTCCGTCTTGCCAGCGTATTTGCCAGCGCCGCTCATCATTTTGCCGCCGTTCGCAGCCGTGTATCCCTTCGCCAGAACCTGATAGAGATAACCCGGTGAAGCCGATCTTAAGCGCTCGGAACTGAAAGAGTCGGGCTGCTTGAAACCGCGCTGAACCACCATGCCCAAACCGTCGCCGGTCTTTCCGTGGCACGGCAGGCAGAAAATCTCGTACCTGTTTCGTCCGCGCTCCAACACTTCCTTGGTGATCTTGAAAGGAAAAACCGGACTCTGCGCTCCATTGGTTGTGCCCGCAAAGAGCAGCGAATCTTCTTTGAGGCTGCCTCGCGCCACCGTTCCCCCGACAGGCTGCCGGCTGGCCTGCCCGCCCGCGAAGAAGTCGCTCGATTCGTAGGTTTCGACCTTGGGCTGGTACCACATATCGTCACGCTGGCATCCCATAGCGCCGACGATAGCCAGGCCCACTGCCGAAACGATGGAATTGGGGCGCTTCATTTCGGCCTCACCTCCTCGACGCCTTCGGGCGCGGTGCTCTCGAGGAACTCTCTCGTCTCGCCAGCGTCGAACTTCGGATCGGCAGACTCGATGCACAGGACGAAACGGTCTCGGGTTACGCGCTCGAAGCCGGGGGCCTCGAAAATCGGGTGGTACGGCAACGGGAGTCCGTTCAGCATCAGCATTCCCACCAGCCCGCCGAGCGCGGCGGCTAGGATTCCGCATTCGAAAGTGACCGGGATGAACGACGGCCAGCTTACGTCGGGACGCCCGCCGATGTTCATGGGATAATCCACCGCGGAAACCCACCATTGTAAGAGAAAGCCGAGCGCCGCCCCTATCATGCCGCACCCGAAGACAATCCAGGTGACGCGGTCGTCACGAGACCGCAGTTCCTCGGCGAGGCCCTCCACCATGTACGGCGTGAAGGCGTCCATCTTGGTGTATCCGGCTTCCCGGGCCATTCGGGCGGCCACGAGTATTTCCTCCGGCGTTTCGTACTGCGCGACCAACCCGTAGAGCGAAGGGGCTTTAGTCGCCGATCTCAATGCACACCCCCTGCAACCTCAGGTTTTTCTTCTTCGTGGCGCTCGTGTTTCTGTAAGTGCAACAAGTGCCTCATTTCCGACATCGGAATCATCGGCAAGAACCTAACGAAGAAGACCATGCCGGTGAGGAACAACCCGAAGGTGCCAAGGTACACGGCAACGTCCCAGATGGTGGGCAGGAACATGCCCCACGACGAAGAAAGGAAGTCCCGGTGAAGGCTCGTGATGACGATGATGAAGCGCTCCAGCCACATACCGAGGTTCACGATGAGCGTAATGATCCACAGGAGCGTCAGGTTGTACCGAACCTTTCTCAGCCAGAGAATCTGGGGGGCCAGGCCGTTGCAGAAGATGAGCGCCCAGTAGAACATGAAGTACGGGCCCGTCATGCGGTTCTTCATCATGAACCACTCGTAAAGGCTTCCGCTGTACCAAGCGTAAAACGCCTCCATTAAGTAGCCGTAAAACACGATCAAGCCGGTCGTAAGCATGATCTTTGCCATCCAGTCGATGTGCTTCATCGTGATCATGTCTTTGAGGCCATACCAGCTTCGCATCGGAATGACGAGCGTAAGAACCATCGCAAACCCGGAGTACACGGCCCCAGCGACGAAGTAGGGCGGAAAGATGGTGGTGTGCCAACCGGGCAGGAGCGAAACCGCGAAGTCGAAGCTGACTATCGAGTGAACCGAAACGACGAGCGGAGTGGAAATTCCTGCGAGCAAGAGGTAGAGCGTTTCGTATCGGTGCCAGTGAGCGGCGGACCCGCGCCACCCCAATGCCGCGACGCCCGCAGCCACTTTCCCGAGCTTAGTCTTGGCCTTGTCACGGAGCGTGGCGAGGTCCGGGATGAGGCCGACGTACCAGAACACGGCCGACACCGTGAAGTAGGTTGAAACCGCGAAAACGTCCCAGACGAGCGGGCTGCGGAATTGCGGCCAAAGGGCCAAAGCGTTCGGGTACGGGAACAGGTAGTAGAACATCCACGGACGGCCGAGATGCAAAATTGGGAAGAGCCCCGCGCACATGACCGCGAAGAGAGTCATCGTTTCCGATAAGCGGTTGATCGACGTTCGCCAACGCTGACGCATCAACAGCAAAATCGCCGAAATCAGCGTTCCCGCATGGCCGATTCCGATCCACCAAACGAAGTTGACGATCGCGAATCCCCAGCCGACCGGGATATTGACGCCCCAGATTCCGACGCCGACGAGTAGCAGGTAGCCAACCGCCGTGAGCAGCGTCATCAGGAGCAGAAGGCCTGCGCCCAACACCATGAACCACTGGCGCGGCTGGTGCTGTGAAAGCGGTATCGACCCGATCTTGTCCGAAATCGTCGCGTAGTCGTGGTCGCCTTCGAGGAACTTTTCTTCGACGGCTATCCGCTTGGGGTGCTCGATGTCGGCCTTCAGGTCCATCGTCTTAGTGACCCTCTCCATCTGGCGCCGCTGGCGCCAGTTCGGTATTAGGGTTCAACACCGTTGCAAGGTAGGTCGTTCGTGGCCTCGTATTGAGCTCTTCCACCAAGATGTACTCGTGGGGCTGGGCCTTCAGCTTGGAGACCTTGCTCTCCGCATCATTCAGGTTGCCAAAAACGATTGCTTGCGCCGGGCAAGCGGCCTGGCAAGCGGTGACAATCTCGCCATCCTCTATCGCGCGATTCTCCTTCTTCGCCGTCTTGCGAGCTTCGTTGATGCGCTGAACGCAGTAGGTGCACTTCTCCATCACGCCACGTCCGCGAACGGTGACGTTGGGGTTGTTCACCAGCTTGAGCACAGGTGCGTCGTTGGGTGACGGAACCTCCGTCGTAACGTTGTCGGAGTAATGCCTGAAATTGAACCGGCGCACCTTATAGGGGCAGTTGTTCGAGCAATACCGAGTTCCAACGCAACGGTTATAAACCATCTCGTTCAGGCCTTCAGAGCCGTGAGTGGTTGCCGCGACCGGGCAAACGACTTCGCAGGGAGCTTGCTCACAGTGCATGCACGGCACCGGCTGGTGGAGCATCGCCGGGTTATCGAGGGAGCCTTTGAAGTAGCGGTCGACCCGGATCCAGTGCATTTCCCTGCCCTTTTTGACCTGGTCCTTGCCCACCGTCGGAATGTTGTTTTCGGACTGGCAAGCGATCACGCACGCGCTGCACCCGGTGCAGATGCTGGTGTCGATCGACATTCCCCACTTGTTGCCGTTGTACGGCCGCTCGGGGTACATCGACATCTCTTCCTGCGGCCCATGGACGTGGCCCATGGCATGCTCAGGGTCGTGGGCGAATTCGTCTGCGGACATTGTCTTGACGAAGTCGCGGCCCTCCATATTGTGGTGGTGCTGCGTGGAGGCCATCTGGTAGGTCTCGCCGGTCAGCGTTAGCTCGACGCCGGTGCCGATCCACGGTTCGGAGGAGTTTCGAATCGAGTAGAAGTCGAAACCGATGTCGTGGCCGACGTTTCCGACCTTCTTGCGGCCGTTGCCGTAGTGCACGGTGATCGAGTCGTCGGGTTGGCCAGGCACTACCCAAAGTGGCGCGACGATAGTGCGCCCCCCATACTTGATCTGGCCCATCGGCACCTTGACGTTGCCGCCCAATGCACCCGCCTTGTCGTGGACCTTCAGCCTCTCGGCCATCTTCGGGCCGATATGAATCGCGCTGTCCCAGGTGTACTTCTGAACCGGCTTTGGCAGCTCTTGGAGCCACGCGTTGTTGGCGAAGCGGCCGTCCCAAATGGTGCTGTCGGGCCTAAAATTGATCTCGATTCCGGCGGCAGGTTCGCGTACGGGACCTGGGCGCACGCCCGGGCTATTTCGCATGTCCTTCGACGCCCTGGCGGTATTGGGAATCACGCCTGTGTGCAGAGCGCGATTCCAAGACACGTCTTCCGCAAGGCCGCTGCGCCGCCACTGGCGCCGCACGATGTCGTAGCCCGATTCCCGCTTTCCTAGAACTCCCGCCAACACCTCGATCGCAGACTGCCCTGCATAAAGAGGCTCGATCAGAGGCTGTGTGATCGACGCCGTTCCGTCGAATGCCCGGGCGTCTCCCCAGGCTTCCAGTTCATGAGCCATCGGTAGGTGCCAGCGGCAATAGGTGGAGGTTTCGTCGCGGTAGAGGCTAAGGTGCGCGCTGAAAGCCACCTTCCGAAGCTTGCCCGCAAACGCCAAGTCCGCCGGGGCGGTGAATACCGGATTGCCGCCGAGGATCAGCAAAACGTCGACGACGCCCTTGTCCATCGCGTTGGCCAGTTCGACAATCGATTTGGCTTGCGAATCGGTGTTTGCTTCCACTGGCTCGACGTATCTCACCGTCGCGCCGTCGTTTTCGAGGATCGAATTCAAGGTGTGGGCGAGGGCATGGACCGCGGGCGGTTGATGGTCGCCGGCGATGACGATGCTGCGGCCGCGATGCTGTTCGAGGTCGTGGGCCAAGGCGATTAGGAAGCGGCGCTCCTCTTCCGTCACCGCTTGCACGTCCGAACCAACGCCCAGGCTTGCTGTGAGGAAACTCGCCGCTCCTAGAACACTGCTTGCTTTCAGCGGGAGGCGGTGGTCGGCCATGGAACCGGTCACGGTCAGAGTGCTCTCGATCGCATAGAACCGGTTCATGGTTTTCTTATCCAGTCGAACGCGGCGTTTGGCGGCGAAATCGCGAGCGTAACGCAGGTGTCCTGGACCAGAGTTCAAGAAATCGCTGTCGAGTGAGACAACGACATCAGCCTTGTCGAAGCTGTAGATCGCGTCCGCGGGTTGGTGGAATCCGAGAACCGCGCCTTCGTGGACATTGTCACGGTTGGCAGGCTCGTACTGGTGCCATTTGGCTTCCGGGAACTCCTCGAGCAGTTGCTTCATCTGCGCGGCAATGGTCGGCGAGGTAATCGTTTCCGTGAGAATGCGCAACCCGCTTCCTCGAACGGTCCTTTGTCTGTCCATTTCCGTCCGGACCGCCGAATAAAAAGCATTCCAAGTGCCGGGGTTCGCTACGTTTAGAACGGTTTGCGAGCGATCCGGATCGTACAGGCCGAGCACCATGGCCTGGAGAAAAATGTTAGACGAGCCGAGGCTGGCCGGATGCTCAGGGTTGCCTTCGATTTTCGTTGGCCTGCCGTCGTTAGCTTTGGCAAGCGCACCGTAGGCAAAGCCGCCGAGGGTCAACGTCGTGGCATAAAAAACCGCCTCGCCGGGTATATGGTCCTCGGGGACGCGAACGTACGGGACGATCTTCTCGATTGCCTGTGGACGGCAGGCGGCGAGTCCGGCCATTGCAAGGGACGCGCCCATGATTTTGATAAATTGGCGCCGATCCATTCCTTCGCGCCAAGGGGCGGCTTGCTGCGGAAATTCCCTCTCCAAGTACTCGGAGAACTCCTCCGTTTCGGCGAGCTCTTCGAGGCTCCGCCAAGTGATTTGCCCGTCGCCGCTATCCAGCTTCGCCCGGATCGCCGACAGGTCCAAGCCATGCCCTTTGCCGTTATCGTCCATTAGTGGTGGCACACCGAACAGTCGTCGAGCTGCTCTTTCACGATGCCTCGCTTCTCAACTAATTCGCGGCCGAGTTGCGCATGGTCAGGCCCGTAATGGTATTCAGGATTGAAAACTTCAGCGTCCGGCCGCACGAATTCTTCCGGGTTGCGGTGACAGTCCAGGCACCACTTCATCTGGAAGGCGTGTTCCTTGAAAGTGAGGTTTTGGTTATCGATCCGGCCGTGGCACGTGAAGCACGAAACTCCCTTCGCTACATGAACACTGTGGTCGAAGTAGACGAAATCTGGAACGTTGTTGACACGGTTCCATTCGATAGGAGTGTTTTTCTCATAACTATCGCGGACGACCTGCAAGAGGGGGCTGTTCGTCCAGATTTGCGAGTGACAGGTATAGCAGGTCTCCGTAGCGGGGACGCCGGCGATGGCCGTCTTTTCGGCCGAAGTGTGGCAGAAGAGACAGTCGATTCCCAATTCTCGGTAGTGGTGTTTATGGCTGAATGGGGCCGGCTGGTCGAGCGCCACTCCGAGCCTGTGCGTGTAAGACGTCACGTTCGCACCGACCAAAACAACAACCGCGAGCAAGAGGCCTCCCACGATGAAGGTCAACCTCGCCAGTACGTTGCTGCTCTTGCTAAAGACCTGCGGCATCTTGCTCCCTCCCGAAACTCGGCCCTAAAAAAAGGCCTGGAAAACTCCTTGCCTAATTGTCGGCCGACACTCTCTCAGCATTAGCCGTTGCGAAACCCATCGAAGTCTGTCTCGGTGGGCGCATGCCAAGACGGGTGAAGAATCGGACTTCTCATGTTAGCCGCAACGCAACGAGTCCTGTCAAGGGCCACCGGGCAAACGGTGAGGATTTTGTGCATGTTTTGTACAAAGTCCCCTTAAGTCTTGCCAGGAAACCAGTGATATAGCATGAAATAGACCAGGACTCCCGTCGCAGAGACGTAGAGCCATAGCGGTAGGGTCCAGCGAGCGATCCTTTTGTGGGCTTCGAATCGGCTCCCTAACGCGCGGTACAGGGTCGTGATGACAAGAGGCACGATGGCAACGGCGAGTATCGTGTGTGTCAGGAGTAGCGTAAAGTACATCGGCCGCACGACGCCTTCACCCTGAAATCGCGTCGTTCCGACATTGAAATGGTATGTGAGGTAGCCGATTAGGAAGATTATCGACGAGGCGACTGCGCCGAGCATGCAAGCTCGGTGCGCAGGAATGTTCTTCCTCTTGATGAAATAGAAACCGGAAGCGAGAAGCGATGCGCTGAGCGTATTGAGCGCCGCATTGATACTGGGGAGGTTTTCGAGTGCGATCATGTGTCGCGCAACGTCCGGATATCAGCGATAAGTTGCTTTACGGACTCCGCGTCGGTCCCGTCGTAGTACCCCCGAATGTTCCCCTGTTGGTCCACCAGCACGAACTTGCTACTGTGAAGAATCTCGCCCGGCACCTCGCTTCCGCCGAGCATGAACCCTTTGTTCGCGAGCTTGTTGATCTCCCCTTGCTTGCCCGTCACGAAATACCACCGCCCTGGCTTGGCGTTCCACTTCTTGGCGAACACTTTCAATCGTTCGATCGTGTCCCGTTTCGGGTCGACGCTAAAAGACACGAGCTTCACGTCCTGACTCTCATCGAATGCTTTCTGCACATCGCGAAGGCTCGCTTTCATTTTCGGGCAAACGCCTTGGCAACTGCTAAAGAAAAAGTCAGCCACCCAAACCTTTCCGGCCAACGCGGAGTCCGAAATCCGCCGACCGGAGTGCGTGGCGAAGTCGAAAGCCGGGACAGAACCCAACGGCTCCAAGCGCGTTGCGCTGGCGATAATAGCCTTGTTCGCCATGACCCCCATCAGGACGTAAACCGAGACAATGGTCAAGACCGCAACAAGCAGCATTCCCCAAAGAAAGAAACGAAGGCGGCGGAGGCTGTCTACATTCATCATTTCAGAAAAACATAAGGAGCACGAAGAGCACGATCCAGGCGACGTCGACGAAATGCCAATACAGGGCGCCTAGGTCCACGGCCAGGTGGCGCTTTGCCGTAAACACATTCGCAACCGCAACCCTATGCAGGTAGCTAATCCAGACGATTCCCACGATCAGGTGGGCCGCATGAACGAAGGTAAGGATGTAAAAGAACCCACTGAACGGGTTGGTCTGGGCATAGAAGCCGCTGCTCATCAATTGGAACCAGGCGAAAAGCTGGCTTACGATGAAAAGCCACCCGAGGACGACCGTGATGGCGAGAAATTGCCGAAACCGCTTCTGCTCCCCTTTCCTAATCGCAGCAACTGATAGGTGTAAGGTAAAGCTGCTGAAGACGAGGATCACCGTGCTGGCCCACAAACTCGACGGGGCTTCGAAGAAGAAGTTCGGCTTGTCATGGAGCCGAGCTACATAAGCCACCGCAAGCGCCGCAAAGACCATGCTGAGAGCGCCCACCGCGAGCCACATTCCGAGTCGCGCCGCGCTAAAAGAGCCGTCTTGGTCCGGAGAAAGCCCACTGCCATGGCCGTTTCCGGTAATCGCGGACTCCGGCAAATCGTCGCCGCTGAGCTTGGTCTTATCCATTCGGAAGGTCTGATTCAAATTGTACCTACGGGCACCTTCGGTCAGAGGCAGCAAACTAATAGAAGCAAGAGAAGCGGCAAGTAAACGACGCTCGCCTTGAGAACCTTCTTGGCTTGGGCATCGCCCGGCGATACCCAAAACCTGTGCGCCGCTAGGGTAATCCACAGATTGAGGGCGAAAGCGCCCAGGACATAAACGACCGGCTGCAAAACGAATACCGAGAAAGCGAAGCTAAGTGGCCAGGCCGCAAGCGAGTATTGGAGGGTCGCCAGGGCAGTAGATTTGCCGTCGGCGCCCGGGAACGGCAGCATTTTGAATCCTGCGGCGAAGTAATCCTCGCGCAACAACCAGGCGATCGCCCAGAAATGAGGAAACTGCCAGAAGAACTGCAGCGCAAAGAGCATGATCCCGGGCAGCGAGATCGAACCGGTTACGGCAACCCAACCCGCAAGGGGAGGAATCGCACCGGGAATAGCTCCGATTGCCGTCGCCAAATGGCTCCTCGGTTTGAGCGGCGTGTATGCGAAGGCGTATGCTGCGATGGAAACGGCTCCGAAAAGGGCCACAAGCAGGTTCACGAAAAGCGCCAGTTGCGAGAGCCCGAGGATCACCCAAACCGCCCCGAGAGCCCAGCCCTCGCGGGTCGCGATACGGCCGGAGGCGATAGGCCTCGTCCGCGTCCGTCGCATTTTGGAGTCGGCCTCTCTCTCGAGGACCTGATTGAAAACGTTGGCCGCAGCGATTACGAGCCACGAGCCAACAAGCATGTGGAAAAAAAGCCATCCGCCCACCTGGATGTCGGCAACGCCTGCCGCGATCACCATCCCCAAGAGCGTGGTTATCCAAACGAGGATGGTAACCCGCGGCTTGCTCAAGGCCCAGTAGTCTGAAAGCCTTGAAGGGTGGACGGTTACGGCCGGTTCGTCCTGCGGCAACGCCACCGGCGCGGCGCTCTTGACAGGCGATTGCAATGGGCTGCTCATCGAAATGGGTCGGGCGTTCGAGCTTCGCCCGCGTCTTTCATTTCACCTTTTCGCGGGGTCTGGAGTCAAGATCAGGGCGTGAAATTCGGCCTCGATCCAACCGAGAATCTCTTCCTGAGGCGTTTCCTTTGCGAATCTTCGGGGTTTGCCAAAGCGAACATAAACGCCGCCAAGGGCAGGCCGCGGCACGACCGCCTTGAAAGGTACTATTTTGGTTGTGCCGACCAGCCCGGCGCACATAACCGGAACTCCCGAACTTCGCACGATCAACGCCGCTCCCGGCAAAAGGGGCTGCATCTTACCCGTCTCGCTGATCTCGCCCTCCGGAAACATGACGACCGCCTCGCCCTGCTGCAAAAGCTGGATCGTCCTTCTCAAAGCTGCACGATCGGGCGCTCCCCGATTCACGGGAAAGGCCTGAAGCGCCCTGATAACCGCTCCCAGGACCGGAATCGAGAACAGTTCCGACTTGGCCATGAAGTGCGCCGTCCTGGGCACCGCGTGGCCCATAACCGGTGGGTCGGCGTCGCTAATGTGGTTTGCCACGATAAGCACGCCACCGGCTTGCGGAACCCGCACACGGCCGACGACCCTGACCGGCCCCAATAAGAAAAGGAGCACGGCCAAGAGGCCCTTCGCCAAAGGATAGAAAACACACCGATACATTAGCCCGCAAACCCGCCGACCCCATAATATACACGTGACCCCCGCCGAGCGCATCGCCCAGGCCACTCTGGAGACCAAGTGGGAAGGCGGGCTCTGGCTTGTTGGCGGAGCGGTTCGCGACCCGCTCCTCGGTCTCCTTCCGCCGTCGGAGATCGACATCGTTCTCGAAGGTGATTCGGCGGACTTGGCCATGTTCTTGTGGGAGCAAGGCGTCTCGACGATCCATCCGGTGACCTACCCGAGGTTCGGCACCGCTTTGGTCTGTGTCGAAGGCGGGCAGGTCGAAATCGTCGCGGCCCGCAGCGAAAGCTATCACAAAGAGAGCCGGAAGCCCAACGTCGAGCCGGCTACACTGAAGGAGGACGCTCTACGGCGGGATTTCACGGTCAACACGCTGCTCCGAAATCTCCATAGCGAGGAAGTGCGCGACCCCCTCCGCGTCGGGCGTGCCGACCTCGAAGACAAAGTCTTGCGCACACCCCTGGAACCCGCCGCGACCTTCTTCGACGACCCGCTGCGTATGCTCCGGGCCGTTCGGTTCAAGAACCGGCTTGGTTTTCACTTTGCCGCGGGCCTCGGCGAGGCGATGTCGGGGTCTGCGGAGCGGTTGAAAGTCATAAGCGGCGAGCGAATCCGGGATGAACTCATCAAGATGCTTCTGGCGACGAGCGCTTCGCAGAGCCTGCGCGACCTCATGAACCTCGGCTTGCTCGACGTGTTCGCGCCCGAGTTTTCTGAGGGCATCGGCGTGGACCAAGGCTCGTATCACACAAAAGATGTTTGGGAACACACGCTCGAAGTCGTCGGCCAGGTCGCGGGCAATCCCGACCTGCTCGTTGTTCTCGGCGCGCTCTTTCACGACATCGGCAAGCCGCGCACGCGAACTGTGGAGGCGGACGGTCGAGTGCGCTTTTTGGGGCACGACAGAGTCGGCGCACACATGACGTTCGATACCCTGATGGGCCTGCGATTCAGCCGAAAGACGGCTTCAGACGTCGGTATGATCGTCGGCAACCACATGCGACTCGGTTCTGCCGTGCCTTTCACGCCCCCTGCGGCTCGCCGGCTGACCAGAGACATGGGTCCGCTCCTCGAGCCGTTCCTCGCGGTTTGCGAAGCGGATGCGGCGTCTTTGCGCGCCGCGCCGAAAGGAATCGATTTTGCGGACGTCAAGGCAAAGCTCGCGGCCGTGCGGTCCCTCACGCGAAACGAACCCCTCGAATCGCCCCTATCAGGAACGGAAATCATGCATGCGCTCGGCCTCCCCTCGGGCCCCGATGTCGGCAAGGCGAAACAGAGGCTGACCGAAGCCGTGTTGGACGGCCGACTCGACCCGGGCGACCGGGAAGGTGCGCTCGCGATGCTCCGCTCTAGGGCCGAATAATCTTCACGGCGTTCGATCCCTTCGCGTTGCCGGTCGTCATCACGACGTAGACATTGAACCACGCGGTGCTGCCGGGCGCGGGCAGGCCGATGTCCGTAAAGAACTCCTCCATACCAGCCGGAACCGAAGAAACAGTCTGCTCTTCGCTGGCTTTGTAGACCGGGCAGGGATGATAGCGAACCGAGTAGTTCGCGACGTTCGGATTGTCCGACTCGCTCCAGACCAGGTGCGCTTTCGACCGCGGCACGTCCCACGTGATCGAAAGCTGCACAGGAGCGGGCGTCGAGCCAGGGAGCGGCGTCAAGTGCGCGCGGATCGGGTCGAAGATGTCGTCTCGCTGCTCCCGCGCAAGTTGCGCGTCCTCATCGGCGTTCGTAGTCGCCGTGAATGCGCACATCAGCGCGCCGGTATCCGACGTGAAAGCCGCCACCAAGTGCGGCCCGGGCATCCCCAGCAGCGGAGTTAACCCGGTCCCGGCGGCAGGTTCGAATTGATCGTCGCCCAAAGGTTCTTCAAGTCATCGGTCGCCTTGCGATATTGCCCTTCGGCCCCCGTGGGCTTCGGCGATTTCGGGAGGGCGTTGATTTTAGCGTGACCCCGGAGGGATTCCCCGCACGGCCGGGCCGAACTGGACGAACTTCGGCTGGACAGCAGATTTCTGATAACATATTCATCTAAAAGCTACAAGAAGCTTGGCGCAAGCGGCGCGTTCACATCTCTCCAGTGATATGCGTGTGCCGTGGGCTAGCGACTCTAAAGACATCGTGTGCCAACGTGATTGGCATTGCCATCTACTAAAGAAGCGGCGCCGATTTGTAGGCGCCGCTTCTGTAGTAGGCAGGATTACCTGCTATTTGCGGCGGCGAAGAGCCAATGCGGCAACGCCCAGAGCCAAAACGGCCAGCGTGCCGGGCTCCGGCACGGTCGTCAGATTGTCGATCTGGAGTGCGTTACCTACGAGGTCGGCATCCAAGATCTCCAAGGCGATGAGATCGGTCATGCCTGTAAGCGCGTAGGTATCGAGCGTCGATCCATCCGTTAGGCCAATGACGTTGACAGTGACCGACAAGTCAGAATGGATTCCGGTGAAGGTTACCAGATTGCCGGAACCATTCAGGAACACATCGGCCATGTCGATGGAGAACACGTCGAAGGCGCCGCCAC
>JBPCLO010000005.1:0-16583 GCA_051003155.1 Fimbriimonadales bacterium | reverse complement strand
GCGGCGGCGGCGGAATCGGCGGCGGCCGGTTCTAAGTCATGACAATTACACACGAGAATAACTAAGGAGGCGAAGGACATGCGTAAATTCCTTCCATTGATTGGATTAATGATGGTGTTCCTGGTGGCTAATAGCCAGGAACCCAAGAGGTTCGACCTGAACCTTTCCGATGCGGACCTGACGGCCGCGACGCAGATGCTGGCAAGCCGCAGCGGCCAAAGTCTGCAGTTCGTATTCAAGCCGTCGAGCGAGCCGTACGGGCGCATCACGCTCGGCCTTCGGGGCGTAACGGTCGAAGAGGCCATCCGGTTCATTTGCGACGCTGCAGGCGCCGTTGTACGGAAAGATCCGGGCGGTGTCTTCGTGATTGGGCGCAAGTTCGACTTCCCCGAAGAGAAGGCTGTCGTCGAAACACCGCAGCCGGCCGTCAGGGCCCCCTCCGTGGTTTCGAAGATCTTCCTGAAGAACTATCACCCACGAGACATGCTTCAGTTGATGTATGGGCAGGAAGTCGATGCACAAGGCGAATGGAAAGCGCTTCTTCGGTTCCAGAAGATGAACACGCCGATCCCGGAGATCGCGAACAACACTCCTCACATCGTCAACACCCAGATTTCGTCAGGGCCGATGCAGCAGCCATTAACTCAGGACGGCGGTAACGGCATACTGGTTCCCGGCGGAGCGAACCAGGGACGAGTGGGTGGTCTTGGTGCAGGCGGAGGCCAAGCCGGCGGCGGCCAAGCAGGCGGCGGCCAATTCGGGCAAGGCGGACAGTTCGGCCAAGGTGGAAACATCGACCTCCAAGGCGGACAGGGCTTCGTTCCGGTAGGCATCGACCAGATCACCTATGATCCGACCGACAACAGCCTGATCGTACGTGGGACCGACAGCGCCATCCAAGAGCTCGAGCGTCTTATAAGCCGGTTCGACGTCGCTCCGAGGCAGGTCAGCATCAAGGTCGAGTTCATCACGACCACGAATAACGTGGACAAGAGCTTCGGCATCGACTGGCTTTTCCAGCGTGGCAATGTATTCATCGGCAACACGCCCGGCAGCCAGGCGCGAACCGGAGACCCGTTCTTCATAAGCTTCGCCACAGGGAACCTCACCACAAGGCTTCGCGCATTGCTGCTCGAGGGTTACGGCACGGTTGTCAACGCTCCGTTCATCCGGACGCTCAACAACCAGCCGGCATTCATCCAGCAGACTTTGGTGACCTGGATCATCACGACCCAAACAATCGCGACACCCACGGGAATCATCCAAACACCGATCCTCACTCCGGTTCCCGTCAACAGCGGCCTTTCGGTCCAGCCACGCATCAACGCCGACAACACGGTCACCATGACCATTGCCCCAACGGTGTCTGAGCTCGGCAAATTGAACCGAAATCCGCTTGGCACAGACGTTCCCGACATTTCGACCCAGCAGATCTTTGTGACCGCGCGGGTTAAGAATGGCGAGACTATCGTTCTGGGCGGCTTGACGCGCAAGCAAGAGTCCAACTCGTATCAGCGCTACCCGATCCTGAGCGACCTGCCCATAATCGGAAACCTGTTCAAGTCGTCGCGCCGCACGGTGAACAACCAGGAACTCTTGGTGTTCATCACGCCGACGATCATTGAAGAGGAAGGCTCCGGCGGCAACTAGACCACGCAGCCTCCTTCTCGTGGAGCGGCCGGAGATATCTTCCGGCCGCTCGTGTCTTTAAACATATGAGCGTCGTTCTGATTGGCATGATGGGCGCCGGGAAGACGACCGTCGGGAAACAGGCGGCGAGGGCGCTCGGGTTTCGCTTTGCCGATCTCGACGACATCATCGAGGCAGCTGCCGGACGTTCGCTGTCGAAAATATTCGCATGTGACGGTGAAACAGCGTTTCGAGAAATGGAAACGCGCGCCCTGGAGGAGCTGGTGGGTACGGCTCGGTTGGTGCTGAGTACGGGTGGAGGCACCCCACTGCGACCCGGGAACTTGGATTTATTACGGCGCATTGGGGTAGTCATTTACTTGGAGGCTTCCGAAAGTTTGCTTTGCGAAAGGCTCGCACGTGGGCGAAAGGGGCGTCCCCTCTTGGCAGACTCACCCATTTCGGAGACGGTCCGAGAGCTCTTGACGCAAAGGTCGCGGGTTTATGAGAAAGCCGACTTCAATTTGCGCGTGGATAATCACTCCCTGATGGACGTGGCGCTCGAAGTGAAATCCATCGCGGAACGAATGTCATGACGAGGATCCGCGTCTCAGGTTCCTACGACGTGAACATCGGCGATCTGCCGGAGCTGTCGCTCGAGAAGCCCTTTATCGTTACCGACGAGAATGTTTGGAGAGCCCAGCGCTCGGCCGTCGGCAACCTCGGGCCGACCCTGATCCTGCCCCCGGGCGAACAGACTAAGTGCGCAGCAACGTGGCAGCGATGCTTGTCGTGGCTGTCGCTCCATGGTGCGGACCGTGAGAGCACGATCGTCGCGTTCGGCGGGGGCGTCGTCGGTGACCTCGCCGGGTTCGTCGCGGCCTCTTACATGCGGGGCGTTCGCTATGTCCAGGTCGCCACGTCATTGGTCGCGCAGGTGGACTCGAGCGTTGGCGGAAAGACCGGCATCGACATCCCCGAAGGCAAGAACCTGGCCGGGGCGTTCTATGACCCGCAAAGCGTGTGGTGTGATCCGCAGCATCTTGAGACGTTGACCGACCGAGAGTTTATCAACGGAATGGCGGAGGTGCTCAAGTATGGATTTATCCTCGATTCGGGCTTCCTTGGGTGGCTCGAGAGAGAGCGGCGGCCCATTGCGGAAAGACATCCGGAAGCGCTGCGACATCTCGTCGAGCGTTGCGTCGATGCCAAAGCGTCTGTGATAGATGAGGACCCCTTCGAACGCACGGGCCGCCGTTCGATACTCAATTTCGGGCATACGGTCGGCCATGCCCTCGAGCAGGTGCTGGACTACGAAGACCTGCTCCACGGCGAAGCTGTCATGATAGGCATGGTGGCAGAGGCGGAGATTGGCGAGCGATTGGGTATCACTGAGTTGGGCGCTCGCGAGCAAATCGAGGCGTTTGCGGCGTCCTACGATTTGCCGGCCTCCTTGCCATCTGCGGGTTTGGCTGACAAAATGTTAGGAACGATGCTCCGTGACAAGAAGGCGACCGACGGCCAGCTTTCCATGGCTCTGCTCATCCGAATCGGCGAGTGCAAGCTGGTCACAGGCGTGGACTCGGATCTCGTGCAAGAGGTCTTGAGCCAAGGAGGAGGTCTCTGAGTCTGCTCCGTACAGGCGCGCTGTTCTTCGCGTTCATCTCGCTCGTGGGCGGCTATGCGCTGCACCAGTACTTCGTCTTCATGGGCCCTGAGGCCCTGGCCCAATGGTCGAACACGATTAGTGGCCCGAATCTTGTGCTCGGCTGGATTCTGGCCGTGCTCACGGTGGCGCTGGGTTTTCTGCCGAGCGACGGGGGCGATGAGCCTTGATCGGCGATGTTATCTCGAACCGGTACGAAATCCTGGAAAAGCTCGCCGGATCGGCGATATTCGAAAGCTACCTGGCACGCGACCGGTTTCGTAGCATGGAAATCTGCCTGCGGATGGTTAACCATCCCTTCACGGACCAGACCGAATTCATCCGGATGCTCGCATCGGTCGTCGAGCGAGCCGAGCTCTTAGACCACCCCAACATCGCGCGTGTTTACGGCATGGGGGACCACAACGGCCGCCAATACTTCGTTTGCGAGGCGCTCAAAGGCTCGAACCTTGTCGAGAGAATTCGCCGAATCGCCCCGTTTTCGCCGCCAGTGGCCTGCGAGATCGGGATCGGAATCTGCGAGGCTCTTGAGCACGCAGCGCTGCGCGGGTTGCCGCATGGCGACCTTTGTGCAGACCACGTGCTGACCAACCTCGAAGGGCGTGTGGCGGTTATCGACTTCGGGCTGTGGGAGAGCTATAGCCGCAGCAGCACGGCAGGGGCGATGGTCCTTTCTCGAATGGCGCCGTATCTCGCTCCAGAGGTCATCGACGGCCAACTGCCGAGTCCGAGTTCCGACGTATACGCGGTTGGAGTCATTCTTTTCGAGCTCGTGACTGCGCGGCTGCCTTTTTCGGGGGAGACGCCGGGCGTGATCCTTGCGAAGCACACGACCGAGGTGCCGCCCAGCGCCCGGTCGCTAAATTCTGCCGTACCGGCGTATTTGGACGAAATCATCAGCAAAAGTCTCGCCAAGGACCGTGGAGCGCGGTATCCATCAGCCACGGAACTGTTGGCAGACCTTCGGGCGGTAAAGGACGGGCTGCGGTTTGGAAAGCAACTGTCGTGGCCGATCGGTTCTGAGCCCGTGGCGGCCGCGGTGACTAACGCCCCGCCGCCCCTCCGAGCGCCTTCTGCATACTCACTACCGTCGGCGCGTCAGAAGGCGAAGGGAAGGGACAAGAATTACCCCGAGGACGACGTGCCTGGCTGGCTGAAAGCCGTCGTGTACGTATTGGGCGGTATGGCTTTCGCGCTCGTGATCGGCTGGATGATCCTGAACGTGACGAAGAAGAAGGAACTCGAGCTTCCGAACCTGGTCGGCCTCACGGTGGCAGAGGCCCGCGAAAGGGCAAAGGCAACGGGCTTCAACGTGGCCGTGGAACGCGAGGAGTACAACGAGAAGTTTCCGCAGCCTGACACAATCATCTCAATGGACCCCGCTCCGAAAACCCACGTGCGCGAGGGTGGATATGTTCGCGTGATCCGCAGCCTGGGCAGCGCGCATGTGGACGTCCCCGATCTTCGCGGAGTACCGGTCGACGAAGCGAAGCGTAGGCTGACGGCAGCGGGCCTGCGCGTCGCCGAGAAGGTCGACCAACAGATAAATTCGAACTTCGAAATTGGCACTGTGGTCAAGAGCGATCCGGGCCGCGGCGAAAGGGTAGATCGAAAGACGACGATCGAGCTAACTGTTAGCGGGGAGCGCAAAACTCCGGATCGCAAGGTAGAAGAGGGCCTCGTACCGAACGCCTTTACGCTGCGCTTTCGCGTGAAGGACAGCAACGACTTCGTAGCTGTGCGGGTCGAAATGACCGACGCCGCTGACGAACGCCGCGTCGTCTTCGAGGAGCCGAGGCCGGGAGGCGATTACGTCGAAATCGAGAACATCGAAGGGAAAGGTAAGGACGCGACGTTCAGAATTTACTTCGACGACTACTTGTGGCGCACGAGAAAGCTCGAAGGTAATATGACCGGAACTTTCGAGGAGGGTAGGTGAAGCCAATTCTCGCACCTTCGATCCTGTCGGCGGATTTCGGGCGACTGGCTGAAGCGGTGCACGCACTAGACGCCGCGGATTGCGACTGGATCCATATGGATGTCATGGACGGCTCGTTCGTACCTCCCATTACGTTCGGCGTTCATGCGGTCGCAGCTCTGCGCCCGCTCACCAAAAAGCCCTTCGATTGTCATCTCATGATCGATCATCCTGAAACGCAGATCGCCGCGTTCAGAGACGCCGGCGCTGACCGGATCACCGTGCACGTAGAGGCTTGCTCACATCTTCATCGAGTTCTCGAGAGCATCCGCGAAGCCGAAATGCTGGCAGGCGTCGCGATCAATCCCGGCACTCCCGCAGACACGGTGCTCGAAGTTCTCGACCTTGTCGACTTGCTCTTGGTCATGACCGTCAACCCAGGCTGGGGCGGGCAGAAGTTCATCCGGAAGCCGCTCGCGAAAGTGTTAGCCTTGCGAAACGCCGCCCCGCGGCACCATATCCAGGTGGATGGTGGCATCGACCCGGAAACCGCTCCCGTTGCGCTTCGCGCTGGAGCGAACGTGCTGGTTTCGGGCAGCTATACCTTCTCGGGAGACCCGAAGGAGCGGCTCGACGCCCTCAGGAGTTCGGTTTGCAGCGTCTTCGCATCATAACCATCGTCCTTGTCGTGCTGGGCTTCGGTGCTCTCTTCAGCTACCCGTTCACCGTGGGCGCACCTCCGAAGAAGGATGCTCCGATCGCCGCGCGGAAAGCGTACGCGGTCCGGCTAACCATGTTTTTCGGCGTGACCTCTTTCTCGCTGCTCGGGGCCGCTCTAGGCGCCGCCTTGATTGCGCGGCGAGTCAGGCAGCAATTCGCGGAGAAGGCGTTGGGCAACTTCGCCAACCTCCTAGGCGTAGGTCCCCCCGAGGGCACGGAGAAGGACGAGCGTGGATCGATCTGAAGCCGGGTTCATGCGTGAAGCGATCGAGCTTTCCAAGCAGTCATACCCAACTCCAAATCCTCGCGTGGGCGCAGTTGTGGTCAAGAATGGCCAGATCATCGGACGTGGCTCTCATGAAGCTGCCGGCCTGCCACATGCGGAGATCGTGGCTCTTGAACAAGCAGGTGCCGGGGCCACAGGCGCCGACCTCTTCGTGACGCTCGAGCCCTGCGCCCACCACGGCCGCACGCCCCCATGCGCGCAAGCGGTGATCGAAGCCGGAATCAGACGCGTGGTTCTTGCGGCCGAGGACCCGAATCCGGCGGCCTCAGGAGGCGCTGATCTGCTGAAAGCAGGCGGCGTCGTCGTCGAAAGCGGTTTCATGGCGGAGGAGGCCGTTGAGGCAAACCGTGTATTCATGGGCCGACATAGACTCGACAGGCCCTACGTTATCGCCAAGGCGGCAATCACGCTCGACGGAAGGATCGCGACCGCTTCCGGACAAAGCAACTGGATCACCGGACAGGAGGCAAGGAAACGGGCCCACGAGCTTCGCGCTGAGCTCGGCTGCGTTCTGATCGGAGCTCGAACGGCGCGGGAAGACAATCCGTCCCTTACCGTTCGCGAAGCGGCTGGTGAGGTGCATCTAAGAGTCGTTCTGGACCCCGAGCGGGTCCTGGAAGACAGCCTGAGCATTTTCGCCGACGGCGAAGCCCCGACATTGCGGGTCACAACCTCGAAACGTGCTCAGGGAACGGACCTGGCTTGCCCGGTGAAGGATGGCGAGTTCGATTTGGGGCGCATATTGAATAGCCTGGCCGAACTGGGTGTGATCGGCGTGCTGGTCGAAGGTGGCGGCGCGACGCTGGAATCGTTCTTCCGCCAGGGGCTGGTGGACGAAATCGAACTGCACGTGGCTCCGATAATGCTGGGCTCCGGAATATCGTGGCTAGAGGGCAAAGGAGTCGAGTCCCTTGATTCGGCGTGGAGGCTGAGGGGCATGCACGCGGAGCCCCTCGGCGACGGATTTCGTATTTGGGGTGAGGTCGAGCGCTGATGTTCGCGGGAATAGTGTCCAGTGTCGGAACAGTGGTGCAACCGGGCAGCCGTCTCGTCGTGACGGGAGGGCTGCCGTACCCAATTCCAGTCGGCGGCAGCGTCTCGGTGAACGGCTGTTGCCTCACCCACCTTGGGGGCGAAGGCCTTGCGTTCGATCTCTCCCAAGAGACGCTCTCCAGAACCAATTTGGGCGGGCTCGTGACAGGAAGCCGCGTGAACCTGGAAGCTGCTCTGAGAGTCGGCGACCCGCTGGGAGGCCATTTCGTTCAAGGGCACGTGGACACCACCGGGGAATTCCTTGGCCGCGAGGGCGAGACGTTTCGTTTTCGCGCGCCGGGGGAGGGCGGACGGTGTCTTGTGGACAAAGGCGCGATCACGGTGGACGGCGTGAGCCTTACCGTGATCGATCCTAAGGAATCAGACTTCGGCGCAGCGATCATTCCGCATACCCTTGCAAGCACGAATTTCGGCGATCGGCAACCCGGTGACAGGGTCAATTTGGAGTACGACCTCCTCGCCCGATACCTCGCGCGACTGATAGGAAACGAGGATTTTTGAGGTATACTGCGGAGTCCCGAGAAAGCCGGAGTTCCAGATGAAGCGAACGTATCAGCCGAATAACCGCCACCGTAAGAAAACCCATGGGTTTCGCGTGAGAATGAAGACCACCGATGGGCAGAACGTGCTTAAGCGACGCCGCCAGAAAGGGCGTCACAGGATTGCTGCCTAAGGATAGGCGGCTCCGCAAGAAAGCCGATTTCGACAGGATTTTTGAATTTGGGCGCCGGGTAAACGGGCGCAGCGTAAGAATTATCTGGTCACCGGGTGAAGGGAGATGTGCGGTCGTCGTGTCCAAAGCGGTCGGTAGTTTGGCCTTTAGGAACACCGTCAAGCGCCGCTGGCGAGAGGCGCTGAGCGGGATGGATATCCCCAACGTATTGGACCTGGTGATCGTAGTTAGAACAGAAGGAGCAAAAGAGCGCGGAGCAAAGATTGCGGGGGCCCTGAAAGAAGCGCTCGCTCAGTTGCCGCAGTGAAACAAGCAGGAATATGGTTCGGTACAAGCCTGATCCGGCTCTATCAAAGAGCGTTTCGGTGGAGGCCACCAGTCTGCAGATTCTATCCCACATGTTCACAATACACTTTGCAAGCGATACAGAAATTCGGATTGCTCAAGGGATGCTGGCTCGGTTTTCGCCGCATTATCAGGTGTCATCCGTTTAACCAGGGCGGTTTCGACCCGGTTCCCTAAAGCCAACTTATGAGCCAGCAACCCACCAGAAAATCCAATTTCCTCCAGATGATGCTGATCTTCGCGGTCGTGTACCTGGGGTACATGCTGTTCTTCGTGCAGAAGCCGGCCGAGGAGGCGCCGGTCGGCGACGTCGAGAAGACCTACACCGACGCGGCAACGAAGAACGATGGCAAGAAGGTGCTCGAACTCGGGCCAATCTATGTCGAGCGGCTGCGCAAGGACGGAACCGGCGCCTCCTTAGAGAAGGCTCGCGAGGTCGAACTCGCCGTGGGTGTCGAAATTCAGAGAGAGGCAGCTAAGACGCAGAACTTCAACCAAGCGGTTCTGGCCTACACGCAGTTCGAAAAGATTTATAATGAGGCTCCGGGCAGCGCGATCGGCGCACGCGGCAAGGCGGAGATGGCCAAGACCTCCGAGATTGGCAAGAAAATCGGCAGCCAAACTATCGGCTATCGATTCGTTGACTTTATTGTCAATCTCTTCGGCGGCGAAAGGGCGCCTGGATTCAGCTACTGGTTTGCGGCTTTGTTCCTCGCCATCATTGTAAGGGCGCTCGTTTGGCCACTCGCCAGAAAGCAGATGATCGGCTTCAAGCGAATGGCGCTACTGCAGCCCATGATCAAGGAGCTGCAAGAGAAGTACCAGGGCCCGGAGCTTCAGCAGCGTACGATGAAACTGTACCAGCGGTACGGCATCAACCCGCTGGCGAGTTGCCTGCCGATGCTGGTGCAGATGCCCTTCTTCCTCTGGGTCTTCTGGGGCATGAGCCACTACCGGTTCGACTTCAACAACGGCACGTTCCTGTGGATCAATGAGCAAGCGGCCGCCAATTTCCCCGGGATATTTGCTCCGAATCTGGGTGAGCGAGATGTTCCGCTCGTAGTTCTGTACGGCCTCTCGATGATCGCCACGACCATGCTTTCGGTCAGCGATCCGCAGACTGCGAAGCAGTCGCGAATCATCGGCATCGTGACGGGCGTGTTCTTCACGATATTGTTTCTCACAGTGCTGCCGTTCCCCAGCGCATTTATCCTGTACTGGATCGGCCTTAACATCTTGTCGACCATCCAAAGCGTCATGATCAACCGCGGGCCGATCCCCCCGCTGGTGGAGCGACCCGACGATGGGAAGCGCGGCATGTTCGCGGGAATGATTCCCAAAGATGTGCCGACGGCGAACGTGACCAACGGCGCACCGAAGCCGGAGCAGAAGACGGGCGCGCCCGTGCTTCATAAACCGAAGTCCGGGAAGCAACAGAAGAGAAAGAAGAGATGAATGGGGGAATAACGAATATGCCACAAACAGCAGAAGCAACAGGAAGGACACTCGACGAAGCAAAGCACGCTGCCGCCGAAGCTCTCGGCGTACCCGGCGAGGATTGCGAATTCGAGGTTCTCGAAGAGGCCGCCAAGGGCTTGTTTGCCAAAACGAACTATCGAGTGAGAGCGACAGCTGGGGGCAAGGAAGAGGCCGCGCCCCAACCCGAGAAGGCCGCGGCCGAAAAGCCCGCTCGCAGGCCTGCGGCCCGCAAGCCCAGGGTCGCCCCCAAAGTCGAGGGAGTGGCCGAGCCTGAGGTCAAGGACGGCGAGGCCGAGGCGACCGACAAGGACGGCAAAGCCGCTCTCGAGATGCTGGCGAAGGCTTTGGAATTGACGGGCCTCGATATCACTGCGAGTGTGGATGGCTTGAGCGGACGCTACGTGAACCTTAAGCTCGGCGGAGTCGATGTTGAGAGGCTGGTGGGGGATAAGGGATCCGCACTCGATTCTCTCCAATATCTCGCCAACGCTATGCTGAGCCGTACGCTCGGTGGCGGCGTTCGCTTGACGCTCGATGCGGGCGGGTACCGGTCGAGCCGGGCGGCCGCGCTCGTAAAGTTGGCCGTCGATGTCGCGACCGCCGTGGTCGAACGCGAACAGGAGGCTGTTTTGGACGCGCTCCCCGCGCATGAGCGGCGAGTGATCCACAATGCACTCAAGGATTTCGAGGGTGTGGAGACTTATAGCGAGGGAGAGGAACCGGCGCGCAGGGTTGTGGTGTCTCCGAAGAAGAGTTAACCCTTCGGGTTGACTTGAAGGTCGCCGACTTGCCATAATGGGCGTTCGCGCCAGGGTGAAATTAGGATGTATGCGATAGTAAGAACAGGCGGCCAGCAGTTCAAGGTCCAGGACGGTGACGTGATCACTGTCAACAAGATGGAGGGCGACGCGGGCGCAAAGGTAGAGATCAAAGAAGTTTTGATGACCGGCGGCGACAACTCCACGGTGGGTTCGCCGTTCGTCGTCGGCGCGTCGGTCGAGGCCGAAATCGTTCGCCAGAAGAAAGCGAAGAAGATCAACGGCTTCAACTTCAAGGCCAAGAAGAACGTTCGCAAGCGCTGGGGGCATCGCGCACTGCTCACCGAGCTCAAGATCACGAAGATTTCTGCGGGGAAATAGGAAATGGCACATAAGAAAGGCGTAGGTTCATCCAGAAACGGCCGCGACTCCGCGGCGCAGCGCCTCGGAGTCAAGAAGTTCGGCGGCGAGAAGGTCAAAGCCGGCAACATCCTGGTCCGCCAGCGCGGCACGAAGTTCTTCCCCGGCAACGGCGTGGGCATCGGCAACGACCACACGCTCTTCGCGCTCACCGAAGGTTTCGTGAAGTTCGAGGGTCCCCAAGACCGCCGCCGCATCGCCGTTTACGCCGGCGCGTAGCTTACTTAGGCAATGTCGCCTGGAACTTCTACAAGGCGTTCCAGAACGCCCTCCTCGGAACCATGGAGCGCGTGGGCGACTCTTAAGTATCCGCGAATGGCGTCCTTGATGTTCTCCATCGCTTCGCTTTCGGTAAGCGCGCTGCGAGGCACAGCCGGGAAGGGATGGCACCCAAATTGCCCAACCTTCTTCGCTTTGCCGTTGAAGGGCCCTATAAGCCATTTGAAGATGATACCAACGGCATACACGCGCGATGGAGAGGAATCCTTGGCCGTCGCCGAGTAGACTGCACTGCATGCAACCGGTAAGCCCAGAGAACTATGGCCCGATACGACACCTCTGGCAGCCGGTCGCAGTTTTCTTCGGCTTGGCCAGCATTGTTCCCCTCGCATTCTCCTTTGCATTGGAGCCGAGCGATGATCCCGCCATCATCAGTATCGTGCTCGCGCTTCTTGTACTTGCCGCCCCGGTCGCGTGGCTTAGTGCGAAGCTCATGGACGAAATCGGGTGGATCATGGTCGAGCCCGAGGGCATTAGAGGCTACAATTCACTGGGCCTGCGCTCACTTGCCCGCTGGGACCGAATTCGCAAGGTGCGCAATCTCACCCTTATGCCTGGTATGATCAACTATCTGGTTCTGGACGATGGGCGGGGATATTTTCTCAGTGTCTGTATGCCTCTCTACATCGAGAGAAAGACCGAGTTTTATGCCCAAGTAGCCAGTTTCGCCGGAGACGACCACTTGCTTGCGAAAGCCCTCCGGGAGCGCGGATTTCGCTAGCAGAGTCCATCTTCACCTTCCGAGGTTGCTTGACGTGAGCTACTTCGGCAGCGTCCGGAACCTCAGAGCGGTTGGCCGCTTCGCGTCGTGATAAATGCGCTGGTGTGCGGCCACCATCCGCTTGGCGGTGGCCACCGGTTCGCCGGTGTTTAAATTGCGCGCATACATCGGAAACATTTCGCTCGAAATCAGCACTCCGATTCGATGTCCTTTCTTGAACCTGTGCGCCGAGTCCCAATGCGCCAACGTGATCTTGTAGACTTGGCCAGGCTTGAGCAGCGACGGGCTGTCCATCCCGTTGCGGTATTTGGCCCGCAGTTTCCCCGGGAGGCCGATCAGCCGCATGACCCCCTTGAGGTCCATATCGACAACGCTACCAAAGAAATCCGTGTCCAAGGCCGAGGTCGAGAAGTAAAGATCGATGTCGATGGGCCCACCCATGTCCACCGACTGTGTTAGCGGCGGGGTTCTGTAAAGCAGCACGTCACGATCGCTAGCCTTGAGGTCCACCGTGATGTTGGAAGTCTCCGGGTCCAACGCGAGTTCGTCCACGTCGATCTTCGCCTTGCGCGGGTCGTAGGTATATCGGTCCGGCTTCTGGCTTCCGGGCTTGGTCCAAGACAGCTCCCCTTTGCTCTTCGCGCCGTTGGCAGGCCCTTTGGAAAAATACAGGGTGATCTCTTTTGAACGAGGGTCGGGCCAATCCCGAAGATCGCGCCACTCGTTCGCGCCCGTCACGAAGACTCTCACCCTGGGCTGCTTATCCAAAACCGGCTTGTCTTTGAGCCAGCGGTCGAACCAACGTAAGTAAACCGAGTTGAGCTCCAGGATTGCGCCGGCTCCGTAATCCACGTCACCAGCCTTGGAGGTCGTGTTGAAGAGGTGCGTCCATGGCCCGTAAATCAAGTACTGGTTGTTGCGGCCCAGCTTGCGCATCATGGCGTAGTTGAGCTTGGTTCCGATGCCATCGCCGTCCCACCAGCCACTGATATGCAGGGCAGGTATATTGATCTTCGGAGCGTCTTTCCAAAAGCCGGCTGTCGTGAACGCCGAGTTCGTCTCGCGCTTCCACCAGTCGTCTACGAACGGGATGTTCTTCCCGAGCACGGCATCATCCACTTTTGAGATCGGCAGCGTCAGGAATTTTTTGAAGTTCTTCATGTTGCCAAAAGGATCGGCGGGCATCTCCCTTTGCGAAACGATTTGCCCCCACCAGATCGCGCCGAAGAGCATCGGCACGCCGTGGTCCCAGGGCATGTTGTAGTACGGGTCGGGAGGCGAGACCTGAGGGATGATGCACTTCAGCGCCGGATGCCCCTCCGCCGCTGCCCACCATTGCGTCCACCCGAGGTAGCTGCCGCCGATCATGCCGACCTTACCGTTCGACCAAGGCTGCTTGGTTATCCAAGCAATCGTATCGTAGCCGTCCTTCCGCTCATTGAAGAACGGCTTCCACGCTCCCGCGCTGCCTCCGCGGCCGCGAACGTCTTGCGAAACGTAGACGTACCCACGCTTGGCATACCAGGCGCCGTCGATCATGGAGGCATCGCGCCCGTAGGGCGTGCGCACTAGAATCGCCGGGTACTTGCCATCATCAACGGGCCTTGCTATGTCCGCGGCGAGTGCCACTCCATCTCGCATGTGCGTGCGGACGTTCTTCGACGTCCTCGTCTTAAGTGTGGGTTGGCTGAGCTCCTGGAACAGGGTCGCCGGGTCGACAAGCAGCGAATCGTAGCCTGGCGAGATGGCGTCGAGCCGCTGCGCGGGGATGCTCATCGCGGCCACGTCGCCTGACTCTCCGATAAACAGGTCGATCCCGGTTCCGCCGATGCTCGCCTTGAAAGCCTGAACGACCTCGTCCTTCACTTTCCGAGCGCTGCCGATCGTGACCTCGAATTTCACGGAAACAGCCCCGTCGAGCATCAGCGTCTCGATCGCTTGCTTGCCCCCAGTGGACTTGTCATATAGCCGGGCAACGGAGGCGAGCGTTCCCGGATGGATGTTTCCGAAGTAAGCGAGAGCAGACTTGTAGGTGGCATTCTCTGTCTTGCCGTTCATCTTGATCTTCGCCTTGCCTTTCTTGGCGTCGATCACGAGGTCGATGCCTGGCTGCTTCAGGGTGAGATCATAGTCGGTTATCTTGCCGGATACGATTTTGCCCGAAACGGTGCTTGCGAGCTTTATGCCGGCAATACCGAGATCAGACTTGGAGACGATGGAGTCGGCGGAGATCGAGTAGACGCACTGGCCGACCTCGTCGCCAGCTGCGTACCACTTGAGCACCTTGTCCTGCGCAGTAGTGGCGAGAAGTGTCAGGGCACCAACGACGAGAACGCTCACCCGAATCATATATCCAGTTTACAACGGTTTTTGCGTTTGCCGGTTGCCGATTACTCCACCGTGACTGACTTCGCTAAGTTTCTGGGCTGGTCGATTTCGCACCCACGTAGATGCGCCACGTGGTAAGCCAACAGCTGCACCGGCAGCACGCTGACCGCTGCAGCGATAGTGTGGCTGGGGATGTTCGGAATAGTGATCACGTGATCGGCTTCTCGCGGCGTGAGCGGGTCGCCTTCCATCACCACGGCGATGACTGTGCCACGCCTAGCTTTCACTTCCTTGATGTTGCTGATCACTTTCTCGCGGGTCTGCGGGTTCGTGGAGCCGAAAACCGCAACCACGCCCGGCTCCACCAACGCGAGAGGGCCGTGCTTCATCTCACCGGCAGGCGACTCCTGCGTGGGCACGTAGGCGACCTCCTTCATCTTGAGGGCGCCTTCCAGAGCGACAGCCGAGTCGGCTCCCCTGCCGAGATAGAACATCAAAATCGTGTCCCGAATCGCCCTCGCGATCTCCTGTGTCGTCTCGTCCAGCTTCAGACACTTCGATAAGTACTCCGGCATTCTCGACAGTGCGGCGGCCAACTCGTCGAGCTTGGCCGGATCCGCTCCGCGCAATCGTCCGGCGTAGAGCGTAATGAGCGCCAACGTCGCCACCTGGCCGCTGTAAGCCTTGGTGCTTGCAACCGAGATTTCGGGTCCGGCTTGCGTGTAGAGGACGGCGTCGCAATCGCGTGCGATACTGCTCCCAACCACATTCACTACACCGAGCGTCTTGATCCCTTGCTCGGTACAGAGTTTGAGCGCGGCCAGCGTATCGGCCGTCTCGCCGCTTTGGCTGACGACGATCACGAGATCGTTCACCCGCAAGATCGGTTCGTTATATCGGAACTCGCTCGCGAAATAGACCTCGACGGGAATTCGCAGTGCCGATTCGATCATATATTCGCCCAGAAGGCCGGCATGATAAGCAGTACCACATGCGATCATGATGATTCGGTCGAAGCTGTTCCACGTTGCCTCGTCGAACGTGTTCGGAAGCCGTACGCTCAGGTCGTCCATAAGCCGGCCCGCGAGGCACTGCCTGATGGAATCGGGCTGCTCATGGATCTCCTTGATCATATAGTGCGCGAAGCCACCCTTCTCGGCGGCCTCGATGTCCCAGTCGATACGTAGCCTCTCGGGCGTTTTTGCGAGGCCGTCCGAACCCTCGACGGCAATTCCCTCGCGTGTAATCACGGCCAAGTCGCCTTCGTCCATCACGATCACGTCGCGCGTGTATGGGAGGAGGGCCGGGATGTCGCTGGCAAGGAAGTTCTCGCCCTCGCCGATACCTAAGATGAGCGGGCTGGCGTTGCGGACGGTTACGATCTTATCGGGTTCGTCTAGGCATATAACCACCAGGGCAAAGGCTCCCTTGAGACGCTTGACCGCCCGCCGAACGGCATCGACGATGCTGCCGGTCTCCGCGTACTCCTCGCCGATCACATGGGCGGCGATCTCGGTGTCGGTCTCACTATGAAACTCGTGTCCCTTGGCCGCCAACTCCCTGCTCAACTCATAGTAATTCTCAACGATCCCGTTGTGAATCACGGCGATGCGGTCGGAATGGTCGAAGTGTGGGTGAGCGTTTTCGTCGGTTGGCCCGCCGTGCGTTGCCCACCGGCTGTGCGCGATCGCAATGTGTGCCTGCGGCTTCTCCTTTTCCAGGAGTTCCCGAAGGTTGGCAAGCTTGCCCGCCCGCTTGAGGATGCCGATACCGTTTTCGGACTTGAAGGCGACACCAGCGCTGTCGTATCCGCGATACTCGAGGCGCGTAATTTGGTCGAATACAATCTCGACGGCCTCTCTCGGGCCGACATAACCGGCGATACCACACATTAATTTATGATTATGACTGGTGCGTGTAGCGCCGCCATGGCGCCAAATGCAAAGATGGGCGGTGTTAAACTAAGGTTTCTCATTGAAATACATAAAGCGTCCCCTATGTGGTAGGTAGGATGAACAGTCGTCTGACACCTTTCACCCTCGTGGTCCTCAAGCGCCAGAGGCTTCAGCTCAATGCATTGCAGAATATCGATGCCTTAGCCCTTTCGCTGCCACCCCAGTGCAGAAGCGCTATCGACGCCCTTACGAGTCTGGCTCGAATTAGTATGCAACACTCTGACGAGTGGCTAGTCCCCATTTAATGACCAGGTCAGAGTTTTAGTTCTGCCGCCTCCTGCATTGTGATTGAAAGCTGGGCGATGAAGCTTGCAGGGGCTAGTCCTTGCAAGCTTCGGTGCGGACGGCGATAG
>JBPCLO010000004.1:0-47115 GCA_051003155.1 Fimbriimonadales bacterium | reverse complement strand
TCTCCTTGAGAACCCTTATGATCTGGTCCTCGCTGTAGCGTTTTCCTCTGTTCATTTTCGCGTCTCCTTGTTTCTTGAGACGGAAACTAAAACTCAGGGGTGGTCAGATTATGGGGTACCAGTCACGAGGACTTCCGCGCCGTGGCTTATATGTTAGACGCAATTGCCTTACATGAACCACTCCTGGGTGATGATCCAATGGAAGAGGAATGTAACCTGATCGCTAAGAAGATTGAGCAAAGCAAGCACCTTTCGTGGCTAAGGCTCTGCAACCCTGAACTGTACGACGAGCTCGCGGGGCATTGTGAGAAACGTTTGGGATTCAGATTAGACGAGTTGTACAGCCGTTGGATGTCAAGGAGTGACACACCGTTGAGTAAGACGACGGACGAAGAAGCTACTGAACGGAGCCTTCACGAAGGCTTTCACCAGTTGAAAGAAGTTGAGGACTTTTTAACGAGCATCGACGAAGAAGCATAACGGTGGGCGTGCCCAGGCTCAGCAAGATGCTCGTCGAAGCCTGACGACCCGGTGGGAGGAGAACGACTGGATCCCATCGTTTCCTCCTTCCAACCCTCCGACGGCAAAACCGAGCAACAAATGGAACGAGCGGCACGTTCCGCGAACGTTAGCCGATCGAATCGACGCGGACGTATAGGGCCGTGCAGTTGTCGCTGCCACCATCGACGAGCGCCGCTGCCACGAGCTTCCAAACCGCCTCGCCAGGGGCGAATCGGGTCAGCATGTCTGCCATTTGTGGGTCCGGCACATGGTTGGTGAGGCCGTCGGAGCAAAGCAGAAAAATGTCCCCCTCGCGCAGGTCGTGGACAGCGACGTGTGGTTCGGCGCGATCCTCCACCCCGATCGCCCTCGTCAAAACGTGGGAGTACGGGCTTCTTTCGGCCTCCTCACGCGTCATAAATCCTTGCCGCACCTGCTCCTCCACAAAGGAATGCTCTTCGGTGATCTGCTCAAGAACACCGTCTCGAAGCCGATAGCCCCGCGAATCGCCCACCTGCACGCTGATCGCCCGGTCTTGGCAAAGAATTACACAACTGAGCGTCGTCCCCATGCCCTTCCTGCCCGGCACCGACCGGCCCACGTCGACCACGAACCGATTCGCGGCTTCGACCGCCGCTCGTGCGGCAATAACCGGGTCGGGTGAAGAGTGGTGCAGGTACACGTCGATGAAAGTCTTGCAGGTGAGTTCGCTGGCGATTTGGCCCGCCGCATGGCCACCCATGCCGTCGCAAACGATGAAGGCGCTACCACGCGCCGCAAGCATGTTTTCAGACTCAGGAATATAGAACTCGAATTTGTCCTCGTTGTTCTCGCGGACACGGCCAAGGTCGGTCTTGCAGGCGACAGTCACTTTCGGAACGACTCTCAGTTCCGGCCAATCGACGACCAGGTCGCCCGCCGCGAACTCGGCGGTAGTCTCCTCAGGCATCTTCGATTCTCAATGTTATCTGTCCGATCACGATTTCGTCGTTCGACGAAATTTGCACTCGCTCATTGGCGCCCATCTTAGCGCCGTTCAAGAACGTGCCATTCGTGCTGCCGAGGTCGGTGAAATAGATCCCCTCTTCGACCTCGATCTTGCCGTGCGACCCTGAAGCGTAAGGGTCGGTGAGCACGACGTCATTGCCCGGGCGTCTGCCCAACGTGTTGTCGCCGATCTTCAGCGGATGCCGTTCTTCGCCTACTCGCAAGAATGCGCGCGGCTGCTCGACGACGGGCGGCGTATCCAAGGTCTGCGTCTCGCGTGAGACGCCAACCTGCGTTCCCTGCGCCTCGCCCGGCACACTTAGGGTGAGTTCCACTCCACCAAACTGAACCTTTCCGCCGGCTTCGAGTGTCGCAGACTGTTCGGGCTCCAGGAGTTGACCCGCAACAGTTGTGCCGTTCGTGCTGCCCAGGTCTTTCACAGTTACTTCGGCCCCATCGAGGGTCACTTGGGCGTGCTTGCGGCTGACGCGCGAATCCACAATTAGAATGTCCCCCTCTCGCCCCACGATGTTCGCCCCCGGCCGTAGGAAGTGCTCCCGCCCGTTCTCGTCGACAAGGCCGGGCCGCCGAACGGCAGGCGCAGCGAACGCGTCCTCCGGCAGCGCGCTCTCGAAGATCAGGCCGCACTCGATGCAGAACCCCTCGCCAGCCGGGTTAAAGGTCTTGCAGACCGGACACTGCACCGGCTGTATGGTCTGGGTGACATTGAGGCTCGGCCCCGCTGTCATCTGAGTCCGATTCGGGTCGACGCTCAGCGATTGGGTGGCGTTTGGGTCCACATATTCATTATAGTCCAAGGTTGGCCCATCTCCAGATGGAGCATCGAAGAATTGGCTAGGTTACCCGAGCGAAGAATGACCGCAGCAGCGGCATCCTCGAAAACCCGACCAAGCCGCGTTTGCAAGGGGGCTTGAGCCGGTGCTGATACGGTGCCCCCTGCCACGGCAAGCTCGCTCACGTTCATATCCGGACCCATCAGTAGAAATATTGATCGGCGTCGGCGCGACGGCCGAAGCCATTCTCTCCACGTCAGCAATGGGCCTTTACAGCGGGCGCGAACAAGGATTCCCCCGCATTCTAGAACGCGACGAGGCGGCCGATTGCCTCGTCCGGGCCCAGCTTCACGGTCAGCGGGCCCGGTTAGGGCGACGAGAAGTACGTTCTGGCATGATTCATCCACCGCCCTTCGGGCGGCAGCGATTCGTTCCACTGCGAGTTTCATCGAATACGGGTCAACTCAGGTCCCATCCTCGATTAGAATCCCGAGACATCGGTCTCGGTAGCAAGCGAACACTCTCGGTGACGCCTTCGGGCGAGCCGCGAAGCCATTCTCGAAGTCTGGCGTTGACTGGCAGGGCGGTCGAAGCCGAGAGTTCGCGCACGTGCTCGAGCGCCTCCTCGATCGTGATCCCGTTGTCCCCCCGTCCCAGCGAATGCGCGAAGCCCGCGCTGGTCGAAGGCGAGCGCAAGGGGTTGGGAATAACGAAACAGCCCTGCTCATGCAGGGCGCAGTACGGCGCGCGCTCTTCGTTCAGGTCGAGGGCCATGCTCACTCGAGATTACCGTTTTGCCGCTCGCTTCTCACGACCTTGCATATAGATCCTGAACCACCAAACCCCGTCAACTTAGTCGTCCAGCGCATCTTTCACCCGCTTCGCGATCGAAGTGGTCATCGTGGGCACGCTCGCGATTTCTTCTACGGTGGCCCTCCGGATGTTTTGCACCGAGCCGAAGGTGCGCAAGAGCAACCGTCGCCGGCGGGGGCCGACGCCCACGATCTCGTCGAGCGGTGAGCCGAACATTCGCTTGTCGCGGAGCTTTCGATGGTAGGACAGCGCGAACCGGTGCGCCTCGTCGCGGAGACGCCGGATCAGAAGCAGGCCCGGCGAGCTCATCGGGAGTTCGATCGGGCTCGGGTCGGTCTGGGCATGTCCGGGATCTGACCAATGGATCGTCGGGGCTTGGCATGGCGATTCCCCACCCTCTGCCCCGAAACCGGGTTCACTCGATGCAACACCCCAAGGAAGACGTGAGGCTCCGGGGGCGAGAGAACTTTCCCCGCCCCCAGGGGGGGGCCGGAAAATCAGTTCGTGCTTTTTGGCGAGGCCGATGGCGGGGAGGGAGAGGCCGACATCGGACATCGCTTTCAACGCGGCGCCGAGCTGCCCGCGACCTCCGTCGATAACCATCAGGTCGGGGAGCCTTTGGAACTGCTCGTTGCCGTCTTTATAAGCCCGGAGCCGGCGAAGGATCGTCTCGCGCATCATCGCGAAGTCGTCAGGTGACTCGGGGTTGTACTTAATCTTGAACCGGCGGTATTGGTCCTTCGCGGGCGAACCTCCCTCGAAAACCACCATCGATCCCACGGGCGACGTGCCCTGCGTGTTCGAGATGTCGTAGCACTCGATCCGGTGGGGAGGGGTGTCGAGGCTCAGGGTCTTCTGCAGTTGCGCAGACGCCGCCGCTGCCCATTCCTCCAGGGCCGACTGCTCTTGCTGCATCTGCTGCAGGGCCAGCTCTGCGTTCGTCGCGGCGAGTTCGACGAGCCTCAGCTTCTCGCCGCCCTTCGGAACCTCGACTGTCACCGCCGCGCCGCGCTTTTGCCGCAGCCATGTTTGAACGATGTTGCGCTCTTCGATTTCGACCGGGAGCAAGACCTCGCGGGGAATCTCAGGCGCATCGGTGTAGTACCGCTTTACAAACTCCTCGACCGTCTCGCCCGGGTTCGTGTCGGCTGCGCCTTCCAGATAAAAATGCCGCTGGCCGATCAGCTTGCCACCCCGGACGTAGAACATTTGTACCGCCGCGCCCCGATCGTCTTTCACGACAGCCACAACATCTTGGTCCTTCTGCGAGCTGGCAACGACCTTCTGCCGTTCGAGTACCGACTCGATCGAGGTAATCGCGTCTCTGACTCGAGCCGCCGCTTCGTAGTCGAGGTTCTTCGAAGCTTCGAGCATGCGCAACTTCATGTCCTTGACCAATTGGTCTTGCCGGCCGTTCAGGAACAGCCGGACGCTCTCGATTTGCTTGGCGTACTCCTTCGGTTCGGCAAGCCCGGCGCATGGCGCAAGACATTGGCCCATGTGAAAATACAGGCAGGGCCGCTGAACCGGCTCGCCCGTCCAGCTTTTCCCGCATGGGATCAGCTTGAACACCCTATGCAAGAGCCCGAGTGTTTCGCGAACGGAACCGGCATTTGAATACGGTCCGAAGTATTTCGAGCCATCCTTGCGCAGCTTCCTTGTGAACATCACACGCGGGTAGGTCTCCTTCGTGATGACGATGTACGGGTAGCTCTTGTCGTCGCGAAGCCGCACGTTGAATGGCGGCCGGTGCTCCTTGATCAGGTTGCATTCCAAGACCAGGGCCTCGAGTTCGCTGTCCACAACGATCCATTCCAGGTCGCGGATTTTCGAGACCATCTGAGCGATCCGGTTTCCGTGAATCGTCGACTTCTGGAAGTATGAGCGCACTCGCGACTTCAGGTTGAGCGCCTTGCCGACGTATAGAATCGAACCCTGCTCGTCCAGGTAGATATAGCAGCCTGGTTTGGCGGGCAAAGCCCTCAGTTTATCGGAGACGGCTTCGAGTGCGGTGCGCACGCGTTAATGTTAACGCTTTTCTACCTATCGGCATCTCGGGAGGGCCAGCTTGAGCGTCTTGGTTTCCCAAGGTCGGAAGATCGCGTCGACCGCATTGGCGGAGACAGCCGCATCCGCGAGCCGGTCTTCGAGGAAATTGACCCAGCTGCCTCACGACGCCGGAACCCCCAGGCGAATGCGGGCATTTGCCGGTACGCCGAGCGACTCGTAAGCGCGCATCATCATGTCCCTGCCGTCCTCCGCGAGCTTTAGGCATGTCGGAACTACGTGCGATGCACCGGTCCTGTACCCGTGCCAGGGTTGGAAGGAGTTTCGCGAGGGTCGCACATAGTACCATGCGTGGGTTTTGGCACGTCGGGGCCATCCAGCGCAATGGATAGGGGTATCCGACGGGGTCGGGGATCGCGACCCGGTGGATCGTGATGCCGGACCCAGCTCCGTTTGGCACCCGAACCCCGTGTCGGACCTCGACCTTCCAAACACCGCAGGATAGCATCCCACGTACGAGTCATCGCGGGGAGTGGGCAACCACACCCGCCTCTCGAAGTGCCATCGACGACGGATCCGATCCGCGTCTGGTCGGCGAAGGAGCCCCGGCCTAACCATATTTCCTTGCTGGAATTAGGGAACAATAGCCCGGTGAGTGTGAGGGAGCCTGCGCGGCGGTTCGAGCTTTTCCACGAGAGGATTCTTTCGGAAAAGGTCGCGATCGTGAGGCTCTTGCTTGCGATTGCCGATCTGGCGGTTATCGCTCTTGGTTATGGGGTTCCGACGGGCTCGACGCCCGTGGCGTTAGTGGCCGCGCTGCTCTTCGTCGTTTACGCCGCCCTCTCCTGGTACGCGGTTCGTAGCGAGCGGGTCCAGCTGGACTACTACCAGCTCGTGTCGCCGATCTTCGACATCTTGATGGCCTCTTTGCTGGTTGTTGTGACCGGCGGATTCAACAGCCCGTTCAACCTATGGTTTCTCTTCGCGGTCGTTGGCACCGGGCTAAGCCGCTTCAGATATTTGCCCGTCGCAACCATGGCGGCGGCCATCGTTGCCCAGTACCTGATTACGCGGCTTCCGCAGCCGCAGCCTGTCGATACTGAAGCATTTATCGCGGGGACGGTAAGCCGGTTCGCTCTGGCCGCGGTGATCGCATTTATTAGCGCGTACCTGACGAACCTTTCCAAGACCCTGGCATTGATGGAGCAAACCGGTAACCTGTTGGGCAACACGGTCACGGAGCGTGACGCATCGCGGGTATTTCTTTGGCAAACGGCCACGCTGATCGACCTCAGCTACGGGAAGGTAAGCATCGTCGAAGGCACCATGTTCGAAGTAGGAACGGTGGCGACCGAGACCGGAGTTCCTCGCAGAACATGGCAGATCACGCTGGGGTCCGAGATTTTCGGCGACTTAGTCGGTGAACGACCGCAGCAGTTCAGCCAAAAGGACGATACGCTGGTCGAAATCATGTGTGAGCGTGCGGCGTCCGCCCTTGCGCGAATCAGAATGGCCGACGACTTGATTAGCGCTGCTGCGAGCGAAGAGCGCGAAAGGATTGCCGACGAGCTTCACGACACGTATCTTCAGACTCTTGCGGCTCTCGACATGCGGGCAGAGGCGGCCCGGCACGTTCGCTCTCACAAGGCACTCGAGGCGGAGCTTCTCGACATCAAGAGGATCGCGCGTGAAGCCGCCGCCCAGGCGCGCCAGGTTATCCAGCGTGTGACGCCCAGGTTGCCGCTGGGACGTGAACGAATCGAGAGAATCGTCACGGAGAGGTGGAAAGGGGAGTGGCAGATCAAGGTGAGCGACGACATCAGCCTGTCCGTCGGTCAGTGGAGGTCACTCGAGATGATGCTGCGTGAAGGTTTGAACAATGCCCGAAAGCACGGAAAGGCCACACGCGTTGTTTTCACGGTGGAGCAGGTCGGGGAGAAGCTGACGGCCAAACTCGAAGACAATGGCAAGGGCGCGGGAGAGGTCATCGCGTTGGGGTACGGCCTGCAGCGGCTCCGCTCGATCCTGAACGAGCAAGGCGGCATGCTGCATCTGGAGAATAGAGAATATCGGGGTACCGCGTTAATTGCCGAGATTTGGATGGGGGCAAAATCGTCCTAGCGAATGATACAGGCGCGTCGGCACGGGAGCACGATTACCTTTGGTGCATTGCAAATGAGAATGATTACCGCCTTGCTGGTGGATGACCACGAGATCGTCCTCGAAGGAATCGAGCGGGTTTTGACCTTGGACGGAAGGGTTGAGGTCGTCGGCAGGGCGCGATCCCTTAGCGAAGCCAGCGTCTTCCTCGACGAAATGATTCCCGATGTTATCGTGTTGGACCTGCGTCTGCCCGATGCCGACGGCATAGCCGGAATCGAGCGCGTCAAGAAGATGTGCCCTCAGGCGAAGATTGTCGCGATGACCGGATACGGCAGGGCCGCCAAGGCGGGCGCGCTGAAAAATGGGGCGGACGCCTTCTTGACGAAAGAATTGGCTTCCGACATCATCACCCATACGATATGCGAGCTATTCCCGGCAAATCGTCGCGAACAAGACTTCGTCGAGAAGCTGAGTGCTCGCGAGGTCGACGTCGCCAGGCTTGTCGCGGCGGGCATGACCAACAACGAGATAGCGCGGGCCTTATGTGTCAGCAAGAACACGGTTAAGACCCACCTTGGCAATGTTTTGCGAAAGCTTTGCTTGCGCGACCGAGTCGGATTGGCGCTGCATTGGCGACTCAAGGAACAGCGGGGTGTCCCGATAATCACCCGGTGGGGTGAGGTTTGATCACTGTGAGCGCGGTGATACTGCTTTAAAACGGGTTGCAGCGCTTGTGCGGCCAAGGGCCAGGGGGGACCGCTGCGGTGGCCGCAATCGGGCCTGCAACCCACTTACCCCCCAACAAACAGTTAGAATGTGGCGTGTGGGGTTTTATGACGGCCGGACAGCCAGCCACCGACAAGTCTTCTGCGGAATCACCCGATCGAATGAGCCAAATGCTGTTAGAATTACTTTACAATGTTGAGAGTAGCTAAACATCCTCCAACAGCCAAACGGATCGACGGCCGACATTTTGACATTGTGGAGGGCAGGGCGCACGACGCTCGACACAACGCATGTACGGTGAGGTTTTGACAAAGCTTCCGACCAACGGGGGGCCATTCGGCGCCGCGTTGCTCTCGGATGGCCTCATCGAGGAAGCCCAGCTGAACCAGGCCCTAGAGCGGCAAGAGCAAACCGGCCAATTCCTTGGAGAGACGTTGGTGGAATTGGGCCACGTTCAGCCCAGGTTATTGGGGGAATATCTTGAAGCGCGAATGGGCTTCCCCTTCGTAGAGCTCACCGGCCACGATATCGACTTTTCAGTGGCACGCGCTGTCACCGAACGCATTGCTCGGCGAAAGATGATTTTGCCCTTCGCAATAGAAGACAACTTTGTCTGCGTGGCGATGGCCGACCCTCTGAACCTCGCCACCGTCGACGATCTTAAGGCCAGCTTAGGAAAACCTGTCAAGCCATTCCTCGCTTTCTCGGCTGACCTCATCGAGGCCATCAACCGGACATACGACGTGCGGCACAAAGCCGCCTCCGCCCTGCGGGACATACCGGAACTGCAGTCGATCAGTGCTGAGCTCTCGGTAGACGATCTTGTCGGGCTCGCGGAAGATGCGCCCATCGTCCGGGTAGTGAGTAGCATCATCCAAGGGGCGATTTCGAGTTCCGCGAGCGATATTCACATCGAACCGCAAGAGGAAAATGTTAGGGTTCGCTATAGGCTCGACGGACTGCTCTTCGATCAGATGACGTTTCCGCTCGCCCATCTTGCCGCGGTCGTGTCTCGCATAAAGATCATCTGTAGGATGAACATCGCGGAGAGGCGAAGGCCCCAGGACGGCAGGTTCACGACTCGCGACGAATACGACCGCGAGTACGACTTTCGCGTAAGCGCCATGCCGGCGATCTTCGGCGAGAAGATCGTTATGCGCGTGCTCGAAAAATCGAACTCGCTGGCGTCATTGGATAACCTCGGTCTGTTCACGGACCAACGGATCGCGTTCGAGAAGCTCGTGCGCCGTCAGCACGGGATTGTGTTGGTTACAGGACCGACCGGCTCAGGAAAGTCGACTACGCTTTACGCTGCTCTCAACCTGATCAATAGCACCACGCTGAACATCAACACTATCGAGGATCCGGTGGAGTACCACCTCGAAGGCGTCAATCAGGTTCAGGTGAGCCCCAAGATTGGCGTTACGTTCTCGACCGGGCTCCGGACACTCGTCCGCCAAGACCCGGATGTGATTATGGTCGGCGAGATCCGAGACTACGAAACAGCGGAGATCGCCATACAAGCCGCCCTTACCGGACACCTTGTGCTCAGTACGCTTCATACCAACGATGCGCCAGGGGCGCTTGTCCGGCTGCAGAACATGGGCGTCGAGCCGTTCTTGGTCAGTTCTGCTGTGCTCGGCGTAGTCGGCCAGCGGCTGGTAAGGACGATTTGTCCGGGTTGCCGCGAGACCGTGCCTCCAACCCGTGACGTAAAAGAAGCGCTCGACCTGGGTGATGAGTGTGTAAGCCGTGGGAAGGGATGCAGCCGATGTGGCAACCGCGGCATGAAGGGGCGGACGGGCACCTATGAAATCATGGCCATGACCGACACCCTGCGGGATATGGTTCTCGCGAGAAAGTCGGCTAACGACATCAAGACTGAAGCTGTCACGGAGGGAATGAAGACCATGCGCGACACCGGCCGACAGAAAGTAATCAACGGAATCACCACACCAGAGGAAGTAATCAGAGTCCTTTTTGCGGAAGACTAACTATGCCTACATTTCAATACTCAGCAAGAGATCGTGAAGGAAACCTGCAGAGCGGCTTGCTCGCAGCAGAAGACGCCGTCGAACTGAGGGAGGTTCTTCGAAACAAAGACCTTTTCTTGACGAAGTCCGAGCTTCGCCGAGGCAAGCTGACCGATGCCACGCAAGTGACGGGCGGCGGCCTTTTCGGCATGAGGAAGGTGAAGCTCGGCGATATGGTCGTCATGAGCCGGCAACTCGCGACGCTCGTTCGCTCCGGCCTTACGATCATCGAGGCCCTGTCGGCGGTGGCGGCTCAAACCGAGAACTCGACGCTGGTCGAGGCCCTCAACATGGTTCGTCTCGACGTCCTGACCGGCTCTTCACTCGGCGGATCGATGCGCAAGCATCCGAAGGTGTTCAACGAGATTTATGTGTCGCTCGTCGAGGCCGGGGAAGCCGCGGGAACGCTGGACCAGACACTAGAACTCGCGGCGACACAGTTCGACCAAGAGGCCGAGTTGCGCGAACAGATCAGATCGGCGATGACTTATCCGATAGTGGTCGTCGTGGCCGCCGTCGGAGTGGTGGCGTTCATGCTCGTTTTTGTGGTGCCGGCCTTCGCAAAGGTCTACCAACAGTTCAGAGCCGAACTGCCTGCCATAACCAGAATGCTCATTGCGCTGAGCGACCTCATTTTGCATCGAGTGTGGATCGTGTTCCTCACGGTTATCGTGCTCTCCCTTGTTATAAAGAAATATATTAGTACCGAAGGTGGCCAGCGCAAGTACGATGAGTTGAAACTCAAGCTGCCGCTCCTTGGGAAGCTTATCCGCAAGATCTCGATCGCTCGATTCGCTCAGACCTGGGCCGGCGCCACTAAGGGCGGTATGCCCATCCTTCAGGCCCTCCAGATTTCTGCGAACACCAGCGGTAACGTAGTCATTCGCGACTCCGTGGCACAGGTCGCAACCTTCGTGAAGGAAGGCGCGACGCTCGCCGATCCGCTCGCCGCGACCGGCCAGTTCCCACCGATGGTAACACGGATGATTGCCGCCGGTGAATCTTCAGGCGACCTCGATCTCATGCTCGAAGAGTTGGCCAGATTCTATCGTCGAGACATCGACTACCAAGTGAAGAAGCTGACACGCCTAATGGAGCCCATTATGACCGTCCTGGTCGGCGCTATCGTACTGTTTGTCCTCTTGGCGCTATATATGCCGATCTTCACGCTTCCAACGATTGTCCGAAGATAAGCCTTTTATCTCTCCACCCTCCTCAAACCTAGAGCGCCGGCCCTCGGGCCGGCGCTTGTGGCTGCCCCTCTCTTCCGCTGTCCTCATCCCTCCGCAGATGAGGATCCCGTTGAGCTGCGGAGGATCATCTTCACCCTCTGAGGGGTGAAGTCAGCTTTCGCTCTCTAACTTGCCGAATCTCTTCGAGCGCTGTGGCGAGCGATTGTCGCGAACTCTGGGGCGTGCTGACCACGAACGGGGCGTCGCTCTCGATGCAGTCCGCGAAGTACTTCAGTTCATGGTAGTAGCCGCCCAGATCGGAGATGTTGCCGCCGCCCGCCGCCTTCATCATAGTGATTTCCGGCTGGACGGGTTCCTTGCCCTCCTCGTAGATCGTCATCGGTCCGCCCTCCATGATCGCGGCGCCACGCTCGAAAATCGCGCGAAACGCCATGCGAAATGGGGTTTTGGCGGGCAGGTTCCATCCGCCCTCGAGGTGAGCGACAGTGTCACCGTAATCCATCGTCGTAAATATCTGCCCCACGCCGCGGGTATCGACCGAGCCGAAGGAAACCATCTCCTTTGGTTCGCCAAGCAAGTAGAGGGCGAAGTCGGTATCGTGAATGTGCATGTCGAGCGCGCCACCGCCGGACTTTCCTTCATCGGCCAGCCAATTGTCGCTCGACCAAAACGGGAACTCGCCGTATCGCGTCAGATTAATCGACAGCAGCTTGCCAAGCCTGTTTTCGCAGGTGATCTTCTTGAGGTGCGCATATTCGGGCCAGAAGCGGATGCAGTGCCCGATCATGAGGCGTACGCCTGTACTTTCGCATTCCGCGATCATTTCGTCGGCTTCATCCAGAGTCAGCGCCATCGGCTTTTCGCAGAAGACGTGCTTGCCGGCGCGTGCCGCCATGGTGGTGGCCACATTGTGAAGATGCGTTGGCAAACACACGTCGATGGCGTCTACTTCTTCATTTTGGAGAAGGTTCTCGAGGCTGGCATATTTTGACGCTCCGAAGTCCTCCGCAAAGCGGTCAAGGATCTCGGGCCGATGATCGGCTACCGCGGTGAGTCGGGCGTTATCGAGCGTGGAATAGACATTGGCATGCATCCGACCCATAAAGCCGCACCCAACGATGGCAGTTCTCAGCATTCCGGACAGTATGGCGAATGACGTGATGCAGGTAGTATCCGCGCATGCGAAAGCTTTCGATTGGTTATTTGGCATCGTGTGGCCTTGCGTCAGTTGCTTTGATTGGGTGCTCGGGTGGAACGAAGGGGACCGCGGTGGTAGACTCACCGCCGCTTACCGTTGTCGAGTATGAGGCGAAAATTAAGGGCGGCATGGAAAAGGCGCAGGCCATGCAGGTGAAAGTGCAGACAGAAGGGCTAGAGGCTACGAAGGGCACGAACCCTGCGGATATGGCCGCGATGAAGACTGCACTTCCTAAGATGGGCGCGATTATGAGGAAATACAAACCCGAGATGGACGCCATTACTGCGGAATTGGTAAATCTCAATCCACCGGCCGAGCTGAAGGAGTTCCATGCGTTGAAGGCTAAGGACGCCGAGGCTGAAATGAAAGTCATGGACAAACTCATTGCCGCAATGGAGAAGGGCGACGTGGAGAGCGTTCAAAAAGCCACCATGGATTTCACCAATACCATGATGGAAGCAAAGAAGAAGTCTGACGCAGCTCTGAAGAAAGCCGGCTACGACCCCGAAAAACTCGACAGCGAGAAGAAGCTGGTCAAGCTAGAAGCCAAGAAATAGTTACTGCCAAAGGGAGAGAGTAGACGGGCTGGATTCCTCCGGCCCGTTTTTAAAAGCAGATAGGCCCTCACCGTCGGAGCGGTGGGGGAGATTGGGTGTACCGGCGGGCTACGTGTTTCCGCGAACGACGACCTTCTTGCCGTTGTATTGAAACTGGACCCCTCCGCCACGCCGAACGTCGATCAGCTGCCGCTGCACAGTGCTGAGGTCTGAGGTTTTGAGAAATCCCCTACTCTTCATTATTGCCCATTGGTTTTGCGTTAGCGTCTGCCCGAGGGCGTTTCCACGGCTCATTCTCGTCGCCAAAGTAATCATCGTCTTCGGATGTGCCGCCGGCATGATCACCGTGTTAGCAGGCGCCGTGGTATCCGGCACCACGATTCCGCCCGCCGGCATCGGCGCGAGTGTGGGCATTGGAACATCGGGCTCCGGGAATCCGGGCGGCATGCCGCCGGGATGCATAGGCGGAGCCGTCTTCAGCACGTAAATCGAGCCTTGCTGAACCCACGTGAAATCGTAAACGGTGGCGAAAGCGTTCATCACATCGCGAAGCGGCACGTTTTCTGCGCTGATCATGACGAACATTTCCGGCATCGCCTCCACATCAGGAACCAGGTAGGCAACTCGGCGGTCTTCCATTAATTTCAGGAGGTCATTCAACCTAACGCGACCACCCAGGGAAACCTGTGCGTCGAGCGCCTTGTTCACACCCTCCGGGTCCACACTTTGACCGACCTGTGCGGACGCTAACGAGGAGCACGTCAAAACCAATATGCAAATCCAAACTTTTCTGAGTGTCATGACAGCCTCCTGGGAGCATGTAGCTCCAGTATCATATTACACGAAGTTCACGTTGTGAGCAGAAGAAGAGGCGCTCCGATGCCGACGAAGACTCCGAGCGTGGCATCGTTAAGGCATCATAGAGCGCAGCCTTGTCCCGACCTCTTCGATGGGATGGCGGCGCTCTCGCTCTCGAAGCGGCTCCATTTTTGCTCGGCCGGCATCGTTTTCGGCGATCCAAGATCTCGTGAATTCGCCACTTTGGATATCGGCAAGTATCTCAACCATCGCGTCTCGTGATTGCCGGTTGATAACTCGGGGGCCTGCCATGTAGCCGCCCCATTCGGCTGTATCCGAAATGGAATCGCGCATCAAAGTGAGTCCGCCTGCAAACAGTAGGTCGACGATGAGTTTGACTTCGTGGAGGCATACAAGATAGGCCGCTTCCGGCTGGTAGCCTGCATTGACTAGTGTTTCGAAGGCCGCCTTGATGAGTTCCGGAATACCACCGCAGAGCACTACCTGCTCGCCGAAAAGGTCCGTTTCGGTCTCCTCCTTGAAAGTGGTCTCCAAGAGGCCGGCCCTGGCGCAGCCGATTCCCCATGCGTGGGACAGAGCTATCGCCAGCGCATCCCCGCTTGAGTCGTGCGCTACCGCAATCCCAGCCGGCAAGCCACCGCCGGAGAGAAATGCTTCGCGAAGCAGCGGGCCCGCGCCGTTCGGCGCTACCAGAGCGACGTTCACGTTGTCAGGCGGGTGGATCAAGCCGAAATGGATGTTGAAGCCGTGCGCGAAGAGGAGCGTTTGCCCCGGTCGCAGTTGGCCCTCCACGTGGTGAGTATAGATTTCCTGCATGGCCAAGTCAGGAGTGCAAAACATCAGCACGTCCGCCCACTCGGCTAGCTCGGCTACGGCCATGACGACGAGTCCATCCTCTTCTGCCTTTACACGGCTCTTGCTGGTTTCGTGAAGGCCAACGCGTACGTCGACGCGGCTGTCTTTCAAGTTCAACGCGTGAGCATGGCCTTGGGAGCCGTATCCGATCACGCCGACTTTGCGACTTTTGATCAAGTCAGGATCGACGTCGTTCTCACAATAAATCTTTGCCATGGCTGTTTCCCATTGTGTACGCCTGCGGGGTACCTTGTGTCCATAGGTGCGATCTGTAATCGCAAAAAGGAGAGTAAAGGCCATGTCCGTTGCAAAGGTAATCGAAATCACGTCTGCGTCATCCATAAGCTTCGACGACGCGATCAAGCAGGGAATCGCCCGCGCCGTGAAGACCGTGCAAGGCGTTCAGGGGGCCTGGGTTCAGGAGCAGACGCTGGTGGTTGAGGGTGAAAAGATCACCGAATACCGTGTCAACATGAAGGTCACCTTCATCCTTTCCAATTAATGGATTGGACGCTACATTTCCCTGGAGGTCGTGCGTCATCGCGAGACGTCGCAGAAACATCCGCCAGGTGGCCGCGTTCCTTCGAATAGGGCGCGGCCTTCGGATCGGCCGGTAGAATCTGGTCTGCTTATGAACGCCACCCTACAGACCTGGCTGGACGGCCAGATCGCCGACCTCAAGGCGCAGCATCTTTACAAGTACCCACGGCTTCTGGAGTCGCCTGCCGGTGGGACGGTCCGCATGGATGGAAAGGCTGTCGTCAATCTTTCCAGCAATAACTACCTGGGGCTCGCCAATCATCCTCGCATGCGCGAGGCCGCGATCAAGGCGATCGAAAAGTGGGGTGTCGGCGCAGGGGCGGTCCGCTGGATCGGCGGGACGATGGAGGTCCACGACGAGCTGGAAGAAAAACTCGCGGAATTCAAGAAGGTCGAGGCAGCGCTTGTTTTTACGTCTGGCTTTACGGCCAATAGCGGCACGATCCCTTCGGTTATGACAAGCGAGGACGTAATTATCAGCGACGAATTAAATCACGCCAGCATTATCGATGGCGTGCGCTTGAGCGCTGCTGAATATCGAAAATCCGATGGATGGATCTATGCGCATAAAGACATGAACCATCTGGAGGAAATTCTTAGAAAGGCCGGGCAATTCAAAAAGAAAATGATTGTTACGGACGGCGTTTTCAGTATGGATGGCGACATCGCCCCCCTCGCGGAAATCGTCGAGTTAGCCGAGAAGTATGACTCTTTAGTGATGGTCGACGATGCCCACGCAAGCGGCGTGTTGGGCAAAAATGGTGCGGGAACGACTTCGCACTTCGATTTATACGGCCGCGTTGATATTCAGCTCGGAACGCTGAGCAAAGCCCTCGGCGTCGTTGGCGGATATATCGCTGGCTCGAAATCGTTAAAGGAATACTTGATCAATCGTGGTCGCCCGTACTTATTTAGTACTGCCCTCCCTCCATGCACGGCAGCGGCATTAATTACCGCCATCGACATTATGACAACCGATCCAGAACCGATGAAAAAACTATGGGATAATTCTCAGTCGTGGAAAAAGGAGTTGACTGCATTGGGCTTTGACACCATGGGGAGTGAAACGCCGATCACGCCCGTATATTGTGGTGAAGAAGAGAGGGCGGTGAAGATGGAGGCCATGCTATGGGAAGAGGGCGTCTATGCTCTTTCAATCTGCTTCCCCACGGTCGCCAAGGGCAAAGCCCGCATTCGAACGATGCCGAGCGCAGCCCACACGCAGGACGATCTCGACCGGTCGCTTGCAGCCTTTAAGAAGTGCGGGTCGACCCTCGGCATCATCGGGGCTTGAAATGGCCGGGCGAATCCGCACGTATAATTTGAACTGCACATGAGTTCCAATGCCGGCACGCTCGGCAAGTATCAGATTATCCGCGAAATCGCCCGCAGCAACGACATCGTTTACGAGGCTTACGACCCGGCGATGAATCGGCGGGTCGCTCTTAAGGAACTGGCAGTCCCAGGTGGAGCGACGGATAAACAGAGGCAGGAACGTCTCGCACGCTTTCGCAGAGAGGCGAAAGCCGCCGGTTCGTTGGCGCACCCTAACATCGTGACGATTTACGAGGTCGGCGAGGATAACGGGCGCGCGTATATCGCCATGGAGTATCTCGATGGCCGGACCCTCCGGCAGCAGCTCGACGTCGACGGCAGCCTCGGCCAAGACGAGGCGGTAAGAATCGTGCTGGAAGTCCTCGGCGGCCTGGCATACGCCCACGAAAAGGGTGTCGTCCACCGCGATATCAAGCCCGACAATATCCAGCTTCTACCTGATAAACGTGTAAAAATCACCGACTTCGGCATCGCCAGGCTGATGTTCGAGCCGTCCCTTACCGTGGACGGCCAAGTCTTCGGTACTCCGAGCTACATGTCGCCAGAGCAGGTCGTCGGCCGGGACGTCGACGCGCGCACGGACGTGTGGGGCTGCGGCGTCCTTCTGTACGAAGCGATTTCGGGCAACAAGCCGTTCTCGGGTGATAGCGTGGTCGCAATCTCGCATGCAATCATGCACCTGGAGCCGGTCGACCCCGTGAGCGCGAGCTATTCCATTAATCAAGTTTTACGCCGCAGCTTGGACAAAGCAGCCGATCAGCGTTACACTAACGCAAAGGTTATGGCTCAAGCACTGCGAGACGCCATGGAGTCTTTGCAAGACGCAGCTCCGGTAAGCCAGCCTACAACGTTCGCGCCTGCCAATACCGCCTACCCTTACTCCGGCACCTCGGCACCGCCCGCCTACGGCCAACCATACGGCCAACCATTCGGTGGCCAAAACCAGCCGCCGATTCCGATTTCCATTCCGATTCCGTTTCCGCCCGGTTGGACCGCCCCGCCGCCCGGGAGACCGCTATTCTCCCCCGCGACGTGGCAGTTTATACACAGGACAGTGGGGGTGATCATCATCGGAGGGATCCTCGTGGCGCTCGGGTTCTTCGGTATGGTGGAGTTGAGCGAGACGTCGGAATCGAAGGCGGGGATTCGGAACGACCTGGCGCAGACCCAGCAACTCTTGGATGACGCCGCAGTTTTGCGGAATCAGTCGATTTCGACGGTCGACCTCGGCGCAAGAGTTATGGGACTTCAGGAGGCTCTTAGGGGCTTCGAGCGGGCAACAGGACTCGCCCCGACATTGCAAGCTCGAACGCTGGCCCTTCAAGAAGCGGCGCGCACGGCGCTCATGCTGGCCCGCGAGTTCCTTGCCGGGGGTTGGCTTAGGGAGGCCGACATCACCGCCCAAGAAGCGATCCGCTATGCGGATGCAGCCGGTGACACCGGGATGGCCTCCAACGCACGCGCGCTCCAGGACGAGATTCGCTTTACGATCCGGTAACGGACTTGGGCTTCCTGAACCGTTCGCCCAGGCGCTCGGAAAACTGGGCCAACACTGCGCTCAGCGTGTTCGGCGAAATCGTGTCGCCGGGACCGTCGAAAATCGGCGACCCGAAGGGCAAATAACCGCCGGTGGCGAGTCTCGTCATAGCGGCATGTGAACCGTCGGCGACGCGCCCCTTGAGTTTTCCCAAGTTGACCCGCTTAGGCGCAGCTCGGCTGGCGAATTTTGGCTCGAATATGCCTCGGAGCCTATCCAAGGCGACCGCGATTTCGTACCTGGTGGCTGGGCTCGATGCAAGAAAAGCGCTCTGCTTGCCCACGGGCCAAAGCTTCATGCCGACTGCCTCTGAGAGTGCAGATCGAAAAGGAGCCGGAACGGTCCCGTATCCGTGGACCGCGGGTTTGGCGAGGGCGAGCGACGGCGCAAAACCCTGGCGCAAACCCTTAGCATATTTTGTGATCGCCACAACGAACTCGCCCTTGGTGACAGGCGCAGCGGACTTCTGCGCGGCCACGGTGGCGGCTAGGCAAAAGACTGCGCAAGCAATCCTACTTCGTATTCTCAAGCGCCCTCCCGGTGCCGATGGCAACGCAATGCATGGGATTGTCGGCGACCCGCGCAGGAATGTCTGTCGCGGCCGAGAACCGCCGATCCAAACCTTTCAAGAGACCCCCTCCGCCGGTGATAACTATTCCTCGTCCGATGATGTCGCTGCTCAACTCCGGCGGCGTGTCTTCGAGGACTGAGCAGAGCTTCTCACAAATCGTGCGCAACGGCTCGCTCAACGCCTCTCGAATCTCCTCGCTAGTCACTTCGACGGTCCTGGGCAAGCCCCCCATCAAATCGCGGCCCCGAACCTCAAGGCGCAACTCCTGCTCCAGCCGTTCCGCCGAGCCGATCTTCATCTTGATTTCCTCCGCGGTCCTTTCGCCAACCATAATGTTGTACGCATTGCGCAGGTGGCGAACAATGGCTTCGTCGAACTTGTCGCCCCCGATTCTCAGGCTCGCCGACAGAACGACCCCGTCCAAAGAAAGAACGGCGATGTCCGTGGTACCGCCACCGATGTCAATGACCAAATTGCCGCCGGCTTGGGAAATCGGAAGGCCGGCTCCAATGGCGGCCGCCACGGGTTCTTCGATCGTATAGCATTCGCCCGCCCCCGCCTCCTTGGCAGCTTGTACGACTGCCCGACGCTCGACGTTGGTCGCTCCGCAAGGCACGCAAATCATGAGCTTCGGACGAAACCAGCGTCGACGTCCGGCGACTTTGTCCACGAGGAACTCGAGCATCCTTAGCGTGTGCGAATACTCGGCGATAACGCCGTCCCTCAGCGGCCGAATCGCAAGTATGTGCTCCGGCGTTCGGCCGATCATCTCGCGGGCTTGTGTGCCCACGGCGAGTACCTTCTTGGTCAGCTTATTGATGGCTACCACTGTGGGCTCTTCGAGGACGATGCCTTGGCCCTTTTTGTAAACGAGGATGTTGCTTGTGCCGAGGTCGATTCCGAGCTCTGAGACTAGCCGGACCATTGGGCGGTGGCCTCCCCTTCCTCGATTGGAATGCGTTCTATGGAAGCCCCCAGCGACGTAAACGATTCTTCCAAATCCTCGTAGCCACGGTCGATGTACTTTACGTTCTTCACGTGGGTCTCGCCCCGCGCGCCCAGTCCGGCAAGGACGAGCGCAGCGCCCGCCCTGAGGTCGGACGCCTCGACCACCGAGCCCTGCAAATGATCGACGCCCGTGATGACCGCCGTCCGGCCCTCCAGGCGGATCTTCGCTCCCATCCGGTTAAGCTCGTCGATGTGTCCGATGCGGCTTTCGTAAATCGTTTCCTCGACCGTGGACACACCGTTCGCGGTTGCAAGGAGGGCGGCCATCGGCTGCTGAATATCTGTGGGGAATCCAGGGTACGGCATCGTCTTGACGCTGACAGCTTGGAGATACTTGTCTCCACGGACGCGGATCCATTCCGGACCCTGGTCCACCAAAACTCCAGCCTCGCGCAGTTTGCTCATGACGGGAGCCTGATGCTCCGGTAGCACCGACGTTACGGTTACATCTCCACCGGTCGCGGCTGCTGCCAGCATAAACGTGCCCGCCTGAAGCCGGTCCGCGGGCACCCGATAGTCGCCCCCACTCAGCTTCTCTACACCGGAAACCGTAACTGTACTGCTGCCTGCGCCTTCGATGACGGCACCTAATTTGTTCAAGAAATCTGCCAAAAATACGACTTCCGGCTCCATGGCGGCGTTCTGAATGATCGTCTGCCCGTCCGCCAAGACGGCCGAGGCCATGAGGTGTTGAGTCGCGCCAGCGCTCGGGAAGTCGAGATAAATTTCAGCGCCTCTCAGTTTGGGCGCCAGGCCGACGTAGCTGCCTCCGCTTTGATCGATTACTGCTCCGAGAAGAGCGAGCCCCTTCAGATGGAAATCGACGGGTCTTGCGCCAATTCGGCAGCCGCCGGGCTGGGGAATGCGCGCCTTGCCGAGCCTTGCCAGCATGGGGCCGAGCATGTAGAAGGAGGTTCGGATCGATCGAACGAGCTCGGCGTCAGGTTCCGCATCGGTGAGGTTGGAGCAATCGATCACGACGTGGTCGTCGTGGTGCGTTACAACGGCTCCAATCTGCTCTAGGAGCGTCAATTTGGCCTTGGTGTCGCTGACCCTTGGCAGACCGAAAATCCTAACGGGCTCTTGGGCTAGCACGACGCCAGAAAGAACGGCAAGCGCAGCATTTTTGCTGCCCTTGACCTCGATCGTTCCCGATAGCCGATGCCCGCCCTCGATTCTAAGTATGCTCATAGGAACCGTCCCTCCATGGATGGCTCGAAAGGAATATTCGAGACTATTTAGTGACCCCTAAGCCGCGTTAAGTGTACCTGGGATATTATCGACCTGGGAAACTTTTTTAGCGTGGCAAGCCGCGCTTGCGGGCATAATTCTCGGAATGCGACGCCTGAATAGCGAGGGGATCGCCCGGGCCGACCTTGTGGTCGCCCTGCGGAGCGAAAGGGCCGTGCGCATAGCGCGGGCGAAGGGGCTTTGCATGCTGTGCTGCAACGCGCCGGTGAATGCTGTCGCTCTTTGCGAAGGGTGCATGGCCAACCTTACCGATGAGGAATTCGACGCCGCTCGCCCTTGGATCGAGGGCACCCGAACGTGAGGTTCCTGATCCCACTCCTATTGTTCGCGGCGTTCTGTCTGGCCATTTGGTTTCTTACGCGCAGAAAAAATTCTGTGGTGCAGCCCCCGGCCGTTCGAGTCGAGTTTTGGGTTTACTGTACCGCCGAAGGCCGACCATCGGACAAGGAAATCATGGCTCGGCTTCATGCAACGTCGCCGCTCGGAGCACCGGAAGGCATGACCCTTAGCGACGTTCGGTTTCACATCGGCGTCGCGAAGAGGGCGCGCAACGCGCTCCTGTTCCGTCCGGAAGCGCTCTGCGAAGCTGACTCGGCCATTCCCGCCGGTATCGCCGACACCCTGGCAGAAGCGGACACGATCTATATCGTCCGCTTTGTCTCCCAAGGCCCGGAGCCGAAGATGGGTTACCTGTCCTTCGCAACATACGTCGCGAAGACATTGGCCGAAATGACGAGTGCACAGATGATTTGGGATACCGAAGCCCAACGTTTCTTCGTGGCCGATGAACTGGCGCAGATGCTCGTCGACAACGCCGATGCTTTGCGGCTTGACCTACAGGTGGGCGTCCGATGGACCGAAACGACCGAGGAAGGGCGGGCGTTCACTCGAGGGATGGCCAAGAAGGGCCTGCCGGATGTTGAATTTCCATCGCAGCCCCTCGATCAGCGCACCCTTGCCATGTTCTTGGTCGAGGGAGTGGCCAGACAGTGGTGGTCGGCCGGCGAGACGGGAGTTTGCGAACTCGAGGATTTTGGCGAGGTGTTCGATGTCGAATTCGGCGAGCCGGTTCCGGGGGCTCCGACCCATCGAGGATGGATGTCGACGTTGCGTGCGGTTCGCAAACGCCGAGTCAGCGCCTGATGCGGTAAATTAACGGAATTCGACACGTTGTTTCCATTAAGAGGAACGATGCCCGACCGAAACTTTACATCCGAGCATGAATCTTATGCAATAGCGGCGACTGTTTGTGCGCTCGTGGCTGTCGGAGGCTGCGGGCTGAAGGACGCCTTGAACCCCCCTGAAGAATCCAACTCCGGCGGCGGAAATCCGCCCCTCAGGTCTCCCGCCGGATACCTAAACACCCCCGACCCTTCCTCCGTTCAAGCACCCCGAAGCACCGTCGACGGTGACTGCGGGAGCGGAGCGCAAGACGTCGTGGACCGTTACAACACAAAAGGAACTGGAAGATGATCACATCCCTCATGGCGATTGCGGCACTAAGCCTCTCACCAATTCTCGACGACAACACGCTAAAGCGCGCCTTTCATAAGTCAAAGCCCGGCGTTCGGACCATGAAGCTCAAACCGGCTACGGCGAACAAGACCCAAATGCCGGATAGCCCGAACGAAGCTGCCGCATTCCATTACGGCCAAAGGCTCAGCGCCGATGGCACCATGCCGGACAACGCGATTATGCTTGCCAAAGAGCAGCGAGACGCGATCCTGCAGACCGACGGAGCGGGCGTTTTCCCCGGCTCATGGACTTGGCTCGGCCCTGGCAACGTGGGCGGCAGGCTTCGCGCGATCATCATTCATCCGACTCAGCACAGCACCATGTGGGTCGGCGCCGTTGGAGGCGGTATCTGGAAGACCATCAACGGCGGCTCGTCATGGACGCCACAAGACGACTTGATGGCCGCGATCGGCGTCAACAGCATGGCCATCGATAAGACCAACCCTGACGTCTTGTATGCCGGAACGGGCGAAGGCTTCTTCAACACCGGCATCCCCGGATCATCCAACAACGCTTTTAAGCGCGGAGCAGGCATTTTCAAGACATTCGACGGCGGACTGACCTGGAACCAGCTTCCTAGTACCAACAACGCCGACTTCCATTTTGTAAATCGAATCGCCATCAGCCCCGCGAACCCTAGCCATCTTCTGGTGGCGACTAATACCGGGATTTTTCGGAGTCTGAATGCCGGTGGTTCGTGGACCATGGTTTCGGTAGGGAAGACTTACGACGTAAGATTCCATCCGACCGACGGCACACTCGGTGTCTCCGGCCGGTCAGATGGCAAACCTCAATTCTCGATCGACTCCGGAGCAAGTTGGACCAATGCCACGGGAACGACAGGCGTACGTGTCGAGGTATCTTACGCAAGGAGCGAACCCAATATCGTCTATGCGGCGATCAGCTCCGGCGGCCGCATCAAGGTCTGGCAGTCCACCAACGGCGGGCAAAGCTATACGCTGAAAACCTCGGGCAGCGGTATCGGGACCTATGTCAACTACAACAGCGCTCTTTGGGTCGATCCAACGTTGCCCAGCCGTCTTGTTATCGGCGGGGTCGAGCTATACCGGAGTGTTGATTCGGGGGTTAACCTGAACAACACATTCAATAGCATTCACCCAGACCACCACGTGATCGTCGAACACCCGGCCTACAGCGGAAGCAGCAACCGCGTGGTTTTCTTCGGCCATGACGGAGGCATCAGCCGCACCAACGACGTCACGGGTGGCAGTTCGGTCGATTTGAACAACAACCTTGGCGTGACGCAATTCTATGGCGGCGCGATGAACACGAACGGCCGGATGATCGCCGGTGCGCAAGACAACGGGACCCAGCTTTATACTGGCAACGTCCAGGGCTGGCAGCACGTTCTTGGGGGAGACGGCATCAACTGCGCATCCGATCAGACAGATCCGAACTACTTCTATGCAGGCTCTCAGCACGCGGCGCTCCAGCGCAGCTCGGACGGCGGTCAGAACTTCTTCAGCAGCATCGGCCCCCCGGGCGCAGGAAGCGACGATTACAACTTCGTGCCGCATTTCATACTGGACCCGAACCTGCAGACGCGCATGTACGTAGCGGGCCGCAGGCTCTACCGGGCGAATAACGTCAAAACGGGCAGCCCAAGCTGGATCATGGTCAAAGACGTGATCGGCCCCGACTCAACGAACCCACCGGCTCGTGACCACTTCGATGCGGTTCCCCCTCTAAACGGGGCGACTGTGGCCGTCGCAGAGGGCAATCCCGACATCGTTTGGGTCGGGTACAACAACGGCCAGGTCTGGAAGACAGCGAACGGCACTTCGAACACACCGACCTGGACCCGCGTAGACGAGAACGCGAACGCGCTGCCTGACCGTTTCGTCAGCGATATCACGATCGACCGAGCCAACCATAATCGTGTCTACTTGTCATTCATGGGTTGGACGCCGGACAATATCTGGCGAACAACGAACGCCGGCACTAACTGGGACCAGATCACGGGCGCCGGCGTTCACACAATTCCGAGCGCCCCCGTTGGCGCCTTCGCGCTTCATCGAACCAAGCCTGGTTGGCTCTACGCGGGGACCGACATCGGCCTATTCACATCGAGCGACGACGGCGCTTCGTGGACTACTTACACCGACGGCCCAGGAACGGTTCCGATGGCGGAGATGGTGTGGCACGACGACAACACGTTGCTCGCGATCACACATGGCCGCGGCGTTTTCAGCGCCGTCATCGACCCTAACCAGCAACCCGTGGGAGCCAGTAGCTTCACCATGCTTCGTGGCACGGCGATCAGCAGCAGCCTCGACGACATCGCTCGTAGCGACAACTTGTATTTGACGATGCGCCCTGGCATCGTCTTCTCTAGCAACCTGCCGCCTATCGACGTTCAAATCGATGCTACGGCGCCGATTCAAGCGGTTACGGGTCTCAAGTTCCTCGTCGAATCGAATGGCAGCTCGAACACGGTGTCTCAGACGACCTCCTTGTTCAACTTCACTACCGGCCAATACGAGCAGGTGGACGTCCGCAACCTCACGACCGGAGACGCCACCGTGGAAATTACAGCTACGGGTAACGCGAACCGGTTCATCCAAGCGGGCACGCGGGCGTTGAGAACGAAGCTCTCGTATAAGTTGACCGGCCCCGTCTTCACATTCCCGTGGATTGCGAAGGTCGACTTAGTGAAGTGGACGCTAACGCCGTAGAGAGTGAGGGGGTGCGAGACGCCTCTCGCACCCGCCGTGCTATTCTTGGCTCCGGATGATTCCTATAAGGGACGAACGCGATCGGGGGCCGTTCCCATACGTCACCGCAACGATTGTCATTCTGTTGGCGATCGTCTACATGTGGGACCGAAATTGGAATGTGTTCGGCCCTCGGTATGTGTTTGCGGACATGGCTGCCCGCGCGGTCGACATCGTTAGCGTGTTCAGAGGTGGGCTGAAGGAGCCGCTTCTCACTCTGTTTACAAGCATATTTCTGCACGCGAATCTAGCCCACATCATCGGGAACGTACTTTTCCTATGGGTTTTCGGGCCGCGCGTCGAGCACACTTTTGGGCCTTGGCGGTTCATGATTTACTACCTGGTTTGGGGCTTATTCGCATCGGTCGCTCAGATTTTCGTGATGCCCAATAGCGGCATCCCCATGCTGGGAGCGTCGGGCGCGATCGCGGGTGTTATGGGAAGCTACTTGCTACTCCACCCGGCGGCCCGAATCGAGGTGCTGGTGCCTCCGTTCATTTGGTTTACGTTTCACGTACCGGCGTGGCTGCTGCTAGGTATGTGGTTTCTGATGCAGATATTCGTCGTTCAAGAGGGCGTCGCCAATTGGGCGCACGCCGGCGGGTTCCTTGCAGGCATGTTGACCGTCATGTTCTTGAGGCCGGCACGAGTCGTCGGACGGCCGGTTCTCAAAACCTAGTCGAATGAGCCCAAGATTTCGACCTCCCGTCTGGTTGTGGTTTGCGCTTGCCGTGTCGACGGCGGTCAGCCTATGGGTCGCTGTCGAGCGGCACCGCGGCGAAGCTGCAAACCGTGCGGTTCATCTCGTCGTGGATATGCCCGACGTGCGTCTCTTGGCCGCGAGCTCAGGCAAGCCGCATGCTGAAGTGCTTGCGGAGTTGCGAGCCGACGGCGTGACAGGTGTGGCCGTAGCCGAGGACACGATCGACGACCTGATCGCCTCCGGCCAGATCGAACCGAGTTCACCGGGTAGGTACCGAGTGGCCGACCCGTCGATCGCCGACAGGTTATCGGACGTCATGCGGCGATTCGGCGTTGCTACAGGTGCGCCTACGGCCGTTTTCGAACTACCGGACGGCGAAACCCTCGGCATTTGGGCGCGGCTCAGCGATATCAATACGTTTGGTTTAGGCTTCGATCGCGAGACCGTCTCTCTCGTGAAGGACGCTGGCCTCTCGGTCGTGGCGCGAGTTTCGAACCCACCCCTCTCGACGAAATCTTCGATCGCTCAGGTTGTTGAGGCGGTCGAGGCTATCGGCGCCGAAGGAGTAATTTTCGGCGGCGACCAGGTTTTGGGACGTCGCGATCTCATACCCTATGCTGCGGAGCTGTTCCGGAACGCCGGGGTTTGGGTTGGGCCGGTCGAGTTCTCGAACCAGGGCGGCCTCACGCACATGCTCATGGAAACCCTCGATAGAACCGTCCGAGTTCACAGCATGGTGGCTGCGGAGATCGACCGCAACGAACTCCCCGACATCGTTGACCGTTACGTGCGCGCCGTGGTAGAGCGCAATATCAAAGTGCTGTTTCTGCGCCCGTTCAACCGTTCGAGCGAGTCCCCGCTGGCGTCATTCCGCGAAGCGGTTACCAAGATTCGGAAAGGCCTGGAGAATGAGGGCTATCAGGCTAAGCCGGCTCGTCCCGAATATCCGCAAGACCGCCCGGTCTGGGCTGCCGTAGTTATCGGCCTCGGTATCGCATTCGCGGGTGGCTGGCTTGTTGGAAGGTTTGTGGGTGGTTATTGGCCGTGGCTGGTGGGCTTCTTGCTCGCGGCGCTCGCGGTTGCAGTAGTGGCCGGGTTCGGCACGAAATATGTCGCGCTCGTAGCGGCCATCATATTTCCGACCTGGGGCATGCTCGCGGCCCTGTCGGTCGGTAACGAGCCCGGAAGCACCGGCAAATGGGTGTCCGCATTCTTCTGGGTAACCGCAATCAGCGTCGTCGGCGGGCTTCACATCGCGGCTCTCCTCACGCAACTGCCATACATGCTCCGGCTGGATCAATTCTTCGGCGTCAAGCTCGCGCACTTCCTGCCCCCGATGGTTGTCGCGGGATACTTGCTATTCGAGCAGGTTCGCTTCGGCGAGGTCCTTGCCCTCCGGATTCGCTGGTTCGATCTTGCCATGCTGGGCCTGGTTCTGGTGGTGATTCTGATGATGCTTGGCAGAACCGGGAACGATGCGCCCGGTGACGTTAGCGCACTGGAACTCAAGATGCGAAACTTCCTCGATCGCGCCCTACCCGAGCGTCCGCGGACAAAGGAGTTCCTCATCGGCCACCCGGCGTTCATTGTCGGGCTTGCGATGGCGTTCCGCGGCGACCGCAAGTACTTGCCCCTCTTCGGCTTGTTGGCGGCCGTTGGGCAGGCGAGCGTCCTCAATACTTTTTGCCACCTGCACGCGCCGATCGAGGTTTCCATCCTGCGGGTCGTGACGGGGCTCGTCGTCGGCGGCGTAATAGGCCTCTGTGCGCTTTTCGTTTACAACAGGATTCGTGCCGCGTGAAGATCGTTCTCGCCGGTTATTACGGCTGCCGCAATATCGGCGACGACGCGCTCATGCTCGGCCTACTGACCGGACTCGGAGAGACTTCCGTGCAGGTTACGGCGCTCTCCGGAAACCCCGAGTTCACCAGCCGCATGTTCAGCGTGCGCGCCGTGCCTCGCAAAGACCTCGGGGCAATTAGAACGGAACTCGAAACGGCGGACGCCCTCGTTTTAGGCGGGGGAGGGCTGCTCCAAGACAAAACTAGCCTCCTTTCTCTCAAGTACTACACGCACTTGATCCACCTGGCGAAAGGCATGGGGAAAAAGGTGGCGCTGATCGCACAGGGCATCGGCCCGATCGACAGCTACTTCGGAAAGCGGGCGGCGGCGAAGGCGTTTGCGCTGTGCGACTTGATCACGGTTCGGGATTCGGAAAGCCTCTCCGTCGCGCAGGCTCTCGGGGCGAAGCGAGTCGAGCTCACTGCGGACCTCGCATGGTTGGTTCGTCCATCGAACGCTCCCGCTGCAGAGTTCGGAATGGCTGGAATGAAGTCGGTCGCAATCTCTGCGCGGCCCTGGAACAAGGACAAGCGCATCGCCGGGGCGTTCGGCGGCTTCGGTCAAACGCTCTTCAAGAACAACTATATCCCGGTTCTGGTCGAAATGGATCGGGGCATGGACACCGAAATCCTCGACCAAATCGGTAAGCTGCACGGCGGGCGATGCCCGGACATCCGGAACGTGGAGTCGCCCGCAGACATGGTCTCGAAAATCGGCCGCATGAACGCCGTGGTCTCGATGCGCCTCCACGCCGGCATCTTCGCGGCCTCCGCCGGTATCGCGCCGATGATGGTCGCCTATGACCCCAAAGTGGCATCGTTCGCACATCTGTTGGGCCTACCCGCACCCCTCACCGTCGACCAAATCTCTGCGCAAAGGCTTTGGGACACATTCCGAGCTTTCGACGACAAGCGGGAGGCTTACAACAGCCTCGTCGCCGAGAGGGGCGCTGGGCAAAGGGCTGCCTCGCGCAAGAACGTCGACCTGCTTCTGAGCCTTCTATGACGTTCTTCTTCGAAGACTACATTAGGCCGTACCTGCTCCGGTATCCGAGTCTCCGGATACTCGAAATCGGCGCCAGCCACGGCGAACATACAGATCTGCTTCGCACGCTGCCGAACGCACAATTGACTCTGATCGACCCGTGCCTTGACGAGCCACTGGATAGGAAGTACGCAGGCGATCCTAGGGTCACGGTAGTCCAGGAGATCAGCCTAAACGCGCTGCCACGGCTTTCCGCCGAGTTCGACTGCATCCTCATCGACGGCGATCACAATTGGTGGACCGTCATCAGCGAGCTGAGGCTAATCGAAGAACGATGCCTGCTCGCAAAGGGAGGCGTCGTGTTTTTACACGACGTCGGCTGGCCGTACGGGCGCCGCGACATGTGCTACCGGCCGGAAACAATTCCACCGGAGCAAATTCTGCCCTATGCCCAGAAAGGCATCGAACAGGGCCGCACGGAGTTGACCGCCGATCCCGCCGTTAATTCTGAGCACTACAATGTGATAACCGAGGATGGTCCCAGAAACGGCGTGCTGACGGCAATCGAGGATTTCGCTAGCGAGGAAAAGAATGCTTTCCGGTTCTTCGGCATTTACGATGAGTTCGGACTTGGTGTGATGATTAAGAAGCGCGACCGCTCGGCTGTCGAGCCATTCAACGTACTCGTTCGCAAACGAAATCGGGTCATTCGAGATCGCAATTGGAAACGTAGAATGGCAAGCACGAAAGCATTTTTCCTCAAGCGAGTCCCGTGGCTTTACGTTCCATTAAAGAAGGTAGCCGTCCTATTTCGGCCCCATTAACGTCCGAACCGCCCAACGACTCCGTGAATTGTCCCTCGGATTAATTGGTATGCCCCGGCTAGGTCGGACGGGTGATAGCGCACCCACTCTCTGAATTTCGCCAACAGCAAGCCTCGACGGCCGGCAATAACGCTGGGAAAGTCCTTCCCAAAACGACGCCTAATAAACCAATAATTGCGCGCAATATAGTAAAGCCGATTCGGGGGTTCCCAATCGAGAGCCACGGGCCCCCGCCGGGTCATCATCGTTAGGACCTTTCCGGGTCGATGGGCAATGTGGGCGTCGATTAGCCGCACAATCCGATAACCGGCGAGCCTGCATCTGAGGCAATACTCATGGTCTACCTCGTCGATAAAAAGCTCCTCCGCAAACCCGCCCATCTTCTTCCAGACTTCTAAATTCAACAGATTGGCCGACGTCATCACGATCTCGAGATCGCGAACAGGGCCCTCGCCGGCCTCGAGGGGGTCCTGCAGGTTAAACCTCGGAGTGATGACCGCTGTGTTCACTTTGTCTCCAAAGGCATCGAACGCGGCCAGATATTCACTCCACGCGGCAGGCTTCAGGTCGGTGTCCTGATCGAGCGTCAGCAGCCATTCGTATCCAAGTTCCGAACCGCGCTTGGCGCAGGCATTTAACCCAGCGGCAATTCCCATGTTCTCGCCCATCGACACCCACTCAAGGCCGTCGATCGGTTCTAATTGCGGCTCAGAATTGTCGGCAGCCACGACTACCGGAAATATAGCGGCCAAGCGCCGAACTCGCTCGATTTGCGCGGATTCGGGCTGGTATAGGACAACTGAGGCGGCGACATTCGGGCAAGCCATTGGCAAAACATACCCTGCGCCCGTGATCCCCGGAGCTCCGTCACTAAGATAGTGCCTAAGCATGCTCCGGTCCTGATTGCACTTTCCGTCGCCGGCGTTTACTTCGCCGTGATCTCCCATGGAACGATGGTCGACGATGCGCATATCACGATGCGGGTCATACGCAACGCGCTCGAAGGGCGCGGCCTTCGATACAACGAGGGAGTCATTGGAGTACAAGTCGCAACCTCGCCTCTAAACCTCCTTGTGATGCTCGCGATTTCGTCGCTTCTGACGCTCTTCGGAATGCCAACCGAGGCTCCGGTTATCGTGGCGCCCGTAGTCATCCTTTGCTTCGCGTTACCGGCAATGGGGCTAGGCGCATACCTTCTCATGCTCGGTGACAAGAAACAAAGCTTCCTAGCAGCCGCGGCAGCGACGTTCCTAATGGCGGTGCCACTGGGCCGAGCAACCATCGGCCTCGAGACAACCCTCGCCGCCGCGCTCTGCTGCGGCGCCTTGCTCGCATACCGAAGCCGGAAGTGGAACGCGATGAGTTGGCTCCTCGGCCTGGCATTCCTCGCACGCCACGATGCCGCGATCCTCGCGGGAATTCTATTGTTCCTAAGCTGGCGCGAGACCAAAAGAGAACCTTTCATCCGATTCCTACCGCTGATCCTCGGCTTTATCTCGGTGGCAGTGCCGTGGCTGATCTTTTCCGTCCTCTATTACGGCGTGACGACGCCCACGACCCTCGCGTCGAAGATGTCTCAAGGAGGCACGGTCTATTGGCCCGCCCCGTACTACCAGCTATTCTGGCCGTGGATCAAGACCTACTTCCTGAACTCTGCGGTGTTCGCAGGTACCGTCACGGTGTTCGCCCTCGCAGGGGCCGTATTCGCGATAAAAGACCGGACACGCGCGTCAACGGCAGTGCTCGCTTTCGTCCTTTTCCAAACCCTCGCGTTCCTGGCCCATGTTCTGCTGCGCATGCCCGACTACCATTGGTACTTCGTGCCATACGCGATCGCAGTGGTGCTTTCCGCAGGGTGGTTTCTGGCCAATGTCGTTGAGATACGCCTGCGGGACAAATTGGCAAGCTGGGCTGCGGTAGCGACGGTTTTGGTTGTAGGTGCAGCGATGAAAACGTTGCCGACGATGGCCGGAGGTCCCTTCGAGTCGTACCGCGAAGTGGGTAAGTATCTTGTGCAACACCCGCCGCGTACCGCCGCCGGGCTGATGGAGATCGGGATCATCGGCTTCTACGCCCCGAACATCCGCGTTTTCGACTTCGCCGGCGTGGCGTCGCTCGATCAGGCGAAGCGTGTCTCCGAGAACCGCGCCCACGAGTGGCTTTCCGATCCATCAGCCGCCGATGTCGTCATCGTAAGGGGCGTGAAGCATCCTTTGGAGCCGGACTTCAACAGGGACTTCGAGAGCTTATATGAGCGCGAATGGACATCCTCGCCGACCCCAGCGTTTCCTAACGGATTGCAGGTCTGGCGGCTGAAAGAATAGAACCGAACTCCTCACCCGTTTCGCTGCGCTCACCGAACTCTCCAACAAGGGGAGAGGTGAATCCGGGCCCCCGTCTTCAGGCTGCAGTTTCCAGTCTACAGTCTCGAACTTAGAACCCTGCGGTGAAGATGACTCTCATGATCTCCTCCGGGGTCGTAGTGCCGTTGAGAATCTTGAGCAGGCCGTCCTCGCGCAACTCATGCATGCCGTTGGCCTTCGCAGCGGCCTTGATATCCCCAGGAGGCGCGCGTCGAACAATCAGTTCGGCGATCTCCGAGTTCATTCGCATCAATTCGTAAACGCCGATTCGGCCGCGAAAGCCGGTGAACTTGCACTCTTCGCAGCCCTTGCCACGATAAAGCGTCACCGCAGCCTCAGGGTCCTCCACATTGAAGCCGAAGCGCCGCAGGTCCGACTGCTTCACCTCATACGTCTCCTTACAATTAGAACAGTTCTTGCGGCCGAGCCTCTGGGCGAGAACGCCGATAATGGTCGCAGAAATCAGGTACGGCTCGACGCCCATGTCGGTCATACGAACGACGGCGGAAGGCGAGTCGTTGGTGTGGAGCGTGGAAAGGACCAAGTGGCCCGTAAGCGACGCTTCGATTGCGATCTCAGCCGTCTCGAGGTCGCGCATCTCACCGACCATGATGATATCGGGGTCTTGTCGCAAAAAGTGACGAAGGGCGTTCGCGAAGCTAAGGCCAGCCTTTCTGTTCACCTGGACCTGGGCGATGCCGTTGAGCTGGTACTCGATCGGATCTTCGATCGTGATGATGTTCTTCTCGATGCTGTTCAGCTTGTGAAGAACGGAATACTGCGTGGTCGTCTTGCCGGCGCCCGTCGGCCCGGTGGAGAGGAACATGCCGTTCGGCTGCCGGGTCAGCTCTTCGATCTGCGATGCGACCTCTTCGGTAAAACCGAGCTTGTCCAGGCCCAACAGAACGCTGGTCTTGTCGAGGATACGCATTACGATCTTCTCGCCTGCAGGCGTTGGGATCGAGCTTACACGGAGGTCGAAGTCTTTGCCGCCCTGTCGGATTTCGATACGGCCGTCTTGCGGGAGCCTTCGTTCGGCGATGTTCATCTCCGCCATGATCTTGTAGCGGCTGATGAGGGGCGCCTGCAAGTTCTTGGGCACGGTCATCGCCTCGTGCAGAACACCGTCGACGCGGTACCTAACGCGAACACCGCGCTGCTGCGGTTCCACGTGGACGTCGGAGGCGCGGTCGGTGATCGCTTGCTGGATCAATGCGTTTGCAAGCCGGATAATCGGCGCCTGCTCGGCGACCTGGACCACGGCTGCGTCGTCTTCTCCGACTTCGATGCCACGTGCAGCACCGGCTTCTGCGATGGCCTGGCTGATGTCTCCGCGGCTGCTTGCCGGGGCCATCGCGGTCGCAGCGGGCGCTGTCGCTCCCGGGGCCGCTCCGGCATCTGCCGCTCCGTTGCCGCTGCCGTAGTTGCGGCGGATGGCGTCTTCGATCGCGCCGGGAACCGCGCGAACCGGCTTCACCTTCAAACGCGAGACCATTTGGACGTCGTCGATGGCCTGGATATTGTTCGGGTTCGGCATGGCGAGGTAGAGGTCGGTGCCCTCTTTCCGAACGGGAATCACCGAATGGTTCCGCGCGATTCGCTCCGGGACCATGTTGAGCGCGCTCGAGTCGATCTGGTAGCGGTCGAGGTCTATGAAGGTGAGCCCCTCTTCTTGCGCCTTGGCCTCGATCATCTCGCGCTCGCCCACATACCCAAGGTCGACGAGGACGCGCCCAATATCGGTGGATTTGGACTGAGATCGAACTTTCTCGGCTTCGTCGATCTGCTCTTTTTGAACGTAGCCCTTCTCCATAAGATACTGGGCCAATGGTTTACGTGGCATCGCCATGCTTTAGAAAACTCCTACATGCCTGCTTTGTCCTGTAAGGGACCGGAAGGGACAAAGGATACCCCTCCGTTGCTACTCAACTCATCAGGACGCCTCCAGGGGGGTCGAAAGTTCAATTGGAGCCGCTTCGGATTATCTGGAACGGCAGTGTTGCCAAGCACTTTACGCAAGGCGCCGCCAACCCCATCAACTTCTGAACTGCGCTTGATGCTAGTCACACGATGAATCGAGAGCGGCGGCGGCGTGTCGCGCGGGGGGGTGCCAGGATTAGTGTTCGGCCACTTCCGCCATCGCCGGGTTCCGCGAGCTTATCCATGAACATGCGAGAGCGCTAACAAGCTTGCGCACCCCAAATTAGAGGCCGGGGCTGCGCTGGAGGCTCGAGGGCTAACCTCCGCCGCCCTCGCGGTTCAGTTCATCATCGCGGACCTTCATTACGCCCTCGATGAGCGTCCCGGTCATCTTTTCCTTGCCTTCGATGGTTGAGATGACCAGCTTCTGGGCCATCAAGTCGTCGCCTGCGCTGTTCTTCATGCGAACGTCGCGGCCGCCTTCGCCGCTGAGGACAGTGAGGATTTCCTTCTCTTCCTCGTAGATCGCTTTCGGACCGGTGATTTCGCGCCACGAGCCCGCGCGCATCTGTTGGCGTGCCTTGGGCGAGCCGGTGATGATCGCCTGCTTTCGGCCTTTCGCGTAGGTGTACTCCACCTTCTCGCAGGTGACCACGACGGGGTATTTCCGCGCGGTCTTCCCGCTCCGGAGCTCCTCGTCGATTTCGCGCGGCCCTTGGACGGGCGGCTGCTTCAGCCCCTCCGGAAGAACTGGCTGCGCGGGCGGAATGGCTGACGGAGGCACAACGCCCTTCTGCTTTTCAGGCTTAACCAGCAGGCGCACGTCGCCGGTCGCCACGGCCCGCTTCTCCTTGCGGAAAACGACGACTTTGGGGGCGACGAGAATCGCCTCGGGGCCGTAGTACTCACACGAGCCCTCCATGATGATCGTGTCTGTCTCGCGGTTCCAGGTGAGCTTCTTGGTCCGCATCAGCGAGTCGCGGTCGGACGCCTCGGCGTCGTGGTAAACCTGCACGTCCGGGTCCGCCGTATATTCGACTTCGCGGCTGCGAATCTGCAAGTCGCGAACCTGCTGCGTCGTTGGCAGCTTGGCGGGGCCCTTCCAGGAGACGTTCTTTGCGCTGCTCTTCCCGCCGCCGAAGTTGAGCTTTAGGAAGTCGGCGGCGAGCTTGCCACCCTCGAAGGTCCCTTTGATGCCGCTCTTGGCTTCGACCGTCTTGGTCTTGACGTCCAAGTGCAAGTTCGGCGCATTCAAATCGTAAGTCTTGGATTTCAGGCTCGCCCCCTGATCCACGACGAGCTTCTCGTTCGACATGTCGTACTCGGCGTTCTTGGCCGCAAAGAACGCGGTCGGCTTGCCCTTTTCGAAGACCTTGCCGTCGCTGACGTTCAAAAGGTCCATAAAAACCTTGTCGCGCCGGATTTCGATCTTGCCTGCATGCAGAGAAACCAGCTTGTCGGAGCCGTTGTAGACCTTGATGTCGACGTCCTCCATCACGGAGCCGATGTTCTTCCCGAACGGGTCCGTCCAGTTCGCCCCGTGCCTCCCGAAAGGGTCCTTGGCGGCGAACTTGCGCGCGGCCGTGTAGAGTAGCGGCAGCACGACGACTGCAAGTGCAAGGATGGTGCCTGTCTTAATAGCCGATTTCGCCTTCGGAGACATCTGTAACGTTGGACGATTAAGATACCTCTCCGGGGACGACCGCCGAATCAGTCGGACCGGTCGGCTACTCCCATCGAGAGCTCGGCATGTCGATCAAGCCGGTTTTCACGAAGATCACGCCCTCCGCTCGCAGTCGCTCCTCCTGCTCGCTCATGAGGTGCGGGTGTCGCTTGCCAATGGGCAGGGCGCCCGTCTTTGCCACGACCCGCCACCACGGGATGCCCTCCGGACACTGAGCCATCCATCGCCCGACCATGAACCCGCTGGCCGGGTGCACGAGCCTTAAACCCACCTCGCCATAACTCATAACTCGTCCGCGCGGGATGGACCGCACAATGTCCCAAAGCTCGGACAACGTCTTTCCATGGAAGGTGTTCATAGAGTCTGCGGCCCCCAGTCTACAATGTCCCATGGATTGGGTCGAGGTTCCGATTCGGGTGCGATACGGGGAGACGGATCAGATGGGGCACGCTTACTACGCGAACTACCTGCTTTGGTTCGAGGTGGCGCGTGGCGAGTGGTGCCGTTCGCGAGGCTTCACTTACAAGGGCCTCGAGGCAGAAGGGTTGTTCCTGCCGGTGGTGGAGGTCTGGGCGCGCTATCGGGGCGAAATCATGTACGACGACGACATCACGATCCGGATTCGGCTGGGAGAGGTGAAGCGGGCGTCGCTGAAGTTCGAATATGAAGTCGCTCGCGATGGCAAGCAGCTGACCGAAGGCTATACGTGGCATGTCCTAATGGGGAAGGAACGCAAGGCGGTCTCTATCCCGGACAGCCTGCGCGAGAGGCTGATTTAGGGTGCAAGCATCCCGGTGGTTCGACAGTTTCGAAGGAGCCGAGCGCACAGATCGCGAATATCACCGCAGCCTCAACCCTCAGCAGCGTGTAGGAATCCTTTTCCAACTGATCTAAGATTACAATGGCCGTTCGGAAGAATTTGAAAGAGTTTATCGATTCGTTGAACTCGAACGGGGTTGAGTACCTCGTCGTCGGCGCCAATGCCGGCGGCGGCGGTGCAGCCGGCCGGGGGATGCGGGGGGTTGTTAACGCTATTGACGAATGCCTTGATCAGCCCATGGGCAAAGCAAGGTTTGGTAAGGCTGCTCACAATGTCATCGAAAAAGGAATGGAAGAGTCGGGGGGATTCAAAGCGGAGGAACCGTTGCGGGGCTCAAAGCTTCGACCGGATCTGACATCTACGACTGGCGGGCCGGATCTGGAGTTGAAGCCGGGCTCACACTCCGGTGTGGGTAAGGGTCTCTCTCAGGTAGGCAAGTATGAGGAAGAATCGGGCATTCCGCATGAACTTGTCCCCTATCCGGTGCCGTGGGCTCCCGACTTTTGGGACACTGTTCCCGATATATTCCATTGGGCAATGCCTCACGGATGCAAACCGCGGACTCCATCAGGAGTGTGAGGCAGGCATTCCGCTCGTATTGGCGTTTGAAAGGATTTCACGCATCGGGGATCTGGGCGTGGCGTATTCTTCCTGAGTTACATCAGAGCGTTGATCTGGCTCATCATTCGATCAGACCATTGCTCATCGTGGGCCCGTGTCTCACCTTGCGAGTCCACCCTCAGCAAGCTATGGGGCGGCCGTACCAAAGTGACTATCGTCATGTAACCATGCAGTCCGATACCACATATATGCCCGTACAAGCCGCGATGGACATGGAAAACGACATTGCCGTTGAACTGCGGAGGAAAGTCTTGTTGGCGTATTTCGAGGACCAGGTTTGGCCATGGTTCGAAAAGTACAAAACCGTTCAGAGTCTCTTGGACGAGATCGATCCACACACCGAGAGGGTCCGACCACCTTCCCTTGCAGGTCGGGAGTTTTATCTGATCACCGTCGGCCACCTTCCAAAAGATTGGCCCTATAGGAAATGATCAAGCCTTTCAGCCGGTTCGCTTCCTAAGGCATTATCGCGAGCGGACGGGGTGGCCCGCCTCGATATCGAAGGATGAGTTTCTGGGTGCTCATGGCAAGCGTACACCTGGTTTCGTTAGCTTGTGCTGTCGTTAGCTTGCCCACGACGACTTTCAATAGCGTAGAATCTCTGCGGAGATGAGCAATTCGCGCGCAACCATCGACGAGCCCGGGCATGCTCACGAACAATGCTCGAGCGCGCGTGCCCGCAGTCCCGAGCCAGGGTGGAACGCAGACATTCGGCTACGACGCGAAGGACCGCAATCGCGCGGGTGCCCTGGGTGGCGTGAGGCCTCTCCTTCGGTGGCACGCGCGGGTGCCCTCGACGGCGTGAAGCTCTCCCCGGGTGGCACGGCCAGATTCGCGTGAACCGCTTTCGAATGCTGAGTCCGTTCGAGGGAATCTGACCGTGGACGGGCGTCGCAATGGTGAGGCAATGGGGTTCCATACCGTGTGGTCTCCAAGGGTGAAGAGGATCGCAAGTGGCAAGAACCGAAATCGCATACTGCGGTTTACTATCGCCGCTGCGGATTCCCGAAGTGATACTGGTCGTGCCGCTAAGAGTTGGTCCGGAAGCCCGCCGAATTGAGCGAGTGCTTGGATGGACCAGCAAACCCGTTGCGGAAACTTCCTAAAGCGGAGCAACTTCCCGAAATACAGCCAAAGGAAAAGACCAGGAAGTTCGGGAAGATCTAGCCTCAATCGAACTGGCCGCATCTCCCCGTGCTCACGACGAAAAGGCGACAAAAACCAGGGAAACAATAATCAACGATGAAGCGGCATCACTCGCAGTCGTTTCACCCGTCAGAACAGACGAGCGACTTGCGCGACCACGAAGCAGACGGCGAACGCGATGGCTAGGGGAAGCAGCGCGGCCACCCAGGTCCATTTCTTGCTGCCCGTCTCCTTGTAGATCGTCCAGAGAGTCGTCGAGCATGGATTGTGCAAGAGCGAGAACAGCATCAGGCACACTGCGGTCAGGATCGTCCAGTTATGCTCGACCACCAAAAGGTGCTTGAGCTCCACCATGTTGTCGATCTCGATCATCCGGTCGACGTTCATGTACGCCATGAGGATGGTCGGGACAACGATCTCGTTGGCCGGGATCGCGATGATGTAGGCGAGCAGGATCACGCCGTCGAGGCCGATCGCATGTCCGAGCGGGTCGAGAAAACCGGAAGCGTGCGCCATGAGACTCACGTCGCCCACGTAGATGCTTCCCAAAAGCCAGGCCACCGCGCCGCAGGGAGCAGCCCAAATCAGCGCTCGCCAGAGGACGAATAGCGTCCGGTCGATGATCGACGTGTAGAGAACGCGGAAGAACTGCGGCCTGCGGTAGGGCGGCAGCTCCAATGTGAACGCCGACGATTCGCCTTTCAAGACCGTGCGCGAAAGCATGCCGGCGACCAGCAGCGCAACGAGGATTCCGAAAACGACGATCCCGACCAGAGTCGATGCCGCCACCGCCGCGCCGACGTTGGGCGGGAATGCCGCGGCAACGAACACCGTCGCGAGCATGATCAGCGTGGGCCAGCGGCCGTTGCAAGGTGCGAAATTGTTGGTAAGGATCGCGATCAGCCGCTCGCGAGGCGAATCGATGATGCGCGTCGCGATGACCCCGGCAGCGTTGCAACCGAAACCCATGGTGTGGGTCAGAGCCTGCTTGCCATGCGCGCCCGCTTTCTTGAACAGGCGGTCCATGTTGAATGCCACGCGCGGCAGGTAGCCCATGTCTTCGAGCAGCGTGAAGGCGGGGAAGAAAATCGCCATCGGCGGAAGCATGACGGCCGCAACCCATGCAACGCCGCGCCAGACGCCGTGCACGAGGAGCCCTTCGAGCCACGTGGGAGCGCCGATGCTAACGAAAAGATAGGCAAGCTGGTCCTCGATCCAAAAGAGGCCGTCGGCGATCATGGCCGAAGGGACATTTGCACCTTTGATGGTGAGCCAGAACACCATCGCAAGGATTCCGAGCATGATCGGGAAGGCCCAGATCTTGGAAGTGAGAACCTTGTCGATTTTGCGATCCCACTCGTATCGCTTGCCGGTGAGCGTGACCGAGGAGTCGGTAAGCGCCGCGGCGTCGGCATAAATGTCGGCTACAAGTTGGTCGTGCACCGAGCCGCCCAGCTTAACGCGAAGTTCGGACGCTTTGCTTAGAAGGGCTTCGGCGGCGCTCACGATGTTGCCTCCTGAGGGGTAAGGCGGTCGAGGCCGCCTTTCTTGGCCCTTTCAAGCCATTTGCGCAGCTCGCCCGAACGCACGGCTTCGGCAACGCGCTCATCGCCGTCCAGCAAGCGCATCGCGACCCAGCGGGCGTTCGGTAGCCCGGGTAGGTCCTTGGTGATCGCAGGTACAAGCTCATCGAGCGCGGCGTCGACTTCAGCGCTCGTGGCGATCCGCCTCGGACACGTTACGATTTCGCCCGAGGCGACGCCTTCTATAACGGCCGCAAGTTCCGGGAGGCCCTTCTTTGTGCGCGCCACGCATGGGATTACGGGAACGCCGAGGTCCTTCGCGAGCTGTTCGTGGTCGACGACGATGCCACGGCGATCGGCTTCATCCATCAAGTTGAGACACACAACTACGCGGTCGGTGATTTCGAGGATTTGGAGTACCAGGTTAAGGTTGCGTTCGATGTTAGTCGCGTCGACGACTACAACGGTTGTATCCGGCCGTCCGAAAAGCACGAAGTCGCGCGCGATCTCCTCGTCCACAGCCGTCGAGAGTAGGGAATAGGTGCCGGGCAGGTCGATTAGTTTGAACCTCTTGCCGTTGAAGCGCAGGGTGCCTTCCGCGCGCGCAACGGTCTTGCCGGGCCAGTTGCCCGTGTGCTGGCGAAGGCCGGTGAAAGCGTTGAACACGGTGCTCTTGCCCGTGTTCGGGTTGCCGGCGAGCGCGATGACATGGTCGAATTTCTCGCGATCGATATCGAATTCGTTGTGTTTTTCAGGCATGTTCTGTCGCCACCTGTTCGGCGTCCTCCCGCCTCAGAGCAATGAGAGCGCCACGGATATCGAATGCGACCGGGTCGGCCAGTGGGCTCTTCATGACGGCCTCAACTATGGTTCCTGGCACCAGCCCGAGGTCCAGCAGGCGTCGGCGGGTGAGGCCTCTGCACAAGACCGTTATCACCTTTGCTGTTTGACCCGGCAGGAGGTCGGCGAGTGTCAACTTGCGATCATCCTTTTCGGCGGAATCGGCTTGCCGTGCGGGCAGGTCTCCGGGTGCCCCATCAGTTCGGCGATGCGGTCTTCGAATTCTTCGCTGATGTGGTGCTCCAGCCTTTCGGCTTGGTCGTGGACCTCGTCTTCGGAGAATCCGAGGTGGTCCATCAAATACCGCTCGATTAGGCGGTGATGTCGAATGACCTCGAGCGCCACAGCCTCGCCAGACGCGGTCAAGCGGGCGCCGTAATACGGGGTGTGGTCAACACAGCCGCGCTCGGCCAGCAGCTTGAGCATCTTGCTAATAGCAGGCTGGCTATTGCCCAGCTGCTTGGCTAGTGCCTTCGTATTCGCCACCTGACCCTCCTGGCTAAGTAGGTAGATCGCCTTCACATAGTCTTGAACCGCTTCAGTCACGCCCTACATTTAACCATAGTTCACAAAATTTGTCAAGGGTTAATTTTCTTGGCCCACAGACTGCAGACTAGAGACTGCACACTAAAGAGCGACTGACGACTGCGGACTGCCGCGGTTTTCCTACTGTTCAGCCAGTTCTCATTGTGGAGGTTCGATTTTGGGTGTCGCGGCAGTAATCTCCCGCAACTTATTGGTGGGTTCCGGGGTTAACTTCATTGGGAGAGAGAGCATGCTGAAGTGTCCGAAATGCGGGGCCACGCTTCCGGCCGGCATCAGAGTTTGCCAATTCTGCCAGGCGGACCTTTCAGGCATACCACGTCCTCCGGGTGGCGCGTACGCGGATTCTCAACCGTACGGACGACCCAAGTGGGTGCCGCTGGCTTACAATGTGGTGTCCCTCTACTGGATTCTCGATGGAGTATTTGACTTAGTGAGCGGATTGAGTGCGAGTACGCCGTCAACCCTTACGGCGCTCATCGGGGCTTGTGGATACTGATTGGGGTCGGCCTGTTGCTGCGCGCACAGTTGGGTTCGCGGAATCGTGAACATTCTCAGTTTCCTCAGGATCCTGGGCGGCCTCTTCGCGATTTGGATCGGCCTGCTCGGCACGGTCGCATTAGGCGGATGGGCTCTGCTTCTGGTTATTCTCGGAGTGCTCGACGTTATAACCGGCGGCTTCATGATCTACTTGATCGGGGAAACCGACTAGCCCTTTGAGACTAGTGGGCCCATAGGACATATGCGTCCTACAGGCCCTATCACCAGGCGGCTAAACCCGCGTGTACTGCACTTTCATGAATTGCTGCCAGCTGCCGTCGTCGCCTTGTCCTGACGAGGTTAGGGTCCGGTGGTTGTCGTCGATCATCTCGATCACGTCGCGATAGTTGGCGGTTTCACCGTCTTTCTCCATGTGCGGCCCCTTACAGTTGAGGGTCATGGTTCTGCCATCGGCGCTGAGCTCGCCCACGTATTTCCAAAGGTGCGAGGACATCGAGGCGAACCAGCAGCCACGGTACTCTTTGAACGAGACGTCGTAGCCGAGCGCGACCTTGTACTCCATTCCGGAGCCGTCCGGCATCGTGGACTTTCCTTCGGCGAACGCCCACAGCCCGCCCAGGTTCTGTACGGTTTCGGTGCCGGTGGATCTCTGCTTGGGCTGGTCCGCCCCCATCGACATTTCGGTCTCGGTGCGCCATTCGCCCACTAATTTCTGGAGCCACTCGTGCTCCTTGACCGGTTTGGTGCCCATCATTTCTAGTTGTTCGGTGTCCATGTGATCTCCTTAGAATCTTACTTACGTCATTCTGCTCGAGGACCGAGCAGGTGTTAGGTAAAGGATTGCAATGATCTTTTCTGTCAACCCGGGCTGAGACTTAGAAGTCCATGTCGCCCATGCCGCCGCCGGGCATGCCGCCGCCTGCGGGAGCAGGCTTCTTGGGCTCGGGCTTCTCGACCACGAGCGCCTCGGTCGTGAGTACCAGGCCTGCGATCGAGGCTGCGTTCTGAACGGCCGACCGCGTCACCTTCGCAGGATCTACGATGCCGGTCTTCATCATGTCCACGATGTTGCCGTTGCGCGCGTCGAGGCCGTAGCCCTTTTTCGCGGCGCGAACCTGCTCGACTAGCACGCTGCCTTCGAGACCGGCGTTTTCGGCGATGATTCGCAGGGGGGCTTCGAGGGCGCGGACAACGATCTTAAGGCCCATGTTCTCATCGGGATCCTCGCTCTTCACGTTCTTGATCGCTTCTGCCACTGCGAGAAGTGTCACGCCACCGCCGGCGACGATTCCTTCCTCTATGGCCGCGCGGGTCGCTTCGCGAGCGTCCTCGTAGCGGTGCTTCTTCTCTTTGAGCTCGGTCTCGGTGGACGCGCCGACCTTGATCACGGCAACGCCGCCCGAAAGCTTGGCGAGACGCTCTTGCAGCTTCTCCTTGTCATAATTGCTGTCAGTTGTCTCAATCTGTTTCTTGATCACGCTGATGCGGCCAAGGACGTCTTCCTTGGTGCCGGCGCCCTGGATGATCGTCGTTTCTTCCTTGGTGATGACGACCTTCTTCGCGCTGCCCAGCATGTCCAGTGCGACGTTCTCGAGCTTCGTGCCGAGGTCTTCGCTGATGAAGTTGCCCTTCGTGAGGATCGCGAGATCTTCGAGCATGGCCTTGCGGCGATCGCCGAAGCCGGGCGCCTTCACGGCCGCGACCTGGAGAACGCCACGAATCTTGTTCAGAACGAGCGTAGCGAGAGCGTCGCCTTCGATGTCTTCCGCGATCACGACGAGCGGCCGACGAGCGGCCGCTGCCTTCTCGAGGAACGGGAGGAAGTCCTGAGCGCTGCTGATCTTCTTTTCGTGGATCAGGATCAGCGGGTTCTCGATCACGGCTTCCATTCGCTCGGGATCGGTCACGAAGTACGGGCTGATGTAGCCTCTATCGAACTGCATGCCTTCGACCACTTCGAGCGTCGTGTCGCGGCCCTTGCTCTCTTCGACGGTGATCACGCCGTCGCGGCCAGCCTTCTCGAATGCCTCGGCCATGTGCTCGCCGACCTCGGGGTCGTTGCCGGCGATGCTCGCTACGAAGTTAGTCTGCTCCCTGGTGCTTACCTTCGTGCTGAGCTTCTTAATTTCAGCGACGGCCTTGTCGACGGCCTTGTCGATGCCTCGCTTCAGGGCGATCGGGTTGCCGCCGGCAGCGACGTAGCGCAGGCCTTCACTCACCATGGCCTGGGCCAGGATGGTGGCTGTTGTGGTGCCGTCTCCGGCGACGTCGTTGGTCTTGCTGGCGACCTCTTTGCAAAGTTGTGCGCCCATGTTCTCATAAGGGTCTTCGAGCTCGATCTCCTTGGCGACGGTGACCCCGTCCTTGGTAATCGTGGGGCTGCCCCACTTTTTGTCGAGCACGACGTTGCGGCCCTTGGGGCCGAGGGTGACTTTTACGGCGTTGGCGACTTTGTTGACGCCACGCTCGAGCGCTCTTCGCGCATTCTCATCGTACAAAAGTTGTTTTGCTGCCATGGTTAATTGAACCTCCTGGGGTTAGTTGATAATCGCGTAAATCTGATCCTCGTCGAGGATGGTGTAGTCCGTGCCGTCAAGCTGGACTTCGTTGCCGCCGTACTTGGAGAAGAGAACCTTGTCTCCCACTTTCACGGACAGCGGGGCACGCTTGCCGTCGTCCAAGACTTTGCCTGTGCCAACGGCTATGATCTTGCCCTGCTGGGGCTTCTTCTTGGCCGAATCCGGCAAATACAGGCCACCGGGCGACTTGTCCTCTTCTTCGAGAACTTCAATGACTACTTTATCACTAAGCGGTCTAAGCTTCATCAATCGATTTTCGATCCTCCTATCAGTATAGGCCTGCGAGTGTTAGCACTCGCGGCTCTTGAGTGCTAATTATGGGTTTTCGGCGCGCGGTTTGTCAATAGGGCTTAGAGGTCCAATAGGACGAAGAAGTCTAATCGGCTCTATTGGTCTGCATGTAAACTGTTCGACAATCCATGCTCCCCGAACTCTTTCGTATTGGCGGCTTCCCGATCCGCAGCTTCGGGGTCATGCTTATCATCGGTTTCCTGGCCGGGTACTGGCTCGCTTCCAAGCGCACCGAGAAGTATGGAATAACTAAAGACCAGCTGTCCAACCTGGCGATTTTCGCCCTCATTGCCGGTGTGGTCGGCGCGCGAATCGGCTGGGTTGTTCAGGAATGGGGCTTCTACTCGAAGAACCCGGGCGAGATTCTCAAGGTCACCGAAGGGGGAATGACGAGCTACGGCGGCATACTTTTCGGGCTCCTCGCGACCTGGATTTGGGCAGCGCGAACAAAGGTTTCGATGGTTGCCGCGCTCGACCTACTCGCCGCTCCGGCACTAATCATGCACGGTTTCGGTAGAATCGGCTGCTTTCTCAATGGCTGTTGCTATGGCGGGCCCTGCGAACTGCCTTGGGCCGTGACGGTGCATCCGGAAGAGGGCTCGAATTACCTCGGCCACCCCGCGCAACTCTACGACACCCTAATGGCCTTCGCAGGCGCCGCGTTTCTTCTTTGGTACGAGAAACGGACGTTCTCCACCCACAAGGTGGGGCAATATGCCGCACTGTTCTTCCTTCTATACGGAGTATCGCGGTTCGCCTATGAGTTCTTTCGCGCGGGCTATTCTTCGACGTCGAGCGTCGGCCTCGCCCTGCCCGACGGACAAATCGCCGCCGTGGTGATGATCCTGCTGGGCATTGTTTGGCTGTTGCTCCTAGCGCGCCGAGCTAAGTAACCCTCGAAGTGTGGGCCGGCACTTGCCGAACGGGTTGGGACACTTCTTTCAATACTTGGGCGGTTTCTTGATCGGGCGCGTTCAGCGCAATGTCGGCTTGCGACACGATTCCACAGCATTTCGCATCCGCATCGACCACGGGTATGCGCCGAACTTGGTGCTCTTTCATCAGGCGCTCGGCGTCACGAACGTCTGCGTGCTGCCGAATAGTCTCCACCGTCGGCGTCATACAATCGCTGACCTTGAGGTCGAGCGGGTTACGCTCTTGGAGCATCCCGCGGCAAGCAATATCCCGATCCGTGATAATTCCGGTGATCTGCATCGTCTCCGGGGTGTCGACGACCGGCAGGGCGCCGCAATCGTTCTGCGCCATCATTCTGGCGGCCTCGGGAAGGGTCGTTTTAGGCGTACAGCACGCCAAATCCTTCGTCATGATTTCGTCTACTCGCATCAATTTCACCTCTGTACGTAAAAACGCCTGTCGCGCAGGCGGCGTTCGCTTTAGGTGTCCAGAATAAACAATTGGTAGCTCTGGCAAGTCATTGTTGAGGTTTCAGTGGCTCACAATATTAACTTCTGGCCTTGGTGGCCATTTACAACTAGGGCTTAAGATTTACTCCTGACGCAAAGGGGGCGAATAGGGGAGTTACCCCCAAGTCTCTGTATAATGGCGACAATGGACGACCTCCGGGCGCTGCGCAAAGAGTTTCCAATCCTCGGAAGTTCGACATACCTGATAAGTAACTCGCTCGGCGCAATGCCGCGCGGCGCAGCCGAAGCCTTACGCGAATATACCGACGCCTGGTCCACCGCAGGGGTTAGGGCATGGCAGCATTGGTGGGACCTGCCAAGGGAGGTCGGCGACGAAATTGCGCCGCTTGTCGGGGCTGCCCCCGGATCGGTGAGCATGCATCTCAACGTGACCAGCGCCGAGGCTACCGTAGCTTCGTGTTTCGACTTCGGCGGCGTGCGGAACAAAGTCGTTTATTCAGAGATGTGTTTTCCGAGCGTGAGCTATTTTTATAAGGCACAGGAATCGTTGGGGGGCGCGTTTGCACGGTGCCCACGCACGACGGAATCTCGGTCGACCTGAATGAATTGCTCAACGCCATCGACGACGAAACGCTCCTGGTCCCCGTCTCGCACGTTCTATTTAGATCCGCGTTTATTCAGGATGCGGAGGCGATCGCAGAGAAATGCCGAAAGGTCGGAGCCTTTCTCGTGCTCGATCTATATCAGTCGGCCGGCGTGGTTCCCTTGGAGCTTGAAAAATGGGGCGTGGATTTTGCGGTCGGTGGCACGCTCAAATGGCTTTGTGGAGGCCCTGGCAACGCTTTTCTGTATGTACGACCCGATTTAGCGCCTGCCCTCCAACCTCGCTTGACGGGGTGGATCGCCGACCAGCGGCCTTTCGAATTTATTGTGAATGACCATATTTATGACGATGGAGCCTATCGGTTTATGAACGGCACCCCTAATATCCCCGGGCTCTACGCAACTCGGCCAGGTTTGAAAATCGTAACCGAAATCGGGGTCGACAATATTCGAAATAATTCGAAGAGGCAGACGTTCATGATGATCCAGATGGCCGCGAGCCGCGGATGGCATACGACCGCGCCGGAGGATCCGGCGTCGCGTGGCGGCACCGTGGCGTTCGACTTGCCGGATGCATATGAAATCAGCCAAGAATTGATCGCGCGCGGAGTGCTCGTAGATTATCGTCCCAAGTCCGGCGTGCGTGTTAGCCCCCATTTTTATACATCCGATGAGGAAATTCAGCGGTTTTTCGACGAAGTCGATGAGATGCTGTCTTCTCGCGCTCACATGAGGCACGCAGGAAATAGACTAAGGGTGACCTGATGATTATCGATATCTCGAAGCCGCTCGACGAGAATACCGCGGTGTTTCCTGGCGACGTTTCTTTTTCGAGGCAAATGACGATGAGTCTGGCTCGCGGCGA
>JBPCLO010000003.1:0-2587 GCA_051003155.1 Fimbriimonadales bacterium | reverse complement strand
CATGAAAGATGTTATCAGGCACGCGCGCCTTGTCATCGCATTCAATCTCAACCAGTACGTAGCCCGGATAAAACATCCGCTGCGATTCGATGCGCTTGCTGCCGCGCATTTCGACCACAGTTTCCTTCGGCAGCAGAACGGACGTGATTTGCTCAGCCAATTCCATGTCGCGGATTCGGGCTTTGAGACTTTCAACTACCTTATTTTCGTGTCCCGAATAAGTGTGAATGAAAAACCATTGTTTCATTGTCTCAAGCCTCTATATTCCGGCAGCTTTATTAACTAACCACTCCAAGCCCTGTAACATGTGCGTCCAGCCCTGGTCAATCAAAAACAAGAAAATTGCGAAGAAAATAACGTTAACAATAACGATAACCGTAGTGTTACGAACATCTTCCCACGAAGGAAAAGAAACGCGGTTTAACTCTTCACGGGTTTCTTTAATGAATTGCCCCGCACCGCCGCTTTTTTCCCCGTCTTTATCGTGAACTGTGTCGTCTGCTTCGGACACCGCTTTTAGCTCCTAAATCTCTTGTCTGGCAGGGGTATCAGGATTCGAACCCGAACTTTCGGTTTTGGAGACCGACGTGCTAACCGTTGACACTATACCCCTACGTTAAAAGGATGAAAACGGAAGGCGGAAGGTTGATTTCCTCCGCCTTGCGCTTCACAAAAATTGATATTCAAAAAAACTATTCAACGATATCGGAGACGGTTCCGGCTCCCACCGTCCGACCGCCTTCTCTGATTGCAAACCGCAATCCCTTTTCCATCGCTATCGCGTTGATTAACTCAATCTCCATTTGGATGTTGTCGCCCGGCATCACCATCTCGACTCCTTCCGGCAAGTGCGCCACTCCCGTTACGTCCGTCGTTCTAAAATAAAACTGCGGTCTGTAGCCCGTGAAAAACGGCGTGTGTCTGCCGCCTTCTTCTTTGGTTAAGACGTAGGCTTCCGCTTTAAATTTCTTGTGCGGGGTGATTGTTCCCGGTTTGGCAATCACTTGTCCGCGTTCAATCTCTTTGCGCTCGACGCCTCTCAGCAATAATCCGACGTTATCTCCGGCGCGCCCTTCGTCCAGCAGTTTCTTGAACATTTCCACTCCCGTGCAGACCGTGTTGCGGGTGTCCCGAATGCCAACGATTTCCACCGTTTCGTTGACCTTGACAATTCCCCGCTCAATTCTTCCGGTCGCCACCGTTCCCCGCCCCTGAATCGTAAAAATATCTTCGACCGGCATCAAAAACGGTTTGTCCGTTTCTCTGACAGGCTGCGGAATATACTCGTCAACCGCCGCCATCAGTTCGTCAATGGTCGCTTCCCATTGCGGCTCACCGTTCAATCCACCCAGCGCCGACCCCTTAATCACTGGAATATCATCGCCCGGAAATTCGTATGACGACAACAGTTCTCGCACTTCCAGTTCCACCAGTTCGATCAATTCTTCGTCGTCGACCATATCCACTTTGTTCATAAAGACGACCATCGCCGGCACTCCAACCTGTCGGGCAAGCAAGATGTGTTCACGCGTTTGCGGCATCGGTCCGTCCGTCGCTGCCACGACCAGGATAGCTCCGTCCATCTGCGCCGCGCCCGTGATCATGTTCTTGACATAATCGGCGTGTCCCGGACAATCCACGTGCGCGTAGTGTCGGTTCTGTGTTTCATATTCGACGTGCGCGGTCGCAATGGTGATGCCGCGCTGGCGCTCTTCGGGCGCATTATCAATCGAATCAAACGAGCGAAACACCATTTTCGGGTTGTGCCGGCTCATCACTTTGGTTATCGCCGCCGTCAAAGTCGTTTTCCCGTGGTCAACGTGTCCGATGGTGCCGATGTTGACGTGCGGTTTACTTCTGTCAAATTTCTCTTTCGCCATTCCTGATAACCTCTTTAATTAGTGAGTTATAAAAAATAAAATGGAGCCGATACTGGGATTTGAACCCAGGACCTTTTCCTTACCAAGGAAACGCTCTACCCCTGAGCTATATCGGCTCAATAAACTATTCAAACAAGTATGCCAAATGCTCTTTAGCATGACAATTGGCGCATAAAACTTCGCACTTTTCGATTTCGGCTAAAAGCCGTTTCAGGCTGACACCCAAAACTAGTGCATTGCCAATCTCAAAATCCTTTTCCGACTCGTCTTTATGATGAAAAGTAAGCGTTGCCGGATGAGATTCCTCACAACGCGCGCACTTCAAAGTTTTCTTGTATTCTACCAACCATTTTCTTCTGCTTTCAAACAACCTTTTATTTTTCTCTGCCTGTTTTTTTAGCAGGCTTTTACGATTGCGCCGATAATACTCGCGGTTGTAATCTCGAAGTCGCTCTGAAGTTTTATAAGGCACTTTTCAACGAACAATTGTTGGAGCGGGAGACGAGGCTCGAACTCGCGACATTCAGCTTGGAAGGCTGACGCTCTACCAACTGAGCTACTCCCGCCCGGGCAGATTTCGGATTTGAGATTTCGGAATTCGGGTTTTGTTTTCCAATCCGCAATCCGAAATCTGCATTCCGCAATCGGCGTGGTGCAGAGGGTAGGATTCGAACCTACGTAAGGCGTTAGCCTGCCGGGTTTACAGC
>JBPCLO010000002.1:0-2931 GCA_051003155.1 Fimbriimonadales bacterium | reverse complement strand
CCAGCACGCGCCCGGCTTGCGGCTGATAGAAGCGCGCGATCAGCGAGATGATGCTGCTCTTGCCGCTCCCGGTTGCGCCAACCAGGGCGAACGTCTGGCCCGGCTGCGCCTCGAAGCTGACGTCGTGGATGACCGGACGCTCGGGGTTGTACCCGAAGGTGACGTTCTCGAACTTCACGTGCCCGACGATGCGCGGCAGCGGGTTCGCGCCGGGTACATCGGTGACGTCGGGTTTCGTGTCGAGCAGGTTGAAAACACGCTCGGCGCCGGTCATGGCGGGGATCAGCTGTGCGGAATAGAAGCTCCCGAAGTTCACAATCGGGTTCATGAACCAGTCCCAGTAGAGGAACGCAGCAACGACGGCCGCAACGCCGTCGACGGTCGATCGCCCGATATGCCCGGTGGCGACGAGGTAGCCCCCATAGAGCAGGATGATGGTCTTCCCGACGAATCCGATGAACTGAAGCAGCGGGAGATAGACGCCGTTGATCCGCGCGATCGCGACGTTGTTGTAGGTGTTGCGCTCCTGAAGGCTGTTGAATACGCCAAGGTTCGGGCCCTGGCGGTTGAACGCGGTGACCACGCGCATGCCGGTGATGTTCTCCGCCAGATTCGTCGAGACCTGCGTCCACCCTTCGCGCGCAACCTGCTGCATGCGCCCGGCCTTGGTCTTGTAGACGTAGTTCAGCAGGTAGATGACCGGCCCGAGCCACGCGACGGCAAGGAAGAGCCGCCAGTCGGTATAGAGGAGCATGGCAGTGGCGACGAGCACCATCGTACCGTTGGCGATGACCTGCCAGATGCCCCAGACGTTGACCTCGCGCATGGCGTTCACGTCGCTGGTGCAGCGGCTGATGATCCGCCCGAGCTTGGTCTTGTCGTAGAAGCTCATCGAGAGCTCCTGCAGATGGCCGAACAGCGCCCGGCGGATCGAGAGCTGCACACGCTCGCCGGCGCGGGTCATGATAAGAATCGTGTAGCGCTGCAGGATAAGGGACACGGCGAAGACGCACGCCCAGAGGAACACGATCCACGCGGCGCTGGCGATGGCGGCGTTCTCCGCCGGCTTGGATCTGTTCAGGCTTTGCGCATAGGTCGTCACGTCCACGATGAGCCAACGCATGAACTGCGGGGAACTCATCTCCAGCAGCAGGTGGACGAGTCCGATGGAAATCGCCATCGCATATTGCCCCTTGAACGGCGCGAGCCACCCAAGCGCGCGGCGGACGATGGCCCAGTCGATGGGCTTGTACGATTCGTCGTCGTCATCGTCATCCTTGATGCGCGGCGCAATCGCCGCCGGCTGGGGCGGCGGGCGGCGGAACTTGTTGCGAATGCTGGCGATCATCTTCTTACTCCCTCTCCCATTGTGGGGGAGGGGACCAGGCTCACTTACCGACCAGCATCTCCACGTCGCGATCCGCGTCGGTCGCCTTCGCCACGGCGGCATTGACGTGGTCGCGGTCGTGGACGCGTTTCATGTGCGACGGGTGCTCCACCGCAGCGCCCGCGACCTGCGCCGGCGTCTCCTCGCTGTCGCCGTAGAGTTGAACCTCCGCGATCTCGCGGTAATGGCCGTCCTCTTCCATCAGCTTCGCGTGCGTGCCCATCTGCGTGATGCGCCCTTCCTCGAGAACGAGCACCAGGTCCGCCCGCTTCACCGTGCTGATGCGGTGCGCGATGATGAACGTCGTGCGGTCCGTCATGACGAAACGCGTCGCCCGGCGGATGAGCTCCTCCGTCTCCGGATCAACCGCGGCCGTCGCATCATCGAGGATTAGCACGCGCGGGTTGGCGAAGATCGCGCGGGCGATGGCCAATCGTTGGCGCTGCCCGCCGGACAAGCTCGCGCCGCGCTCGCCGAGGATCGTGTCGTATCGCTTGGGAAGTTGCTCGATAAACTCGTGCGCCTGCGCGAGACGCGCCGCCGCTTCGACTTCCCCGCCGCGCACGCTCGGTCGGCCATAAGCGATGTTCCCTTCGACGGTGTCGCTGAAGAGATACGTCTCCTGGAACACGAGCGACACCTGCGTGCGCAAGCTGCTGAGGCTGATGTCGCGGATGTCCGCGCCGTCGATCGTGATTCGGCCTTGCTGCGGGTCGTAGAAGCGCGTGATCAGGTTGACGAGGGAGGTCTTGCCCGCGCCGGTGGGCCCGACGATTGCGACGATGCTTCCGCCGGGCACCGCGAAGCTCACATCATGGAGGATCGGCTTCGTCGCGTCATAGCCGAACGTCACGTTCTCGAACCGCATTGCGCCGGATCCCGGCGGGAGCGCGACCGCGCCGGGTTTCTCCGGCACCGTCGGCGGCGCCAGCAGGACCTCGTAGAATCGCCGCGCCGAGACAATCGCGTTCTGATACTGCTCGTTGATCGCCGCCACCTGTTGCAGACGCCCCAGGATCGCCGCCATGGCCGAGCCGAGGATCACGAAGTCCCCCGGCTGGAGTTTGCCCTTGATGATCATCACGCCGGCGGCGAGGAACAGCGAGAGGTGCGACGCCGTCGCGATCGCGCGGATGATCGGCTGGAAATCCGCGAACATGCGGATCTGCGAGAGCTTTCGATCGGTGTAGGCCCCGGATTGATCGTGGAACTTCCGTACTTCCTGCTTCTCCGTCGCGAATGCCTTCACGACGTGTACGCCGGCGATGTTCTCCGTGATGATCGAGACGTTTTTGTCCTCCGCCTCGACCACCGCCTTGCTCGCCGGCTGAACGCGCTTGCTGAAGCGGAGGATGTACCAGGTCCACAGCGGAAGTGGAGCGAGCGATAGCGCCGCCAGCCACGGACTGAGCGTGAAGATCAGCACGATGTACCCGCCGACGATCAACACGATCTCCAGCGTGGTGAGCACGGCGGTCTGGATGAAGCTGCGGACGTGCTGGAGGTCGGTCAGTGCGCGGTTGATGAGCTGCCCGGAGCTGACG
>JBPCLO010000001.1:0-49372 GCA_051003155.1 Fimbriimonadales bacterium | reverse complement strand
GGTGGTCGAGGCCGAACTGATGGCCGAGCTCGTGCGCGATCGTCCACCAATTGTTGCTGCAGCCCGCCCAATCCGGCCGATTCGCCTGGCCGCCGCCCCCGGTGTTCGAATCGAGCAGCACGCCGTGTCCGATTCCTCGCCAGTCCTTCATGCAGTGGTCGTAAAGGTCGGGGTAGCCCTTGCCGTTGTCCTCCTCTTCCACCTGGTTCCCCCAAACAGGAATCACGTTGATGCCGGTGGAGCCGTCGAGGTTCTTGTTCGGCATGGCACCGAAAAACTTCTTCAATTGGTCGAGGGTGCCCTTGACGCTATCCTGCGTCATTCCGTGCCGAAGGCAGACGACCAAGAAGAAATCCGACCTTTTAGGGCTGCACCCGTGCGCCTTCGGATCGATCGGCCCGTGCCCGCTCACTTCCCAGGTATCCGGCAGCCCGTCGCTGTCCGAATCGACTACGTCGTCAAACCCGCCGGCTACCAAAACCGCCGCAACCATCCCACCCAAGAGAATCACGGGCGCAATTTTGCCACGAATTCTTTCCCCTTATGGGAGAAGGTTGCCGAAGGCCGTTATGAAGGCTTTGCGGGGCAAAGGGCGAGGTAACGACCTTTAGTCCCTGCGACCTGTCCGAACTGGGGTAATTTCCAGACCGTGTCGGACTTCTACCTGGCGAATCAAATACGCGATTGTCCGCCGCGCAGCTTGGAATCCGTAACGGAGTACGGGGGCGAAGAGGTGATAAGCGTCAGTTGCACGCAGATGGCTGATGGGAGAAAACAGAGGAGGCTGGTGCGGGAGTGGTGTCAATTTTTGCCTCGTGCTGACAGCCTTAAGGGACTTTTCTTCACGTCAAGAACTTCGCAAGGGATGTTCGAGGCGGCATGTCTTACTCCACGCCTCGAAAAGCTTTCGGTAAAGTGGAGCTCGATTAAGGACTTGTCGCCGATCCTAAACCAGCGCTTGCTTTGGTACTTGCAAATAGGCTCATCCCCCAGTGCTCAAAACGTTGAATCCATCCGTCAATTGCCCCGGTTGAGGATTCTGTCTCTAGAGAATATTCGCGCTCTTTATGAACTCGACTGGTTGAACGGCCTAGTTGGGCTCGAAGAACTTGCCGTCGCCGGTTCGTTGTGGACGCGACAGAAGCTGCACTCGCTGACGCCGTTGGCTTCCCTGAAACAACTGAGGCTCTTGGATCTGACGAACACGTGGATAGCAAGGCCGGATTCGTTGCGTGAACTTGTGTCGCTTCGGAATCTTGAGGAAACATGGTTGGACCAACGTTGGCCACGGAAAGGAGATATCCGCTACCTGATTGAACACGTTCCCCGCCTCCATGTGCCGGGATGGCCGTGGAAAGAATAAGGACGGCTCGCGGAAGCGACGTCTTTTGTGCGGTTCGTACATGAACAACCGGAACGCGGTGGCGAGGGTAGTTCTACAGGAACGTGCCGGCCAAACAAGCCCGGCCGACGCCCTGGAAAAGATCGCCGCCGACCCGGAGGAACTCGAAGCCGCCAACAATGCGACCCCCCCGATGTACATCATCAACCCGATAGCCAAGCTTTCGGCCCACGAAGTCTCGAACCTGTTCAGCACCCACCCCGCGACCGCCGAGCGTGTGCGCCGGTTCAGGCAAATGGGCATGGGCCCGATTTCGGAGCCATCCCCCATGCGGGAAATCCCGCTGCAACGTCTGGACGATTAGGGGCCCAACCAAACTGAGGGCGCCGGTTGCCTCGTCCGGCGGCGCTCAGTTGAGATAGATTGAAGCTGGCCGAGAGCCTGCTTCAATCTCTAGCTTCTGCGGCGGCGAGCAGCAACTCCTGCAAAGCCGATACCGAGAGCGATCAGCGTAGTGGGCTCTGGAACGGGATCCCCGTCGACTCCATGGGAGAAGTCCCAAACGCCTGGGCCAAGCTGGGTCTCGGTATCGATGTAGGTCGAGCTGACACCGTAAAGTGAATTGTCGTCGCCGAGCGGCCCGCCAATACCGTTGGTGCCATCAGTAGTCGAGGAGAACGTTTTGCCACCCGCCGGGTCGTCGACGCTTATTCCAAGCCAGTAGTCTCCAGCCGCCAACGCAAACGAAAGTCCGTTCATACGGATGTTGTACTCCGTGTACGTGAATCCTTTGCGGCCCGTTTCTTCCACAACGGGCGTGCCGCTACCGCTCGCCTCCAGCGTGCCGCCGTTACCAACGGACATGCCGCTGCGGACCTCCCAGAACATCGTCATGTTGGCGAAGTTGCCCTCGCTCAGGCAGTTGCCGTACACGCTGGTTACCATGAGGCCGGGCCCGGCGACCGTGAAGTTGTCGAACACGTAGGCGTCGGACGTGATGCTTAACCCATTACGGCCATCAAAGTCCCCTCCGTAAAAGTCGCCGCCCGCAAGCGAAACTCCAGTAAGACATAGTGTGGCTGCACCCACAGCCAATCTGCTGAATTTCATTTGTATCCTCTCCTCGGCAGCCTCAATTCAGTCGGGTTGTCGAAGCCCGAGAGTCTCGAAACACCCACAATGCCTGCTGCAAACTCATAATACACTAACTTTTGCGAGATCAGGAAGACAATCGGCGAAAAGGATGAAACCAGTAAAAACCAATTTCCCTCTCTTCTGATATAAGTCTCCACTGTTCCGATCGATTGGGACCGGGCATCGATCCTTCTCAGAGCCGCGTCGGAGCGCGAAAAAAAGAAGAACGCAATCCGTCCGAGCCGTCCTGGGACTTGCCTCAGCTCGAGAACGGTAAGATCCCCTCACAGTACATGGATATCCGATCGGCGTTGAAGCGGCAGTATGGCGCGGGCCTAGCGATGCTCAGGCAAGAAGTGGAGCGTTGCCCCGAAGCGGTGTGGACGTCCGGCGAGCACCCGCGCAACTTCTGGCGCATCGCGTTCCATGCGGTTTTCTACACGCACCTCTACCTTCAGCCGAATTTGAACGCATTTGTTCCTTGGGAAAAGGACCGCGAGGACAGCGCGAGCCTGTGGGAAGACCCGCCCGTCGTGGAGCCGTACACCAGGTCCGAGATCCTCGACTACATCGACCTCGTGACAGCGGGCCTCGATAAAGCCGTCGATCTCCTGGACCTGGATTCCGATGAGACGGGCTTCTACTGGTACAAGAACATGGCCAAGCTGGATCACCAGATGATGAACCTCCGCCATCTCCAGGGCCACGTCGGCCAGCTGTCGGAGATACTGATGGCCAAAGGAATCGATCTAGACTGGGTCGGCCAGTCGGCAGCCATTAATGGCTGACACAGTCGTAACCGGTCCCCTTTCGTTTACAGGCAAATACCTGACCAAGCTCCTGATCGAGAGTGGCAAAACTGTCGTGGGCTTCACCAACGACATTTCGCGCGAAAATCCCTCTCCAGGGCAATTGGACTTGTTTCGCTATTCCTTCGACAACGTCGATGTAATGGCGACGGCGATGAGCGGCGCCCGGACTTTCTATAACACGTATTGGATACGCTATCCGCAGGGCGAAATGACGTACGAGCGTGCGGTGGAGAACTCGATCGCCCTTTTCGAGGCAGCAAAGAGGGCGGGCATTCAGCGTATTGTCCACACGAGCATCGCCAATCCGTCGGCAGATTCGCCATTCGGTTATTACAGGGGGAAGGCTAAGGTTGAACTTGCGCTCGAGGATTGCGGAGTTCCTCATTCGGTCCTGAGACCCACGGTGTTCTTCGGCAAGGAGGACATCCTGATTAACAACATTGCCTGGCTGGCCCGGCATTCGCCTCTGTTTTTGGTCGCCGGCGACGGCAACTATAGGATCCAGCCGATTTCCGTCGAGGATTATGCAGCCCTCTTGCTCGAGCATGGCGAACGCGGTGAAGCCTCTGTCGTTAGCGACGCTGTCGGTCCCGAGACGTACTCCTTTGTCGATCTGGTGAAACTCATAAAGAGAGCAACTGGCTCCCGAGTTAGGATTGTGAGGGTTCCACCGCGAATCTTTCATGTAGCTTCGATGTTAATCTCGCCGGTCGTTCGCGATACGGTCGTCACCTGGGATGAGGTGCGCGGCCTCATGGCGAACTTGCTCGTATCGAGTGAACCACCGATCGGCCGAACCTCCTTGAAGACCTGGCTTTCCGACAATGCCGGCACAGTAGGCGTCGAGTACCATTCTGAAAGGTCTAGACACTACGGAGACGGTAAGAGCTAGCATGCGCCTTATCGGCGGCGGGTGGCGGTTGACTGTACGGTCTCAGTCCGCACGTCCCTGGCCCCCGTTTGGATATTCTTTAATTCGTCGGATCCTCCGACGCCAACCGAACATGTGTCACGAGAACTTAGTATTAACCCGGAGCGATGTCTGAAGCGCCCAAATCGATGAGCGACATCGAAGCCGAGGCCGTCCGGCTTCTTTGGCTCAAGAACAATCCTTACGCTAGGGCGGACGATCCCATTCCTCCGGAGCAGGCAGACATTCTGCTGCACGAAGTTAGGCAGCGCAGAGAGTTCATCGAACAGCGGGCACTCGCCCTGCTGCAAAGGGCAACGCGGAACCCGCCGGCACGTGGCGGAAACTACAGCAGGCACATGCAATGGTTCGTTCTCAAGGTGCTCCTACCGCTGATAATTTTTGGTCTGCTGATTAGTGGCCTGGTGAACGTGATCCGGTGGCTCGGCCGGTAGCCGTCAACGGTAGGGGCAGTAGGCGTACAGTCGTGATGACGGTTCGCGAACCTGGCATGCCACCGGATGCCCGCGCTACGGCTAGCCCTTGAGGGCTTCGGCGCCACCGACGATTTCGAGGATCTCTTTGGTGATCGAAGCTTGGCGCATACGGTTGGCCTGGAGCGTCAGGTCCTGAATCATTTCGCCAGCGTTGTCGGTGGCGCTCGTCATCGCGGTCATGCGCGCGCCGTGCTCGCTCGCGGTCGACTCCAGAAGCGCCTGAAGCACGAGGGTCAACGCGTAGCGGGGAAGGAGTTGCCCCAAAAGGGCGGAGGCGTCGGGCTCGAAAGTGTACGTCTTCGTAAACTGTTCCGCCGCGGCGCCTTCAGCCGCCGCGGGCGGCTCGATCGGAAGGAGCTGGACCACCTGCGGGATCTGCCGGATCGGAGAATGAAATCGGCTGTAGACGAGGTGGATCGCGTCGACCTCGCCGGATTCGAACATCTCGCGCGCTTTCGCCGTGATCGCACGCGCGTGCTCCATCGTCGGCCCGCTCGTGGGAACCGTGACGGCGTCAACAAGCTCCACGCCGCGGCGAGTGAAGAACTGGGCGCCCTTCTTGCCCACGCCGATCAGCTTCCGCCCACCGGCTGTCTCCTTTAGGAAGTCCCCAGCCCTGCGGATGAGGTTGGTGTTGAACGACCCCGCCAGGCCCCTTTCTGCCGTGAACAGGATCAGCCCGTAGTTCTCGATCGGCCTTCGCTCCAGAAGCGGATGCGACGGCATGTCGCCCGCCGCGGCCATGCTCGCCATAAGCTCCCGCATCTCCTCTGCGTATGGACGAGCCTCGAGCACGCGGTCCTGCGCGCGCCGCAGCCGGGCGGCGGCGACGAGCTTCATCGCGCGAGTGATCTGCTGGATGTTCTTCGCGCTTCGGATGCGACTTCGGAGTTGCTTGATGGTTGCCATGGGTTAGACTGGAGACTGGAGACTGGAGACTGGAGACCGTTCCGCAGTCTCCCGTCTTCAGTCTACAGTCCGTCCTAGCTTGCCGCCTCCACTGGAGCGGCCGACTCTTTGCCTTCAAGGAACTGGTGCTGGAATTCGGAGATCGCCTTGCGGGCGTTCTCTTCGACGTCCGGCGTCCACTCCTTGGTCGTCCGCAGCTTCTCGATGAGGTCAGGATACTTCTCGTGGACATAGCCGAGAAGCCCCTTCTCGAACTCCTTGATATCCCTGATCTCGATCGGGTCGAAATAACCTCCGACGCCGGAGAAGATCGAAATGACCTGGTCCTCGACGCTGTACGGCGTGTAGATGTCCTGCTTGAGCAGCTCGTTGAAACGCTGGCCACGCGCAAGCTGCTGCTGGGTTGCCTTGTCGAGGTCGCTCGCGAACTGGGCGAACGCTTGGACCTCGCGGAACTGGGCCATTTCGAGCTTCAGCTTTCCGGCGACCGATTTCATCGCCTTGACCTGCGCGGCGCCGCCGACACGGGAGACCGAGATGCCGACGTTGATCGCCGGTCGGACGCCCGCAAAGAAGAGGTCCGGCTCGAGAAATATCTGGCCGTCCGTGATCGAAATGACGTTTGTGGGGATGTAAGCGGAGACGTCGCCGGCTTGGGTCTCGATGATCGGCAACGCCGTCAGCGATCCTCCGCCGAGCTCGTCGTTCAGCTTCGCAGCGCGCTCCAGCAAACGGCTGTGCAGATAGAAAACGTCACCGGGATACGCTTCGCGTCCGGGCGGCCGGCGCAGGAGCAGCGACATCGTGCGGTATGCGGCTGCGTGCTTGGAAAGGTCGTCGTAGATGACGAGGGCGTGCTTGCCGTTGTCGCGGAAGAACTCGCCCATGGTGCATCCGGCAAACGGTGCGATGTACTGCATCGCGTTCGTGTCTGATGCGTCGGCCACGACCACGATCGTGTAGTCGAGAGCGCCGTGCTGCCGAAGCGTTTCGACGACGCGACGCACGCTGGACATGCGCTGGCCGATCGCTACATAGATGCAATAAACCGGACTGCCCCCTGGCTCGTGGGTGCTCTTCTGGTTGATGATCGCGTCGACGCAGATCGCGGTCTTACCCGTCTGTCGGTCGCCGATAATGAGCTCGCGCTGGCCGCGGCCGATCGGGATCATCGCGTCGATCGCCTTGATGCCCGTTTGCAAAGGCTCCTTGACCGGCTGGCGCTTCACAACGCCCGGAGCGATGACTTCGACGAGGCCGAGGTCGCTGCTCGCGATCGGGCCGTTGCCGTCGACCGGGTGCCCGAGCGGGTTCACCACGCGGCCGAGCATAGCGTCGCCCACGGGCACAGAGATAATGCGCCCGGTCTCGCGGACCACGTCTCCTTCCTTGATACCCGTGTCCTCCCCGATGATGACCGCGCCGATGCTGGCCTCTTCCAGGTTCAGCGCGAGGCCCATGACGCCGCCCGGGAACTCGAGGAGCTCGCCCATCTGACAGTCGGGCAGGCCATGCACGCGCGCGATTCCGTCGCCCACTTGGAGAACGGTGCCGACGTGCTCGGTCTTCGCGGTGGAGTCGAAGCCTTCCAGCTCCCTTGCTAATATGCTTGTAATTTCCTCTGGTCGAATTGCCATTGTTTCTCCGGGCTATGCTTGTTTCAAAACGTCGATAAAGAGCCTTTCGCGCAGCCTCTTGAGCGCACCCGAGACGGACCCGTCGAGGATCGAGTTGCCGAACTCCACCTGGACGCCGCCGATTAGCTTGGCGTCGACTTCCACCTCGGGGATCACGTCCTTGCCGGTCTGCTGCGCCACGCGGCTCACGATCTGGTCGAGCTTCCCTTTGTCGAGAGGCACCGCGGACGTGATCAGCACATGGAGCGTGCCGTGTGCTTCTTCGACGATCCGCTCGAATTCCTCGCGGACGGCGAGCAGCTCGGTTTCGCGGCGCTTGTCGATGAGCAGCCGAAGCAGCTTCATAGTGATCGGCCTTGCGCGGTCCGAAAACACCTTGTCCACCAGGTCGAGCTTCTTCTCTCGGTCGACCAAGGGGCTCGCCAGGAAGTTCTGCAACTCGGGCTTGGCGGTGAAAATGCCCACAATCGACGTCAAGTCTTGCTTGGCCTCTTCCACGGAACGCTCCTTCTTGGCGACCTCGTAGAGGGCCATCGCGTATCGCCGTGCGACTCGGGATACCGCCAAGCTACTTGCCGACCTCGGCGGTGTCGATGAACCGGTCGATCAGCTTCCGCTGGCGCTCGTCGTCGAGGTTTTCGGAGATGATCCTCTCTGTGGCGAGCAAGGTGAGGTCGGCGACGTGCGTTCGCAGGCCGACGAGCATTTTCTGGCGCTCGCGCTCCATCTCTAGTTCATTTCGGGTTCGGATTTCTTCCGCCTGAGTTCGGGCTTCCGTAAGGATCTGGTCCTTGGTTGCCTGGGCGTCCCCGACTGCGGCCTGAATCTTCTCGCGAGCTTCGGCTTCGCTGGCGGCCAACTTCTCTTCGTAGCTGGTTTTCAGGTCGGCCATGTTCTGCTTGAGCGATTCCGCTTCCGAGTACGTGTCTTCGAGGCGCTTCGTCCTTTCGTCCATCGCGTCGTTCAACGGCTTTACGAACAAACCCTGAATGGCCGGGAACATGAGAGCGATGGCGCCAATTGTTACGAACGTCGTCCTGAAGTTCAAGGCGAGCTGCTGCACGAGAGGGATCTCGTTCCACTGGTCGATGAACGGTTGAGCCGATAAGAACCAGAAGATTGCGGCTATGATAGCGCCGATAACCCAACGCATCGTCCTAGTTGCGTGCCCCCGCCGGGGTGAGGTTGTTCGCGTGGACGCTCTCGGGCGCGGGCTGCGAAAGTGCGGCGGTACCGGTGAGGGCTTCTGGCTTTATCTCGTTGGTCGCCGGAAGCTTGCCGAGAAGCTGGAAGCAAAGAACGAGCGTGAAGATGACCAGCGACTCGACGAACGCGAGGGCGATGATCATACCGGTCTGGATTTTGCCTGCGAGTTCGGGCTGGCGAGCCATACCGTTCATCGCGCCGTTTGCGGCGAGTCCTTGGCCTATACCGGCGCCGAGCACCGCGAAGCCGATTCCGATTCCGATCGCAAGTGCGATCCCTTGTATTGCAATCATTGTTGTTTTGATGTCCTCCGTGAGTTGTGTTTCTTAATGTGCATGCGCCTCCTCGGCATCATGCGCGGTGAAAAGCGACAGATAGACGCATGTGAGCATCGTGAAAACCAGCGCCTGAACGAGGCTTACGAAAACCCCGAGCGGGAGCAGAGCGGCCTGGAGCGGAACGGCGAAAGTGTCCGAGACCGGTATTAATCCGCCCAGCGTTTGACCCACCTTGTGCTCGCCGGAAATGTTCCCCTGCAAGCGAAGCGAAAGCGAAAGGTTTTTGGCGACTTCGGAGACCACTTCTATGAAAAAGAGCAATACCGTAATGAAGATCGGCAAAATCGTGTAGATCGGCATGCCGAGGTCGGGGCCCATGAAATGCTTGATGTACTTCTTGAAGCCGAGCTCGCGTATGCCTTCGTACTGCACGTAAAAGACCACCACGAGCGCCATGCCGAGAGTAAAGCCGAAGGACGCGGTGGGAGCGTAAAGCCCGAAGAGTCCGAACAGATTCGAGACCAGTACGATGAGGTAGATCGTGAGCACGAGCGGGATGTATTTCTTGCCGCCCGGCCCGATAACGCTGAGACACATGTTCTCGATAAAGAGGTAGGCGTGCTCGGCGAGGCGGCTGATGTAGCTCTTGGGAACGTTCGTGTTCTTGGAGCCGGAAATCGCTTTTGCCAACAGCAGCACGATAACGAAGAATACGACGACCATCCAAAAAACAGGGGTCCACCACGCGCCTTCGTGGTGATCGGCGGCGTGCTCCGTCGCGGCAAATAGTGTTGTGAGGTTACCGATGCTCATCCGTAGTCGTGGCGCCGGCGCGCTGCCTCAGCGCCCCTATAACCAGCGCCAAGTATACCAACAAGTAACCCCCGAGGAAGGCCGAAATCGCCCCCAAGCCGAGCGAATTTGTGAAAAATATCACAATTGCGAAAAGCGGCACCTTCAATAGGAGCAGGAGCTGGAGTCTTGCCTGTGCGGCTAGCTTCGCGTTGGCTTGGTTGATCGAGCTACCGACGACCAGACGGGCCATCCAGAGCGAGGCTATCGATAGCGCCCCGCCTATCGCGAAACCGGCTGTCCCGGGAAGCCCCCCGATGAGCCAAGCGACGGGGAGGCCCGCCGCGACGAGCGCCGGCGTCCAGGCAAGCGCGTAGTTGACCGGTCCGGGCTCAGCTACCTTCATTCAGCTTGTTCACGAGTCGGATGAGCAGCACAAACGCAAGCACGGTGCCCACGAGCAGGCCGACGATGGTCCCAGTTCCCCCGACTTTGCCGTCGATCAGCGCGCCGATGAGGATGCCGCCCAGCACGGGGCCGACAAACGCCGAGCCGATCGCGATGGCGAGCCCCATTCCGCGCGAATAGACCGCCTGCCTGGCGTTCATCGGCACGTAGACTTCGGGTTCCGGCTCGACCGGGCGCTGCCATTCCCACTCTGGCGGCTCGGGAAGCTCAGTTTTCTCGATCTCGGGCTGCTCGGGATCAGGGCGGTCTGAATCCATGTGTTCGGGAGTTTACTCGTTGGCTAGCTAGCGTCGCCCTCCGGGCCGGTAGACTCCGCCTGTATGCGAAGAGTCCTCGTCGGCGCGTTGGCGGCTTGCCTGACCGGATGCGGGAGCGAGCGTGCCGCCGTCAGCAATGAGCCCGCGGCTATCAACAACGAGCCGGCCGTCTATCTCGGAAACCCGCGATTCGGAATCCGAATCGGCCCGGACGGGACGGGCAGGGGTTTGCCTGCCTTCCAGATGCACGGGGGCAGGTTCGGGCGGAGCATCAACCCGGCTTCAGTAGAAATCGACGTGGAAGGTGCCGAAGACTCCGTGACCCACAGCTCGCACCTCGATTTTTTGACCGGTGTCTACACCGTCGAGAGGCGGGGAAAAGCGCTCCTGGAGGTCGAGCGTCCTCGCGAGACAGGGGGCAGCGATGCCTCGGGCACATATTTACGGATCAGCACCGTCGTCGATTCCGTTGAGCCGATCGTAGCTCAGCGGTTCAAGTCGAACGCTCGAATTCGCATTGCGAGCCCCCACGCGGACAACCTCCACTCTTGGGAGACCATCGATCAAATAGACGCCAACACCATCGAGAGGGTCTCGGGCACCAGATTCGAAAAGCCGAATTTCCGCTACGACGACATCCTAAACCGATCCAAGGCACACTTCGCCAAGCTGTTCCAGACCCGCATCATCATCGACGGGCCTGAGGAAGACCAGCGCGCCATCGACTCGTTTCTCTTCTACTTGTACATTAGCGGCAACGAGATGCTCCCGCCGATGGGCCTTAGCAGTGCGAAGTACGGCGGGCGAAGGTTCTGGGACGGTGAGGCGTGGATGCTCCCCGTCTATGCGCTCATCCAACCCGACGTCGCGAGGGCAGCAACCGAGTGGCGGGCGGGCCGCGTGCTGAGGCGCGGCCACATCCCATGGGAAGCGGGACCCGACGGCGAAGACCTCACTCCGAAGGAGTTCCGTAATGCAATCCACGTCGCCGGATGGGTCGCGTGGTGGATGGAAAGGGCAACCGCGTTCGGCTTCATCGACACGAAGACGGCCGGCGATGTCGCAGAGGTCGCATTCCGACAGTTTGAGAAGAGGGCCTTCGAGACGCCGAGCGGCATCCAGTTCCCGCAAGTCAAGAGCCCAGACGAGGGGCGGCTGCATAACAACGACCTCGTCACCAATCTCCTCGCAAAAGGGGTCGCCCAGCACACCGGCAGGTACGAATGGTCTACGCGCATCGTGGTCCCGTTAGCTGGAGACAAATTGCTCTCCACCTACGACGACGATGGTCTCAATACTTACCAGCAAACCGCCGCGCTCCTCGCCCTCTATCCGCTCGAATGGCCGATCGGGCGCAGGATTCAGGAGCGAATGTTCGATCGATACAAGGACAAGACAAGCGAGGTCGGTCCGGCTATGAGCGACTGCATCCACGCGGTTATCGCGGCTCGGCTCGGGAGACCGGAGGAGGCCCACGATCTTTGGAAGCGTTCGTGGGTGCCGTTCGTGGACGCCAATACGCAATTCCGAGAGCGCCGAGGCTCGCAGGACACATACTTCGTTACCGGCGCGGCCGGCTGCCTGCAGTCGGTGATCTATGGGTTTCTTGGGGTAAGGATATCGAAGAAGGCGACCCGGGACAGCTCGGTTCCGATGCGGAACGGCTACCACCTATCCGTCCGCCCGAGCCTTCCCGGCGCCTGGCGAAGCATCACGTTCAAAAATCTGCGCATCGGCGCGGGCCGCTACACCGTAATCGCGACCCAGAGCGGGGCTAGAATCATCGTTAACTAGATGAGCACGGAGGCATGAGCGACAAATACTCCATTTCGAAGTGGCTTGCACTTGTGCGCCGATACCGCAAGGTGCAATGGAAGGGACTCGAGATAGAAGAGCCCGTCATGGCAGAGCTTATCGATAAGGTCCGCAAAATCGGTACGCCGATCGACTTGTACGCCGGTGTCCTCGACCAATTTAGCATGTACTGTTGGAATGGCGAAAAGAAGAAGGCGCTCGCCACTTTGAGGACCTTGCCGAAGCTCGACTTGCCCATCGGGGAAGACTGCTCGGGCCACATTGCCAGGAGTCTTCTGCAACATTTCGAAGACGGCAAGGAGGCGATGAAGTGGGTGAGGAAGGCTCGCCACATCGTCCCCGAATCGTTCGGCGTGACGCCAGGGGAGCGGCACTACCTGTTTCGATTGAAGGGCTTTAGAACTGAGGGCGATCTCTTACTACGACCCTGTGCCTAAGCGAGCAAAAAGGCTCGTTAGGGAACTGTCGGATACTGGGATCGGAGCGCCTCAACCCTCCGGAGATCTTGTCGATGCCCTAACGCGTATCGAAATCGATGCCGCCGGCTGGCAGGGGCGGGAGCTACTTGAAAATGCCTGGGCCCGACTGAAGACACAAGAACGCTTTTACCGACCATGTGCCTCTCCCGAAGAAATGACCCAACTGGAAGACCGGATCGAATCCCTCCCGAAGCGTTGGTGATCGCAGTCGACCATTGCGTTTCGGTGTCAGATGCTACATGAAATACGCGAATGATCGTGCCGCGGGGAGTGGCAATCCCTAGTCGCCGCCCCTCCATACTTTCGACGTGAACGAACTCTACTATGGCGACAACCTCGACATCCTCCGCAAGTAAGTCGAGATCGAGTCGGTCGATCTGATCTGTCTCGATCCGCCGTTCAACTCCAAAGCCGACTACAGCACGCTCTTCAAAAGCGCCTCCGGCTCCACATATTGCACGGTTCCCGAACCGGGCACGATGCTCGTACTGGGAGTCGGCTTGGCGGCCTTGGGCGTTAGCCGCCGCAAGAAGTAACCATCGAAGCGTTCAGTATGAAACGGCCGCCGGGATGCGGCCATTCTAGTCTCTGACGCCTTGCCCGGTCCCAGGCAACCGCTTCCCACAGGGGAGGGCGGTCGTGTATGATGGAGGCGTCGCCCTGGAACTCGAGGTCCGCGAGGATATCCAGCGACATTGGAGAAGAGAAAGACATGCCCACAGTTGCTCTGACGGTGGACTGCAAAGCAGCCCACCACGACCGGTGCTATACCGGAGAACTCATCAAACTTTCCGAACAGCTTTTCGTACCGATCACGTGGCTCATCCACATTTCCGAAGCCGACCCCTCTGCGAACACGAATCTTTACTACCGGGAGTACATGCACAAAATCCCCAGCTGGCACGAAATGGGCATGCTGGTCTATTTCGAAAACGAGCGCGGGTACGTCGACAACGACAAAGAGCGCGGCAATATCATCCGGATCGCGAAAGACACGCTGAAATCCCACCGAATCAAGGCTACTTCCTTCCGCGCCGGCGCTTTCGCATTGCTCCCGAGCGACCTCAAGTATTTGGAAGACATTGGAATTCTCGTGAGCTCCAGCTCCGTTGCGGGGAGCGACTATCGCATGTTCGTCAACTGGGAAGGCGGCCCAACCGAGCCGTACCATCCCAATACCGAGGACCTCAAGCAGAAGGGCGATAGCAAGATATTGGAGGTTCCCGTGAGTGCCACGAACGGCTCATACGCTTATCTAGACAAGGGGTTCAATGAGATTCGACCCGTCGTCGACGCGTGCCTGGATCGGGAGGTTCTCTGCATCGGCATGCGCGACTACACGAACTGCACAGACGCCTTGAACGACACCGTGAGCTACCTTCGCGAGAAAGGTGCGCACTTCAGCACGCTAACGCAGACCGCCAGCGAGCATTACGAGCAGCACGGCGAGTAGGTTTGGGCTACCACTCAGCTTTCTTGACGGTGGCTGCAATCGAGAGGAGCTTGTCCGTGGGCAGTCCGGTCGAGATCAGCGCGTACCTGACTTGGCCGACCGTCCAGCTCACCGCTGTTATCTTCGCGGGCTTGTCGACGGAGTAGAGCTTCGAGTTCGCCAAGCGGTTGTCCGGGTTCAGCTTCGGCGTTCCGAGGATGAGCATGTCGATGAACGGCTCGATTTCCGCTCCGTTGATCTGTAGGAGCGACAGCGTGTGGCCCGTCGACGGATCGACGAAGTCGCTCTTTGCGAACGGGAAGACTTGGTCACCGGTTGCGCCTCCAGGCGTACCGCCGGCCGCAAGGACCTTGCCATCGGCTGCTGTGCCTGCGTACGTAACGATGCGCTCTCCGTCGGGTGTGGCTTGCACTGTAACCGTGGTGGGAACGCCCACGTCGGTCGTGACCGCGGCTTCGAACTCTAGCATCTCTCCTTCCTGAGACCGAAATCTGCGGTTCCGGAGCCTGTTCTCACGCCGAGTGCGACGACGTTCCTCGTCACGCTGAGCTGCGGTTTGTTGATTGTTGGTACTCTTAGAGCCTCCCAGAGCGACCTGCTGACGCCTCACCTGGCGTGACAGGGTTTGCGCATAGCCGTACCCGTCCGGCGCGGTGAACGGGCTCGCCCAAGCGCTGCCGCTCGAGTTGATCTTGGCGATATCGGCCACGAACCTCTCGGCGTTGCCAAGCCGACCGACCTGGAGAAGCGTAATCGGCGCGACGACGCCCCGGAGCACCTTCATCGTCGGCGACGGCGCGAAGTTGTCGTAAGTTTTGAATTCGATCGAGGTGATTTCGCGCTCATAGGTTCGCTTGCTGGCGAAGTAATCCTGCTGCCTCATCGTTATGCCGGTCTCTCGGTCGATCCAGAGTTGCTGATAGTCTGCGCTTGAATCGGGTCGTTCGAGCACTTTCAGCACAAGGCAATCGCGGCCGGCAATGGCCTCGCTTTTGCCGACAAGCACCTTCCTGGACAGCGTTTTCTCGATGCCCTGCAAGTTGAATTCGAGGTCGGCTCGTGAAAAACCCGGCCGCTCGAGGAACTCGCCTACGTCGTAGGAGGTCGGCGCGAAAAGCTGCATTGCTACGTCAGGCTTGCCCTCGATCCATGTCAAAACACCTTCACCGCCGGCGGTCTCGATGCGCGGGATGCCCGCCAGTTGCCCTTCGATGCCGGCGCTTGTCCGGTACGAAATGGCTCCGGCGTTATGTGCCAGATCGATCTTTTTCTCGGGCTGATCCGCGTATCTCTCGACGATCGTAGCGGACACGGCTTTGGGATTCTTCCAGCCGTCCTGTGCGCTGGCCCCGACACTTGCGATCAGTGCAATGGAAACGAATCCGATTCTCTTCATGATTGACCTCTGCCTTCCTCTACATATGACGAGCGGGTGACAGTTCCGCTACGATACCGACGCCGGCATTTGGGTAAGGTTCGCTTTATGGCCAAGCGCCCAATTTCACCCGAAGACCTTCTTCGCATCCGCATTCCGTCGGACCCCCAGTTGTCACCGGACGGGTCGATGACGGTCTTTTCTGTCAAGGCTGTGGGAGATAAGAACAATTATGCCTCCAACCTGTGGCTTTTCCGGAATGGCGAGCTTCGTCAACTTACCTTCGGAGATTCGTCCGACTCGGCCCCGCGTTGGAAGCCGGACGGTAGCGGGATCAACTTTGTAAGTAATCGGCGAAAGCCTAAATCTCAATTCCTCATGCTGCCGCTCCAGGGTGGGGAGGCTGTCGAGGTATCTGACTTGCCGGAGGGCTCTATCGGTAAATACGAATGCTCGCCCGATGGCTCAAAGATCGCATTCCTGTTTCGCGAGCGCGAATCAGCGCGTGCCAAGGAAGCCAAGGAAGAGCGGGAGAAAACCGGTCTGAGCGAGCCGCCGCGCGTGATCGAGACCCTGCAATGGCGGATGGACGGCGACGGGGTATTTGGCGATGAGCGGTTCAAACTCTGCGTTCTCGATTTTTCGGCGAAGGGACATATCGTCGTATGTGACAAGGCCAAGGATGGTGAGTACGCATTCGGTTGGACCCCCGACTCATCTCGATTGCTCGTGGGCTTCAACTCTTCCGACTGCCCGACTATGGAGCCGTGGCAAGAGGACCTGGTATTCGTGGACCCATGCACTGGCGATATGGAGCCGCTCAGGGGCTATCCGGTTGGAAACAAGAGCTCCCTTTCGTTTTCTCCCGACGGGGCTTGGGCGGCGATGGCGTTCGCGGATCGGTCGAAGGATAAGTTCGGGACGAAGAACGCCGGCCTATGCCTTTTCAACCCGCTTTCCGGGGAATGGAAGAACCTCATCAAAGGATCAGATTACGATCTGCATGTGTGGACCCTAAGCGACGTGAAAGAGCCTGCCGGCGAAGCGCAACTGCTGTGGTCCAAGGATTCGAAGAGCATTTATTTCAACCTATCGCTCGAAGGAGCGACGCAGCTTTGCAAAGTTGACATCGCGGTCGGCGACATCGAGTTCCTGACGAAGGAAGCGGCAGAGTTATCGCTCGGAAGCATAGCCGGCGAGCGGATTGCGGTAGTGAATCCAACTCCCACGTCGCTTCCGGAAGTCCTGATCCTAGAGAGCGGCGAACCTGCATGGCGCTCGGAGTTCAACAAGGAGCTTCTCGACGAAATCGAGATTGCCGAGCCCGAGGAGCGCTGGGTCGAGAGCGAAGACGGCACCAAAGTTCAGACATGGGTTCTTAAACCGCCAGGCGACGGCCCGTTTCCGGCGGCGATCGAGGTTCACGGTGGCCCGCACGGCATGTATACGTGCTGTTTCTTCATCGAAATGCAGGTGCTCGTGGCGAAGGGATATGTCGTCGTATTCAGCAACCCGCGCGGGAGCACCGGATACGGCGAGGAGTTCGCGCGCTGCATCATGGGCGATTGGGGCAACAAGGACTGGGCGGATGTCCAAGCGGTGACTCGGTTTTGCAAGTCACTGCCGTATGTCGATCCCGCGCGCGTCGCAATTATGGGAGGTAGCTATGGCGGCTATATCGTCAATTGGGCGATCGGTCATTGCGACGAGTACCAGTGTGCAATCAGCGACCGCAGCGTCAGCAATCTGCTCAGCAAGAGCGGCAACAGTGATTATACGTTCGTTCCCAACGGCAACTGGCCAGGCGCCGCATATGACGACTGGGAATTGTTGTGGGACAAGAGCCCCGTGAAGCACTTCGGTAACGCAAAGACACCGACATTGGTGATCCACAGCGAAGGCGATTTGCGATGCAATGTGGAGCAGGGCGACCAGGTTTACACCTTCCTCAAAATGAAGGGCGTGCCGACCCGCTACGTGCGATATCCGGCATCGACCAGCCATGGGCTTTCGCGTTCCGGGCCGCCGGATCTAAAAATCCACCGCATGAACGAGCAGCTTCGTTGGTTTTCTGAATATTTATAGCTTGAGCGCGTCGTAGGCTGCCAGGAGCTTCGGAACTTCATATTTCCATTCGAGCTCGTTTTCTACGCGCTTTCGTCCGAAATCTCCCATTTGGCGCCTGCGTTCGCGGTTATCGAGGAGCTCCAATATCTTCTCGGCAAGGCTGATTGAATTGTTTCTCTCGGCATAAAGAGACGCCTCTTGGGCCGAAACCCGGCCTTCTGTCAGATCGAATTGAACGATGGGCTTGCCCAGCGCCATATATTCCATGATTTTATTCATGGTCGATTTGTCGTTCATCTCGTTGTAAACGTCTGGATTCACGCAAACATCGGAAGTGTTGAGCATGGTGAGCATTTCGTTATCGGGAACTCGACCGGTGAACGTAACGTAGTCCCAAATCTTCAATTCTTGGGCGAGAGCCTTGAGTTCCTCCAACTCAGTCCCGCCGCCAACGAGTCCGAATTGGACATCCCGTCGGCCGAGGTCGCGGACGATGTGCTGGGCTGCCTCAAGCAAATAATGGAGGCCCTCCTGTTTGCCCATGACGCCGACATAGCCGACCAGGTATTTTCTTCCCTTCTTTAGCGATTCGAGCGGGGGAGTGATTTTCAACCGCTCCAAACTGGGGCCGCTACGCACCACGAACACTTTCTCGGGAGGCATTCCTCCGCGCTCGATCGCGATACGCTTATAAGATTCGTTCGTCGCGATGGATACGTCGGCGGTCTTGAACGTCCACTTCTCCCACGATAGCATCACTTTGTAGAAAAAACCCTTTCTTCCGAATTTCGCGATATAGAGCTCCGGATTGATATCGTGATGGTCAAATAGAAACTTCTTTCGAAAAAACAGCTTGAAAAATCCTCCGACCAGGAATATATTATCAGGCGGGTTGCACGCATGGATGACATCGAACCCTTGTCTAAGATGAACTTTCCAGGCAAGAAAGTATTGCCAAAAAAGAGCGCTTGCGTATTCGACGAGATAGCCCAACGCGCCGCTGCCTTCGGTGGGCAGGTTGTGTCGAAAAATGGAAATGCCGTCGATGATCTCGAACTTCTTCTCATAGCCCTTGCCGGTCGGGCAGATAATAGAAATGTGGTAACCATGATCGCGCAAGGTTGTGGCTTCTTGCCAAACTCGGCGGTCGAACGGAGATGGCAGGTTTTCGACGATAAAGAGAACGCGTTTCTTTTTACCAGCAGATGCCATCGTAGCGGCCCTTTTCGCTCGCGTCGTCAGAAATGCGAACAAGGTCGACGATCACTTGCCCTTCGCGCAGCCTTCCCGGGACGCTCTCGAACTCAGTCTCTTTGGTGCCGATCACGATCGTGTCAGCGCAATCCAGCACTTCCTCCACCGACGACTTCATTAGCCTCGAGATGTGCGGAATAATATTGAGAATATAATCGCGATTTGCGCCGGTCAGCTTCGCGATCTGTACGTGCTTGTCGTAAATGCTGACTTCGTAGCCTTTCCCGATCAAATGCTCGATGACAGTCACGATCGGGCTCTCCCTCAAATCGTCGGTGCCGGCTTTGAAGCTAAAGCCCAAAACACCGACCTTTTTGCTCGGCTTTTCGGTAATCATCTTGATGCCTTTGTCGATTTGCCGCTGGTTGCTCGGAATAATCGAGGATATAACCGGAAGGTCGAGATCGAGTGTACGCGCTTTGTATCCCAGTGCCCTCACATCCTTGGGAAGGCACGAGCCGCCGAATGCAAAGCCCGGCTTCATGTAATAAGGCGAAAGGTTCAGCTTGGTATCTTGGCAAAAAATATTCATCACCTTGTGCCCGTCGATTGTCAATTCCTTGCAGATATTTCCGATTTCATTGGCGAAGGCGACCTTCAGTGCGTGCCACGTGTTGTCCGTGTATTTCACCATCTCCGCGGTCTCCAGGTCCGTCCGAATCATCGGCGCGTTGAGGTGCTGGTAGAGACTATGCAAAACATCCCCGCTTCGATCGTCGATCTCGCCGATCACAGTCTTGGGTGGATTGGCATAATCGTAAACAGCCGTACCTTCTCGCAAGAACTCAGGGTTGTTGCAAACGCCGAAATCGACACCGGCCTTCTTCCCACAAGCGCTCTCGAGAGTGGGAATGACTACGGCTCGCATGCTTCCAGGAAGCATCGTGCTGCGGGCCACCACAACATGAAAATCGCCCTTGTTCGCAATCGCGCCGCCGATCTCTTCGCAAACCCTTTCCACATAGCGCAAATCCAGGCTGCCATTAACGTGGCTTGGGGTGCCAACGCAGATGAGCGATATTTCAGAGTTTATCACGGCGTCCGCAATGTCGTCGGTCGCCCTTAAGCGGCCGTCGCGGACCGCAGTCGCAATAATGTCGCCGATGTCCCTCTCGATAATAGGAGTTTGCCCGGCATTGATCAGGTCGACTTTCACCTTAGCCGGATCGACGCCAATGACCTCGTGCCCCTCGTCGGCGAGGCATCCGGCGGACACGGCTCCCACATAACCCAAACCAAAGACGCTAATTCTCATAACTATCTAAACAAAAACGAGGCGGGGGTCCCGAACCTCCGCCACGGCTATTATCGCACAGCGAGTAACCTCTTAACCCATGCCGACAGCCGATGCGGTTCGCGCCGCCGCCGCCGATTCCGGACTCGACCTATCCGCCTTGCCCGTCCACGTCGGCATCATCATGGACGGTAACGGCCGATGGGCGAGTTCCCGAGGGATACCGAGGCTCCTCGGCCACCGCGAAGGCTACAAAACCCTTCGTTCCGTCCTCTTGGCAGCCAACGACCTTGGTATTGAGTATCTGACGGTGTACGCGTTCAGCGCGGAGAATTGGCGCCGCCCAAAGGTCGAGGTCGACGGCCTCATGAAGTTGATCGAACGTGCGGCCATCGACGAACTCCGCATCATGTTCCGCAACAATGTCCGCGTAAAGGTCGCAGGGAGGCTGAACGAGGTGCCTGACGGGCTGCGCCGAGCGCTCGAAAAAGGCGTGGAAACCACGGCGGACAATACGGGCATCACGTTTACCTTGGCAGTCAATTACGGCGGACGTACCGAGATCGTCGACGCGGTCAATCGACTCATGGCTGCAGGCGAGCGTTCGGTCGACGAAGACATGATCTCGGCGAAGCTTTACAATCCCGACGCCCCCGAACCGGACCTCTTGATAAGGACGGCGGGCGAAATGCGGCTAAGTAATTTCCTTCTTTGGCAGGGTGCGTACGCCGAACTCGTGGTTGTCGCGAAAACTTGGCCCGAGTTCACTTTGGAAGACCTCGTCGAGGCGTGCAAGAGCTTCCAAGCACGCACACGCAAGTTCGGAGGGCACGCCGAATGAAGCGGATTGCCATCTTAGGAAGCACCGGTAGCATCGGAACGCAAACGCTCGACGTGGTACGGATGCATCCCGAGGCGTTGCGCGTAACCGGCCTTGCGGCGCATTCTAACGGCGTGCTCCTTCAAGAGCAGGCGGCAGAGTTTCGCCCTAAGTACTTAGGGATGTATGACGTCGACGTCGCGTACCAAATCGGCGCGCTGGCCGGAATGGACGGCTTGATCGAAATTGCAACCAGCGAAGAGGTAGACCTCGTGGTCGTCTCCGTTAGCGGAATGATCGGTTTGCAACCCACGATCGCAGCGCTCGACGCGGGCAAAGAGGTCGCTCTTGCGAGCAAGGAGGTGCTTGTCGCCGGAGGCTCGATCGTAATGCCGAAAGCCGCGCCGAACCGCCTTCGCCCAATCGACTCTGAACACTCCGCAGTGCTGCAATGCCTTCAGGGAGAGCGGCTCGACCAAGTAGACCGGATCATCCTCACGGCGAGTGGCGGCCCGTTCAAAGGGTGGAGCGGAGACCGCTTGGAAACCGTGACTGTCGAGCAAGCGCTGAACCACCCGACCTGGCGTATGGGAGGCAAGATCACGATCGACTCGGCCACGCTAATGAACAAGGGCCTGGAACTCATCGAGGCGTGCTGGCTGTTCGATATATCGCCCGACCGAGTGCAGATTATCGTCCACCCGGAGAGCATCATCCATTCTATGGTCAAGTTCGACGACGGCAGTGTAATCGGCCAATTGGGCCACCCAGACATGAAGCTGCCCATCCAATACGCGCTCTTAGGGCCGGAGCGGATTTCTTCTCCCGCAAAACCGTGGTCCCCCATCGATACCCCGAATTTATCGTTTGAGCCGCTCGACGAGGCGACGTTTAATCTTCCCGAGGTTGCCCGCGAAGCTTTCAATATCGGCGGACTCGCGCCAACTCGAGTGAACGCTGTAAACGAGGAGGCGGCAAATGCTTTTCTACGAGGCGAGATAGGCTTCATGGATATCGTGCGCTGCGTCGAGCGATCGCTAGACAAGGCCGAGACCGGAACGCCGTTTCTGGAAAGCATTTTGAGCACCGATCTCGAAGCTCGCAAGACATGGCGTGAATTGTTGGCCCGAAACCGGGTGTCGTATAATTAGTATCGGAGTCTTCGTTCGTTGATTATCCTTCAAATCCTTGTTATTGCTCTGCTTTTCACCATCGTCGTTGGCGTCCACGAGCTTGGCCATTTCCTCTTCGCGAGATGGCGCGGAATGGAGGTGGAAGAGTTCGCAATCGGCTTCGGTAAGAAGATTTTCTGCACCAAGTGTAGCAAGGGCACCGAGTATTGTCTCAGGGCGATCCCTCTTGGCGGTTTCGTTAGGATCAAGGGCATGGAGCCAAAACCCGACGGCAGCGAAACGCAGATTTCGCGAGGGTTCTATTCGCGTGGCCTCGGTTCTCGGGCGCTCGTTCTGTTCGCTGGGCCGCTGTTCAGCATCCTCTTCGGCTACTTGTTCTTCTTCGGCGAGATCGCTGCGTTTGGTCGCAAGGACGCGCCGATCATCGGCGAAGTTTCGGGTGGATCGGCGGCCGAGAAGGCGGGTCTAAAACCGGGCGACAAGATTGTCGCCGTTGACGCCAAACGGATCGAGCGGTTTACCGAAATCAGGGGGTTGGTCCAGGAATCCAAGGGCAAGGAACTGAAGCTCACCGTCGAACGGGCTTCGCGCCGGCTTCAAGTGCCCGTATCTCCGACTTACGAAAAGGTCCAAATCCCACAGGAGTTCAAAGATGATCCCGGTGTGAACGACCTTCCCGCCAAGCAGTTTCAACTCGGTGTCAAGCCCGCGCCTTCGGTACCGGTCGGTCTAGGGGAAGCAGCGGCGCTAGCTTACGACAACACCAAGATGATCATCAGCGAGACAGCCAGCGTGCTTATGAACCCGGCCAGGCTTAAGAAAGAGGCGGGCGGAATCATCTCGATCGGCAAGGCCGCCGGCCAAGCGGTGGAGTATGGGGTGCCCTACTTCATCTCTATCGCTGCGCTCATCAGCGTGTCGCTTGGCCTGATCAACCTGCTGCCGATCCCGCTCATGGATGGCGGCCAGCTCATGGTCGTGTTGGTCGAGACCCTCCGCGGCGGCAGGCGACTGTCCTTGCGAACTCAAGAGGTGCTCGGCGTGGTGGGAATCGTGATGATCGGCATCCTCTTCATCAGCGTTACTTACCTCGACATCGGGCGATTGTTAGACTAGAGTACGTCGCGAAGCAGCGCTTCATGCTCAGTCGGTACCAGAGCAACGACGAGGTCGCCTGTCTGCAGAACGGTTTCGCCGTCGACTAGGTGGCCTTCCTCACCGCGCAAAACCCAGACCACATTGCTCTTCGGCGGGAGGGTGAGCTCTTTGATTCGCTTTCCTACGGAGGGCGACCGCGACGTGAGAGTCCCTTCCACCACTTCGATGTTGCCTCGCCTGAGGGCCGCCAGCGGAATCACCGTGCCCAACGAAATCTCTTGTTCGACCAAGTTGTAAAGGATATTCGTCGCGCTCACGACCCCAGATACGCCAAGCTCGGTAAAGAGCGATACATGGCGGGGGTCGTTTACGCGCGCTACCGTCCGCTCTACTCCCCACGTTCTAATTGCCATCTGACAAACGATCAAGTTGTCTTCGTCTTCACCGGTGACCGCGGCGACGACGTCCGCGCGCTCGAAGCCGGTCTCCTTCTGCACTTGGGCTTCGCAACCGTCGCCGAGGGCAACGGCGCCGTCGAGGACATTTTCGAGTTTTGCCAGTTGTGCGGGGTCCTTCTCGAGCAGCAGGGCTTCGTTTCCAGATTCGATGAGCCTGCGCGTAAGGTACGTTCCTACGTTGCCGCCTCCGACGATAATCACGTACATGCTATGTAGCCCCCTCGCCGTGATGGTTGAAGGTGTCGATTGGGCCGTACGGCTCTTCCATCAGCCAGTTGCGCATCATACCGGCTGTCAGAAGGTTCGGCGTGATGCACATGACGCCCATCTTGGTGTATTCCGCAGCCCGAAACGGGTCGTTCACCTTTGCGCAGACCTTAGGCACTTTGTAGCGCGTTTGCGCGATCTGAGCCGCCATCAAGTTGGTGTTGTCGCCTCGTGTCGTCGTGACAAAAGCGTCGGCATCTTTAATCCCTGCCTTTTCGAGGACATCGTCGCTCAAACCGTCCCCCAGAATGGTCTTACAGCCGTGGTCCTGGCCCAAGCGTGTCAGAGCGCTAGGATCCTGTTCTATCATCGTGACTTCATGGCCGCGCCTCGCCATAGTGATTGCCAAGGCGGCTCCTGTGCGTCCGCAGCCGAATATCAGAAGTTTCATGTCAGAGGTTGGACTATACCTACCGAGCGCCACCGCCCAAGGCCGAATCGACCACTTCCGTTGTCAGGACACCGCCGGGCAGGTCGAGGTAAAAGCGGCCGACCGCTCGGCCCGCCCATTGTCCGATCCGGGCAACGTGCACGTTCCACCCTAATTCTGCGAGCGTTTTGGTTACGCGGAATGGCATGCCTCTGCCCGGAGGGGTCTCGACCTCCAAAATTCCGAGATCTCCTTCAAAAAATCGATGGGTCAACATTTCCTGCCGCTGGTCTGGGTCCTTGCCATGCTCGCGCAGGAGTTCGTCGAGCTTGCCTGCGTCTCCCAAGCATTCCCGCATTTCGGCGGCGACGAAGCTCGAAAGGGACGCAGGCAGAGGTTCGCGCCGAAACGACGTAGCCAAAACATCTAACGCAATAGGCTCGCCCCGAGTCGTCGAAGCTGCCCGCAAGCCGTGCAAGGCCACGTCGAACGCATAAACGACTCCCAATATCCGGCTTAGCAGTCCAGGCTGGGGCAGGTCGAGGCGACAAACCGTAATGTCGGTCGTGCGGCTTTCGAGATTGTTATGGAACTCGACGACCGTACCGCCAGATCTGGCGCGGGCCAGGTAATCCGAGTGGAGCGAAAAGGATTCCTTGGGTGTGGCGAGCAGGTAGTGGGTCGGCATGCTCTCGAGCAGGGCCTCGGTATCCTCGCCGATCGACGCGCTCTTGACCCGCCGAATAGCTGCGCTACGATACACAGCCGGGTCTGGAGGCGTTACTTCAAGGCCAATGGCAGTCTTCGTTTGACCGTATAGCTCGTGAATGGCCGAGGCCATTTGGGGCGTCCACACCCCTTCCGCCACACTTCTGGCGTCGGCCACCGTGAGAAGGTACAGCATGGCGAGGCGCTCTTGGCGCTCGCACAGACGAGCGAGTTCCAATGCGGCGCCGGGCTGCCCGAGGTCATGAGTGCGTGCGATTTGCGCAAGGGTCAGATGATGTCGAACCAGCCAGACCGTGGTTTGCCTCTCCGCCTCGCTGGTGCGCAGTCTGGTGCAGATAGCGTCGGCCATTGCCGCTCCAATACTGCTGTGCGGCTTGCCCGGCTCGATCTTGCCCAAGTCGTGCGCGATCGCGGCGAGATAGAGCGGCCGCGAAATGGCGACCTCACCCCAAGCAGCATGGAATTCCTTGTCGGTCCGCAAGAGATCGAGGGCACCTACGACGCGAATGGAGTGCTCGCCGACCGAAAACTCGTGCACGGAATCGCGCGGGAGCAAATGCTTGCAGGCGGCAAATTCGGGAAGAAGTGCATCAAGGAGTCCCGCCCTGTCTAGAGCACGCAAGGCCGGCTCTCCCGCCGTCAAGCAATTCGTGATCAGGGCCGCGTCCCCGAGTTCCGGCGATATGGCGGCGCGCTCGACGCGGAGCCCTAATTCGGTGGCTCGGCAAACTCCGACTGCCGCCTCTGAGAGCGAGGCTTCGTCCCGGACAACGCACTCGCCGTCCTTAGCTCGAACACCTGCGCCAAGCTGGAAGGTTGCCCGGCGGGCAGCATACGCGGCCCGTCTCCACTCGCGGAAAATCTCCTCTCCCGCAGCCATTACACGCTCGCGAATATCGTCAGGGTCGGAACGAACGACCTTTGCAACCTCAGAACATCGCGTCCGAAGCAGGCGATCTTCTTTCCTGCCGGTAACCAAGTGTAGTACGTTGCGAATCTCCAGAAGGGTCTCTCGGCTTACCGCGATATCTGGTCGGAGCCCCAATCCCAAAGCCGTTTCAAACCACTGCGCACATTGAATTTCTCTCAATCCGCCTGCTCCTTCCATGAGGTGGAACTCCACGACCCGGGGCGTGTCGTGCCAGCGTAAGCGACGATCGGCTCTCTCCCTGAATTTGCTAATCAGGAACTCCGCGGTGGGAAAGCTGGCCCAATACGATTCCAGAAAGCGGTCGAGCGCATCTTGCTCACCGGCGACGAGCCGCGCATCCAAGAGGCCGGTGCGGGTCTTGTCGTCGAGGGCGGGGGCGTCGGACCTCAGGCGATACGCGTACGACACGGGCCATTCAAGGGTGTCGAAGGCGTCGATAATCCCTTTAAACAGAGACCGAACGACTTCCTCGTTTTTCGGATCATGCTCGTCGAGGGGAATAAAGGTCAGGTCCAAATCGCTTCCGGGAGCAACTTCTCGTCTTCCGTAGCCGCCGACCGCGACGACCGCCACAGGCGTTTCCGAATGAACGCCGCTGTAAACGCCCTGCACAACGGAGTCAGCGAGTGCGCTGTGGCGTTCGCACCAATTCTCGCCCGAAGGATTCTCTTTTAAGGCGGCAAGAAGACTTTCCCGTTCTTGTTTGAACTTTCCGATCGCCGTCATCAAGGTAACTCCACCTGGAAGGTGGCGGGTTCATTCTGAATCCACTTTTCGATCAATTGGCGATTTTGGGCATCGCGGTAGATCGAGGCCGGAGCCAAGATGACTGATGCGCCCAAGCCCGCCAACGCCCCGAACAGCCCTACCTGGCGCAATGACTCTCCAACCGTAGCCAGCATCGGCCGCTGCTTCAGCCTCGCCCAGACGGCCGCGCAGGGAAGGATCATGCTCAATATGACGAACGCTAGCCCCACGTATGCGCTCGGGGCAACTTTGTTCTGCCCGAGGTACTGAATGGGCGGCGAGCCGGCAAGCAGCCAAACGGTGAGTAATACCAGTACAAGGAGTGCGATGGCGCGCATCGTTGCGTGATTCAGCGGGTTCCATTGCACTTGAGCATCTTTTGCCACGTCGAGTGGTAACCCCACTAGGGCGCCAAGAGCGAGAACCCACAAGGCAAGTAGGGGGGCGGACGATTGCCAGTAGACTACTATTGCGGCAAATATTCCGACTCCGTAAACCGCGCGTGAATTCGGGTGAACCACACCGCGGAATAGCTCGGCTATCAAGGTCCCGAATAGAGCCACACCGGCCATGATCAAGGACGCGAAGAATATGCCCGATGGCAAGCATGCGGTGAGCACGGACTCGATGCGAAGGCGCCGCCTCTCGCGCATCATGAACGGCTCCGCTGGCTGTGTGTATGCTTCCCAACTCTCAGAGGTTTGCAGGCTCCTCCGCGCAGTTCTCGCAGCTCGTGTTCCAAGCTCCTTGCCGACGGCTTGCGGGAAAGCGCTTCGCTGCGTCTGAATAACGCGTCTTTGAAGCAATCGCGGGGGAGTCTCGGCTCCAAAAACGGCCAGATTGGCCATCGTCGCCGCCCGCCGCCCGGAATCGAAGGAGCGTGTCCCGTTCAGGATCAACGCAGCATTTGCCAGGGTGTAGTATTGCGCTGCGAGGCTCGACCTCGCGAAATTCGACATATTCGCTGTAATCAGCTTGGCTGGCTCGTGAGAAGCACACTCCAGCGCCAGCATCCCTTGCCATGCGAGTTCTACCCCTTCGCCAGAGCTTACGTCGGCCCATACCCGCCCAATAAGGTCCGACTCTCCAGCTTTCCAACCCGTCTTGCTCGTCGCGCCGCCCCAAGCATCCAGCGCCTTGCGTTCGTCCTGAGCGATGGCAGCCAGCGCCGCCTCAAATTGTCCCCAGTAAGCATTGTCGGGCTCCTTCGCCCCTGCTTCCTTGGCGAACCGGGATGCCACGACCAAATCCGCGGCGGCAGGCGTCACGGTGGGCTGATTGATTCTCCGCGCAATTCTGTAAGCCGTTAGAAACCTGTCGAACTCGGACATCGACGCTACGCCCGTAGGAGGAAACAGCTCGAGCGGTTCGGAGTACAACGGGTTCGCTTCCAGCGCCGTCCGCACATTTTCCGGCCGCATGGAATAAATCATCAGCAGTCTGGAACTGGGATGGATGAGCAGGGTAAGGACTCCTCCAAGGACGAATCCAAGAAAAAGCCTCTGCCCAAACGTCATTGGGTATTAGGCGTCGAAAGGTTTCGGGTCCCGAACCAGGCGGCTCGGAGTGTCGAAGAGGTTGAATGTTCCGGGCGTGTCGACCTCAAGTGGCATGTCTTGCCGCAACGGCCGCTGCGCCTCGCCGGTTGGCGATACGGTGGCGTTTAGGGACGCGCTCAGCAATTGCAGGATAGCGCCTACCGCGATGACGGCGGTTGCAGCGCCAACAATGATTGGTTTGAGCGTAGGCGTTCTGCGCTGCTGCCGATCAGCAAGAACCACTCGCAACGTAGCCGCGCCGAATTCAGGCCCGCCTTCGTGCTCCAAAGCTGCGGAGCGAAGCGCCGCCTTCATGTCTGAAATCTCGACATCGTAATGCAGGCACTCGCCGCAGGCTTGAGAGTGGACCGCGAGAAATCGGAGCGCGCGTCCGCTCAAGACGCCGTCCTCAGAGGCTAGGCGAAGCTTTCTGTATCGATTGCAAGCATAAAGCGAGAACATCTCAATCTAATTCGTTGGCAGCTATCCAAAGTGCCCGGAATCGCTCCCGCGCGGTGTGGAGGCGTGACCTTACCGTGCCTACCGGCACTTCCATCACTTGTGCAACTTCTTCGTAGCTCAACTGCTCCATCTCCCTTAAGACGAGAGTAGTGCGTAAATCGGCAGGAAGTTTCGCCAAAAGTTTTTCGATTAGCACGCGGTTTTCGATGGAACCTGAAGGGGTCAGATCTGCAGGTTCGAGAGCCGATGGCTCGGCGCGCTTGAGTCGCAGTCGGTCCACGCAAAGCCGAACGCAAATTCGGTAAATGAAGGAGGCAAAGGCGCGGTCGTCGCGGAGACGATGCAGTTCGCGGAAGGCTTTGAGAAAGGCCTCCTGGGCGACGTCTTCAGCTTCCATTGCGTCGCGCAGAATGTTGCATGCGGTGCGGATGAGCCTAACTCGGTGCCGTTCGATTACTTCCCTGAGAGCTATGTCGTCTCCTTGGCGGATACGGTAGACGAGTTTGGCTTCCTCGATTCTGGCGTCTGAATAAACGCCTTGCTGTGTAGTGACCTTCGCTGTGACTTCCATTACGGCCTGCTCCGATACTTTTGCGTTTGTCACTATTTGACGTGACTTAAGACTCAATTTGTTGCGTTAACTCGGAGTTAACTTGCCGATTATAGCACTTTTATGCAACGCCGGATGGCGAAGGTATAGTCTGCCACGACATGAGCGAACTGCTGGCCAAGGCTTTCATCCGCGACGTCCACGACTTTCCCAAACCGGGCATCGTGTTCAAAGATATCACCCCGATTCTGCAGCATCCGCAGGCATTTAACGAGGTGATCCAAATGATGGCCCAGGCTGCGGAGCTGATGGCGCCGACGGTCATCGTTGGGATCGAATCGCGCGGCTTCATCTTCGCTGCCCCGATAGCCTTGAAGCTCGGCCTTCCGCTCAGCCTGATCCGAAAGCTCGGCAAGCTGCCCTACGACACGATCGCCGAGGAGTACGCCCTCGAGTACGGGACCAACACGGTGGAAATCCACAAAGATGCGGTCGCAACTGGCGACCGCGTGCTCGTTGTGGACGATTTGCTGGCGACCGGTGGCACAGCGATGGCATCCGCGCGGTTAGTCGAGAAGTGCGGCGCTGCCGTCGCCGGTTTCAGCTTCCTTGTCGAACTCACCTTCTTGCCGGGACGGCATGCGCTTCGAGGGTATGAGATCAACGCACTCATCGATTATTAAAGGAGACCATTATGCGAATCGTTACAATTGAAGGCAGTCTCGTGCCCGTCGAGGGCAGCGAACTGCGTACGGGTGACAAGGCGCCCGACTTCGAGCTGCGACAAGTCACCCCAAGTGGAATCGTTCCGCGCACGCTCTCGGATTATGCGGGGAAGACCCTAATCCTGTCGGTGACGCCTTCCATCGAGGCGGGTGTGTGCGCAACCATGGCGAACCGATTCAACGAGGAGGCGAGTAGGCTGCCGGAATCTATCAAAGTCTTGAACGTGAGCACCGACCTGCCTCAAGCCCAAGCCCGGTTCGCCAAGGAAGCGGGCGCTAACGAAATCGAGTTTGCAAGCGATCACTTAGAGACTTCTTTCGGCCACGCCTACGGCGTGCTCATTCCGCCGCTGCGGCAGCTCGCGCGATCCGTATTCGTGATCGACCCCAACGGAATGATCACCCACGCCGAGTACGTCCCCGAAATACTGGACCTGCCCGACTTCGGCTCCGCCATAAGCGCGGCGAAGAAAGCGGCAAATGTCAGTTGAACGAAGAATCGATAATCCCCTTCTCATCTGCAGGTTGTACAGGCAATGTTCGATCTGACCAGGCGGCCGGCCGCCGATATCGGGTAAACACCGTTATGGGATGCAACCGAAGGTCCCAGCACCAATAAAATACGGCTACCGGAGGTGTGTCATGAAAGTTGTAAAGCGCGCTTTTACGCTCATCGAACTACTTGTAGTAATTGCGATCATTGCCATTCTTGCCGCCATTCTCTTCCCGGTCTTCGCCCAAGCGAAGGTCTCTGCCAAAACCACGGTGTGTACCACGCACTTCCAGCAAATCGGGAGGGCCATGCACCTTTACTTGAGCGACAACGACGATACATGGTTCTCTGCGTCCAGTTATCAACCGCAACAGGGTTATGCCAACCAGCAAATGTGGCTGGGCTACGATAACAAGAATTTCGGCCTCGACGGGGGTTTCTGGGGCCACGTTTACGAGAGGGCCGAAAACAAGCCGAGGCCCGGCGCGATCGACCCGTATATCAAAGACGAGCAGATCAAGCGGTGCCCGATGATGCCCGACGAGTGGCAGATGGCCTACGCGACCAACTGGTTTAACCCGGCGTTTGATTCGAGTTACTACAACCAGAACCCTGCCGCCCGCAACAACGAGTATGGCCCTGCGTCCAAGGTCTTCCGCTATGCGCCCGACGGAAGCTACGACATGATCGGAGCGCCCGGGTCGGACGTCGACGAACCTGCATACACGCTTGTAGGCTGGGAGCACCTAGCAAGGGCGCCCGTTTGCAACTTCTTGCAACCGCCGAACTGGTACGACTCGCCGCCGAATCAAGAAAACCTGACCGAGCACTTCCACTTCCTGCACCGGAAGGCTGCGGTGACGATCTGGGCCGATGGCCACGCAAAGCGCATTGCCTACGGCTCGCTGCGCAGGCCGATGTTCTCGAGTCAAAAAGGTATCTATCCGAACTATTGATCTCGGTTCGTTCGAGGCGGAACTAAAATGCTTAGTTCCGCCGCGTGCCGTCCACGCGTAAATTAGTGATACAAGGTGAAATATGACAGGAGTACTTACTGCATTGACGTTGGTTATGGCCGGGAGCATCGCGTCGGCACAGGGCGATAGGCAGCAGCTACCGTTGCTTACGGTGATGGGTTCCGCGGAGGTGAAAACCGCCCCGGATCAGGCGACTGTCGGAATTGGCGTAATGACCCAGGCGCCGAACGCACGGGACGCCCAAGAGAAGGCCAACGTCATCATCCAGAAGTTTCTCGCAGAAATGCAGCGGCTGGGAATCGACAAGAAAGATGTGCAGACCTCGCGTCTTATGCTGAATCCGATGTACGATAATCCCAAGCCTGGCGAGCCGATGCGAATCAGCGGATACCAGGCGCAAAACGTTCTTTCTGTCCGCGTGGAAAACTTCGACCTGATCGGGAAAGTAGTCGACGCGGGCGTGTCCTCGGGTGCGAATACCGTGGAGAACATCGGCTTCGCGATGAAGGATGACACGCGGGTCAGGCTTGAAGCTCTGCGGGAGGCCGCTGCGGAAGCCCGGCAGAAAGCAGAGGTGATGGCCCAAGCCCTCGGTATCGAGCTCGGCGGGGTTTTCGAGGTCGTCGAGGGTGGCGCTCAGGTTATGCCGCCGCCCATGTACCGTGGCGAGGCTTTCGCCGCGATGAAGGCTGATACTCCCGTCGAGCCTGGCCAGGTGACGATCACGGCCAGCTTGACCGTCCGATACGAGATCCGAAAGAGGTAATGATTCTCCCACTGCTCGTCGCGGCTCTAGCAGGGATACAATCCCCGGTGTACTTCGACGGCCGCGAAAGCGCGCTCGAGGGTCATACTGCCGCCGTGCGATACCTTGCATTCCCCTCGGATCCGGCGAAAGGGACGTTAGTTTCCGCAACTGATGGGGAGGCAATAGTCTGGCAACTTAGTTCCCAGAAGAGCCTCAAGCAAATCGAGGTGGCCGGTCCGACCGCATTGAGCGCAGACGGTAGCCGCCTCGCGTTGGCCAATCTCGACCAGGTGACGATTCTGAACGCATCGTCGTTCGAGAGCGTTAAAATAATCGAGAATTCGTCCGAACTCGGCTTCGCGAACTCCGATATTATCTGCTCCCTCGCGTTCTCCAAGGACGGAACAAAGCTTGCCGTCGGCGGTTATCAAGATCTGCTCGTCGTTTACACTATGGGCAGCGGGCCGGCCCCCGCCGGCGAATCCCGCCCGATCCGGCTGCTGCAGGGTCCGGCCGACTGCACGGCATTGTCTCCAGACGGGAAGCTCCTTGCAACGGGCAACACCGACGGCACCGTTTCGATTTTTAACTCCGCCGACGGGTCACTCGTCAAAACGATCGAATCGTTCGGCAAGACCGTGTCGTGCATTGCGTTCTCGTCGGACGGCAAGTCTCTCGCCGCCGGCAGCGAGGACCACGCGGTCAAACTCTGGACAGTCCCCGAATGGAAGCAGATCATGGACATTTCGCACAAGGGAATAGTCTTCGGCCTGGCGTTCTCGGCGGACAGCAAGCTAATTGCCACGGCATCGAATGCGGGCGACCGAAAGAGCGCGGTCGAAATCTTCGATGCTGCGACCGGCAAGTCAGTTGCCAAGAAGGCTGCCCTCGACTACTGGGTCTTCGCCCTAGCCTTTTCTCCGGACGGTAAGTCTCTCGCGGGCGGTGGGGAAGATCAACTTGTGCGCATCTGGCCGCTAAGCCGGTAAGACTCGTAATCGACTGCTCCAATATGGCAGAATCCTCGGAGTCGCATGCCAATCGCTGAAGCCTCGGTCCTCGGAGATGTGGGCACGATTGGCATTCTCATCCTCCTCGAGGGCCTACTTTCCGCGGATAACGCGCTTGTAATCGCGCTGCTCGTCAAGCACCTGCCCCCTCAGGAACGGCGAAAGGCGCTCCTCGTGGGCTTGGTCGGCTCGTTCACTTTTCGTTTCGCTGCCATCCTCCTTGCCCAAAGCCTAATCGACTATTGGTATCTGCAGATGCTGGGTGCGATCTATCTGCTTTACCTTCCCATCAAGCACTTCTTGCGGCACCGGTCGCAGCACGTGGTGAAAGTGCCCAGAAAGCTGCCCGGCTTCTGGAAAACCGTTGCGATCGTAGAGTTCACGGACCTCGTGTTTGCAGTCGACAGCATTCTTGTAGCGGTGAGCCTTAGCGACAAGATCTGGATCGTCTGGGTCGGTGGCATTAGTGGCGTAGTCCTACTGAGATTCGCTGCGTTCGTACTTGTTCGTTTGCTCGACAGGATGCCGGGCCTGGAGCACATGGCCTACGTCTTGGTCGGCTGGGTCGCGGTAAAGTTGGCCTTCATGTCCCTGGCCTCGTTCCACGAATCGACGGGAAGGGGCCCGGAGTTCCCTCATCTCGACCCATGGGTCTTTTGGAGCGGCATGGTGGTTATTTTGGTTGTGGGCATCATTCTTGCTCGCCGCGTGCCACCGGACCTGGGCGACGATGCGGAGATAAAGATGGCTGCGGAAGATATCCAACAAACTTATCATGTTCGCAGCTCAGAACATAAGGAAACCAACGAGGAGAAGAAGAGCATTGAGTAAGTTAGGAATAGGGATCATCGGTACGGGAATGATAGCCAAGCTGGCTCACTTGCCTGGGTACTCTGCGATCCCCGATAAGTGCGACATAGTGGCGATTGCTGACGTGAACCTGGAAAAAGGGAAGGATGCGGCCGCGAAGTTCAACGTGGCCAAGACGTTCACGGACTACAGAGACCTCTTGGCGATGCCCGAAATCGACGCGGTAAGCGTCGCAACGCCAAACGCATTGCATAAGCAGATCACCGTCGACGCGTTATATGCGGGCAAGCACGTGTTGTGCGAAAAGCCCATGGCAATGAAAGGCGACGAGTGCCGCGAGATGATTCGAGCTCAGCGCGAGACAGGCAAGCTGCTCCAAATCGCGCTCCAATGGCGCTTCGGCGGCCCTGTTCGATTCATGCGGCAGTACATCGATAACGGCCACATGGGAGATATTTATTACGCACGGTCGATGGCTTTGCGCAGGCGTGAAGTTCCCGGATGGGGGGTTTTTATCGACAAGGAGAAGCAAGGCGGCGGGCCGCTCATCGATATCGGGGTGCACATCCTCGACCTGACGCTCTACCTAATGGGCTACCCCAAGCCTGTCATCGCCAGCGGCGTCACATTCCAGAAAATGGGCCCCGATCCCAAACATTACAACGCATGGGGCGATTACGACCGATCGAAATTCACCGTGGAAGATTTCGCCGTCGGACTAATTCGCTTCGAAAACGGCGCATCGATAACCCTGGAATCGAGCTTTATGGGCAACATGGAGAAGGAGTTCTTCGGCTGTCATTTGTTCGGAACCGACGCCGGTGCGCTCCTCGATCTGTTTTCAGACAAACCGATAACGCTTTACTCGGAGGTACAGCAGCAGCTCTTCGACATGGTGCCGCAGAACATACCGGCCGTCAACTCGATGTACAACGCTGAGGTCGAGGCGTTTGTTGACGCGATCGTCGAGGGTCGGCCGTCGCCTGTCCCCGGCGAGCAGGGTCTCATCCTCAACGCTATTTTCGATGCGCTGTATAAGAGCAGCGACTCCGGCAAGGATGAACCCGTTGACGTGAGCGTTTAATCCGGGAACTCTTTCGTGAAATCTTCCATAATCACTGATATGAAACATTTCAGGTTATGTGGCCTGGCCGCAACCGTCGCCGCAGTAGCGGTTGCTTGCGCAGCCGGACTTGCCGATGCGCCTAAGCCCGGCACTGTTGCGCCGGGAATAACCGGCAACACGGCCGACGGGAAGGTCGTAAGTCTCAAGGAAGAGCTCAAAAAGGGGCCGGTTTTGGTGTACTTCATAGGTACCACGTGTCCGGTTTCCCGAATTGCGACACCGCAGTACACCAAGTATGCTAGAGCCTATCGGGCGCAAGGCATCAAGGTGATCGGGGTTGTCAATAGCGGGAAGGACGGGTTCCTGAAATGGAACGAAGCGCATGCGGCGCCGTACCCTGTCGTACTCGATCCAGGATATAAGGTCATCAAGGCCTACGGCGTCGAGAAGGCGCCCAGCTCCGCGCTGATCGGCAAAGACGGCAAGGTCATCAAGTTTTGGAGCGGCTTCTCGCGCGGCTTCCTCGAAGAAACATCCGCAGCTTCCGCGAAGGCGCTCGGCAAGGCACCGATCAAGATCGACTTCAAGGGTGCTCCCGCCAATTGGATGGCCGGCTGAAGCATCTAACGTAGATTCCCAGTTGGGAATCTGTTGAACGACGCGAAACGGAACTGCGCGACCGCAAAGAAACTGCAGCTACCCCAGAGCGGGTAGCTGTTCTTTTCTACATCGAACCTCGACGGAATCATATCGAGTTTCTTTGACGACCTCGGCGAAATCGGATATCCTAAGCTCGTGACTCTGAACGAGTGGGCCGCGCAAAAGAAAACGGAGATTTACGAAGCGCTCAAGTCAGGGCAGGTGCCCGACGGCTGCGAGTGCGATAAGGCAGCGCTGAAACAGGCGCTAACAAAGGGCGCACCACAAATGGGCGCGACCAAGTACGATCCCGATGCCGTCCACCTCGAATACATCTTCCCCGACGCAAAGTCCTCGGCAACGGTGCTGACGGTCGGTGTCGATCCTCCGGAGAGGATCGTGTACCTGCCGGTGCCGGAGTGGGTTATCGAAGACGTCTGGCAAGGAGATGTCGGAGGATCGTTTCATTTCGAGTCCCACGCAATGGAGTTGCTGGCGAAGCTCCACGAAGAATTGGCGCCCGGCAGAAATGACCACTGGTTCGGACCCCAGCCCGCGAAACGAAGGGAATAGGTATCATTCTGCGTCCCGGGCGAGTGGCGGAATTGGTAGACGCACTGGATTTAGGTTCCAGCGGTTAATAGCCGTGAGAGTTCGAGTCTCTCCTTGCCCACCAACACTCGGCCGCTCCGATTGCTGATGGACCCGATTATCAGCCGATGGACTTGGGCACTCTGGGAGGACCAGCGAGCATCGCCGAGCGGATGAACGATAGGGGCCAGGTGGTCGGCACAAGTGATACCGCTGACTTCGCTGAGCGCGGCTTCTTATGGGAAGACGGCGTGAGTGGGAGGACGGCGTCATGGCCGATATGGGCGTACCCTCGGGATACATTTGGAGCTTCGCTCAAGCCATCAACGAGCGAGGGATCATCGCCGGTATTTCTGAAGATATTAACGGACTTCAGTCGGCGATTGCCTGGTACAAGGGCACAATCGCCACGCTCCCGACCCTCGGCGGCGACAACGCCTTTGCAATGACATCAACGCTTCCGGGGATGTCATCGGTATGAGCGAAAACTCGGCCGGAGACTCCCGCGCCACCCTTTGGCGGCGCACGAAAGGATAGCTGCATTCCCCCGCCCCGAGGCGGGGGAACATTCATTCATCTACCGTTTGCTGACGCGAAGAATCACCTGCAACGTCACGTTGTTGTATGTAGCGCTGATCGTCACGCTCGTAGTTCTGGGTGGCCGAACGGTCGTCACATTGAAGTTCGCCGATGTGACCCCTTCGGCGACTGTGACCGAAGACGGAACCGAGGCGATGCTTGGATGTGACGACGTCATCGTCACCTGCGCGCCTCCTGTGGGCGCGCCCGCCGACAAGGTCACCGTTCCGGGAACCACTGTGCCTCCCGGCACGTCGTAGTCGCTCAGGGTCAGCCCGGTGAGTTCCGCGCCTGGCGGAGGTGGAGGCTCGCCGGAGATCGTCCAACTGAAGATCGACGTACGCCAGTTATTGGTAGAAGCAACGCCCATGCCGATACCCCAAAAGGTCTTGTCGTCGACAGGGTCGACGTCGCATCCGAAGTAGTCGCCCCAGCGGCCTTGGGTGTAGTTGTTACCCGCGCTGCCCTCCAAGAGAACCGGGGTGCCCATCGTACCGGCGGGGTCTCCCGCCGCGCGCCCGGCACTCATGATATCCGCCGTGATCGTCGAGCTGCTCCGCGTAAAGATCATCGAAACCGCACCGACTGAGTTCCGGTTGATCGCCGGCATGTGGTGATGGGCGGAACCTGCTGCCACGTCTCCGGACATGCTCAGCGAGGGCGAGCCGGAAGTTGGCCACGAGTTTGTATTGATCTCGTACCAACGGGCACGCAAGAAAGACCCGCTCTGGATCGTGTGCGTGGCCATCAACTTGCCGCCGCGCCAGTTAGCATTGAAGATACGGCCGTCGAGCGAGTCGAGGGTTCGACCGCTGGTACTGGCCGCGTCGATCGTGGGGGCGGAGTTGGTCGGTACTGTTACACCCGCCGATTGCCAAGAAGGCGTGCCGCCGACGTTCGTGAGCGCATACACCTTGACAGCGCTCGAGCCATTGCGGCTTATCGCGAACACCTTTGTTTCCACGGCGTCGATCATCTCGGCCACCTGGGCGCTAGCACCGGAGCTATCCCGCATGTAGTTAACGGTAGCCGAACCTCCCGAAAGCACCGCAGCGCTCGGAATCACTAGGAAATAGACTCCGGCAAAGCCCGTCGTGAAGCCGAACATGTTGCCGCAAATGACGAACGCGTCTTTGTTGTAGCCGAAGCCCGGATAGTCGAGCCAGTACTCCGAGGTACCGATTACCAGTTTAGACTCCAGCCTGTACCGGTACCAAGTTCCATTGGGATCGCCGTCATCGGAGACGGCCATCAGGATCTTGCTCGTTCGCGGTGTGTCCGCCTGTTCGAGGAAAATGAACACGAACCGGTTGTGCACCCTATCGTAAAAGCACTTCGGGTCGAACTGGAAAGTGCCGGCGCCCATCCCCGCAAAGAAATTTTCGGATGTTTGCTGGAACTGAGAAACTCCGGCCTTGGTGAAGAACGCGACGCTCGAATTGACGGTCGCCACGATGTGGCTCTGGCCGACAGCAAGATCGGGGTCTGCTGGCGTCCATCCCGTCGCGCCGATAGCAGGGAACAGCGGCCCCATTTGCGTGCGGACGACATCTCGAATCTGGCCGACCGGCAAATCGTTATGCGTGAACGGGGTCTCGGGAATCTCGATCGGGTTTTCGGGCCGCTTCGCGTGGAAAACGTAAGCATCGTCGATTTGCGGGGAGAACGCCCGCGTGTCTAATCTGGAAACATCAAAGCTTTGAGTCCTGACGGGTTTGCCTTGGGCCTCCTGGGCCGATGACGAAACAAACAGGCAGGAGAACGCCAAGAATGCCACCGGGGTTATGTAGCGTTTGGTCATGACATACCTCACTTAGTTAAGTAGTTCGCCTGGCGCAAGGGGCTCCAGGTGCTAGTAGTATCTCCATTAAAGCCGAAACCGTCCCGTAATTGTATGGAGAGCAGATTGCGCTGGTGAAAGCCGCCTGCGATCCCTGTACCAATACGCTCTGGAAAGTCAGCCCGCCTGCTGTCGGCGATAGATCGGACTGGAGTTCGAACGTCCCGTGAGGCGAACCACTCCAGGGTCTCGCGAGGGCGCTCAACCTCCAGGCAAGCGCTTGGCCGGACAAAAGACCTGCATCGTGCCGATCCGTTCGTAGCCCAAATGGGGATAGAGCCGCGCGCCCGCCGTGCTCGCCAGGAGGTAGCTGGCCGTCAGCCCTTCCTCGCTGTCGTCGAGGAGCAGCTTGCTCATGAGCGCGCGTCCTAAGCCCCGGCCGCGGTGTTTCTTATCCACGAAGAGGTTCGCCACCCAGGCCGCATCACCAACTGGAATGCTGCTCACCCATCCAAACACGGTACTGGAATCCATTACCGCATAAAGCCGTTGCTTGGGCTGATCCGCGACGAGGTCTTCGTCTCTAATCTGCCTCCCCCTCGCGGCCTTTGCGATGCGGTCGGCGTCGGCGGGGTCGAGGACCCGTTTCACAGGCGGGTCGATCACTACTTCAGGAATATTTCTCAAGTCGTGTCCGAACGTCCACTCCGTGGCGATCGCGCGGTAGCCGGCTCCCTTGTACGCGGAGCGTATCTTGTCGCCGGACTCTTCCGGCCCGTACATGTGACAAACAAAATGCCATTCCGGGACCGAGTCCGCGATCTTGCTAAACACCATCTCGGGCGCAATGCCGTGCGCGATGACCTCCGTTTTTCGCGGTTTTTTCGCGCCAGGCGCGTCTCGCAACACCCACAGTCCGGCGATCTTTTCGGCTTCGTACGGATGCTTGATACTCCGTCCGAAGCAAAAGCCGTGCACGAACACCTCGACCGCCCGGTCAAGCGAAGCATTTGCCACGGCAACAAGTGTAGCCTGAACCCTGTCAGCCTGCTTGCCGTAGACTGAGGCCATGCAAAAGATCACACCCTGCCTGTGGTTCGACGGCCAAGCTGAAGAGGCGGCGAACTACTACGCATCAATTTTCAAGAACTCCAAGATCGGCCGGATTTCACGGTACAGCGACGCCGTCGCGGAAGTTGCCGGCCAGCCAGCCGGATCGGTCATGACCGTGGACTTCGAGCTCGAAGGCCAGGAGTTCCTGGGGCTGAACGGCGGCCCGATGTTCAAGTTCACCGAGGCAGTCTCGTTCATGGTGAACTGCGAAACCCAAGAGGAAGTAGATGAGTTTTGGGCCAAGCTGTCCGAAGGCGGCGAAACTCAGCCATGCGGCTGGCTCAAGGACAGGTTCGGGCTGTCCTGGCAGATCGTTCCAACGGTGCTCATGAAGATGATTCACGACCCTGACCGTGCCAAGGGTGAGCGAGCAATGGTAGCTCTCATGGACATGAAAAAGATCGACATCGCCGCGCTTGAGCGAGCTTACGACGGAAGAGGCTAGTCGGTGGGTGCATGTCAGGGTGATTTCAGAGGGTCTTGGTAATCTTCTCGAGGTTTCGGGCCTCGTCCGGATCGAGTCCCCTTCTTCGAGCTGCCGCAAGCGCCAACTGCTGCGCGAACACAGCTTCTCTGATCGGAGCGTCCGGCCCGTCGCCGGCATCGGGCGCTTCGATGATCCGAATGCCCGTCTCCGCGAGATTCTCGGGCGGCTCACCGTAGACGATCGCCGAGGCGTCGACGTCGGCCACGGCGCGCGGCCCGTGCTGGAAATCAGCAGACGAGTAGCTCTTGCAAGGAACGAGCGCACACTCGATCAGCTTCAGCGCCGTCTCCTGTGCGCTAGCAAAGGAAAACCCCCTCCCAAGCGCGAAAACGACGCTGGAGTTCAGGACCGCATCGGCGTCATTATCGGCGGCAACCCGGCAGACCTCCAGCCAACCGTCATCCTGCAAAACCGGCGCGGGCAATTTCGCCCCCAAGGCGCGAACCAGTTGATAGCCCGCGAGGAGCGAAGCGGAGTAGGTCTTGGTCGCCGCGATCGAGAGTTCGGGCCCCACGCCCAGGTCCAAATGGAAATCGGCGATCACCGCGAGCGGGGAGTCGGCGTCGTTCGTAATCGCCACCGTGAAATGGCCCGCTTCGGACAAGCTCCGGAGGACCGCCAGCACGTCGGGCGCCTGCCCGGACTGGGAAATACCCACCCCGAGGCAGTTCCGATAGTTCACCTTCGATCCGTAGACCGTGTGCACCGAAGGCGCCGCCAGCGAAACGGGAGTCTTCAAATAGACTTCGATCAGATATCGCAAGTAGAGCGCCGCGTTATCCGAGCTTCCCCGCGCCACGAGCGCCGCCTGCCCGAACTCCCTCCCGGCGAGCCTGTCCGCGAGGACCTGGAGATACCGCGCCTCGTTCTGGGCGAGGACGCCCGGCTGCTCCCGAATTTCGGATTCCATGGCTTGGCCGAGTGTGGACATCGAGTTCAGTATAAGCGACGATCCAGAATGAAGCAAGCAGACTTACAAAGAGCGAAACCCGGAATTATTTGTGTTACAATGGCCGTAGCGACCGAGGCGTTCCGAATGGCAAAGGCTTCGTGATTTATGGCTTCCTAGACTCCATCGTTAGTGAAGTAGATCGCCCTTGCCGTGGAAGACTTCTGTCGGCTAAGGGACGAAAATGAAACCTACTTGTTACACTAAGCACAAATTGTTCGCTTCAGCGTTTGTGTTCGTCTGCGCCGTATTGGGCACGTCGGTAACCGCCCAAACGGAAAGGTGGGTGGCCCAATTCGACGGCCATGGTAACGGCTATGACGAGGCCATTGAGGTCGCGGTAGATGCTTCTGGCAATGTTTACGTGACCGGCATCTCCGAAGGCGTGGGGCACACGACCGATTGCGCTACGGTAAAGTACGATTCTGAGGGCAACCAGTTATGGGTTGCAAGGACTGTGAGCGTGACGCCGGAAGACTTGGCGATAGATGCGTCGGGCAATGTCTACGTTACCGGCAGCGACTTCACCTCGGAAAACGGCGCTGACTATGCGACCATCAAGTACGATTCTGCAGGCAACGAAGTATGGATCGCGTATTACAACGGGCCAACGAATAGGGAAGATACCCCCACTGCCTTGGCGGTAGATGCTTCAGGCAACGTCCACGTTACGGGCTCCTCCTTTAAGGCTCCGACAACAATCGTCGGCGCCGCCGATTCCGACTACGCTACCGTGAAGTACGATTCCGCGGGCAATGAGCAGTGGGTCGCTCGCTACAATGGGCCGGGGAACGGCGGCAATATAGCCTACGACCTGGCGGTAGACATCTCGGGCAACGTTTACGTCACGGGCGTCAGCTCCGGCCCCGTGGGCCCTGGTGACTGCGGCACGGTCAAGTACGATTCAACGGGAAGGGAGCAGTGGGTTGCGCTCTACAACGGACCCGGAAATAGCGGAGACCGAGCCAACTCCTTGGGAATCGATGCGTCGGGTAGCGTCTATGTTACCGGCAGTTCGTATGGCCAGAGCACCGGTTACGATTACTTAACCATCAAGTATGACTCCGAGGGCAACGAGCAGTGGGTCTCGCGCTATAGCGGGCCGAGAGACGGCGGCTCCGATCGTGCCGTTGCCTTGGCGTTAGATGCCTCGGGCAACGTCTGCGTGACTGGCTATTCCACCGGACCAGATGGTATCACAGACTACGCTACCCTGAAGTATGATTCTGCGGGCAACGAGAAATGGGTTGCCCGCTACAATGGACCCGGAAGCTGGGATGATCGAGCCAGCGACTTAGGGGTAGATGCCTCGGGCAATGTATACGTGACGGGCTATTCGTACACCCGGAGCGGCGGCAGTTCCGACTACGCCACCGTCAAATACGATCCCGCTGGTATTCAGCAGGGGGTCGCTCGCTACAATGGGCCGGGGAATTCCTACGACTACGGCACTGCCTTGGCGTTAGATGCCTCGGGCAGTGTTTACGTGACAGGCTACTGCTACTTGGGAGACAATTCTGAAAATTCCTACGACTACGCGACCATCAAATACACGCCGTCCAACACCCTTTTATCCAATCTCGTTCTGCCGGAACTTTTCACGATTCAGAAGGGGGCTCTGATTGCGGGAGGGCGGTCGGAACTTCTATCGAGCGACGATTTGCGCATGGAGATCCAAGCGCGGCCGGCGAACTTCTTAACCGATCCCAATGTGCGCATTACGGTAGAGGGCACGGCGCCTCCGGACCTGATCAGCAAGTTGACGTTTAGAACCGAAACCCTTACCACGGGTTTCCCTCTGTCGGGGGTCACCTTCAAGATCGACCTATATAACTACGGTACCGTGAGATGGGATACGTTCGAGCGGGAGGCCTCGAACACTGATACGGTCGTCGACCTAGAGATCACAATCGATGCGGAACGATATATCCAGGCAGGTACGCGAAAGATGCGGGCGCGATTGGCTTGGTTCGGCCCTAGTACACTATTGCCGAACTGGGAAGCAAAGATTGACCGGACCGTCTGGTTCGTCTTCCGATAAAGAGCACCAACGGTGCAGGCGGCGGCTCCTCGGTTCATTGGGCTCTCACTACTTCACGACATCGATCGACGTCGTCGCGTAGATGATGTAGCTCATGATCGCTATGACGCCGGCCAGCATCGCCATCGCGTAGTACCGCGCATAGCCCGTTTGCGTCTTGCGGAACAGCAGACCGAAGCCGCCAGCCAGCTTCGCTGCTCCGTGCACGAAAATGCCGTCGATTACGCCTTTGTCGAACCAGCGATATAGACCGGCCGAGAACCGGCCACCCAGATCGACGAATAGCTTGTACAACGCCCCGTCGAAGAACCATTGGGCGCCCGCGGCTCGCTGCAGGCCGCTCTTGAACTCGACCTCGTGCCGCGGCATCGACTTGCGATACCGAAGTGCCACCACGACGATCCCGAGAACCGCCGCAGCTACAGACGCGAGAACTAGCATCCACTCGGTCGAGATGGTCCCGTGATAGATCTCGTGGCTGAACGTACGCGGCTCGACCGAGGGCGCGTTCCACGCTTCGAACAGGTGCGTGGTGTCGATGTGGAAGAGCGTGGTGAGCGGCTTGAACCCTGCCAAAATCGCGCCGCCGAGCAAGGAAAGAAGCGCAAGCACAGCAAGCGGGAACCACATGGCGAAGCCCACTTCCCTTGGCTCGTGCCGTGCGTCGAGCGAATGGTGCTCCTCGGGACTAACGACTGGCGACTGCCGACCGCCGACTGCCGAGTGGAAGAAGCCATGCTCGTCATGGTCGACCGCCCCGTCAGGCACGACTGCCGACTGCGAGGCGCCGACTGCCGCCTGCGGACTGCCGACTACAGAGGGGAAAACTTCGTGTTCGTCCTGGTGATGCTCAGGCTCGAGCTTCCGCCACCGCTCCTCGCCGCTGTAGAAGGTCAGCCAGAACATCCGCGTCATGTACGCTGCGGTCATGAGCGCGGTGACTAGGCCGATCCCGTAAAGAATCACCGGGTTGACCGCCCAGCCCTGCTCCTGCCAGTAATGCGCGCTTAGGTAAACGCGGCCAAGTATTTCGTCCTTGCTAAAGAACCCCGCCCAGATCGGGATGCCGCAGATCGCGAGCCACCCCATCATCATCGTGAAATAGGTGATCGGAAGATACTTCCGCAGATTGCCGTAGTTGCGCATGTCCTGGTTGTGGGCCATCGCCATGATCACCGCGCCGGAGCCAAGGAACAGCAGCGCCTTGAAAAACGCGTGCGTGGTGACATGAAACATTCCGCTGCCGAACGCGCCCACGCCGCACGCGAGAAACATGTACCCGAGCTGCGACACGGTCGAGTATGCCAACACCTTCTTGATGTCCATCTGGCCGAACGCGATGCTGGCGGCAAAGATCGCCGTGAAAGCGCCGATGCAAGCGACGACCATCATGGCGAATGGCGAGAGCTCGAAGAAGATGTGGGTCCTCGCAACCAGATATACGCCCGCTGTCACCATCGTGGCGGCATGGATCAGCGCGGATACGGGAGTCGGGCCGGCCATCGCATCGGGAAGCCAAAGGTAGAGCGGGAACTGGGCGGACTTTCCGCAAGCGCCGATGAAAAGCAGCAGGGGAATGGCGGTAACGACCATCGGCCCATATCCGCCAAGGACCTGCTCGGCCAAAGGCAGGATCACGTCGAAACTCAAAAACCGCGTCTCACCTTCCGGCAAAAGATTGGTATTCGCCGCGAAAACGCAATAGATGAGGAACATGCCGAGCGCCATGCCCCAGTCGCCGATTCGGTTGACGATAAAAGCCTTGTTCGCCGCCTTGGCGTTGGCGATGTCCTCGTACCAAAACCCGATAAGCAGGTAGGAGCAAAGTCCCACCCCCTCCCAACCGATGAACACAAGCGGCAGGTTGTTGCCGAGAACCAGCATCAGCATGAACGCTATAAACAAGTTCAAGTAGGTGAAGAACCGCGGGTAGTCCTTCTCGTCGGCCATATAACCGGTCGCGTATAGGTGGATGAGCGCGCCGACGCCCGTGATGATCATCACCATCGTCATCGCGAGAGGGTCGACACGCAGCTCGAAGGGGACTTTGAGCGATTGAAGGTCGATCCAGTTGAACCAGGTGCTGATGTGGAGTCTATGCTCCGGGTCTAAGGCGCCGAGCTTCACGCAGATGACGACTCCGATCAGGAAAGCGAGCGCGATCGGGATGACTGCGAGGGCGCCGCAAATGCGCCGGCCCTTTTCAATTCCGAAGGCATCGATCTGCCTCTTGCCGAACGCCGCCTGAACCAGAAACCCGACGAGCGGCAAAAGCAGAACCGCCCAAATCCAATCGAAAGTGACCGCCATGTCCTAGCGCGGCAGTTTACACCAGGGGAAGACTGGAGACTGAAGACTGTAGACTGTAGACCGAGAACTCAGAGTCGAATGCGAAAACACTTCGAATCTCGGAATGATGACGTAGCGCGAAATCCGCTTGAGCCTGGCTGGCGAGACCTCTTGGTTGAAGTTCTCGTCGCTTGCCCCCGGTGCGGCGAATGTGGCCGGGTCAAGACTCCGTTGCCGCGCCTATCGGGCATTGCTCGCTTCACTTGCGCATCATGCGGTCACAGCCTGGATAAACAGGTGAATAACTTTCTGGATTACGTCGTCCACGACGGTGCAGATCCAAGCTTCGGCCTGTCATTGTGGTTCAAGACCGGATGGCGCGGTGAGGTCTTATGGGCATATAACCGACGACACTTGGCTTACCTGGAAGCATTTGTCCAGGCCAAGCATCGGGATGGCGGGTCGCGAGGAACCGAATCTCATCTAAGTTGCCCGAATGGATGGGCCTCGCTAAGAACCGCACGTCCATCTTAGCTGCGATTGCGAAATTGAAAGCAAAGTGACGAACTCGATCCTGGAGACACCTCGCCTCGTCCTACGAGAAATGTCGCTCGATGACCTCGACTTCATGGCCGAGATGCTGGGAGACCCAGAAGTAATGCGTTTCTGGCCCAGGCCGCACAGTCGGGAGGATACGGCCTGCTGGATCGAACGGCAAATCGGGCGCTACAGAGATGACGGCTATGGCCCGTGGCTGGTACTGAACAAGGAAACGGGCGCGCCGATCGGCGAGACGGGCCTCGCCGAGCAAGAAGTGGACGGCGTTAAGGAGACCGAGGTGGGATACATCTTCCACAAGCCGTATTGGGGAAACGGCTACGCGACGGAAGCCGCCAACGCATGCCTCGATTACGCGAAACAATTGGGCAAGACCCGCATCATCGCGCTCATCCAGCCGGTAAACGAGCCTTCGATGCGTGTCGCGCAAAGGCTGGGAATGGCTCATGAAAAGCTCACCGACTTCAAGGGCCTGCCTCACAACGTGATGGTAGCGAAGCTACCGCGTGTCGATCGCGCGTAGGCAGCCGAAGTATGTTCTCGACCACGTTGGCGAACCGCGTGCTGGTGTAGGCAGTATCACCCCGGACGCGACGGACCCGGGAGGGTCCGGAGATCGCCGGATACAGATTGCTCGAAATCTGCGGTCAGTTGTCCTCCCGCTCCGGGTCGACCTGCCAGAGCAGGGCTCGGTTCGCGGGGTCATAACCTTGCATACGCGCTTTTCGCGGCAATTTCGTGTACCCTGAAACCAAATGTTTGCTAGAGGGTTCTTGCTCTGCGCTCTCGCGTGTGCGGCGGCGGCAGCCGTTGCCCAGAACGAGATCTGGGCGCGGCGCTACAACGGACCCGGTAACCACTTCGACAGGGTGACCGCCATGGCGCTCGATGCGAGTGGCAACGTCTATGTAACCGGCCCGGCCTATCCGGCGGGCTCTCAGAACAACCAAAACTACGTGACGATCAAGTACTCGTCCGATGGGAATGAGCTGTGGCTCGCGACCTATTCCGTGAATGACAACGACGTTTCTCAAGCGATAGTTGTGGACGGCAATGGCAACGTGTACGTCTCCGGAAGCAGCGGTACGGTCAAGTACAACTTCGCCGGCGCCCAACAATGGAGCAGACCTCCCGGCGGCGCGATCGGGCTCGACCCAGGTGGGAACCTCGTGATCGTCGGCTCGTCCGGCGGCCTTGCCGCCCTTTGGAAGTATTCCCCGAACGGCTCGCTCTTGTGGTCCCAGACGTTCGACGCCCCCGGTCCTGGAAGCGACGGGTTAAGCGCGGTCGCCATCGACGGCTCGGGAGACATTTTCGCAGCCGGCGCGCGCAACCGCGTTCACGACAAGGCATTTTCGGACTTCCTGGTACTTCGCTACAGCGCTTCCGGAGACTTTCAATGGGATGGCTTTCTCGCTGGGTCGGAGAATCTTGGCGACTGGGCGATTGCAGTCGCTCTCGATCCCGGCGGCAACCCGGTCGTCGCGGGCCAAGTCAACGTCGGAACATTCGATCCCGCAGGCGACGTCGCGGTGGCCAAGTTCAATCGCACATCCGGAGATGAGACCTGGCGAGATGTTTACGACGGACCCGATCATCTTTGGGACGGCGCAGCGGATTTGGCGATCGACAGCGCCGGCAACTCGATCGTCGCGGGCTATACCGACCGGGCGGCGACCGGCTACGACTACCTCACGATCAAGGACGGGCCCGGCGGAGCGCGTCTATGGGTCAAGACGTTCGACGGCGGCGCCTCGGCATTCGACACCGCCCGAAGCGTGGCCGTCGACCCGGCGGATCGCATCTATGTCACGGGAGGCGCCGTGCAGAACGTTGGGCAAGCACCGGACTACTGCACCGTCAAATACGAGCCGAACGGCCAGGTCAAGTGGATCAGGCGCTACGACGGCCCGGCCGACGACCTCGACGAAGCCCATTCCGTCTTGATCGACCGGCTCGGAAACGTGCTCATGGCGGGCGAGTCCTACGGAGTCGGGACCGTCGGCGATTTCGCGACCGTCAAGGTCGGGCAGTCGATGGCATCCAACGTGAGCATTGTCACGGTTGGGCCGGGAACGCTCGAATCTGGTGGATTTTTCGAGCTCCTTGCCAGCGACAGCATGTACCTCGTCGCACGGCCGGGCATCGTGTTCAACAACTCCATACCGCCGCTGCAGATCACGGTCGAAGGCACCGCAACCCCGGAGACGACCTCGCTGCTCAGCTTCCGCGTCGAGGGCCACACTACATCGACCAACATCGTCCAGCGCATCTATTTGTACAACTTCGACAGCGAGGAGTATGTACTTTTCGATATTGCAAACGGTACGTTGACCGACTCGGTCCGCGAGGTGGCGGTCGGCGGCGCGTCGAGCGAGTACGTTCAGGCTATCACGCGCCGAATGAGAGCGAAGCTCACCTACAAAGCGGCCGGCCCGGTGTTCTCGTTCCCGTGGCGCGCGCGGCTCGACCACGTTGTTTGGCGCAACACGCCTTAGCCGCGCAGGATGTTCATCTCGTCGACGTCCACTTCCTGCCGGGAGCGGAAAATCGCCATGATGATCCCCAGGCCGACGGCCACTTCCGCCGCCGCGACAGCCATTACGAACACCACAGCCATCTGCCCCGTCATGTGGGTTTGCATTGGATCGACTGCGCCCGCGAGAGGCTTGTTGTGATAGCGCGCGAACGTTAGGAACGCCAGGTTGGCGGCGTTGAGCATCAGCTCGATGCACATGAAGATCACAATCGGGTTGCGCTTGATGATGACGCCCAGCGTTCCGATCGCGAACATAACAGCGCTCAGCGCCATGAAGCCGGCCATCGGTACGCCTTCCATCAGTCTCTCCTCTTGGCCACCAGGATGGAACCGACGATGCCGACAAGCAGTAGGACGCTCGCGATCTCGAAAGCGTAAACCCAGCCGGTGAAAAGTGCCTTGCCAACGCTGGCCGCTTTGCCGTAGTCGTCGGGCGAGGACGGGCCGCCTGCGCTGGCAAGCGGGCCGACCACTTGGCTGACGATCGCGGCGACCATAACGGCCGTGAGCGCGATAGCGACCCAGGTCTTCAGCCAACTCTTCTCGCTCAGCATCTCCGGCGCGCCGAGGTTCAGCAACAGAATGCAGAATAGGAACAGGATCATGATGAGCCCGGTGTATACCAGGATTTGGCTGATTCCCAGGAGGTCGAGGTTCAGAGTGAAGTAGATGATCCCGATCGTGAAGAAGTTGATGACGAGGCTGAGCGCGCTCCTCACGGGGTTCTTGAACGCGATAACGCCAACCGCGGACGCCGATGCGATCACCGCCAAGATTGCAAAAACGATCAGATTCCCACTCACCGCGTGGAAGTTTACCGCTGGTCTGCCCCCCGAATCGGAAGACAAGATAAGAGTAGTCTTTCTCCTTGGAGGAAGCTATGAAAAAATCGAAATACAGCGAGGAGCAGATCGTCAGGATCCTGCAAGATGCCGCCTCGGGCCAGAAGACGCAGG